>NZ_JAHBAV010000100.1 GCF_018390595.1 Dietzia massiliensis
TGGCGGCTCCGATAAAGTTACACGAGCCGCAACGAAAGTACTAATCGCCTGGTCAGCACGCCTTTCCGGGCGTCGACACCCAGGACCGGCCCGCCCCAGGGCCGAAACCCCGAGCCTGCAGCCCCACGGCCTCACGCAGTGGACCCTGGCGCGTCCGGGTGCAAGCGGAAGCGGCGCGCGCCCCGGTTCGGACCTCGACTTGCGTGCGGGCCTCCTCCCGCCAGCTCTCAATGAGTCGCAGTCCACCTGGAAACGCGGCGCCCGCCTCCGCCAGTTTCGTTAAACCTGCAGCTACTGTCCGTGCGCCCACACAAGTCCGGTCTGTCCAGTTCGGGTAACCAGGCGTTATGACATGCAGTCGCGGCGTGGGGCTTTTCGGCCCGGCAGATAGTCATGCTCTGCTGTTCGCTGTTCATGCGCGCCTCAGCCGGCGGGTAGGTCGAGGGTGAATTGGGCGCCGTGGCCCGGGCCGTGACTGATGACGCGGATGCGTCCTCCGTGTGCGTCGACGAGTGCCCGGGTGATCGCGAGGCCGATTCCGCTGCCGCCAGCGGTTCGGCCTCGGGCGGGGTCGGCGCGGTAGAAGCGGTCGAAGAGGTGATCGAGGTGCTCGGTGGCGATTCCGTCTCCTGTGTCGGAGACGGTGATGGCCGCCGTTGCCGGGCCCGGGCGGTGGCTGCCGAGGGTGACGGTCCCGCCGGGTGGGGTGTGGCGCAGCGCGTTGTCGAGAAGGTTGGCCAGAGCCTGTCCGATGCGGTCGGCATCGACGGTGACCGCGACCGGGTCGATCTCACCTAGATGCAGGTGCACGCCTTTGTCGAGGTAGCGTTCGCGTGCTGCCTTTGCGGCAGTCGCTACGAGCGCGTCTGTCGTGGTCGGGGCCGGGTGTAGTCGGGTGAGGTGTTCTTCCGCGTCGGAGACGGCGACGATGTCCGCGGCGAGGCGTTCAAGACGTCTGGTGGCCGCCCACAGCACCTGTCTGGTGGTGTCGTCGAAGCTGCGCACGCCGTCGTCGATGGCTTCGAGGTAGGAGTCGATGGTGGCCAGCGGGGTGCGCATCTCATGACCGAGGTCGGCGAGCATTCGTCGTCTGGTGACGTCGGTGGCATCCAGACGTCGGGCGAGTTCGTTGACGCTGGTGGCCAAGTCGTCAAACTCTCGGCCGAGCTTCGGGCTTGTCATCCGAGTCGCGTAGTGCCCTTGGGCGATGTCGGCGGTGGTGGTGGTGACGATGGTGACCGAGCGTTGGACTCGGCGGGTGAGGTACCAGGTCGCTGCCAGTGCCAGCAGCAGGGCGATGCCCACCGCGAATCCCCAGGCCAGGATGATCGCGACGGTGAATGCTTCCTCGACGTGGGCGGCTTGGCTGGAGTTGTGGTCGATGCCGGCTTGACCGAGGTGGTCGTGAAAGATGCCCGGGGCCAGTGCAGAGGCAACGAGCCACGCGCTGGCCGTGCTTCCGACGACCACGCTGGTCATCGCCAACAGCAGGCGGGTGCCGAAGCTGACTCCGGCCGCGCGACGACGGGGGCGGGTGTCGGGCGTGGCCGGTGTTGGTGGCGAGGTGGACCTCATTGGCATGGTCCCATGCGGTAGCCGACCCCTCGGACCGTGCGGACGTAGCGGCCCACAGCCGCGTCGTCGCCGAGCTTGCGACGCAGGTGGCCGATGTGGACGTCGACCAGGTGGTCATCGCCCACCCAGTTCGGTCCCCACACGGCGGCCATCAACTGTGCGCGGGTCACGACGATCCCGGGGTCGCGGGCCAAGGCGACGAGGATGTCGAACTCGGTGCGGGTCAGCTCGATGGCGGTACCACCGACGGCGACCTCTCGCCCGGCGGTGTCGATGGTCAGCCGGCCGATCGAGTGCACTCGGGGTGATGCCTTTCCGCCGCCCTTGGCAGTGCCCTGCCGTGGTCTGCGCATCATCGCCTGAATCCGGGCCGAGAGCACTCGAGGGCTGAACGGTTTGGTCATGTAGTCGTCTGCGCCCACAGACAGTCCGATCAGGGTGTCGACCTCTTCGGTCCGGGCGGTGAGCATGACGATGTACGCGTCACTGTGGGTTCTGACCTGTCGGCAGACCTCGATCCCGTCCAGCCCGGGGAGTCCCAGGTCGAGAACGATTACGTCCGGGGCGATGCGGCAGGCCAGGTCCACAGCATCCTGGCCGTCACCGGTGATCGTGACGTCGAAGCCGTCGCGCTCGAGATACGACCCCACCAGATCGGCCAGGGGCTCCTCGTCGTCGACCACCATCGCCCGCAGCGCTGGGGGATCGGCGCGGCGCGGACGACGGTCACCGCGTTCATCGGCAAAGGGCATGCCCGTCATTTTCGCCTCCCCGACTGATGACCCGTCACTGCGGTGGGGGCTTGATCGAATCTTCACACGATCTCCATTGAAGCCGGCGGGATGCACGGTCACGATGGCCACTGGAGTCAGACGCGGGAGGTATAACGTGGTCGGATGGGGCGGGCTGGCGCTCGGCGCCGTCGTCGTGGCCGCCCTGTGGGCCTCGACGATGCTGCTGGTCACCGCGCTGTTCGGTGATCCGTCGGCGGAGTCGCAACAGTGACCGGGATGTCGCGGAGAGCATTTCTCCTCGGGTCGGCTCTCGCTGGTGCCGGGGCGTTGGGCGCGTGTGGACAGTCCGGCCCCTCGGGGGTGCCGGTGACGGCATCGGACCCAGTAGTGGGCGATGTCGAGGCGCAGCGCCAGCGTGCAGGTCAGCGCATCGTCGACGCCCGCCTGTCCCCTCGTCCGGCGGAGGTAGACCTGGGTGGGATCGTGGTCGCCACCTGGGCCTACGGTCCTACCGTACCGGGGCCTGCCCTGCGGGCCGGGGCCGGAGACCTGCTGCGCGTGGAGGTCGATAACCAGCTCGACGAACCGACCAGCGTGCACTGGCATGGCATCGCCCTGCGCAACGACATGGACGGCGCGCCAGGCCTGACACAAGAGGCGATCGAGCCAGGTGACCGATTCACCTACGAGTTCACCGTTCCGGATGCCGGTACCCACTGGTACCACTCGCATTCTGGGCTGCAGCTCGACCGGGGTCTGTACGGCCCGCTGATCGTCGACGACCCGGCCGAGCCAGGGGACTTCGACCATGAATGGGTGGTCGTCGTCGATGACTGGCTCGACGGCATCGACGGCACCCCAGACGACGCGGCCCGCGCATTGGGCATCGACACTCCGGGGCCTCACGGTCGCGCCCCGGGCCACGGCCGAATGCACGACGGTCCAGGCCATCAAAGCATCATCTCCCGGTTGCTCGGCGCTGCCGGCGACGTCAGTTACCCGCACTTTCTGCTCAATGGGAAGATTCCCGCCGACCCGGTCCGGTGGATCGCCAGACCGGGGCAGCGGGCGCGGATCCGGTTCATCAACGCCGGGGCCGACACGTTCTTCCGTGTCGCCGTCGGCGGGCACACGATGACCGTCACCCACACCGACGGCTTTCCCACCGCACCGCACCAGACAGAATCGATCCTGCTCGCGATGGGCGAGCGAGTCGACGTCCTGGTCACCTTGGCCGACGGAGCCTTCCCGATCTTCGCCGAGGCTGAAGGCAAGAACGGCCACGCCTTCGCTATCGTGCGCACCGGTTCCGGCGATCTGCCCGACGATCCCCGTCCCATCGAACTCGACCGCCGAGTGCTGCTTCCGGCAGACCTGAGCCCGGCGCCGGCATCGCGCCTGACAGACCAGGGTCATGACCGTTATCTCAGCGTCGACCTGGGCGGCAGCATGATGCCCTATCGCTGGACCCTCAACGGGCAGGCTCATCCCGACACCACACCGCTGGAGGTCTCCCGCGGTCAGCGGGTTCGGATACGGCTGCGCAACATGTCCGACATGGCCCACCCGATGCATCTGCACGGTCACACCTTCGCCCTCGCCGATAGCGGGCTCCGCAAAGACACCGTCACGCTCTGACCCATGCGCACCGCTGAGATCGAATTCGACACCGACCACCCCGGCCAGTGGGCCCTTCACTGCCACAACGCCTACCACATGGAGGCCGGAATGATGACCACCCTGTCTTACCTGGCCTGACCACCAGTTTGCTCACCAACCCGAAAGGCGCTTCACCACCATGACCCGCACCCCCATGCTGATCCCCGCCACCCTCATCGCCGCCACGCTGGCACTATCGGCCTGTACCGACAACACCGAGGACACCTCGGCCGCGTCCATCCCGGCAACCACCACATCCACTCCCGCGACGGGCACCGCCGCCGCCACACAGAACGAGGACACCCTTGGCGGCCAAGGGGGCCACGGGGGCCACGGGGGC
>NZ_JAHBAV010000101.1 GCF_018390595.1 Dietzia massiliensis
AGGGCGGTGAGCAGCGCGCCCAACAGGAACGCGCCGAGGACGTTGACGGCGAGGGTCGCGGCGAGCGCCGGCGCGAACGCCTCGGTCACGGCGACGCGCGCGGACGTCCCGATCGCGCCGCCGAGCGCGACCCACGCCACCGCGGCGGGGAACCTCACGCCGTCGGCCCGCTCACGCGGACAGCCCGGCCTCCAGGGCGGCGTCGAGGCCGTCGCGGTCGCCGGTGACCTCCAGGTCCGCGGCGCCTGAGCGCACGCGCCCCCACAGCATCAGGGCGAGGGTCTCCGGCGGGCCGGCCACCTCGATCTCCCCGCCGTCCGGCGGCCCCGGCAGTTCCCACTCGAGCGCGCCCAGCGCGCCCGCACCGACCGGCTCGGCGCCCGCCGCGAGGCCGCCCGCCGCAACGCCGTCCGAGGCCGCGTGGGGCACGGCGCGCAGGCGGATCGTCAGCGGCAGCGCGGGCACGCGACCGGCGAAGTGCGGGCGCATCACCGTGCAGAACTCGTCGATGCCGTCGACGGCCACGTCCTCCGACACCGGCGTCGTCGCGGCCGCGCCGTGCAGTGTGACCTCGACGTCCCAGCGGTGGATCGTGGTCTCGTGCAGCTGCCGCCGGAGCCAGAAGTCGGCGCGGCCGGCGCCGGAGAAGGTCCAGGCGGGCGCGTCGGGGGCGGTGTCGGTGAGGGTCCGGAGCATCTCGTCGGCGATCCGCGCGTACCAGTCGGCGAGCGCGGCCGCGCCGTCCGTGGCCGGCGGCGCCGAGCGCTGCACCGCGCTCATGCCGCGGGTCCGGGCGTCGGGCGTCGCGTCGCGGACCGTCTGACCGGCCCACCAGTTGACGGTGCCCAGGTGCGCGACGAGATCGCGGACGGTCCAGTCGGGGCACGAGGGCACGGCGGCGGCGACGTCCGCAGCACCCGACCCCGAGCCACCTGACCCCGAGCCAGCCGACCCGTCCCCCGCCAGTGCGAACCGCACCAGCCCGACCTGCGCCTCGAGCGCGTCGAGCATCCGCGCGTGGGTGAGGCGGGAGGCGGAGCCGGAATCGGGGCCGTCAGTCATACCCGCCTCGCCCTCTCCGAACCGCCGAGCGAGCCGCGGTCCTCCGAGTCGCCGCCCGGCCCGCGCCGCGTGAAGTCGATCTGCCGCCCCGCGTTGGACACGGCCACGACGGTGCCGGTGGCGAACACGCCGTCCCGGTCGAACAGCGAGGCCGTGCCCACCGCGACGCCCTCGGCGCTGATGTGCTCGTCGGCCTCGATCCCCAGGTCACGCGAGCGCGGCAGGCGCGCCAGCGCCACGGTGAGGTCGGCGTTGATGAAGCCGATCCCCTCGTCGCCCCAGTGCGTCATGAGGCTCGTCGACTCGGCCAGCGTCACCGCGCGCTGGAACGGCGTGGAGTCCTCACCGGTGATGGTGTCGAGCGGCTGCTGCCAGAAGCGTTTCCGCTGGTCATTCTGGTGCAGGCCCATGTCACGGTCCCACGTGACCGGGTTCTCGCCACTGCCGAAAAAGACGTTGGAGCCGGGCTTGTCGGGCTCGTCCGCGGCCCCCGTCGGGGGCTCGACGACCCGCCCCGACCGCCAGATCCGGCCCGGCGGCTGCTCGCCGCGGCGCAGCTGGACGAGCGTGGCGCGGGCGACGGCCTTGTCGCCCTGCGTCAACTCGACGTCGGCCACGCGGATGCGGTTCCCGGCGCGGATCTCCGAGGTGCGCGCGACGAGCGGCTCGTTGCGGACCGGCGCGAACAGATCCACGGTCAGGCGCGCCGGATGGAAGCCGTCGGCGCCGTGCTCGAGCTCCAGGGCGCGCGCGGCCGCCGCCACCACGGCGGGGCCGTTGACCATGCTGTCCGACCACGCGCTGCGCGCGAAGATCGTGGGGATGTAGGCGCCCGAGTCGTCGAGGGTGAAGAACGCGCGCTCGCTCATCGGGCCACGCCGTCCGTGCCGGTCGCGCCGAGCGTGCGCGCCGTCCCCGCCGAGCCGCCCGCCCACGACCGCAGGATCGCCGCGAGCTGCGTCTCGAAGTACTGCTCGGCGCTGGGCGAGGAGCGCCACACGCTCAGCTCCAGCGAGACCACGCCGTGCAGCGACGCCCAGATGGCGGTCGCGGCCTCGTGCACGTCGGCGGCCCGGAAGACGCCCTCGTCGACCGCCGCGTCCACCACCTCGAGCAGCGGCTCGCGCCACAGCGGCTCGTCGGGGTCACCAGCGCCGCGCTCGGTCCCGGCCCGCGGCGACCGCGCGGGCTCGCCCACGACGAGGCCGTAGAGGCCCTGGTTCTCGAGCGCCCACAGGCGGTACGCGCGGCACAGGGACCGGACGTCGCCCTCGACGCTGTCGTGCCGCAGGGCGTCACGCAGGGCGGCGGCGAGCTGACTGTCGGCCTCGTACGCGACCGCGGCGAGCAGTCCGGCCTTGCCGCCGAACATCGTGTAGATGGCCGTGGTGGAGGTGCCCTGGGAGGCGGCCAGCGGCCGCAGTCCGAGCGTCTCGGGGGGCGCGTCGCGGAGCCGCCGGGTGGCCTCGTCGAGGATCCCCCGCCGCAGCGAGTCGTCGTACTGGGCGTGGGTGGAGGCACGCGTCGAGGTAGGGGTCACCCCGGCAGGGTACGACGACGACGACGAGTTCACCGTCATACCGGCGTGGCGTGTCGGCGGGACACCGTGATACGGGCGTCGCGACAGTGCCGTCACACCGGGTCCGCCCCTGCTGAGACAGCGTTACCCGCGCGCCCGCCGGGTCGGCATAGGCTGGGGTCATGACCACTGTGAGCCGTCATGACAGCGTCTTCGTCCTGCGATTCTCTGAGCTGATGGACCCCGAGCCGACCACCACGGAGCCGACAGAAGAGGCCGGCAATCCCGAGAACGTCTTCTCCCCGGACCTCCTCGACTCGCTCGACGCCGCGCTCGACGAGGTCGAGGCCTCGGAGGGCCCGGCCGCGCTCGTCACCACGGGCGCCGGGCGGTTCTACTCCAACGGGCTCGATCTGGGGGTCGTCGCCTCGGACCCCCCGGGGCTGCCCGCGTACGTGACGCGGGTGCAGCGACTGTTCGCCCGGGTGCTGCGGCTGGAGCTGCCGACGGTGGCGGCGGTCAACGGTCACGCGTTCGGCGCCGGGGCGATGTTCGCGGTGAGCCACGACCACCGGGTGATGCGGTCGGACCGCGGCTTTTGGAACCTCCCCGAGGCGAGGCTGGGGATGCCGTTCCCGGCGGGCATGAACGCGCTCGTGACGACCCGCCTCGGCCATCCGGTGGCGGCCACCGCGATGCTCACCGCCCACCGCTACACCGCCGCCGAAGCCGTCTCGGCCAGGATCGCGCACGAGACCGTCGACGCCGAGTCGGTCCTCGACCGGGCCGTCGCCGTGGCCGCGGAACTGGCCTCGCTGCGCGGGCCGAATTACGCGGGCATCCGCGCCGGTCTCGTCGCGGGGATACTGCCCCATCTGGACGCGCCGGTCGAGCAACTCTGAGACCCGGAGTGGAATACGCGACGATTTGACCGACCGCGGCGCGAGGCACGCAAGAGGAAAAGGACCTACACCCCGCGTGGGCTGTAGGTCCCTTTCTCGCCGGAGAGAAGACAGTTCTTACGAGAAGCGTCCAATTCGGAGGTGTGATTCAGTTCTCGTCAACAGAGCCCATTGCCCGCCCGTCCGGGCGGCCGCGCTCTGCTCACGGCGATCAGTTGGCCGCGGCGTACGCGTCCATGATGTCGGCGGGAATTCGGCCGCGGTCGGAGACCTCGTATCCGTTGTTCCGCGCCCATTCACGAATGGCCTTGGTCTCCCCCGACGAGGACGTCTTGCCCGCCGTCCGGCGTGCTGGCTTAGCCTTGTTCGATGTCACGCGGTGGCCGTTCTCGACGTACGGCGCCATGACCTCACGGAACTTCTCGGCGTTCTCATCACTGAGGTCGATCGTGTATTCCTTGCCGTCGAACGCGAACGAAATGGAATTGGCCTCTGTGCCGAGATCCGTTCCGTCGAGGTCGTCGATGTACTGAACCTGGAACTGTTGTGCCATGCGCTTCTTCTCCCTGCTCCGGCTATCCGTCTTTCGAGGACATTATGCACAAACAATTCACAGTCCGCACACACTACTTTTGAAAACGTTCGATGGAAATGTTTGCAATGCTGACGTTTTAAGTCGATTCATAGGTGTTGGGCGTGTAAGTCGTCGTGACTTTAGCGGCCCTTCCGGAATCAGAGTGCATTGATCCGATTCTGGAGCTGACCGGA
>NZ_JAHBAV010000102.1 GCF_018390595.1 Dietzia massiliensis
ACCGCCATCTGCTCCGGCATCACCCCCCGCGCCACCACCGACGCAAGGCGGGACAGGCGGGTGTGGATCTGCACGCCCGCGGTGACCAGCCGCTCGGCATGCCAACACGTCAACTGACACGCCGCCACCAGATGATCACGCGCCCGCGCCGCCGGCGCCAACCGCGCATACCCCGGCCGACCCGACCCCGCAGGCCCCTGCTCGTCCTCGGTCTGCGCCGCGCGGGTGAACTGCGCGACCAGCACATACGCGGCCTCCAACCGCGTCGCACCAGCTCGGTTCTGCGCCAGCGTCGCCGCGCGAGCCGCCTCACTGACCGCCGCCATGTCCAACGCGCCCAGACCCTCAGGGACCGCGAACAACGTCCTCGCCGTCGTCACCAACCCCTCCCCCTCGCCGAGCGCCACACCGAACGATGACCACCAATGTCGAACGATAGTTCGATCATACCGGCGCCACGCCGAGCGCACAAGAGTTCGAATGCAACTGATCCGCGCGCGCTCCGCCCAGTTGCGCACGTAGGCGAGCGATGACCTTGTCGTCGTCCCCGTCATATTCCCCTGGGGGGGCGACACAGCCCCGCGCCCGGGCGACCCCACGCGGCGGCCACGGTGTGCGTCATTTACATAGTGTGCGACACACACTATGGTGTGGCACATGGATGACGCGGCCGGCGCGGTACAGGGCACCCACCTCCAGGAGATCCGGCGGGGATCCGTGGTGCTGGCGAGCCTCATCGCGTGCCGGACGCCGAAGTACGGGTACGGACTGCTCACCACGCTGGCCGACGCCGGCATCGTCACCGAGGCCAACACCCTCTACCCGCTGCTGCGCCGCCTGGAGGGCCAGGGCCTGCTCACGTCGACCTGGCGCACCGACGACCCCCGGCCCCGCAAGTACTACGAGACCACCGCACTCGGCACCGAGACCGCCGAGCGGCTGCACACCGAATGGCTGGCGCTGGGCGCCGGCTACGACGATCTGCGGAAGGCGGATGCGTGATGCCCCGACTCACCGGTCGCTACATCTCCGAGGTGGTCCGTCACCTCCCCGAGGGCCAGCGCGGCGACATCTCGGAGGAGATCGCCGCGACCATCGACGACATGATCGCCGCCGAGCTCGACGCCGGCACCGACACCGGCACCGGCCCCGACGGCCGGATCGATCCCGCCACCGCCGAGCACACGGTCCTGCGTCGCCTGGGCGACCCCGTGCAGCTCGCGCGTCGGTATTCGGGCGTGCGTCAGTACCTCGTCGGACCCGACGTCTACCCCGTATGGTCTCGCGTGCTGCGGTGGCTCGTGCCCGTCGTCGGCACGATCGCCGCGGTGGCCGGCGGCATCCTCTACGTCTCCACGACGCCTGTCCCCCAGCTCGGCGACCTCATCGCCCAGCTCGTCACCTCCGTGTCCGCCGCCCTCCTCTGGACCTTCGCGGCGTGGACGCTCGTGGTGGTGATCATCGAGCGGACCACCCCGGAGGGCGCGAGCAACGCACTGGCGCGGACGCCGACCTGGGATCCGAACGATCTCGACCGCCCGGGCAGCGGAACCGACACGCGTGCCGACGCGATCGTCTCGCTCGTGATGCTCGCCCTCCTGTCCGGTGTGCCGTTCATCCCGTCGACGTTCCTCTACATCGGCCACCTCAACGGGGGCGAGCCGCTGATCAACCCGGACATCCCGACCGGCTGGGTCGTGAGCTACCTGGCCCTGATCGGCGTGCTCGCGCTCATCCAGGTGTGGCGCCTGGCGCGGCCGGGACGGTCGCGCGGCCGTCTGGCCCTGGAGATGGCCACCGACATCGTGTTCGGCGTGTTCCTCACCGCCCTCGTTTTGAGCCAGCAGACCGTGCTGCACCCGGACCTCGTCCCCGCGGACGGCGACGGCGGCCCGGCCACCGCCATCCGCTGGGGGCTGGTCGCGGCGATCTGGGTGATCGTGGTGTGGGACCAGGTCGAGACCCTGCGGACGTTCCGGCGGGCCGCAGACCGCTGACGTCGGCCCGGGCCGCCTACCCTCGGAGCATGAACATCCTCACGGTGCGACCCGTCGACGTGGTGATCGAACACCTGTCGTGCCCGCCCATCCCCTCGGTGGATTTGTATGTCGACGGTCGCCGGTTGCTCGACCTGGTCCTGCCCGCCGAGACGGCGGCCCGGCGATCGGCGGGGAACCCCGACGACCCGAACGAGTACCTTCCGATGGCTGTGCACGACGTTCGCGGGCCGCAGCACTATCTGGGATCCCCGGTCGACTACTTGGCGGATCCGGGCGCGACGGCCTTGCTGGGTTGCGATTGCGGCGAGTGGGACTTCCACCCCCTCACCGCCCGGGTCAACGTCGGACACCGAGACGTCGCCTGGTCGGTGTTCCGCAGCGCGACGCACGAGTGGGGTCCGCTGCCGATCGGGCCGTTCCTGTTCGACCGCGCGCAGTACGAAGCCGCATTCACCGCGATCCACTGGGGTCCGGGAACCGGCGGCTGACACTCCGCCGTCTGCGAGCGACAGCCCCGCGGCGCGTTCGAGCGAGGCGTCGGCATCGCGAACCGAGGCCGACGAGAAGACCCCGCCTCCTGCATCTCTGCCGGTGGCGGGGTCTCCTGCACTTGTGCGCCCGAAGGGACTCGAACCCCTAACCTCTTGATCCGTAGTCAAGTGCTCTATCCATTGAGCTACGGGCGCATACTCATATTCTTCTGTCGTGCCAGATGTCCGGTCTCCCGGGCTTCCGGCATGGCGGAGGCGAGAGGATTTGAACCTCCGGTCCCCTTTTAGGAGGACAACTCATTAGCAGTGAGTCCCATTCGGCCGCTCTGGCACGCCTCCTGGAGGCTCTGCGAGCCAACGAGGCTTTACAGTACACACACGCCCCGCCGGTTCGCAAAACGGCCGGACACCGGGCCGGGAGCTGCTGGTCCTACTCTGTAGACATGTCCCCCGACGTGCGCAGTGACCTCGACGCGATCCCCGCCTACGTGCCCGGTGCGTCCGTGCCCGGCGCCGTGAAGCTCGCGTCCAACGAGACCACCGCCGGCCCGCTGGCGAGCGTGGCCGCGGCGATCGCCGACGCCGCGGCGGCGGCCAACCGGTACCCGGACATCACCTCCCGGGCACTCGTGGAGCGCCTGGCGGACTTCCTGGACGTGGGCGCCGAGAACGTCACCGCCGGCTGCGGCTCGGTGGCCCTGTGCCAGCAGCTGGTCCAGGCGGTGTGCGCCCCGGGCGACGAGGTGATCTTCGGCTGGCGCTCCTTCGAGGCGTACCCGATCATCTCCCGCATCGCCCACGCCGTGCCCGTGTCCATCCCGAACCGCGCCGACGGGTCGTTGGACCTCGACGCGATCGCGGGGGCCGTCACCGACCGGACGCGCCTGATCTTCGTCTGCACCCCCAACAACCCCACGGGGCCGGCCGTTCCGCGCGCGGACCTGCGCGCGTTCCTGGACCGTGTCCCGGAGCGGGTCACCGTGGCGCTGGACGAGGCCTATGTGGAGTACGTGAGGGGCGACGACGACGACAAGGTGGACGGTGTCGCGGAGGTGATGGCCCGTCGCAATGTGGTCTCCTTGCGCACCTTCTCCAAGGCGTACGGGCTCGCCGGCCTGCGCGTCGGCTACCTCGTCGGGCCCGTCGACCTGGTGGTGCCGGTGGCGAAGATGGTCGTGCCGTTCTCCGTGAGTTCGCTGGCCCAGTCCGCGGCGATCGCCTGCCTGGAGGCCGGGGACGAACTGCGGGCGCGCACCGACGCGGTCGTCGCCGAGCGTTCGCGGGTGCGCGACGCGCTGCTCGACATGGGCCACGCGGTCCCGGACACCCAGGCCAACTTCGTCTGGCTCCCGCTCGCGGAGGCCGCGTCCGACTTCGACGCCCACTGCCGCGACCACCGCGTCGTGACGCGGTGTTTCGCCGGCGACGGGGTGCGGGTGACGATCGGCGACCGGGATGAGAACGATCGGTTCCTCGCGGCCGCCCACGAATTCGTGACCGGAATGTGATGCTTCCGGCGGGGTCCCGTGACCTCGCGGCGGCACGATGGGTCGGGTTTGGACGCGACGCCCCGGTCGTCGCGCCCGTCCCGCGAGAGCCGCGGGTCACGATCCCCCAGGAGTCGGTGTGCAGCTGCGAGGTCCCCGCCGTGAGGCGAGTCCCGCAGCCCCACCCACGCCCGGATC
>NZ_JAHBAV010000103.1 GCF_018390595.1 Dietzia massiliensis
CCCCCCGCGCCCGGGCCCGGGGGGCGGCCCCCCCCCGCGGGGGCTTCCCGCCCGCGCCGCTGCCCAGCCCGCAGCAGCTGCAGCAGCAGGCGGAGAAGGCGGTGCAGGACCTCGCCGGGCAGGTCGATGCCGCCGCCAGGTCGCTGTTCGCCCCCTTCGCGCCGCCCGCCCCGCCCGCGCAGCCGCAGGTCTGACACCACGAGGGGGTACTCGCGGCCGGACTTTGAGACACTGGGGGAGTGACGTCTGCGAGTGATGCCTTCCCGACCCCGTCCGGCATGTCCGGGACCGCCCGATCGGCCGAGCTCTTCGCCGAGGCCCGCGAGCTGATCCCCGGGGGAGTGAACTCCCCGGTGCGCGCCTTCAACTCCGTCGGCGGAACCCCGCGCTTCATCCGCGAAGCGCGGGGTTCTCGCATGACGGACGTCGACGGCAACACCTACATCGACCTCGTCTGCTCGTGGGGCCCCATGATCCACGGGCACGCCCACCCCGAGATCGTCGACGCCGTCCGCGACGCCGCGACCCGCGGCCTCAGCTTCGGCACCCCCACGGAGGGCGAGGTCGACCTGGCGCGCGAGATCATCGCCCGCACCTCGGTCGAAGAGGTGCGGCTCGTCAACTCCGGCACCGAGGCCACCATGAGCGCCGTGCGCCTGGCCCGCGGTTTCACCGGCCGTTCGAAGGTCGTCAAGTTCTCCGGCTGCTACCACGGCCACGTCGACGCCCTCCTCGCCGACGCGGGCTCCGGCCTGGCCACCTTCGCCCTGCCGGACTCGCCCGGCGTGACCGGCGCGACCGCCCACGACACGATCGTGCTGCCGTACAACGACATCGAGGCCGTGCGCATAACGTTCGCAAACCACGGGGACGAGATCGCCTGCGTGATCACCGAGGCCGCCGCCGGCAACATGGGCACGGTCCCGCCGCTGCCCGGATTCAACGAGGAACTGCGCGCGCTGTGCTCCGCCAGCGGCGCGCTGCTGGTGATGGACGAGGTCATGACCGGTTTCCGCGCCGGCGACCGCGGCTGGTGGGGCATCGAGGGCGTCGCCGGCGATCTCACCACCTTCGGCAAGGTCATGTCCGGCGGGTTGCCCGCCGCCGCATTCGGCGGCCGCGCCGATGTCATGGCCGCCCTCGCGCCGGCCGGGCCCGTCTACCAGGCGGGAACCCTGTCCGGGAACCCCGTCGCCGTGGCCGCGGGCCTCACCTCGCTGCGCCTGGCGGACCACTCCTGCTACTACACGCTGCAGACCAACGCCGACCGGCTCGAGGCCCTCATCGGCAACGCACTGCACGGCGCCGGTGTCGCCCACACCATCCAGCGGGCGGGCACCATGCTCAGCGTGTTCTTCACCGAGGAGCAGGTCACCGACTACGCCGGCGCCAAGGCCGCTGAGACCTTCCGGTACGCGCCCTTCTTCAACACCCTGCTGGACCGGGGCATCTACGCCCCGCCGAGCGCCTTCGAGACCTGGTTCGTCTCCACGGCCCTCACCGACGACGACTTCCAGCACATCGCCGACGCCCTGCCCGTCGCCGCCGAGGCGGCCGCCGCCGCGACCGCCCCCGGAGACGGCCGATGAGCCGCAGCGGCCGCGGGCTCCGGGGACGTCTCGCCGTCCCCGCCACCGGCCCCACCTCATTGCCGATCCCCCTGCGCGGAGACCATCCCGCCCCCGCCGCGGCGCCGCCGTCGTTGGGCGGGTCCGCGGCCGCCGCGGCCCCGGTGGAGGCGCCCGTCGAGACGCAACCCGAGGGGTCTGCTTCCTATGGCGCCGAGCCGGGGACGATCGCCGTTCCGGGAGAGCCGACCTCGTCGTCGTCGACCCCCCGTGACACGTCGGCCCGCGCCAACGAGACGCAGACGATCGTGCACCTCGTGCGCCACGGCGAGGTCCACAACCCGGAGGGTGTCCTCTACGGGCGGCTCCCAGGGTTCCGGCTGTCCGAGTTGGGACGCAGCCAGGCGGAGACCGTCGCCCGCGTCCTGGGGAAGGGGCACGACATCGTGTCGATCGTGGCCTCCCCGTTGCAGCGCGCCCAGGAGACCGCCGCCCCGCTCGCCGAGACCCTCGGGCTTCCGGTGGGGATCGACGCCGACATCATCGAGGCGGAGAACCGCTTCGAGGGGCGCAAGGTCGGCGGGCCCGGTGGCGCTCTCCGGGACCCGCAGTACTGGCCGATCCTCGTCAACCCGCTGCGGCCGTCGTGGGGCGAGCCGTACCTGCAGATCGCGCACCGCATGATCGGCGCCGTGTACTCGACCCTCGACACCGCCCGCGGGCACGAGGCCGTCCTGGTGAGCCACCAGCTGCCCGTCTACACCACGCGCCGCTTCCTCGAGGGACGGCGCCTGTGGCACGACCCGCGCTCCCGGCAGTGCTCCCTGGCGTCGGTCACCTCGCTGGTGTTCGAGGGCACCACGTTGCGGGACATCGTCTATTCCGAACCGGCGGGCGCCTCCGACCCGTCGCAGACTGGAGCATGATCCATGCGTAAGACCAAGGCCGCGCTCGGCGCGTTGCTGCTGACCGGCGCGCTCGCCGCCGGCTGCGCCACCGGCGACGACGCCGTGGTGGTGGGCCCGGAGACGTTCGAGTTCGTCAGCCCCGACGGGCAGATCGAGATCCACTACGACCCCCCGGCCGAGCGCAAGCCCGTCGCCACGCTCACCGGCCCCGACCTGCTCGACCCGGACCGCACACTCACCGTGCAGGAGGACTTCGCCGGCGAGGTGGTGATCCTCAACCTGTGGGGCCAGTGGTGCGGACCGTGCCGGGCCGAGTCCGACGACCTGCAGCGCCTGCAGGAGGAATTCGAGCCCCGCGGCGCGACCGTGTTCGGCATCAATCTCCGCGACCCCAACCGGCAGAAGCCCGTCGACTTCGTCCGCGACAACGGCATCACGTACCCGTCGATCTGGGACCCGAGCAACGCGGCCGTCGCCGCCCTGCGCGGCTTCCCGACGTCAGTGGTGCCGGCAACGATCATTCTGGACAAGCAGCACCGGGTGGCCGCCGTGTACCTGGCCGAGATCACCGACGACGAGCTGAGTGAGACCGTCGACAGGATCCTGGCCGAGGAGGTCGAGCAGGTGTGACTCCCGAGGTGATCCTGCTGGCCCAGAGCGTCGGGGAGACCTTCCAGCAGACCGTGGCCAGTGGCCCGATCCTGCTGGCGCTGGGGGCGTGCCTGCTGGCCGGGCTCGTGTCGTTCGCCTCGCCCTGCGTGATCCCGCTGGTGCCCGGCTACCTGGCGTACCTGGCCAGCGTCGTGGGCGCCGAGCGACCGCCGGTCACCGCGGCCGCCGCAGAACGGCAGCGTGCCGCCACCGCCACCCTGACCGTGGAGGAACGGCGCACCCGCCGCGCTTCCCGAGCCCGCGTGGTCGGCGCATCCCTGCTGTTTGTGGGCGGGTTCACCGTGGTGTTCGTGCTGCTCAGCGCCATGGTGCTGGGGACGGTGCAGTACCTGGCCCCGCAGCAGGAACTGCTGCAGCGGCTCGGCGGCGTGGTGACCATCCTCATGGGCCTGGTCTTCATCGGCCTGGTGCCCACCCTGCAGCGCGACACCCGCATGCAACCCAAGGCGCTCTCGACGTGGCTCGGCGCGCCGATGCTCGGCGCCGTCTTCGCCCTCGGCTGGACCCCGTGCCTGGGTCCCACGCTCGCCGCCGCGCTGTCGGTGGCCGCCGGCACCGGCGTCGACGCGGCCCGGGGCGTCCTGCTCATCGTGGCGTACTGCCTGGGCCTCGGCTTGCCGTTCATCGTGGTGGCGTTCGGCTCCACGTGGGCGATGCGCACGGTCGGGTGGCTGCAGAAGCACACCCGGGCTATCCAGGTGTTCGGCGGCGTCATGCTCATCATCGTGGGTCTGCTGCTGCTCTCCGGCGGGTGGGCGCTGTTCATCGACTGGCTGCGCGACTTCGCCATCTCGGACACCACGCTGCCCATCTGACCCACTCGAGCTGGCCGACGTCGCCCGCGTGGTCATGCTGCGGCCTCGGAGTTGCCCGTGTGTCGCGCGATCGCTGTGTCGAGGTCGTGCAGGAGCGCGAACGGCAGGATGGGTGCGTCGAGTGGTGTCAGTGGCGGTGGGCCGGGTTTGGGTGGTGGCG
>NZ_JAHBAV010000104.1 GCF_018390595.1 Dietzia massiliensis
CCCGATCCGCGTGGGGTTCCGTGATGTGCTCCCGAACCGGGTCGTGAACTTCCGGGATGCGACCTGGGTGCTGCCCAGAGTCGGTTCGGCGGAGCTCGTGCTCCTGATCTGCGCAGGCGCGTCGATGGCGGCGAGCGGCGTCTTCTACGGTGAGCTCATCGGGTGGCCGTCGACGGAGCTCAACGGAATCAACGACCCGACCCTGACAGGCCCGTTGCTGATCGTCGCGGGGGCGTCTTTCATCCTCCTCTGCCTGTGGCAGATGCTCCGCGGGATCAGGATGACGCCCGAGTCGATCACCTACTGGCGGGGGATCGGTCGGATCACGCTGGCGTGGGACGAACTCGGAGACGCGGAGTCCACCAACGACGTCCGTGATCACGACGGATACCGCAAGTACCTGCACCGGTACCAGCCCGGGGCGAAGATCGTGGTCCCGCCCGAGCGCGTGTCAGGCGTGATGGTGCGAGTGCGATGGGAGAGCGTCGACACCCCGCGGCTGCTTTTGGAAACCGATTACTTCACGGTCGAGCCGAGCGCGCTGCTCACCGCGATCCTCGCCCTCCGAGACCGACCTGAGTTACGGTCGCTGCTCGGCACCCGCGCGTCGAAGCACCTGTTCGTGGGCCCGCCCTGGCGGGTGCGTCGCCACATGTATCGGACGCAGCAGTGGTGGCCGAAGGGCGCGGTGCCGGACGGAATCGCGGTCGATCGAGACGGCGTGGGCAAATAGTTCCAGTGACCCCGCTTTACGACTACGTGACCGGCCTCGGCGCGACGATCCGGCCCCACCCCGCCACCGAACCGGCACTCGGGTCGGCCGGCCTCGTCGTCGTCGCCTCCGATGACACCTGGCACGACATCGACGCCCTCGAGGGCGCACCGCCCCGCACCGACACGACCGCGGTGGTCCTCGTCGCGCCCGGCCTCGCCCGGGCGGGCTTCGTCCCCAACGTGGTCGCCACGGCGAGCATCATCGCGCCCGCCGTGCCCGCCGCCGCGCTGCTCGACGCCGTGGTCGCGTGCATGGAGGGCGCCGAGGACTGGCGCGTGCGCGCCCGGTCGGTGACCGGCGCCGGAGGCCGAGGCGAGGCAGGCGTGGGCGACCGGGCGAGAGGCGGCGCCGACGGCCGGGCGGGCGACGGGGACGACGACGAGGACCTCGTCCTCGACCTGCTCGGCGAGTACCGGCTGGGCGGGACCGGCCTCGCGCTGTCGACGCTGGCGCGGGCCCGCACGGCAGGGGGCGTGACAGTGTTGCACCAGACGCACGTCACCACGCTCGCCGACCAGATCCACCATCATCGTTCCGGCCTGGCCGCGGCGGTTTTCGCCTGATCAAAAGGGTGTTCGGGCCGCGCGGCGAGCCCGCGACCGGCTGCGAGGCGGGCGCGTACGTGGTGTGGTGGAAACATGAGGTCCCACACGAATCCTGCGACCGATACCCCCTCCACCGACCCCGGACGCGCCGGTCACCCCGGTAAACCCGGCGGACCCGCCGACCCCGCCGGTCCGGGCGCTCTCGCGACGCCGACCGGCTGGGCACTGCCGGTCATCACCGTGCTGGGCACCGCCGCCGCGATCGTGGCCGCGTTCTTCGGCAGCGGCGCGATGGGCGGCACCCCGATCGCCGAGGCCGCCGGCGGCGTCCTGTCCGCCGACGCCACCCCGGTCGCCCCGGCCGGGTCGGCGTTCAGCATCTGGAGCGTCATCTACATCGGCCTCGCCGCCTACGCCCTGTGGCAGCTCACCCCGACCGCCCGTCGCTCGGCCCGGCAGGCGGCGCTCCGACCGTGGGCGCTGGCCTCCGTACTGCTCAATGCGGCGTGGATCTGGGCGGTCCAGCTGGAACTGATCCTGGGTTCGGTCATCGTGATCGTGCTGCTGCTGGCCGTGCTCGTGCGCGTCCTGTACATCCTCGGCGCGCCGCGGATCGGCGGGGTGGTCGAGGCCGTGGTCACCGACGGCACCTTCGGGCTGTACCTGGGCTGGGTGTCGGTGGCGTTCTTCGCCAACACCTTCGCGTGGCTCGCGAGCGCGGGCGTCGACGTGGTGACCGGCGTGCCGTTCGGCATCGTCGGCATCGTGGTGGCCGCGGCGGTCGGCGTGGCCACCGCGCTCATCAGCGGCGGTCGGATCCCGCCGGCGCTGGCCACCGCGTGGGGCCTGGCCTGGGTCGCGTACGGCCGCACTTCGGGCGAGCACGAGTCCGCCGCCCTGGTGTGGACCGCGGCGATCGCCTCGGTCGTCGTGGTGGTCGTGGCGCTGGGCCGACGACTGTCGGTGCTGCGGCGGGAACGCGGCCGGGTCGCTGCTGACGGTGCCGCTCGTCAGCCCGTCTAGCCGACGAACGCCGCTGAGCGCACGGCCCAGTAGGCGGCGCCGAGAACCGCGCCGAGGATCATCGCGGGGCCGAATGCGATGCCGCTCTTGGCGGTGACCCGCCGGGAGGCGAGAAGCACGAGGGCGACGATGGCATTGAGGGCGAACGCCGCGAGGGTGCCGGCGAGTACGGCGGGCCAGCCGAGCCAGCCGAGAAAAGCCCCGAGCGCGCCTGACAGCTTGACGTCACCCAACCCGAGGCCGGACGGATTGATCAGCGCGAGGATGAAGTAGAAGGCGAGCAGGGCGACGGCCGCGGCGGCGGCCCGTCCGAGGCCTGCCCAGTCGTCGGTGAGCCAGGCGGACACCGCGAGCCCGGCGAACAGGACGGGGTACAGCGGCCCCACGATCGCGTCGGGGAGCCGGAACACCGCCAGATCGATCGCGATGAGCAGGCCGCACGCCACCGCGAGTGCGGCGAACGCCACCAGCTCGGCCCAGTTCGTCGCGAGCGCCGTCGCGCCGACGCCACCCGCCGCGGAGAGGAGAATGTGCAGTCCGCTGCGCAGCCAACGCGAGTCGGACTCGATGAGGCGGCGCATCCACCGGGTGAGCGCGGCGGCGGCCCCACCGCAGAGGAGGGCGCAGATCAGGGCGGTGACAGGGGTGGTCACGTCAGGAGAACGCCTCCATCATGTTGATGACGGTCGGACCGAGCAGCACGATGAACAGTACGGGCAGGATGCACACCAGCAGGGGGAAGATCACCTTCACCGGCACCTGCTGGGCCTTCTCCTCCGCCCGCTGCCGACGCTTGAGCCGCATCTCGGACGCCTGGGTGCGGAGCACGTCGGCCACGGAGATGCCGTAGGCGTCGGCCTGAATGATCGCGCGGATGAACCGGCGCAGGTCGGGCACGTCGGTGCGCAGGGCGAGCTGCTCGTAGGCGGTGCGGCGCAACTGCCCCACCTGGATCTCCTGCAGCGTGCGGATGAGCTCCTGCGCGAGCGGACCGGTGCCGTTGCGGCCGGCGCGGGCCATGGCGGCGTCGAAGCCGAGGCCGGCCTCCACGGCGATCGTCATCTGATCGAGGGTGTCGGCCAGCTCGAGCGCGATCTCGTCGTTGCGCTCCTGGCCCCGGCTCTGTAGGAGGAGTTCGGGCAGGAAGTAGCAGACGACCGCGGTCCCCAAGGTGAGGATGAGCAGCAGTGGCTCCGGGTTGGTCCGCAGCAGCGCCAGGCCCAGCAGCACCACGATGAGCGGGACGACGATCTTGGCCACGACCAGTCGCTGGATGGACCAGCCGCGGGGCCGCCCCGCGCGGATTGACAGCTTCTCGAGCCGGCGGACGGTGCCGACCGGAGTCAGGCGGCGGGCGACCTCGTACAGGCGGCTGCGGGAATCGTCGTCGTCGACGCCGGTCAGGTCGACCTGGGAGGCGAACCCGTCGTCGATGCCGCGGCGGAGGTTGGCGACAGTGCGCGCGCGGACGGTGTCGCGGCCCGAGAACACGGCGAAGGCCAGCAGGAACACGGACGAGGTCAGGACGAACACGGCCAGTGCGGCGGACAACGGCATCGCAGGGGCCTCCTTTCGCGGAGACGGGGCAAGAGGGGGGAGGGGAGGGGCGGGCCGGCGGAGGTGGGGGGCGGGGAGCCGGGC
>NZ_JAHBAV010000105.1 GCF_018390595.1 Dietzia massiliensis
GGCGCGGCGTCGTCCGGGGTGCCCGTCGCCGTGAGGCGCAGGACGGGCGTGTCCCCGAGCATCGAGCACTCCACGGTGGCGTCCTCGGGGACCCCGCGGGCGCGGTTCCCTGCGCACGGGGTCCAGGTGAGGTCGGAGCGCGGTACGAGCCACTCCGGGCGGTCCGCTGTCTCCCGACCGGTACCGCCGTCGGCGTCACGGCCCGGGCCGTCGCCGGTGGCCAGCCGCGGGCCCGTGGCGGGCAGAGGCGCGCAGGCGGCCGCCGCCACCGCGACGGCGGCCAGCACGGCACCGAGCGCGCGCGTCAACCGGTCGCGGCACCGGGGAGCCGGGTGGTCTCCGCCGCGACTCACCCGGCCGCCCCGTCGACGACCCAGCGCGTGTAGAGCCCGCCGCGGGGGCAGGTGAACGCGGCGGCGATCCGCATCGGCACCCTGCTGGTGCCCGGGCCGCTGGCCAGCGGTGTGCGGTCGCCGCCGACGACGAGCTGCGGCGCGACGGACAGCACGAGCTCGTCGACCGCGCCCTCCCGGAGGAAGGTGCCGAGGAGTCCGGGTCCACCCTCGAGGGCCACCTCGGACGCCCCGAAGTGGGTGGCCAGCGATCGGACCGCCGCGCGCAGCGGCCCGGGGTCCAGCACGTGGACGGTCACGCCCTGTCGGCGGGCGGCCTCCAGGCGGTCGCCGGGGACGCCGTGTGCGGCGACGACCTGGACGGCGTCGCCCAGGGGCGCGCAGTGGTCGATCAGCCGGTCGGGGATGCTCCGGGTGAACACCAGGACCACCGGCGGGGGACCGGGGCGTCGGTCCACCCAGGCCTCGGCGATCGTGGCGGGACCGTATCCCTCGGTCAGCGCCGTGGCGGAGCCCACCATCACCAGGTCGGCCCGGGCGCGCATGGCGTCGTAGACGAGCCTGTCGGTCGGGGTGCCGAGCCCGCCGCTACGTCCGTCGACGGTCGTGCTGCCGTCGACCGTGGAGATCATCACCGCCCGGATGCGGGGCAGGGCGAGATCGGGCTCCGGCTCCAGCGCCTCCCAGAGGGCGTCCAGGCCCGCGGGGTCCTCGTCGATCACGGTCAGCCGTGTCGTGTGCACCGCGGACTCCTTCCGTTCTGACGTCGGATGCCCCCACGATAGGCTCTGCGTATGGTCTCTCGCCTCGTTGACGTCACCCCGGTGGTCCCCGCCGACCAGCTCGTGGCCCAGATGGTGCCGCCGTCGATGTTCGACGACGTCAGCTTCGACTCCTACATCCCGGATCCGGCGCAGCCCTCGCAGGCCGCCGCGGTCAAGGCGTGTCGGCAGTTCGCGGAGGAGGTCAACTCCCGGCGCGCGCCGAAGAAGGGCCTCTTCGGGCGGCGCCCCAAGGCCGTCCAGGGCACCGGTATCTACCTCGACGGTGGGTTCGGTGTGGGTAAGACCCACCTGTTGACCTCGATCTATCACAACTGCCCCGAGCCGAAGGCGTTCGGCACGTTCGTCGAGCTGACGCACGTGGTGGGTGCGCTCGGCTTCAACCGGGCGGTCGAGGAGCTCTCGGGCCACTCCGTGCTGTGCATCGACGAGTTCGAGCTCGACGACCCGGGCGACACCATGCTCGTCTCCCGCCTGCTCGCCGAGCTGACGACGGCCGGCGTCAGTGTGGCGGCGACGTCCAACACCCTGCCCGAGCAGCTGGGGGAGGGGCGCTTCGCGGCCAAGGACTTCATGCGGGAGATCCGCAAGATGTCGGGCATCTTCGAGTCCATCCGGGTCGACGGACCGGACTACCGGCACCGCAACCTGCCGCCGGCCCCGGACCCGATGACAGACGAGGACCTGCGGGCGGACGCCGAGGCGGTCGACGGCGCGACGTTCGATGACTTCGACGAGCTGTGCCAGCACCTGTCGACCCTGCACCCCTCCAAGTACAACCGCCTGGTTGACGGGGTGAACCGAGTGTGCCTGAGCGGGGTCAAGCCGCTGCCGGACCAGTCGATCGCGCTGCGGCTCGTGGTGCTCGCGGACCGTCTCTACGACGCGGGAATCCCGGTGCGGAACTCGGGCGACAAGCTGGACGCGATCTTCACCGAGGAGATGGTCGCCGGCGGGTACCGCAAAAAGTACCTGCGGGCGACCTCGCGCCTGCTGGCGCTGTCCCGCTTCGAGACCGTCGGCGGCTGATCTCCGGCCGCAGCTGGCTCATTCCCGACGGCAGCGCCGCGGGCGGCTGAGCGCCGGCCGCACCTGGCTCATTCTCGACCGCACCGCCGCGGCGCGCCCGGTGACGGCGACTCGCCCGACCCGCCCGGGTTCTCGACCCGCGACGTCACCCGCCACCCATCGGCCTCCGCGCCGCCTATCTGCCTACGCACCACCTATCCGATAGCGCGCCACCTATCCGATAGCGCGACGCCTACGGGATCCCACAGGTGGCGCGTGGGCAGATAGGTGGCGTTGCCACAGCCGGGCATCGCCAGGACGGCCTATCCCGAAGGAGCGCTCGAGGACCGGGATCGTCCGGCCGCGGCAGCGCGGCTCAGAAAGAGCGCGATTCAGAGAGGCAGTTCGTAGACGACATCGGTGTTGGCGACGCCGCCCACGTCAAAAGTCCGGTTCCCGCGGGGCTCGAACCCGTTCTTGACGTAAAATCTCCGGGCTCGCGCGTTCGCGACGTTCGTGGCCAACCAGACGCTCTGCACACCCGACCGTCGGCTCCGCGCTATCACGTCGTCGAGCATCCGGGACGCGATCCCTGCGCCGTGGTGGTCTGGGTCGACGTAGAACTTGCTGATGCCCGTCGTGGGGCGATGCACGATCTGCGTTGCGCAGTCGGGATCCATCGCGGTGCCCTCGACGAGCAGTACGTACCCCACGATCGCTCCGTCGTCTGACCGGCACACCAGCACCGCGTGCTCCGAGGACTCCGTGTACGTCCTGAACGCCTCCTCACTGAGGTGCTCGGCGATGAAGGCCCCGATCATCCCCGCGTCGAGTTCGGGCGGGCACGCGAGAGGGAACGTACGGGCGGCCAGTTCCGAGAGGGGGCGGAGGTCGGCTTCTACGGCCTCGTCGAGTCGCGCGGTCACCCGGCCAGCCTAGGGGCACCGTTCACGCGTGCAGATGGAGGCTCTCGTCCTCGCGTACCCCGCGGATGACATACCGCTCGATGTCGTCGCCACCGCCGAGGACGAGTGTGACCTCATACGAGTCGGCGGCGGTCCGGCGGAGGTCGGCGAGGACCCCGGTGGTGTGACGGAAGTCGACGACGCGGCCGCGCATGCTCGCCACGTCGGCCCGGCCGACCGTCTTCGAGTAATGGAGTCGAGGCGTGGCAATCATGCACTCATCATCCGCGACGGACATCACATAGGCGGAACGGTCAGGTACCGGTACGGCGGCGATCCGCCCAACGGCAGGGGCCCGCGGGTCAGTCCCGAAATGCATCGCAGTGCCGGCGCTTCAACGCCGAAAGCCCCGGCCGGGGCCGGGGCTTTCGTGTGGTGCGCGATACTGGGATTGAACCAGTGACCTCTTCCGTGTCAGGGAAGCGCTCTCCCGCTGAGCTAATCGCGCGGGTTCTGCGCCCGGACGAGTCCGGACGTAGAGGTGGAGACGGGAATCGAACCCGTGTTGACGGCTTTGCAGGCCGCTGCCTCACCACTCGGCCACTCCACCGCAAAGGTATCGAGCCTGGTGAGGACGTCCTGGCTCCTCGATCCCTCCGAGCGGATGACGGGATTCGAACCCGCGACCCTCACCTTGGCAAGGTGATGCGCTACCAGCTGCGCCACATCCGCATCG
>NZ_JAHBAV010000106.1 GCF_018390595.1 Dietzia massiliensis
GACCCCGGAGCGGCGCGAGGCGTTCACCTCCACCACCGGCGAATACGGACACGGCCGCGCGTCATGCCCTGGATGAGGGCGCCCGCGATCATGCCGCCGACGAGGGCGCCGGTGCCGGAACCGCCGCGCCCGCCGCGCCCGCCGCGGCCGTAGGGGCCGTACGGGCCTCCGTAGCGGCCGGTGTATTGCGGCCGTGAGGCGTCGTCCTGGGCGAGCCGCAGCGCCTCGCGGGCGAGGTTGAGCGCCCGGTCGGCGGCGGGGAACGCGGCCGGACCGACCGTGGCCTCGGCCGTGGCGAGGGAGTTCTTCGCCGAGGCGAGCCGGGTGCGGGCGGCCTGACCGATCACGTACAAGCGGCTGCCGATGAAGTCGTCGGCCTCGCGGACCGCACCGGCCGCGCGGGTGAGGGCGGCCCGACGGGCGGCGCGTGCGCGGCCGGCGGCCTCGGCCTCGTGTCCGGCGGCGGCCAGTGCCTCGTCCAGTTCGCGGTCCACCTCGATGAGGCGGGAGAACGTCCCCAACGGGTCGGTCTGCCCGTCCCGGCGAGCGGCCTCGACGGCGTCACGACCGGCGGAGGCGGCAGCGGTGAGGTCGCGGCTCGTCGCGTCGCTGACGTCGGTGGAGGCGAGCAGTCGGGCGGCCATCTCCAGCTCCTCCTCGACCTCGGCGACGAGCGGCTCGAGGTCCCGTCGGGCGGTCGCGATGTCGTCGGCGGCGTGGTCCACGCCGTCGACCAGCTTCTCGGCGCGGGCGAGTTCGCCCTCGGCGGAGGTGATGGCGTCCACGGCCTCACCCTGCTCGCCGACCGGCCGGGCCAGCGCGACGCGGGCGCGGCCGGTCTCCGCTTCGGCGGCGTCGAGCAGCTGCTCGGCCAGCGAGAGGTTGTCGGCGATGGAGGTGAGCACCGCGGACGGGAACCGCTCGCGGAGGTCGGACATGGTCTTCTCGGCCTCGGGAAGCCGGGCGCGCAGGGCCACCGCGCGGCGCGTGAGCGCGTCCACGGAGGCGCCGCCGTTGATGAGCAGGTCACGCATCTCCGCGAACGCCGTCGCCTGGTCCTCCAGCCCGCGCTCGGCGCGTTCGGCGCGGGCGGCCACCTCGAGCAGCATCGCCCTGCGCTGATCGGGTGTCTCGGGGATGTCGTCGTCGAGCCGCTGGACGAGCCCGTGCGCGGCGGCGACCTCCGAGCGTGCCGCGTCGAGTGCGGCCCGGAAGGGCCTGGTGCGCAGGTCGCCGAACTCGCCGGTCGCGGTCTCGAGCGCGGTGGCGGAGGCGTCCACGGCCTGGTCGGCGTCCACGAGCCCGGCCCGGGCGCGGGCGTCGAGCACGTCGATCGGCAGGGCGGACATCCGTGCGGTGTCGTCACCGGGGATGTCGCGGGCGTCCTCCGCCTGCCGCGCGGTGCGGGCGGCGCGCCGTCGGCGGGTGACCAGGACCAGGACGACGACGAGGACGACGATCCCCGCGATCCCCGCGATAATCGCGAAGGGCGAGACCTCGGAGCCGGAGCCCTGCCGCTCGAGTCCGTCGGCGGCGCCGATGACAGCCCCGGCCCAGTCGTCGTCTGCCAGGCGCGGCTCGATGTCGCGGTCGGCGATCTGTTGGGCGGCCCGCTGGTCGTCGGCGGGGGAGCGCTCCGGGTCGTCGAACTCGAACCAGTACCTGCCGTCCTGCACGGCCACCACGAGCAGCGCGTCGGAGGCGCCCAGATCGGAGAGCTCCCGGGTCTGCCGCGACCACTCCTCGACCGGGATGCCGTCGAGGGTGTCGACGAAGGTCACCCACAGCTGGATCTGGTCGGTGGAGCGCAGTTCGGCCAGTCGGCTCTCCACGTCGCGGGAGTCGCCGCCGAGCACGCCCGCGGAGTCGGTGAGCTGCTGCCGCAGGTTCGACGGCGGCTCCGCGGCGGCGGTCGGGGAACCCCACGCCGTCAGGCAGACCAGGAGCGCGGCGAGCAGCGAGACCGCCGCGAGGTGAAGGCGGCGGAGGGCGACGGGGGTGGCCGGACGGGGTGAAGCGGCGATCATGAGCCCAGCGTATCGGCCCCGGAGAGGGGCCACGCCGGTCCGCCGCGCGGGCGGCTACTCTGGGCGCATGGCAGGGCGGATTCCGGAGCAGGACATCGCCGCGATCCGCGAACGCACCCGTATCGAGGAGATCGTCGGCGAGTACGTGGCGCTGAAGCCGGCGGGCGCGGACTCGCTCAAGGGGCTGTCCCCGTTCAAGGACGAGAAGACCCCCTCGTTCCACGTGCGTCCGCAACACGGCTACTTCCACTGTTTCTCCACGGGTGAGGGCGGTGATGTCTTCGCGTTCCTCATGAAGATGGAGCACATCGGTTTCGTCGAGGCGGTCGAGCAGCTGGCCGACCGGATCGGGTACCGCATCTCCTACGAGGGCGGCGGGCAGGTGGTCCAGCGCGACCGCGGCACGCGCTCCCGGCTGGCGCAGGCCAACGCGGCGGCGCAGAAGTTCTACGCGGAGCGGCTCGCGCAGGACCCGGAGGCCGAGACGGCGCGGACGTTCCTCACCGACCGCGGCTTCGACATGGCGCAGGCGCAGCACTTCGGCTGCGGGTACGCCCCCGCCGGCTGGGACACCATGAGCAAGCACCTCATGCGGCAGGGCTTCGAGCCCAAGGAGCTGGAGGCGGCGGGGCTGTCCAAGACCAGTTCGCGGGGGACGCTCATCGATCGCTTCCACCGCCGGCTGCTGTGGCCGATCCGCAACCTGGCCGGCGAGGTGATCGGCTTCGGTGCGCGCAAGCTGTTCGAGGACGACACCCTGGGCAAGTACATGAACACGCCCGAGACCATGCTCTACAAGAAGTCGCAGGTGCTGTTCGGGCTGGACCTGGCCAAGCGGGAGATCGCCTCGCAGCGGCGCGCGGTGGTGGTCGAGGGCTACACGGACGTCATGGCGATGCACGCGGCGGGCGTGACCACGGCGGTCGCGGCGTGTGGCACGGCGTTCGGCGAGGATCACCTGTCCACGTTGCGGCGGCTGATGCTCGACGACAACTACTTCCGCGGCGAGATCATCTACACCTTCGACGGTGACGAGGCGGGCAAGAAGGCCGCCCTGCGGGCGTTCTCGGGCGATCAGCAGTTCTCGGGCCGGACCTTCGTCGCGGTGGCCCCGCCGGGGCTCGACCCGTGTGATCTGCGTCAGACCAAGGGCGACGTCGCGGTGCGGGACCTGGTGTCGGCGCGGGTGCCGATGTTCGAGTTCGCGATCCGGTCGATGCTGGAGGACTACGACCTGGACCACGCCGAGGGGCGCGTGGAGGCGCTGCGGCGCACGGTGCCGGTGGTGGCGGACATCCGCGACTCGTCACTGCGGGATGAGTATGCCCGTCAGCTCGCCGGGTGGGTGGGCT
>NZ_JAHBAV010000107.1 GCF_018390595.1 Dietzia massiliensis
GAGGGTGTGGGAGAGTAGGACACCGCCGAACACAACTTCACAACGCGCGAACCCCCGACCCCACCAGGGCCGGGGGTTCCCGCCATCTCACCCACACACTGGTCTGCCGGAGTCTGCCGGCGCGGCCCTGATCCTGAACTGGGCTCCATAAGGTGACGGCGTTTCTGGCCGCTTCGTTAGGATCGCTGCAGGTCACGAGTTTGAGCAGGTGGCGCGCGGGTCACTAATCGAGCGGGGTGTGGAGGTGGTGGATCTGTACGTAGTGCAGTCCAGGGCCGCCTCCGGGGCCACCGGCGTGCAGATCTGGGAGACTATCCGCAGTCGGCGCCTGATGATCGCGCACATCGGTTCGGCCCACACGCCCGGCGAGCGTGCGGCGGTGATCGATCTGCCCGCCAGAATGGCAGCCTTAGTCACACCGCCGCGGTTCGTCGAGGTGTGGGGTGGGTGGTGACCATCCTTCGTGCTCTCACTTCCTGGGGGTGGTGAGATTTTCCGGGCGCAGGTCGAGGCGCCGCAGGAGTTGGGCGTTGAGGGCGACTACGACGGTGGAGGCGGACATGAGGATGGCGCCCACGCTCATGGGCAGTACGAATCCGATCGGGGCGAGGACACCTGCGGCCAGGGGCACCGCGGCAAGGTTGTAGCCGGCAGCCCACCACAGATTCTGCTTCATCTTGCGGTAGCTCGCGCGGGACAGCTCGATGACCGAGAGCACCGAGCGGGGATCGGATGAGGCCAGGATGACCCCGGCGGAGCCGATCGCGACATCGGTTCCGGCGCCGATGGCGATGCCCACATCCGCTTGGGCCAGAGCGGGGGCGTCGTTGACTCCGTCGCCGACCATGGCGACCTTCTTGCCTTCGGACTGAAGCTCGGCGACTTTGGCGGCCTTGTCTTCGGGCCGGACCCCGGCGAAGACGCGGTCGATGCCGAGGTCGGCGGCGACGGTGTCGGCCACGGCGCGGGCGTCACCGGTGATCATGACGACGTGAGCTCCGGCGTCGTGCAGCGCCTCGACGGCCGCGCGGGACTCGGGGCGAATCTCGTCGGCCAGCCGCAGCGCGCCGATCACCCGGCCGGCGGCGAGGACGTGCAGGATGATCGCCCCTTCCGTGCGCCACTGGTCGGCGACGGGCAGCTCATCGCGGCCGTGATGGTCGAGAAGGTAGGGGCCGCCGACCTCGATGACGGTGCCGTCCACGGTGGCCTTGACGCCGACGGCCGGGGAGGAGGAGAAGTCGGACGCCGTCGACACGGCCAGGTCACGGTCGCGAGCAGCCCGCACAATGGCTCTGGCGAGAGGGTGCTCGCTGTCGCTTTCGGCTGCGGCGGCCAGTGCGAGGACCTCCTTCTCGGTGTGCCCGTCTATCGATTCAATTCCGGTGACGGTGGGTTCGCCCTTGGTCAAGGTGCCGGTCTTGTCGAACAGGACGGCGTCGACGTTGCGCATCGACTCGAGCGCAAGGCGGTCTTTGACCAGTACTCCGCCGCGGGCGGCGCGTTCGGTGGCGATCGACACGACCAACGGGATCGCCAGGCCGAGAGCGTGGGGGCAGGCGATGACCAGCACGGTGATGGTGCGCACTACCGCCGCGTCGGGCAGACCGAGCACGCTCCAGACGGCGGCGGTGATCACGGCCGAGGCGAGAGCGAACCAGAACAGCCACCCGGCGGCGGTGTCGGCGAGGCGCTGGGCGCGAGAGGACGAGGCCTGTGCGTCGGTGACCAGTTTCTGAATCCCGGCTAGCGCTGTGTCCTGACCGATCGCGGCGACTTCGACGCGCAGGCCCGAGTCGGTGGCGACCGTACCTGCGACGACATGGTCGCCGATCTCGCGGCGGACCGCCCGGGATTCGCCGGTGACCATGGATTCGTCCATGCTGGCCGAGCCGTCGATGATCGTGCCGTCGGCGGGTACAGACGCCCCGGGGCGGACGATCACCACGTCCCCCACCCGCAGCTCGGCCGGGGCGACGGTGATGACGTTCTCGCCGTCGACCTTCTCGGCCTCATCCGGCAGCAGCGCCGCCAGGGAGTCGAGCGCGGAGGTGGTCTGGGCCAGGGAGCGCATCTCGATCCAGTGGCCAAGCAGCATGATGACCACCAGCAGGGCCAGCTCCCACCAGAAGTTCAGCGTGTGATCGAGCGCGCCCAGGCTCGCGCCCCAGGAGGCGGTGAACGCCACGGTGATCGCCAGGCCGATGAGCAGCATCATGCCGGGCTGGCGAGTGCGGATCTCGGACACGGCCCCGGTCAGGAACGGCCTGCCGCCCCAGAAGTAGACCACGGTGCCCAGGGCGGGGGAGACCCACCACACCCACCGGGCATCGGGCAGGTCGTAGCCGATGAGGTGGGCGAACATGTCGTTGAACGCCACCACCGGGACCGCCAGGACGAGGGTGATCCAGAACAGCCGCCGGAACTGGGCGGCATGACCACCGTGCCCGCCATGGCCTGCATGGTCGTGGCCACTATGGTTCTCGTGCCTGCTGTGAGGCTGGTCTGTCGAGTGTTCGTCGTGCGTGTGGTGGCTGCCCTGCTTGCGGGTCTGGGCCTCGGCGGCTCCGTGGTGGGTGTGCTGGTCGTTCATGGTCTGCCTGTCCCTCCAGAGCGGTTGCAGTTGCCTAGGACGCGGGCTGGATCTCACTTTCGACTACCCACTTGTGGTTCGTCATCGTCATTCCGTCAGCTTCGAAGTCCACGACATAGACAGTTTCGTCGGTCGAGGACGCGATTGTCGCCGTTGTCCCGGCCATGCCTTGCATGTGCTCTGCGGTGACGGTCACTTCGGTGCCATCGTCGAGACGGTCATCGCCGACGTCCTTGAGCTCTTCCTGCACGACCCACTTGTGGTCGAGAACGGGATCGCTGCCGTCGGTGGGGATGTAGTCGATCGCGTAGGTGTAGGTGTCGTAGGCGCCGACGATAGTGGCGGGGGCACCGTTCATACCCTCCATGTGGTCGGCCGTCAGCGTGACTTCGGTGCCGACCGGGTAGGTCGGATCGGTGGCCTGCGTCATGCCCCCCCGCCCCCGGGCCCCCCCTGGGGGGGGGGCGCCGGGCCCGGCTCTTTTACACAACTCCCCGCCCCCCGACAACCCCGGGTCTCGGATGGCGGCCTCTTCTTGGAAAAAAAAAAAAAAAACAGAAGGCCTAGACAGG
>NZ_JAHBAV010000108.1 GCF_018390595.1 Dietzia massiliensis
CATGATCTTGATCCTCTCGCATCAAGCGGCTGTCCAAGATCCTTGGTACACCCCAAATCGCACTGAATTAATTGGAGGGTCGTGCTGAGTCAGGCGGCCTGAAGTTCGGTCGACTGGTTGGAACGGTACATCTGACCTGCCCCGTTGATTTCGGACAGCGGAGTTGATGGTTTCTCTACGCTACCGTTGCCGGCTGGAGGCCAGGGTAGTGCACGTCGTTCGGCCCCTTGTAGCCGAGCGCTGAATGGCGTCGCCGGGTGCTGTAGAATCCCTCGATGTAGCTGATGACGTCGCGCCTGGCCTGCCGCTTCGTGGCGTAGACGGTGCGGTGGACGCGTTCGTTCTTCAGTGCGGAGAAGAACGACCCTGAACCGCCCCAGGTTTCCCGCCGCTCCCTATGTGGGTTGCAGCTCTCGGTTGAGAGCGGCGTAGTAGCTCTGCTCGAACTCGATGGGCGGGACGTAGTCCAGGCTCGAGTGGAGCCGTTCATTGTTGTACCACTCGACCCACGCGGCGGTGGCGTACTCGACGTCGGAGATCGTCTTGTACGGCCCGTCATGGAAGATTGACGAGCGGATGCACTCGGCCTTGTAGAGCCCGTTGATCGTCTCCATGAGCGCATTGTCGTACGCGTCGCCGACGCTGCCGATCGACGGGTCGATACCTTCCAACGCGAGGCGTTCAGTGAACGCTACAGATGTATATTGACTGCCCGCGTCCGAGTGGCTGACCAGCGACTTGGGTTCGATCGGGTGTCCCTCGCGATCGCGTTGCCACAGCGCCATCCGCAGTGGAGTCATGACCAGGTCCGTGGCCATGGTGGTGGCCGCGTTCCACGCCACGATGCGCTGGGCGAACACGTCGACGATGAACGCCACGTAGGTGAAGCCCGCCCAAGTCTGGACGTAGACATCTCATGCCGGTCGGTTGTCAAGCGGCGGCCTGAAGTGAGGGCGTTGGCTAGGCGGTCTGGTCGTCCCAGAGTTGTCCGGTTTGCAGGCACCACCAGAGGCGGCCGAGGAGTTTGTTTGCGAGGTTGCGCAGTGCCGCGTTGTGTCTGTCGCCGAGTTCTCGACGGTGGTCGTAGTAGGCGCGGGCGCCCGGGGAGGAGGTCAGGGAGGCGAAGGCCCACCAGTGGCATGCGTCGGCCAGTCGCTTGTTCCGTATCCGTCGGGCTTTGACGTAGTGGGAGCGGCCGGAGGCTCGGGTCACCGGGGCGGTGCCGGCGAACGCTCGAAGTCCACGGGCTGTGGTGAAGCGGCTGGGATCGTCGCCGATCTCGGCAAGGATTCGAGCACCGAGGATGACGCCGATTCCGGGGACGGATTCGATGATCGGTGCCGTCGGGTGATTGTGGAACTCGATGCGCATCTGCTCCTCGAGACTGGTAATCGCGAGGTGCATCTGTTGGCAGATGGCCACGAGTCCTGCCACGGTGATGCCGAGGCTGCGCTCGACGTCCTGCGGCTGGCACAGCGATGGGTGCCGCAGCGAGGCCACGATGTGTTCGACCAGGTCAGGGTCGTTTCGTCGGCCCGCCCGCTTGAGCGCCGCGGACTCTCGGGATGGCGTGAGGCGGCGTCCCTGAGTTGGTGTTGGAGCTGCGGCCAGGACGGCCAACGCGGCGCGATGGGTCAGTTTCGGAAACGCCCGCAGCGCCTGGGGGTAGAACTTGAGCAATACAGAACGGAGCCTGTTCAGGGTGTCGTGCAGGGCCCAGAGGGCTTCCTGGTGCTGGCGGGCCAGCACTCGAAGAGACTGGTTCTGGTGACTCAGCGACGGCATCGGTCGGTGCTGGTGGCGATCGGTCCGAAGAATGTCGGCGAGGACCATCGCGTCTTTGGCATCGGACTTGCCTCCGGCTTGTCCGAATCGCTCGCGGTATCTGGCCACAGCTCGAGGATTGAGGGCGTAGACGGTGAACCCGGCTTCCTTCAATGCGGTGACCAGCAGGTTCTTGTCGGTTTCGATCCCGATGCTCATCTCGTCGGGGTGGCCACCGTGCTCGGCGATGGCGGTCAACAGTTCGGTGAAGCCAGCGGCATCTGCAGAGAACCTCAGTCGACGCTCGATGCTCCCGCTGGCGGACATGATCGCGGCATCGTGGTGGTCCTCGGCCCAGTCGATACCGACAGTAATAGTCATGACGGTGGCCCTTCCTCATGGAGTACTTCCGGTGGCGAGCACGCAGGGCGGGCGAACAACCTAATGGAGAGCGCTCAGTGGGCGCGGCATCTCATAAGTCCTGTTCCGTCCTGCCGATCGACGGGGCCACCGTCTATGTTGGAAGCCTCTCGCGGACTGGTTGAAACTGACGAGTGGGCACCCGAAGACAGCTCCTCTCAAGCATCCGCCCGGGCCGGTAAAATCTCAGTAGAACCCGTTGACGGGCTTGCCGCCGTCTCCGACGGCGACCACCCCATTATGTGAAATCGGCGACCCAGAGCCGGTCGGGCCGGTCCGAGGTGAAGTTGCGATCGACAAGATCCGGCGCCCGAACACCGTCCGGATCCGAGGAGGTGGTGTACACCTTCTTGGACCGGAGTACGCCTGATAGCCCGAGTGTTCGCATCACACGGTCCACTGCTCCTGGGCTGGCTGCGGTCAGACCGGCCCGGTGCACCTCGGCAAGCATCTTGCGGCGCCCGTACAAGCCCGCAGGCTGCATCTTCCGGCGCCCCCGCCCATCGAGCTGCCACACGAGCTTGCGGACGGTGTCCTCGACCTCGGCATCGCTGACGGTCCTGGCCGCCACCACGCGCTGCGGCGAAGTCCACTCGCGGTACGTCCGTGCGGCGATCTGCAGGCCTGCTTTGCGCAATCCTCTGCAGATCGACTCGACCGCATGACCTTCCGACCGGAGTTGGTCGATGAACTCGCAGATCACCGGTTGCGGGGGTCGAGCTCCCCGATGCTCCTATGTCAAGTCTCGTCACGCGGCCGCCTGCAGAGCAGGGATCGGAG
>NZ_JAHBAV010000109.1 GCF_018390595.1 Dietzia massiliensis
GGGGGGCCGCCGGGGGGGGGCCCCGGCGGGGGGCCGGGGGACCCGGCGGCGGGGGTGGCGCCCGCCCCCGCCGGGGCGGATCCCGGTGACCCGAGGGGGGGACGCGGGGCGGGTCAGGGTGGTGCAGACGTTACGACACGCACGCCCGCGTGCCGCGAACGCCTGCCGCGCGGCCGTGCGTGTCGTAACGTCTGCACCACCATGACCAGCCCCGATTCCCCTCTGCGGATCACCGTGATCGGCGCGGGCGTGGTCGGTTGCTACCTCGGCGGCCGGCTCGCCCGCCACGCCGACGTGACCCTCGTCGGGCGACCCCACGTCCTCGACCCAATCCGTGAACTGGGCCTCACCGTGGAGGCGGGCGGCAACGAGGGCGGCCGCCTGCACGCCCCCGCCGACATGCTCACCCTGGCCACCACGCCGGACTCGGTCCGCCGCGCCGACGTCGTGCTGGTGTGCACCAAGGCCGGTCAGACCGCCGCCGCCACCGCGGAGTTCGCGCCGCTCCTGCGCCCCACCACCCTCGTGGTCGGGCTGCAGAACGGGCTGCACTCCGCCGACCTCATCCGCGAAGGCGTGGACTCCGCGCCGGTGATCGCCGGGGTCGTGCCGTTCAACGTCGCGCGCACCGGGCCCGCCACCTACCGCCGCACGTCCACCGGTGAGATCCGGATCGCCGAGCACCCGAGGCTCACCCCACTGCTGCGCACGGCCGCCGAGGCCGGCCTGCCGCTGCGTCCCACCGACGACATCCAGGCCGTCCTGCACGGCAAGATCCTCATGAACCTCAACAACGCCGTCCAGGCCCTCTCCGGCCTGCCGCTGCGCACCGAGCTGCTCGACCGCGACCTGCGGCGTTGCGTCGCACTGTGCCAGGCCGAGGCGAACCGGGTGTTCACCGCGGCCGGCGTGGTGCCCCGGGTGCCGCTCGCCGTGCCCGCGGGCGCCCTCCCGATCGTGATGCGCCTGCCCACCCCGCTGTTCCGCCGACTCGGTCGGGCCGTAATGCGGGTCGACGCCGACGGCACCTCGTCCATGAACGACGACCTGCTGCGCGGCCGGCCCACCGAGATCGACGTCCTGCAGGGCAAGGTCGTGAAGATGGCCCGTCAGCTCGGACTATCGGCGCCGGCCTGCGAACGGATCGTGGAACTGGTGCGCGAGGCCGAGGCCGACGGCGAGAACTGCCGTCGGTGGGGTGGCCCCGACCTGCTCGCCGAGCTGCAGCGCGCGCGGCGCCGGGCACGCCGGCTCGCCCGTTCCAGCAGATGAGCGGTCAGTCCTCGTAGCCGATCGAGAACGCGGCCTCGAGGTCATGCTTGGACTGGGTGCGGAACGCGATGTGCGTCTCGGTGTCCAGCACGCCGGGTACCTTGTTGAGGCGGTCGGAGACGATGTCGGCGATCTCCTCGTTGCGCCGCGCCCGGACCAACACGATGAGGTCGATGGTGCCGGTGACGGAGTACACCTCTGACACGCCGTCGATCTCGGCGATGGCGGAGGCGACCTCGGGGATCCGCGCCGTCTCGGCGTGGACGAAGACGATTGCGGTGATCATGGGCCCAAGGCTAGTGCAGTCGAGCGGCCAAGGGGCGGCGGTGTCCGGTGCGAAAACCTCCGGATGGTGGAGCGGCGAACCGCACGGGCCCACTCCTCCGACCGGAGGCCTTCGCTCAGCCGGGCTCAGCTTCTCGAGCCGCGAACGACCCTCCCGTGGGTCAGATCTCGCCTGCCTCATCGAGCACCGCATGAGCGCAGGCGACGAGTTCATCGACCGCCTCCGCGGGGATCCGACCCATCGCCGTGAGGTTGCGCGGGTCGTCGAGCTGACGCCGACGAACCCCCTCGAGAATGATCGCGAGCTTCCACAGTCCGAGACCGTGCCAGAAGGGCAAGTCCGAAACGTCACGTCCTGACACCTCGACGTAGTGCTCGACCAGCTCGGTCCGTGTTGCGAAGCCCGGCAGGGTCGAGGCGTCGAAGCGCATCGTCGGCGGGTCTCCCTCCTGTGGCCAGTAGGCCAGCAAGGTGCCGAGGTCGGCGAGCGGGTCGCCGAGGGTGGCAAGCTCCCAGTCGAGGATCGCCCGCACCTGCGCGTCATCCGGGTCGATGATGATGTTGCGGAGGTGACTGTCGCCGTGGACGAGGGCGACTTCGCCAGGCGCCGGCTCCAGCGCGTGCAAACGGGTCGTCAACCGATCCAGTTCGCCCAGCTCGCGGGTGCGGGACAGCTCCCACTGCCGCGACCACCGACGCAGCTGACGCGCGGCGTAGGGCTTGCGGCTCGCGAGGTCGGCGAGACCGACTTCCTCCAGATCGACAGCGTGAATGCGTGCCAGGGTCTCCGCCAGAGACAGCCCCACGGCGTGCCGAGCAGCCGCGGAGAGCCGCTCCGCATCCGCTCGATCATCGAGCACGAGCCCGTCGACGAAGGACACGACGAGTACCGGACGGTCGGCGACCGCCGGGTCCTCGCACAATCCGTGGACGACAGGCAAGGGTACCCGCGTGTCCTGGAGAGCCGAGAGAATCCGGTGCTCCCGCGCGACATCATGCGCGGAGGCGAGGATCTCGCCCATCGGTGGACGGCGTAACACCAACCGGCGGCCCCTGACGTCTGTCGCCAGGTAGGTCAGGTTGGACTGACCCAAACCCACACGTTCGTAGGTCAACGGCTGCTCGACCTCCACTCGCTCGGCGAGCCACGCCGTCATCGCGTCCGTGTCGATGCCCTCGATCACTTCTTCCGCCCCCACTCGGGATCGCGCCGACGGTACTCGCGACGCGCGATGGTCATCTTGTGCACCTCGTCGGGTCCGTCCGCGAGGCGCAGCGTACGCA
>NZ_JAHBAV010000010.1 GCF_018390595.1 Dietzia massiliensis
GGCCCCGTCGGCGCCGAGTCCGTCGGAGGCGTGACCGTCGCGCATCTCCTGAGTCCGCGCCGGCGGCTCGATGTCGACGCGGGTGCCGTCGGGCAACACGGCGACGTGCGGCACCTCGGTCTGCGGGAGGTAGGCGGGGATGTAGACGCCGTACGGTCCGCCGCGGCCGGGCGGTCCGCTCGGGGTGGCCCCGGGGTAGCTGGACAGCGTCATCGCGACGGCGGCGTCGGAGAACGCCCGGCCGACCACGTCGGCGTCCGGGTCCCAGGCGACGATGGTCATCATGGCGGTCGCGGCGGCCTGGGTGTCGGCGTCGGGGTGGTCGGTCCGGTGCAGGCGGAAGTCGAGCTGAGCGGGTTGGCGCTCGAGGCCGGCGCGGAACTGCCGTTCGACCAGGGCGGCCTTGTCGGCGATGTCGAGGCCGGTGAGCAGGAACGTGACCTCGTTGCGGAACCCGCCGAGGCACGTCACGGACACCTTGGTGGAGGGCGGGGCGGGCTCGCCGACGACTCCGGAGATGCGGACGCGGTCGGTACTCTCCTGCTCCACGACGGCGGTGTCGAGGCGGGTGACGACGTCGGGACCGCCGTAGCGCGCACCCGTGACCTCGTACAGCAGTTGCGAGGTGACGGTGCCGACGGTGACGGCGCCGCCCGTGCCGGCGTGTTTGGTGATGATCGAGGTGCCGTCGGCGGAGATCTCCGCGATCGGGAACCCGGGGGTCACCGGGTCGGTGATCTCGCCGCGGTTGAAGAAGGCGTAGTTGCCTCCGGTGGCCTGGGTGCCGCACTCGATGACGTGGCCCGCCGCCGTGGCGCCGGCCAGCGCGTCGAGGTCGTCGCGGTCCCACCCGAAGTGGCTGATGGCCGGCCCCACGATGACCGAGGCGTCGGTGACGCGACCGGTGACGACGATGTCCGCGTCCGCGTCGAGGCAGCGCGCGATGCCGAACGCTCCGAGGTAGGCGTTGGCGGTGACGGGGACGCCGGCGTCGGCCGGGATGTCGAGTTCGGAGACCCTGGACATGAGGTCGTCACCCTCGACGTACGCGACGACCGGTGACAGTCCGAGGCGCGTACCCAGCTCGCGGATGGCGTCGGCCAGTCCGGCCGGGTTGAGGCCGCCCGCGTTGGCGACGATCTTCACGTTCTTCTCGAGCGCGAGCCCGAGGCAGTCCTCGAGCTGGTGGAGGAACGTCTTGGCGTAGCCGAGCTCGGCGCTCTTCAGCCGGTCGCGTCCCAGGATGAGCATGGTCAGCTCGGCCAGGTAGTCGCCGGTGAGGACGTCGAGCTCGCCGCCGGAGAGCATCTCGCGCATCGCGGAGATGCGGTCGCCGTAGAACCCCGACATGTTGCCGACGCGCAGCGGAGGCACCGTCGACTCAGGGCCGACGCGCAGGGGCGCCGGCGTGAGTGACCCGGTCATGCCCGCGCCCCCTTCTCGCGGCCGCCGCCGGGGAGGCCGGCGAAGGCCTGGGCGATGCGCAGCCACTCCTCGGCGTCCGCGCCGACCGCCTCGAGGGCGGTGTCCTCGCGGTGGACGCGCTGGGTGACCAGCAGGCAGAAGTCGAGGATCGGCCCGGTGACGCGCTGCTCGGCGTCGGCGGGGCCGAACTCGACGACGGTGCCGTCGGCGCGCGTGAGCTCGACGTACACCTCGGAGGCGGGGGCCTCGAGGCCGTTCATCATGTAGGCGAAGGCGCGGGTCTTCCACCCCAGCCGGGCGACGTGCGGGAGGGCTCCCACGAACGCCGGGTCGGAGTCGACCGGGACGCCGAGCGCGTCGGCCACGTCGACCCCGTGGGCCCAGGTCTCCATGATCCGCGCGGTGGTCATCGACCTGGGGCGCATCGGCGGACCGAACCACGGGATCTTCTCCCCCGGGTCCGCGGCCTCGAGAGCGTCGGCGAGCTCGCCGCGGGCCAGGCGCCAGCGCGCGAGGACCTCGTCTCGGCCGGTGGCCGCGATCTCGGCGGCGCCGACGTCGACGAACCCGGTCGGGTCGGCCTCGGCCTTCTCGACGACCGACCGGAAGGCGTCCGGGTCGCGGATCGCGGTGACCGAGACCTCGTCGGTCCAGGCCAGGTGGGCGATCTGCATGCCGATATCCCAGCCCGCGGCCGGCGTGTCGGTGTTCCAGCCGTCGGCGCCCGCGCACTCGACGAGCTCGTCCAGTCGGGTGTTGAGCGCGGCGAGGGCCGCGTGCGGGTCCTCTGTGACGGAGGTCTCGGGGTTCGTCATGTGATCACGATGACACCGCGCCGCAAAGAAAGCAAGCATGATTGTTTGCTTTCCGGTCGGCCCTCTGCCAGCCTGAGCATACGGTGACGCGTGTCACAGCGACGCGTTCCCCTCACCCTCCCCCGAGCCCCTGGAGACACCGTGCGACTCGACCCCACCGGCATCGACCCGACCGACCACGCCCTCGCCCGCCGCTGCTCCGTGGTGGACATCCCCACCCGCGCGGCCGCCACGTTCTCTCACCGCACCGCCCTCACCGACGAGACCGGTTCGTGGACGTATCTCGAGCTCGAGTCCGCCGCCAACCGGTTCGCCCACGGGCTGGTCGGGCACGGCATCCGCGAGTCCGAACCCGTCGCGATCCTCTCGACGAACTGCCGGGAGTTCGTCGCCACCTACTTCGGGACCGCCAAGGCCGGGATGGTCCCGTTGCCCGTCAACCTGCTGTCCGGGCTCGAGAACATCGCACACGCCCTGACCGACTCGGGGACGCGCATCGTCGTCGTCCACGGCTCACTCGTGGAGCTCGTCCTCGGAGCGACCGCCGCCATTCCCGGCGTCGAGACCCTCGTCGTCGTCGGCGGGGTCCCGGACGGACTCGAGGCCGCGCCCGACGGACCCACGCTGATCGGCTGGGACGACCTGCTGGCCGACGACGACTCCAACCCGGATACCGTGATCGCGGACCGCCAGGTCGTGCAGTGCCTCTACTCGTCCGGGACCACCTCCCGCCCCAAGGGCGTCCTCACGTCCCACCTCGCGGTGACCGTCGCCGCCCTGGGCAACGGCGCGGTGTTCGGCCTGAACTGGGGCGCGGAGCCGTCCGTCACGGTGTGCCCGCTCCCCCTGTTCCACACCGCCGGCCTCAACGGCGTCCTGCTGTCCGCGGTGACCATGGGCGCGACGGTCCACCTCCTGCCGGGCTTCGACCCCGTCGGGTACGCCGACACCGTCGCCCGCGTCCGCGCCACGCACCTCGTGGGCCTGCCCCTCATGCTGGAGGCGCTCGCCGACGGCACCGACCGGGGACTCGACCTGACCTCGGTCCGGTTCCTCCTCTACGCCATGGCCCCGATGTCGGAGGAGATGCGCCGACGCCTCGAGGCCGCGCTCCCCGACGCGCGGATGGTGCTGGCCTCGGGGATGAGCGAGTGCACGCCGGCCGCCGTCATGCAGTGGCCCGAGCTCAACCCGGACAAGTCCGACTCGTGGGGCTACCCCACCCCGATCGCCGAGAACCGGATCGCCGAACCCGGCTCCGACGAGCTGCTGCCGCCCGGCGCCGACGGCGAGATCGTCTGCCGCGGCCCGACCGTTATGGAGGGCTACTGGAACAACCCGCAGGCCAACGCCGAGGCGTTCGTGGGCGGGCGCCTGCACTCGGGCGATCTGGGGCGCATCGACGACGAGGGCGTGGTGTGGTTCTCCGACCGCGTCAAGGACATCGTCAAGTCCGGCGGCGAGAACGTCTCGTCGCTGCACGTCGAGCGCGTTCTCATGGACCATCCGCACGTCGCGGAGGTGGCCTGCGTCGGGCGCCCCGACCCGACGTGGGGCGAGCTGGTCGTGGCGGTGATCGTGCCCTCCGAGGGCGCTCCGGGCGAGGACGAGCTCAAGGCCTCGGTGAGGGAGTTCGGTGCCGAGCGGCTCCCCTCGTCGCACCGGCCGCGCGACGTCGTGGTGGTGGACTCGATCCCCCGCACCGCGACCGGCAAGATCCGCAAGGTCGAGCTGCGCGCGCTCGCCTGACGGCCGGGGCGGCGCCGGTTCCTAGGGGACGACCTCGAGCAGCTCGCCGGGGATCTCCAGCCGCGCCGCGGCGAGGTCGGCACCCAGCCCCGGCCGCAGCGCCTCACCGCGCGGCGGACGCGCCACGAGGTTGACCGCACGGAGGTTGGGCAGCAGGTACAGCCTGGTGTCCATGCCCTCCAGCCCGGGGATCAGCTCGCGGAAGCGCTCCGCGGTGAGCTCGCCGGCGAGCCAGGCGAAGGCCGAGTCGTCCCACGTCCACACCGCGATGTTCACCCCGCGCCCGACGACTCCGCGGCGGACGCCGGCCACCGACCCCAGGGTCGCGGTGACGGGCTCTCCGCCCGGGACGGCGCCGGCCGACCACGGGACCGGCAGCTCCCCCGGGCCGATCGGCGCGGTCTCGCGCGGCACGGGAACACGGACGCGCGCGCCGTCGGGCAGGACGACCGTGTGCCCGGACTCGTCCTGCGGCAGCGGGCGGGCCACCCGGGCGGGGCGCCGGCCGTCCGCGCCGCCCTGGCCGCCCCGGCTCATGCCCACCACCGCGACGACCGGCGGAGCCTGCTCGCCGCGGGCGCCGCTGATGCGGACGCGGTCCGTGCCCTCCTGCGCCAGGCGGAGGGAGTCGAGCCGCAGGACGACGTCGGGCGCCGCGTACCTTGCGCCGGCGACGCCGTCGAGGAGCTGGTCGGTGACGGTGCCGACGGTGACCGAGCCGAACGCCGACGGGTGCCTCGTGATGACCGAGCAGCCGTCGTCGGCGATCTCGGCGATCGGGTACCCGCCGGTGACGGGGTCGGTGGTGCGGGTGACGTCGGTGGTGGAGTCGACGACCCCCGTCGCGCCGGGGCCACCGGAGAGCACGTGCCCCACCGCGACGGAGCCGGCGAGGGCGTCGAGGGCGGACGGCGTCCAGCCGTGGTGTGCCGCCGCGGCGCCGGCGACGAGGGCCTCGCGACTGACGCGCCCGGTGACGACGACGACGGCGCCGGCCGCCAGCGCGCGGGCGATCCCGAACGCACCGTGTCGGACGGTGGCCACGTCGACGTCACCGAGTCCGAGCGCGGGCGCCCGGTCCGTCACCTCACCGGGATCGAGGTGGGCCACGGCGAGCTCCACGCCCTTGTCCGCCGCCAGGGCCCGCAGCTCGCGGGCGAGGCCGGCCGGGTCGAGCGCGCCCGCGTTGGTGACGATCCGGACCCCGCCGGCACGGTTCCCGCCGGCGCGGTTCCCGCCGGCACCGTTCTCGCCGGCACCGCCCTCGCCGGCCCGGCCCGCTCCGAGGCGGTCGAGGCACTCGCCGATCTGCACGAGGGCGGCGCGCTCGTACCCCGGGCCGCCCGTCGCCCGCTGCTCGGCCAGGTCGAGCATGGCCTCGTCGGAGAGCATGTCCAGAGCGAGGACGTCGAGGGACGCCGCCGCGAGGAACTCGGCAGTCGCGCTGGAACGATCCGTCCGCGACGCGGAGACGTTGCCGATGCGTAGGGGCCTCGGGCTGGTCGTCATCGATCCTCCGGGTGCGTCTGTCGGGATGGTGCTCCTCTACTCCAGCATGCTTCCCGTCGCGGCGAAACGGGTGTGGAAGGAGAACGCCTCCTCGAGCATATGCGGCGTGTTGCCGGCGTCGGGCCGGGCGTTCGCCCTGTCGAGGTAGTCGTGGAGCAGCGGCCGGAACGCCGGGTCGGCGCAGCTGTCCACGACGAGGCGGGCCCGCTTGCGGGGGCTGAGCCCGCGCAGGTCGGCCAGGCCGTGCTCGGTGACGATCACCTGGACGTCGTGCTCGGTGTGGTCGACGTGCGGGATCATCGGCACGATCGCCGAGACCGCGCCGCCCTTCGCGGTGGACGGGCTCAGGAACATGGAGACGTACCCGTTACGGGTGAAGTCGCCGGAACCGCCGATCCCGTTCATGATCCGGGTGCCGCACACGTGGGTCGAGTTGACGTTGCCGTACACGTCCGCCTCGAGCATGCCGTTCATCCCGATGATGCCCAGCCGCCGGACGATCTCCGGGTGGTTGCTGATCTCCTGCGGGCGCAGCGTGATGTGATCGCGGTAGAGATCGATGTTGTCGACCAGCTCCTCGAGACCCGCCTGCGACAGGGCCAGCGAGGTGGCCGAGGCGTGCGCGACCTTGCCCTCGCGGATGAGCCGCAGCATGGAGTCCTGGATGACCTCCGAGTAGCAGGTCAGATTCTCGAACGGCCCGGCCTCCAATCCGGAGAGCACGGCGTTGGCGACGTTGCCGATCCCGGCCTGCAGCGGGAGGAGGCTGCCCGCGGGCATACGCCCGCGCTCGACCTCGTGACGGAAGAACTCCACGACGTGCCCGGCGATGGCCCGGCTGATCTCGTCGGGCTCGGTGAGCGCGCTCGCGGAGTCCTGCCGGTCGGTGGGCACCACGGCGATCACCTTGGCCGGGTCGACCTCCAGATGGGCCTGTCCGATCCGGTCGTCGGGACGGGTGAGCATGATCGGCCGACGCTCGGGCGGCAGCGCGGTGCCGTAGTAGACGTCGTGCATGCCCTCGACGCCCAGCGGCACCCACGAGTTCACCTCGAGGATCACCTTGTCCGCGACATCGAGCCAGGTCTTGTTGTTACCCACGGACATCGCCGGGACGAGCTTGCCGTCGTCCGTCACCGCGGCCACCTCGACCACGGCGACGTCCACGTTCCCGTAGTAGCCCTCCCACACCTGCTGCGCGACGTGCGAGAGGTGGATGTCCACGTAGTCCACGCGGCCCTCGTTGATCGCCCGCCGCGCGGTGGGCTCGCTCTGGTACGGCATCCGGAGGTCGACGCCGTCGACCTCCGCGAGCATCGCCTCGGCCTCGTTGCTCACCGAGGCGCCGGTGAGCAGGTTGACGCGGAGCCGGCCGCCCGCCGCGCGGACGGCCCGCATCCGCTCGGCGAGCGCCGGCGCGAACGCCTTGGGGGTGCCAGCACTGGCGAACCCGCTGATCGCGACGGTGTCGCCGTCCTCGATGCGGGAGACGGCCGTAGCGGCGTCGGTGACGAGGTCCCGGAAGTGCGGATGACGGATACGCGCCGGGTCGAAAGTCGTTCCCGACTGCTGGACAGCAGATCTCATGCGGTGACCATAGCGTCGGTCACACCGCGTACCCGCGTCGCCGGATCGCCGCGGTCCCCCCAACATGGTGGGGCGCGCGTGCGCCGGACCCGGCTGACGCGGCGGTGCCGGGTCCTCCCTGCGCGGGCCCGTCGGGCGGATAGACTCTCCTGACCGCCCGACCGTCGTGCCCTCCAGGAGTGTGCTCTTGCCCCCCAGGACCACCCCGATCCCCGATCGCATCGACCAGGCACGCGCCAACTGGGAACGCGAGGGATGGGCAGACGCCGCGCAGGGCATGACCGTCGTGACGTCGGTGATGCGCGCGCACCAGATCCTGCTCGCCCGGGTCGAGGAGACCCTCAGGCCCTGGAACCTGTCGTTCCCCCGCTACGAGCTCCTGCGGCTGCTCGCCTTCTCGCGTTCCGGGGCGCTGCCCATCACCAAGGCGTCGGAGCGCCTCCAGGTACACGTCACCAGCGTCACCAGTGCGATGAAGCGGCTGCTCGACGCGGGCCTGGTCGAACGTCGCCCGCACCCGACCGACGGCCGCACCACGCTGGTCGAGATCACCGACGACGGTCGGCGCGTGGTGGCCGAGGCGACCGCGGCGCTCAACGCCGGCGTGTTCGCCGACCCGGGGATGAGCCCCGACGAGCAGGTGGCCCTCATCGACGCGATCGCCTCCCTGCGCCGGTCCGCCGGCGACTTCTGACCCCGGGGCCCGCGCGGGTGGCCGGGACGAACCACACGCGTCCGCGCCCCGCGAGTACGGCCGGACACACGACACCGCGCCCGGCCCCCTCTCGGGTGGGGCCGGGCGCGGCTGATCGTGACGGGGTCCTCCGGGTGCGGAGCCCCTCTCACCGGGCGCGGATCACGGCACCTCGGCGGCGAGGACGCGGTCGGCGGTGATCTCCGCGTCGACGTCCATGTCGTTCTTGCTCGACTCGGTCATGCGCCACACGCACAGCATCGACATGACCGACAGCAGCGAGAGCATGATGCCCACCCCGAGCGTGTTGCCATCGGCGACCATCGCGGCGGCGGCCAGCGGCGGCAGCGCACCGCCGAGGATGCCGGCGAGGTTGTAGCCGAGCCCGGCGCCGGTGTAGCGGTAGCGGGCCTGGAACAGCTCGGGCAGCAGGGCGCCGGCCGGGCCGTAGGCGATGCCGAAGATGATGAGGGTGACGAACAGGACCAGGGCGAACGCGATCGGCGAACCGGTGTCGAGGATCGGGAACACGAACAGCGTCCAGATCACGGCCAGTGCGACCGAGGTACCGATGACCTTCTTGCGTCCGATCCGGTCGGAGTAGATGGCGGAGACCGCGATGGCGGCACCGAAGATCAGCGCGGCGAGCATGCCCATGCCCAGGACGAACGGCCGCGAGTGCTCGAGGTTCTTGGTGGCGTAGTTCGTCAGGAACGAGGTGCCCATGTAGAAGAGCGAGAACAGCGAGGTGAGCGCGCCACCGGCGATGAGGATCTCCTTCCACTGGAAGCGGATCGCATCGGCGAAGGGCAGCGTCCGGGGCGCGGTCTCCGTGGCGGCACGCGCGCGGTCCTGCTTGAAGACGGGGGTCTCCTCGACCGAGATGCGGATCCACAGGCCGATGAGGACCAGGACGGCGGACAGCAGGAACGGGATGCGCCAGCCGTACTGCATGAACGGGCTGTTGATGTCCGCGCCGTCGCCGGCGATGAGGGAGAACAGCAGGAAGGTGCCCGAGGAGAGGAAGAAGGCGAAGGCCACGCCGAGCTGGGGCCACATGCCCATCAGCCCGCGCTTGCCCTTGGGCGCGTACTCGGCGGTGAGCAGCGTCGCACCGGCCCATTCACCGCCGACGGCGAAGCCCTGGAAGAAGCGGCACGCCACGAGCAGGGTCGGCGCGAGGAGGCCGATGCCGTTCTCGAACGCCCCGAAGGCCCCGGTGTCGTAGCCGGGCAGCAGGCCGATGAACACGGTCGCGACGCCCATGATCATGAGCGTCCAGACCAGCGTGCGCTTGCGACCGATCCGGTCACCGAAGTGCCCGAAGACCGCCGCGCCGACGGGCCGCGCGAAGAACGCGACGGCGAACGTGGCGAAGGACGACAGGGTCGCCGTGGCGGGGTTCTGATCCGGGAAGAACAGGGTCGGGAAGACGAGGGCCGCGGCGGTGCCGTAGATGAAGAAGTCGTACCACTCGATGGTGGTGCCGATCGAGGAGGCCGCGGCGACCTTCGCGAGCGAGGTCTTCTGGGTGGCCGGGGGCTGATCCGGCGACGGCGCCGGATCGCCCGCGGGGAGGTTCGTGGCAGTCAAGACAACTCCAAGTCCTGTGAGGGGCCGCCGGGTGGAGCCCCGGCGCTGTGGTCCCCGACGCGTGAACGTCGATTGACGGACAAGGTATGTGATGACTGCCACACCCTCATACACCCGAAAGTGGAGGGTGGGTGATCTGGCTCACGCGGTGGGCGCGGCGAGCTCCTGCGGTGTCCTGGTCCGGAACCACTCGACAGTGCGCGCGAGACCGTCCGCCCACGACACGGCCGGCTCCCAGCCCAGCGCCTCGGTCGCCAGTGCGGTGTCCGGGCGCCGGACCTGCGGGTCGTCGACGGGACGGTCGATGTACCGGATCCGCGAGGACGAGCCGACCGCCTCGATGACGTCGCGGGCGATACGCAGCACCTCGAGCTCGTTGGGGTTGCCGATGTTCATCGGCCCCGCGTGGCCCGACTCGGCCAACGCGAGGATCCCGCGCACGAGATCGTCGACAAAGCACACCGACCGGGTCTGGGACCCGTCGCCGGCCACGGTGAGTTCCTCTCCGCGCAGCGCCTGCCGGATGAAGGTCGGGATCGCCCGCCCGTCGTGCGGGCGCATGCGGGGGCCGAAGGTGTTGAAGATGCGCACGATCGCCGTGTCGACGCCGTGGGTGGTGCGGTAGGCCTCGGTGAGCGCCTCGGCGTACCGCTTGGCCTCGTCGTACACCCCGCGGGGGCCGACCGGGTTGACGTTGCCCCAGTACGTCTCGGGCTGCGGGTGCACGAGCGGGTCGCCGTACACCTCGGAGGTCGAGGCCAGGACGAACCGGGCGCCCTTGTCGCGGGCGAGGCCCAGGGCGTTGTGTGTCCCCTGCGACCCCACCCGGAGGGTGTGGATGGGCAGCTTGAGATAGTCGATCGGCGAGGCCGGGGACGCGAAGTGCAGGACGAGGTCGACCGGGCCCGGGACGTGGACGTAGTCGGTGACGTCACGCTTCATCAACTGGAACCCGGTATCCGCGGCGAGGTGCGCGAGGTTGTCCGGTGTGCCGGTGAGGAAGTTGTCCAGGGCGACGACCTCGACGCCGCGGCGGCGGAGTTCGGTGCACAGGTGGCTGCCGAGGAAACCGGCGCCTCCGGTGACGACGGCCCGTGTGATGGTTCGGGTCATGATGTGGTCCTCCCCGTGTCGTGGCTGAGTAGGTCGAAGGCGGATCTGAGCACCTCGTCGGTCCGCACGGCGTCCAGTCGTGGATCGACGACGTCACCGTGGGGGTCGCCCCACGAGTCGGCGTCCGGGTCGCCGTGCCACAGGACGTGGTGCAGATGAGGGTCGATGAGCGGGCCCCACCAGCGGGGCGGGACGGGGCCGAAGAGGACCACCGACGGGGTGGCCAGCGCCGTCGCGAGGTGCGCGATGCCGGTGTCCCCGCTGAGGACGAGTGCGGCCCCGCGGACGAGGTCGGTCAGGGCGTCGAGGTCGAGTGCTCCCCCGACGTCGGTCGCGCCGGGGGTCGGCCCGGCGACCTCGGCCGTCAACTCCGCCTCGTCGGCCGAGCCGGTGACCACCACGCGGTGACCGTCCTCGGCCAGCACGCGCGCGACGGCCGCCCACCGCCCGACCGGCCAGCGGCGTGCGGGCGCGGCGGCGCCGGGGTGGACGACGACCGGCCCCCCGGGTGCCCGGCCGGATGATCCGCCGGCCGAGCGGTCGGCGCGGTCGGGGGCGGGGTCGGTGAGGCGGAGGTCCTCGGGGCCGCACGGTCCGCCGGCGTCGCTCACCAGGCGGCACCACCGGTGGACCTCGTGTTCGTCACGGTGCCAGGGCGGGCCGGCGTGCCCCACCTCCGGGCAGTCGAACCCGATGAGGCGGCCGGGGTCCGTGGCGGTGAGGAGGCCGCGACTGGCCGGGCCGTTGCCGTGCAGGTCCACGGCGATCTGTCCCCCGCGGATCGGCCCGAGCGGGACCAGGCCGGGGGTCGGCAGTACCGCGTCGACGACGCCCAGGCGCGCCAGCCACCCGCCGACCCCTGCGGGGGCCGCCAGCACGAGCCGGGACCCCGGTGCCAGACGTCGCAGGCCCCGCAGCGGGGCGATGCCGGTGAGGGCGTCCCCCATCCCGAGGGCACGGAGGGCGAGCACGTCTCCGGATCCGATGTCCTCCGGCCGCACCGCCCACGGCTCCTCGCGGGCGACGTCGACGTGCGTGGGCACCCCGGCCGCCCGGAGCGCCTCGGCGGTGTACGGCTCAACCGGCATCGCTGATCCGATCGAGGATCGAGGTCGTGGACCGACCGGACAGGAGCGGGAGGATCTCGACCCGGCCGCCCCAGCTGTGGACGAGCGGCGCCTCCGGCAGGTCGGCCACGCGGTAGTCACCGCCCTTGACCCAGACGTCGGGCCGCAGTGTGTCCAGTGCCTCACGCGGGTCGTCCTCGTCGAACACCACCACGGCGTCGACGCTGGCCAGCGCCTCGAGCAGCGCGCGCCGGTCGGCGACCGGGTTGACCGGCCGGCCGGGCCCCTTGAGCCTGCGTACGGAGGTGTCGGAGTTGAGCAGGACCACCAGCAGGTCGCCCAGCTCACGGGCGGCGCGCAGGTACTGCGCGTGTCCGGCGTGCAGGACGTCGAAGCAGCCGCCGGTCGCGACGATCACCCCGCCCGCCTCGCGGGTGCGGGCGATGCGGTGGGCGAAGCCGTCGAGGGTGCTCGGGGCGGTCTGGTTGCCCCGGCCGCGGAACCCCGCGGCGCCACCCTCCGCCACCCACCTGGAGGCGTCGGCCACGGCCCGGGCCGCCGCGGTGGCCGCCGACTCCCGCCGGCTCAACGACGCGGCGATCGACGCCGCGACGCGGTCACCGGCGCCGCACGGGTCGCCGGCCTCGCGCCCGCCGGACGGGATTTGCCTCAGGTCGTCCCCCTCGGCCAGCCAGGCGCCCTCGGAGCCGACGGTGACGACCACGGCACGGGCCTCCCACGCGCGGCGGAGCGCACGGGCGAGGTCGCCCGGCCGTTCCGGGTCGGCGTCGAGGCCGAGGGCGCCCGCCGCGTCGAGGGCCTCCGCCAGGTTCGGGGTGACGACCGCGCACCCGGGCACGGGCGGCCCGCCCCGGGGGTGCGGGTCCCAGATCACGTCGCCGTCCCGCGCGGCCTGTTCGAGCCCCGCGCGCACCGCCGGGTCGCGGGTGGTCCCCGCGCCGTAGTCACTGACGAGCACGACCGCCCCGGCCAGCGCGTCGGCCAACCCGGCGAGGTCGACGTCGCGCGGGGTGGCCGGCCCGCCGTCGTCCACGCGGAGCAGCGTCTGGCCGCCGGCCCGGATACGGGTCTTGGTGCGGGTGCCGCCCTCGTGCCCGAGCGCACGGACGTCGATGTCGGCGAGCTCGGAGCGCAGCGTCTCCCCGGCGGCGTCGTCGGCCAGGGGCGCGACGAGCCGGACGCGGGGCACGCGGTCGATGCGCGCGCACATGAGCGCCGCCAACCCGGCGCCGCCGGGACTCACGCGCGTGTGATCGGCGTCCACGACGGGGACGGGGGCGTCAGGGCACAGCCTGGTCGACGTGCCCTCGAGGTCACGGTCGAGGACGACGTCTCCGACGACGGCCACGGGATCAGCGTGCATTGTCCACCTCTCGGCTCCGGGGCAGCCGCGTGTCCACGGCGGCCGCGAGGGCGTGCAGGAGCACCAGGTGGCACTCCTGGATCACCGCCGTGTTGCAGGAGGCGACCCGTATCGACTCGTCGCATTCCTCCTCGAGCGGGTTGGGTCCGCCTCCGGTGAGGGCCCATGTGGTGACGCCGCGCTCGCGCGCCCGGCGGGCGGCGGCGATGACGTTCTCGCTGGTGCCGCTCGTGGACAGCAGTACGAGGATGTCACCCGGCGAGGCGTGCGCCTCGACCTGGCGGGCGAAGACCTCCGCGTAGCCGTAGTCGTTGCTGATCGCGGTGAGTCCGGACAGGTCGGAGGTCAGGGCTATCGCGGAGACGGGACGCCGGTCCTCGATGAACCGTCCGACGAACTCGGCCGTGAAGTGTTGGGCCTCGGCCGCACTGCCGCCGTTGCCGGCGGCCAGGAGCCTCCCGCCCGCGAGCAGGCGCGAGGTGAGCCGGCCCGCCCACCGGTCGAGGGTGGGCCCGTGTCGGGCGACGTCGTCGAGGGCCGCGCGCAGTCCCCCGAGGTGCGACTCGAGCCACCCGCTGGCGGGGGCCGCGTCCCCTGCCGTGCGGGGGGCGGCCGTCCGCGCGGCGTCCGCGTAGGCGGTGAGGGTCGCGTCCACGACGCCGTCCCAGGAGAAGAGCGCCTCGACCCGGCGGCGCGCTGCGACGCCCATGGCCTCCGCGCGGTCGCGGTCGTCGAGCAGCTCGGTCACCGCGCGGGTGACGGCGGCCTGGTCGCCGGGTGGTACGAGTAGCCCGGTGACGCCGTCGTCGACGGAGTCGAGCAGCCCGCCCACGGCCGTGCCGACGAGGGGGCGGCCGCACGCCATGGCCTCGAGCGGGACCATGCCGAAGGGTTCGTACCACGGGGTCACCACCACGACATCGGCGGAGGCGAGGAGAGCGGCGGCGTCCGGGCGGTCGAGCCGCCCGGTGAAGGTCACCCGGTCGTCGACCCCGAGTTCGCGCGCGAGCGCCTGCAGCCGCACGGCCTCGGGATCGCGGTCGAGTTCCGCACGGTCGGGCCCGCCGGCCACGACGAGGTCTGCGTCGGGGATGGAGGTGAGCGTGCGGATGGCGTGGTCGATGCCCTTACGGGGCACCATCCGGCCGAGGGAGACGATCCGTCGGTGGCCGTCGCGGCGCGGCGGCAGGTGGTCCGCACGCGTCCGGTGGGCGTCGGGGTGGAACAGCTCGAGGTCGACCCCGCAGGGGATGACGTGGATACGGTCGGGGTCGGCGCCGAGGTCGACGAGCTCGCGGCGTTCGTCGCGGCAGCTGGCCGTGACGGCGTCGGCTCCGGTCGCGAGCGCGACCTCGTCGGCGAGGCGGCCGGGCGGGCTGGTGTCGGCGCTGCCCTGGTGGCGCCGCTTGACCACGCCGAGGGCGTGGAACGTCTGGAGGAAGGGCACGTCGACCGTCTGCCGGGCGCGCTGCACGGCCAGCCCGGACATCCAGAAATGGGCGTGGGCGACGTCGGGGACGCCGTCGGAGAGCCAGTGACGCGCCAGCGCGCGCCCAAACTCGTCCATGTAGGGGGCGAGCTCGTCCTTGGGCAGCGGCGCCGGGGGGCCGGCGGTGACGTGGACCAGCCGCACCCGCTCGGCGAGCCGGATCGTCTCGGGCGCCGAGGCCGATTCTCTGCGGGTGTAGACGGTGACGTCGTGGCCCCGCGCGCCGAGGCCGGTCGCCAGCTCGGCGACGTAGACGTTCTGCCCTCCGGCGTCCTCCCCCCCGAGTGCGGCCAGGGGGCTCGCGTGTTCCGAGACCAGGGCGATCCTCATGTCGTCACCTCCTGCAGGACGGTGTCCCAGTCCGCGAGGAAGCGGCCGAGTCCGTAGTGGCGCAGCGCGTGGTCCCGGGCGGCGGCGCCGGCCGCCGCGGCGGCGTCGCGGTCGTGGAGCCAGTCCCGGGCGCGCGCGAGCAGTTCGTCGGGGTCGTTGCTGAGCAGGCCGGCCTCGGGCGGCACCGCGTGGGGCGCCTCGGTGGTGCTCAGCGCCAGGACCGGCATGCCGAGCGTCATGGCCTCGAGCAGGGCCAGGCCGAGGCTGGTCCACCGGTACGGGTGGAAATAGGCGCGGTGCCGGCCGAGCGTGCGGTGCAGTTCTGCCTGGGGCGGGTTCTCGTGCAGCGTCGGCGCGAGGTGCGGCGCGAGCTCGGCGAGCTCGTCCATCCCCATGCCGTAGACGTGGAGGGGGACCTGACGTCCCAGGTCCACGACGAGGTCGGTGCCGGCGATGCGGCCACGGCGTACCGGTTCGTTGACGACGACGGCGAGGCTGGCGTCCTCCCCCGTCCACGACCGCCCCGGGTCGACGATGCCGTGCTCGACCACGCCGGTGCGCGCGGATCCGCAGTCCCACATCATGCGGTTGAAGCGGGTCACGTGGATGACGGGCACCCGGTCCTGGTCGGCCATCGGGTGCCGGGACCCGGCCGCGTGCTCGCGGGGGGTGTCGTGCTCGACGTAGACGGCCGGCACGTCGACGCCGGCCCGCAGTCCCGTCCACTCGCGCAGCAGGTCGACCTCGTGGGCGCGTTGGAGGATGACCACGTCGATCCCGCCGTCCGTGGCCTGCTCGCGCAGCTGCCCGGGGTCGAGTTCGGACACCGAGGCGGGCCAGTCCCACGTCTGCGCGCGGCCGCGGCCGTCGGGGCCCCGGTCCGGCAGGACGGGCACGAGGTACTCGTGGTCCCCCTGGACGAAGGACGTGGTCCAGGAGCCGTGGACGTGCCAGATCAGGATGCGCATCGGGTCCTCCTCTCCGTGGCGAGTCCGGTGACGGCGGCGACCACCTCGTCCGGCGGGACGCCGGTCAGGCACGGGTGCCCGTCGACGGGGCACTCGCGGGCGCGGGTGTCGCGGCACGGCGCATGTTGGTCGCCGAGGAGCCGCACGGGGACGCCCCAGGGCGCCCAGCGGTCGGCGGGGACCACCGGGGAGAACAGCGAGACGACGGGGGTGCCGACGGCGGCGGCCAGGTGGGCGGGGCCGGTGTTGCCGACGACGACGACGGCCGCGCGCTCGAGCACCGCGGCCAGTTGCGCGAGGTCGGTGCGACCGGCGAGGTCGAGGACGTCGCCGCCGGTGCCGCCGGGGCACGCGGCGAGGGTCCGTGCGACCAGGTCGCGCTCACCGGGGCCGCCGGTGACCGCGACGAGGTACCCGGCGTCGCGGAGCGCCGCGACGATGCGGCCGGCGTGGGCGGGCGTGAGCGACCGGGCGGGGACGGAGGCACCGGGGTGGACGACGACGAGGTCGCGCCCGTCGCCCGGGAGCAGATCGGTCACGTCGGGGAGCGGGTGTCGCACGGCGAGGCCGGGGATCCGGTCAGGCCGCCGGGCGCCGGCCGCGACGGCGATCTCGACCGCGGCCTCGACCTCGTGCCCGCCGCCGGGCGGGTCGTCGCGGCGGACGCGTACGTCGAGCAGAGAACCGGGGTAGTCGACGCTGGCGGCGGCGATGAACGGCACCCCGGCCAGTCGCAGCAGCAGCGCCATCGGCAGGGGGCTCTGGTGGAACGAGGTGAACACCACCGCCCGGTCGTAGCCGCCGGACGCGATCCGCTCGACCAGGTCCGCGGTGGCGGCGCGGTCGACCGGCGGCGGGCGGAAGCCCGACCACGGGGCGTCGTACACCAGCACCTCGGAGACCGCCGGGAGGAGCCCCGCGGCCGCGAGGCCCTGGGAGGAGACCAGCAGGTCCACCTCGTCGCCCGCCTCGGCGAGCAGGGTCAGGGCGGGGCCGCAGAGCAGCACGTCGCCGTCGGAGTCGAGCCGGACGGCCAGGGTGCGTCCCATCAGCGCAGCACCTCCCCCACCGCCGTGAGCAGGTCGGGGGCGACGCACGGGGCGTCGCGGACCTCCTCGGGCCGGGTCACCGGGGTCGGCACGAGGACCGGTCGGGCGCGTGCGGCCAGGGCGGCCTCGACGTCGGCGCCGATGTCCCCGATGACCACGCACTCACGCGGGTCGACGCCGAGGTCGGCGGCGGCGCCGGTGACGAGACCGGGTTCGGGCTTGCGGCAGCCGCACCCGTCCTCCGGTCCGTGCGGGCAGTACCGCCAGGTGTCCATCCCGCCGAGGAGCTCGTCGACCCGGGCGTTGACCGCGCGGACCGCCGCCTCGTCGAGCAGTCCCCGGGCGATGCCGGACTGGTTGGAGACCACGCCGACCGCCAGGCCGGCGGCGCGGGCCCGGTCGACGGCCTCGCGGGCGCCGGGCATGAGCTCGACCTTCGCCGGGTCCCCGTTGTAGGGCACGTCCCGCACGAGGGTGCCGTCGCGGTCGAACAGCACCGCGCGGGGCCTCGGCGGCCACGGTGTCGCCCCGCGGTGGCGCCGCCACCCGTCGATCCGGTGGCGGACCGCCGCGAACGGGATCGTGAGAGACGTCGGCACCATCCGGCGCACCTCGGCGCGGAACTCCGGGTGGCCGGGTCGGGGCCCGGGACCGAGCCGGATCGCCAGGAAGCGGGCGGTGAGGCCGGTCCAGGCCAGCGCGCCGACGCCCGCCGCCGCGCCGGCCGCGCGGGCGGCACCGGCCACGCGGGCGGTGCCGGCATCGGCCCCGGTCGCGAGGCTCGCGGCGGGGGCGGTGCGCGCCCACGCGCCCGCCGCCACCGCCGTGGCCGCACCCCCCACCGCGACCAGCGCCCCGGCCACGGTGGCCACGTGATAGCCGAATCCGCCGCCCGGGGCCTGCGCCGCCTGCCGCCAGCGCGGCCCGTGCAGCCTCCGCATGAGCGCGTCGTCGGCGTTGCCGGCCTGCAGGCGCAGGCTCACCCCGTCGTCGGCCGGGCGCACGGGATGGATGATGTGCCGCGCACCGCGGGCGAGCGACCAACCCGCGCGGCGGACCCGCAGCGCGAGATCGGCGTCCTCGCGGAAGGCCCGGGGGAACCGCTCGTCGAAGCCCGCCACCTGCTCGAGGGCCGCGCGGCGGTACGCCATGTCCGCGGTCGCCCAGTCCGCGCCCTCGAGCGCGGCGACGTTGCGCTCCCAGTCCGTCGGCGGGCGATCCGTCGGACGCGGCACGCGGATCGAGGCCTGCGTGGCGCCCGTGTCCGGGCCGCACGCCGCGAGGTCGTCCACGAGCCCGGAGAGCCACCCGTCGGGCAGGATCACGTCGTCGTCGAGGAAGGAGATCCACTCCGGGGCCGACTCATGCGTGGCCCGCCAGCCACGGTTGCGGGCGGCGGCGGGCCCTCGCCCGTAGCCGCGGACGACCCGCAGCGGCCAGTCGACTCCCGGCAGGCTCGCCGTCAGCGGATCGACCCGTCCCGGCCGGTCATCGACGAGCACGACCTCCACGGGTGCCGGGTGGGCGTCGTCGGTCCGCTGCGCGGCCAGGGAGTCGAGCATCGCCTGCAGGCACGGTCGACCGATGGTGGGCACGACGATCGCCCAGCGGGGGGCTCGGCTCATGCGTCACCGCCGACCACGAAGTCCGCGCGGCGCACGAGGTGCGGGCCGAGCACGAGCGCGGCGACCGGCGCCGACCCGAACAGTTCGAGGGCGTCGCGGGGATCGTCGACCATGGGTCGGCCGGCCGTGTTCAGACTCGTGTTGACCAGTACCGGGACGCCGGTCCGCGCCTCGAAGGCGCGCAGCAGGTCGGCGACCCTGGGCGTGTCCGCGTCGGAGACGGTCTGGACCCGCGCGGTGCCGTCGGTGTGCACCACCGCGGGCAGCCTGTCCCGCCATTCGGGGCGCACCGTGTGCACGAAGAGCATGTACGGACTCGGCAGCGGGCCGTCGGTGACGATGTCGGCGGCGCGCTCGGCGAGGATCATCGGGGCCACGGGCCGGAACTGCTCGCGCCCCTTGACGTCGTTGAGCCGCTCGACGTTCGCGGCCCGCGTCGGGTTGGCCAGCAGGGACCGGCGGCCCAGCGCCCGGGGACCGAACTCACTACGCCCGTCGAACCACGCGATGACACCGTCGTCGGCGAGCAGATCGGCCACCTCGCCCACCAGATCATCCGGGGTGGTGAAGGGCACGCGGGCCGCGGTGAGCCACTGCGCCAGCTCGTCGTCGTCCCATCCACGCCCCGCCGCGGGGTCCACGGCACCCGGGGCGAGCTCGTCCTGCTCGCGCGCCAGGTGCAGCGCCGCCCCCAGGGCGGTGCCGGAGTCGCCGGACGCCGGCTGGACCCACACCTCGTCGAACGGCCCGTCGCGCCAGATCCGCGTGTTGGCCACGCAGTTCAGCGCGGTCCCGCCCGCCATGGTGAGGACGGTCTCGCCCGTCTGCCGGTGCAGCCACTCGGCGTTGGCGACCAACACCTCCTCCACCCCGGCCTGCACCGAGGCGGCGAGGTCGGCGTGCACGCCTCCCCACGTCCCGTCGTCGACGCGGCGGGGCGCGAACCGCTCCCACTCCGGGGCACGCGCGGTGAACCCCCCGTCCGGGTTCGCGTGCAGGCTCTCACGCAGCTCCGGCAGGAACCGCGGCTCGCCGTAGGAGGCCAGCGCCATCACCTTGAACTCGTCGCTCGAGCGCAGGAAGCCCAGGTGCTCGGTGAGCGACTCGTAGTACAGACCCAGCGAATCGGGCAGATCCTGGCGGTGACAGATCTCCAGCTCCCCGTCGCGGTAATGGCCCGCGAGCTGGGAGTGCCGCTCCCCGCGGCCGTCGTTGACCAACACCGCGCACGTGCGGTGCGGCCCGGCCAGGGCGGCGGAGGCGGCGTGCGCGACGTGGTGCTCGACGAACCGCACCCGGTCGGGGTCCAGCCCGGGCAGCGACTCGGCGAGGAACTCGGGCGCGCGCCGCACGTAGTCGATCCGTACCGAGTCGAAGGGGTCGTCGGGCTGCAGCGCCGCCAGCTCGGGATCGAAGGCGTACCCCACCGCGTCCAGATCGGCCGCGGTGATGCCGGCCTCCTCGAGGCACCAGCGCATCGACAACTCCGGCAGCTCCCACGCCGAGAACGGCACCGGCCGCTTGGCGTGCTTGCGCCGGGAGAAGCGTTCCTCCTCGGCCGCGGCGACCACGCGTCCGTCGACGACCAGCGCGGCGGACGAATCGTGGAAGGTGGCATTGACTCCCAAGACGATCATGGCGCCAACTTAGGCACGATCGGGGGGAAGTGGCTACCGCTCGCGCCGGCTCTCAACTGTCGTAGCGCCGTGCCGCGCTGGACCTCTGGCTCTCCTCGAGGGCCAGGAAACGCGCCTCGACGTGCGGTGGCAGCACCCGCCGATCCCTCGCCACCCAGGCCGTGCCCCGGAGGGCGTCGAGCACCCCCGCCGCGGTGATCCGATCCCGCGGCGCGCCCGCGAGGACATCCCGCGTGCGCCGGAGCGCGGCGGGCAGCGGCCGGCGCAGCCACGTGAACCACAGGGTGTTCCGGATGCCGTGACGGCGGCGCAGATGCGGATCGCGCAGCACCGACGCCTGGTGGTGCACGGTCATCTCGGGCAGATAGCACAGCTCCCAGCCGGCGGCGGCGAGGTCGGCCGCGAGCAGCTCCTCCTCGCCCCCCAGCCACAGACGCTCGTGGAAGCCGCCGGCCTCCCGGTACGCCTCGGCCCGGACGATGCTCGCCCCCGCGAGGAAGCTGCCCAGCGCCGGCCCGGGGAGCCAGTCCGGGCCGCGCACCGGCGAGTTCTCCAGCTCCGGCACGATCGGGTCGTCCTCGCCGCCCGGCTCCACGACGATCCGCGCCGTGACCACGCCCAGCCGCGGATGCGCGTCGAGGGCGTCCGCACCGGCGCGCAGCGAACCCGGGTCCCACCACGTGTCGTCGTCGCAGAACGCGACGTAGGGGGTGGTCGCCGCGTCCACGCCGAGGTTGCGGCCGACCGCGCCGAGGTTCGTGGGGCTGGCGATGAGCCGCACGCCCGGGTGATGGCGGGTGACGGCGTCGGCGGTGCCGTCGGTGGAGCCGTTGTCGACGACGATGACCTCCGGGCGCTCGGGCAGCTCCGCCAGCCGGTCCAGAGCGGCGAGCGCCTCCTCGCGGCGGTTCCAGGTGATCATCACCACGCTCACCCTGGGATCCCGACCGTCCGGTTCCGGTGCGCTGCTCATCCGACTCTCCTCTCCCGTGTGCGTCCACCCGCCCCCTGCGGGGCCTCTGTCCGTCGTCCGCGGCGCGGGCCTTCTACCTGTCGTCCGCGGCGCGGAGCCGCTCCCGCGCGCGCAGGGTGGGCTCCCCCACCACCCGTCGCGCGGCGAGCGCGGCGGGGATCCGCGGCACCGCGCTGAGGAGTCCTCTCCGTCCGTCCGCGGTGCGCATCCCGTCCACGACCTCACCCGCGACCGCGCCCGCCGGCAACCGGAGGACCGCGGTGAGGAGCCGGCTGCGGGTGAGGCCGGCCCGGCGGATCCCCGGGGCGTCCCGCACCGGTGACGGGTGGTGGTGGGCCACGAGGTCCGGGACGTGGCAGATCTGCCAGCCCGCGTCGCGCAGGTCGAGGGCGACCCGTTCCTCCTCGCCGGGGAACCGGATGACGTCGTCGAACCCACCCACCCCGAGGAACGCGTCGCGGCGGACGATCGCACCGCACCCGACGAAACCCAGCAGGGCCGGCCCCGGGGCGTCCGGCGCGGTACCCAGGGGCGAGTCGGCGAGGACCGCGTTGATCGGGTCCGGCTCGTTCTCCGGCCCCACGAGGATGGTTCCGGCGGCCAGGCCGAGGCGCGGATATTCGGCGAAGAGCCGCACCGCCTGCTCGAGGGAGTCCGGTTCCCACCACGAGTCGTCGTCGGCGAACGCGACGAGCTCGGTCCGCGCCGCCCGCGCGCCGACGGTGCGGGCCCTCGCGGCGAGGTTCTCGGGAGACGCGATGACGCTCACGTGGTCGCCCGCCGCGCGGCACACCTCCACCGAGTCGTCGTCCGAGGCGTTGTCCACGACGATCACGGGCGCGTCATGGCGGGGCAGGGTGGCCCGGAGGTCCTCTCGCCGGTTCCTCGAGGCCACCACGACGGTCACGTTGGTGTTCACCGGCCCGAGGCTAGTCCGACGAGCCGGGGCTGGCGGGGCGGCGCCGGGTCGGGCAGGCTCGGGGCGTGCGCGTACTCATCGTCGGTTGGTCCAGTCCCCTGCACGGCGAGGCCACGGCCGGCGACGTCCTGGCGATGGAGGCGGTGGCCCGTCGCCTCACCGCCGACGGGATCGGTCACGACACCGCCTGGAGCGCGGTGATGTGCCCGCCCGGCGGTCTGCGCCTCGACGACGTCGACCCCTCCCGCTACACCCACGTGGTCTTCGTGTGCGGCCCCGCCAGCGGCGACGCCGCGGTCGAGATGCTGGACCGCTTCCCCCGCTGCCGACGGATCGCTGTCGGCGTCAGCGTCGTGGACCACGCCGATCCCCTGCTCGACCGGCTCGACGCCGTGATCGCCCGCGACGCCCCCGGTTCGACCGCGCGACCCGACCTGGCCGCACACGTCCCGCCACCGGCGGTGCCCGTCGTCGGGGTGTACCTGACCGGTGGCCAACAGGAGTACGGCGACCGGCGGCGCCACGAGGCCGTGATCGGCGCGCTCACCGACTGGCTGGGTGGCCTGGACGCGGCGCTGCTCCCGCTGGAGACCCGACTCGACCCCCGCGACTGGCGACTGCCCTCGACGCCCGGTCAGGTGAGCTCGGTGATCGCCCGGGTGGACGCCGTGGTGACGATGCGGATGCACGGACTCGTGCTGGCCCTGCAGGCCGGCGTGCCCGCGCTGGCGATCGACCCGATCAGCGGCGGAGGCAAGGTGTCCGCGCAGGCCGCCGCGTGGAACTGGCCGGCGGTCGTCGGCGCCGACGACCTCGGCGCGGGCGCCCCCGGCGCGGACGCGTTCACCGCCGACGGCCTGGGCGCCCCCGGCCCCGGTGAGACCGTTCTCGACCACTGGTGGCGCTGGTGCCTGTCCCCCGACGGACGCGCCACCGCCCACCGACGCGCCGACGACCGGCCGTCCGACGGCATGCTCGACGACCTGATGGAGGCGCTGCGGTCGCGACCGGAAGCGCGTCGGCGCGAGTCGCTCTAGTGTGGCCGGGACGCCGACCGCGAGTTCCCACCCGAGCACGAAGGAGAGCGCCCGATGACCCGACCCGCCGCCCGAGTGATGGGTGACCAGTCCCTCGACTTCCTCCGCTCCGGCTATCTCTTCGCCTCCCGGGTGCGTCAGCGGGCGGGCGTCTCCCCCGAGTCGCAGACCCCGGTCCGCCTCCGGCTGATGGGCCGCAGCACGGTGCTGCTGCGGGGCATCGACGGCGTCCGCGCCTTCTACGACGCCGACAAGGTCAAGCGAGACGGGGCCATGCCGTCGTTCATCCGGCTGCCACTGTTCGGCCCCGGCTCAGTCCACAAGCTCGACGGCCGCGCGCACGCGGCTCGCAAGAACGCGCTCGCGGACATGGCCTACGACGACGACCGGGTCGCCCGGTTCGCCGGGCTGGTGGCCGACGAGCTCGAGGAGATGCTCGACCGGTGGGCGCGCAGCGGCGGCGGCACCGTCTACGACGACGCCTCGACCGCGTTCGGCCGGGCGGCGTTCCGGTGGGCCGGGTTGCCGCTCACACCGCCGGAGGCCGACCGTCGCGCACGGCAGATGAGCCGGCTGCTCGACACGTTCGGGCGGGTGGCGACCAATCCGGTCGCGGAGTTCGAGCGCGTGCGACTGGACCGTTGGGCCACGGGACTGATCCGCGCGGTGCGCTCGGGCGGCCTACGGGCAGAGCCCGGCTCCGTCCTGGCGGCCATGGCGGACCTGCGCGACGAGGACGGTGCGTTCGTCGACGACCGCACCGCGGCGGTTGAGCTGCAGAACCTGACCCGACCCACCGTGGCGGTGGCCCGGTTCGCCGCGTTCGCGGCGGTCGCCCTCGCCGAGCATCCGCGGTGGGCGGACCGGATCCGGGAGGCGGCGTCAACGACCGATCGGCTCACGGACATCCCGGAGGCCGTGGCGTTCGCCCAGGAGGTCCGCCGGGTCTATCCGTTCGTTCCCATGCTGCCCGCCCTGGCCACGAAGGACTTCGAGGTCCAGGGCTGCCCGGTCCGCAAGGACCAGCTCGTTCTGCTCGATCTCCTCGGCACGGACACCGACCCCAACCACTGGCCCGACGCCACCACCTTCGACCCCGGGCGCTTCATGGGTGTCGACGACGCCGAGGCGCTCGAGGCGTTCATCCCCCACGGCGGGGCCGGGGTGCGCACGGGCCATCGCTGCCCCGGCGAGAAGATCGCCGTGACCGCGCTGTCCGCCACCGTGGCCGCGCTGTGCCGGCCCGAGGTGCGCATCAGTCGGGATCCCGACGACATGACGTTCCCGTGGACCCACATGCTCACCCGACCCGCTACCGGCGTGCGGGTGACGTGGCAGGAGCCGCAGACCGCGACGACGTAGAGCCGCGCCGCCCCGCCGTCGCGACGGCGGGGCGGAAGGCGGTGCTGCGGGGCGGGTCAGGGCAGGAGGCCGAGCAGCCTCGCCCGGGCCACCGACTCCATTCGCGACCGCGTCCCGAGCTTGGTGCCGATGTTGCGCAGGTACGCCTTGATCGTCTCCGGCGAGAGCGACAACCGCGCGCCCACCTCCGCGTTGGACAACCCGAGCGCCACCTGCGCGAGGACGTCGATCTCCCGGGGCGAGAGCACCGACTTGGCCGGCGCGGGCGCGTCCCCGTCGACAGGGGCGCGCCCCACCCCGGCGAGGGCCGACCCGGCGGCCAGCAGCCTGTCACGCAGCGCCGGGTCGCCCAGCTCCGCGGCGATCGCGCGCAGCTCACCGTGCAGCACCCGCAGCTGCTCACGATCCGAGGCCTCCAGGCCGACCGTGTGCTCGGCGGCGGCGACATCGGCCATGCGCAGTCGACGGTCGACCTCGTCGCGGACCCGGAACTCCGAGGCCAGCTCGGCGGCCACCGAGTTGAACGTCCGGGTGACGTGGTCGCCGAGCTGGGTGGCCACGCGCGCCGAGCCGTAGAGGATCGTGCGCGCGACGCCGGAGACCATCACCGGAACCGAGATGATGGCCCGCAGGCCCTCCTGGCCCACCGCCTCGGCGTAGTGCCGGGTGATCCCGGAGCAGTCCTCGTAGTCGCGGACCGTCGCCGGTCGCCCGGACGCCATGACGTGACCGCCGAGCCCGCGCCCCTTGGCCACCTGCAGACCCTGCATCGAGGTGGTCCGGGCGCCGATGAACCGGCTGAGCTGGGCGGTCTCGCCGTTCCCCTCCCCCGCGAAGACGATCGGGAGCCCGGACTCCTGTCGGGCCCTGCGCAGTGCGCCCAGGACGGCGTCCGAATCACTCGGCCGGAGGGTGGTCATGGCAACTCTCCTCGTACTGACGGGTCAGCTCCGCGCGGAGTCGCGGATGCTGGTGATGATCGCACTGAAGTCCTTGTCGCCGTTGTCCTGCGCGAACTCGTCATACAGTGCCGCGGCCGCCGCGCCGAGCGGCGCCACGGTCCCGGTGCTCTCCAGCGCGGCCAGCGCCAGGCCCAGGTCCTTGTTCATCAGTGCGGTGGCGAACCCGGGCTTGAACTCGTTGTTCGCCGGCGAGGTCGGGACCGGGCCGGGCACCGGGCAGTTGGTGTGCAGCGCCCAGCTGTTGCCGGTCGCGCCGGTGACGACGTCGAACAGCGCCTGGTGCTCGAGCCCCAGCCGCTCGGCCAGGACGAACGCCTCACCGATCGCGATCTGGTGCACGGCCAGGACCATGTTGTTGCAGACCTTCGCGGCCTGGCCCGCGCCGGCGCCGCCGCAGTGGATGACCTTGCCCGCCATCGGCTCGAGGACCGGCTGCGCGGCCGCGAACGCCTCGTCCTCGCCACCGACCATGAACGCCAGGGTGCCGGCGGTGGCGCCCTTGACCCCGCCCGAGACGGGGGCGTCCACCTGCAGCATCCCGGCCGACACCGCCTGCTCGTGGACCGCGCGGGCGTCGTCGACCGAGATGGTGGACGAGTCGATGAACAGCGTGCCCGCCTCGGCGAAACTGAGCACGTCAGCGTAGGTCGAGGTCACCAGCTCACCGTTGGGCAGCATCGTGATGACCACGGCGGCGCCTCGCACCGCCTCGGCCGGCGACCCGCACACCGTCACCCCGGCCTCACGGGCGGTCTGCTGCGCGGCCTCGACCGGATCGAAGCCGCGGACCTCGTGACCGGCCCCGACCAGATTGGCGGCCATCGGCCCGCCCATGTTGCCCAGCCCGAGGAACGCCACGGTCGGCTTGCTCGTGTCCACGTTGCTCATCTACTACGCTCCCAGTCCGCGAGCGGCGACGGCCCGGCCGACGACGACACGCATGATCTCGTTCGTGCCCTCAAGGATGCGGTGGACCCGCAGATCCCGCACGATCTTCTCGATTCCGTACTCGGATAGATATCCGTAGCCGCCGAACAGCTGCAGCGACCGGTCCGCGATGTCGAAGCAGCGGTCGGTGACGAACAGCTTGGCCATGGCGCACAGTTCGACGTGGTCGGGCTCCTTGGCGTCCAGCGCCGCCGCCGCCCGCCACAACATCAGCCGGCTGGCCTCCAGCTCGGTGGCCAGCTCCGCGAGGGTGAAACGGATGGTCGGCTCGTCGATGAGCGCCCCACCGAACGCCTCACGGTCCCGCACATGGGCCACCGCCCGCGCATAGGCCTCCTGCGCGCCGCCCAGCGAACAGGCCGCGATGTTGATGCGGCCGCCGTTGAGACCGCGCATGGCGATGGTGAAGCCCAGCCCCTCCCCGCCGGAATCCGCACCGCCGATGAGGTTGGCGGTCGGCACGCGCACGCCCTCCATGATCACCTGCGCGGTGGGCTGCGCGTTCCAGCCCATCTTCCGCTCGTCCGCGCCGAAGCTCAGCCCCTCGGAGTCCGCAGGGACCAGGAACGCCGAGATGCCCTTGGGGCCGGCGTCCCCGGTCCGCGCCATGACGAGGTAGACGTCCGACTGCCCGCCACCGGAGATGAACTGCTTGGTCCCGGTGAGCACGTAGTGGTCGCCGTCCCGCACCGCCTTCGTCCGCAGCGCCGCCGCGTCCGAACCGGCGCCCGGCTCGGTCAGGCAGTAGCTCGCGAACAGCTCCATCGAGGCCAGCCGCGGGATCCACTCCTGCCGCTGCTCGTCCGTGCCGAACTCGTCGACCATCCACACGCACATGTTGTGGATCGACAGGTACGCCGCCACCGACGGACACCCCCGCGCGAGCTGCTCGAAGACGCGGACACCGTCCAGGCGACGCATCCCGCTGCCCCCGACGTCCTCCGAGACATAGATCGCGCCCATGCCCATCCCGGCGGCCTCGCGCAGGACGTCCTTCGGGAAGTGGTGGGTCTCGTCCCACTCCTGCGCCATGGGCCCGACCCGCTTGTCCGAGAATTCGCGTGCGGCGTCGACGATGACCTTGTCGTCGTCATCAAGCGTGAACATCGAAGTTCCTCTCCTACGCCCGGAAGGCGTCAGTCCATCGTGGGGATGACGAACTCGGCGCCGTCCTTGATCCCCGAGGGCCACCGCTGCGTGACCGTCTTGACCTTGGAGTAGAACTTGATCGACTCCGGGCCGTGCTGGTTGAGGTCGCCGAAGCCGGACTTCTTCCAGCCGCCGAACGTGTGGTACGCGATCGGCACCGGGATCGGGACGTTCACGCCGACCATGCCCACCTCGACGCGGGAGACGAACTCGCGAGCCGCGTCACCGTCACGGGTGAAGATGGCCACGCCGTTGCCGTACTCGTGGTCGCTGGGAAGCGCGAGGGCCTCCTCGAAGTCCTTGGCGTGGACGATGGAGAGCACCGGGCCGAAGATCTCGTCGGTGTACACGCTCATGTCGGTCGTGACCTTGTCCAGCAGGGTCGGCCCGACGAAGTAGCCGCCCGAGATGTCCTCGCCGTTGAAGGAGTCCGTGTACGCGCCCACACCGCGGCCGTCGACGAGCACCTCCGCGCCCGCGTCCGCACCCTGCGAGATGTAGTCGAGCACGCGCTCCCTGGACTCCGGGGTCACCAGCGGGCCGTAGTCGGACTGCGGGTCGTGGCTGTGGCCGACCTTCAGCTCCTTGACCTTGGGCAGGAGCTTCTCGATCAGCTTCTCGGCGGTGCCCTCGCCGACCGGCACGGCCACCGAGATGGCCATGCAGCGCTCGCCCGCCGAGCCGAAACCGGCCCCGACGAGGGCGTCCGCGACCTGGTCCATGTCCGCGTCCGGCATGATGATCGCGTGGTTCTTGGCGCCACCGAAGCACTGCGCGCGCTTGCCCGTGCGGGCCGCGTTCTCGTAGATGTACTGCGCGATCGGGGTCGAGCCGACGAAGCCCACCGCCTGGATCGTGTCGTTGTTCAGGATGGCGTCCACGGCCTCCTTGTCGCCGTGCACCACCTGGAAGATGCCGTCCGGCAGACCGGCCTCGGTGAACAGCTCCGCCAGGCGGACCGGCACCGACGGGTCGCGCTCGGAGGGCTTGAGGACGAACGCGTTGCCGCACGCGATGGCCGGGCCGGCCTTCCACAGCGGGATCATGGCCGGGAAGTTGAACGGCGTGATGCCGGCGACCACGCCGAGCGGCTGGCGCATCGAGTAGACGTCCACGCCGGTGCCGGCGTTCTCGGTGTACTCGCCCTTGAGCAGGTGCGGAATGCCGATCGCGAACTCGATGACCTCGAGGCCGCGCTGGATGTCGCCCTTCGCGTCCGGGGTCGTCTTGCCGTGCTCGATCGCCAGGAGCTCCGCGAGCTCCTGCATGTTCTGGTTGACCAGGTCGACGAACCGCATGAGCACGCGGGCGCGCTTCTGCGGGTTCTGCGCGGCCCACGCCTTCTGCGCGGCGGCGGCCTTGGCGATGACGTCGTCGACCTCGGCCGTCGTGGCCAGCGGCACGACCGCCTGCGCCTTCCCCGTGCTCGGGTTGAGCACGTCCTGGGTGCGGCCGCCCGTGGCCGCGACGCGCGCGCCGTTGATGTAGTGCTCGACCTGCCTGAGATCCGACATGACCGTCCCTTCGTCAGCGGGGTCGCCTGGGCCGGGTTGCCGAGCGCCCCTCTCCCGTGATGTCCATCACCCTATACTTGCAACTCCTAGTAATCCATATCGGGGCGCCACCCGCGCTCGCACCCTCCCCTTTCGGGTGTACCGCCACCGCGGACGACGGACCTACTGTGAGCTGACTCACTACACAACTGGCACGTCCGTCGACAGGAGTACCCATGTCCCCGCTGCCCACCGAGGCCACCGTCCGGTTCCGCGCCGCCCGCGACTTCCTCCAGGCCCACGCGCAGGACTACGAGGGGGCCCGGGACGGTTTCGCCTGGCCCGAGCTGGACGAGTGGAACTGGGCGCTGAACTGGTTCGACGTCCAGGCCGAGGGCAACGACGATCCCGCGCTGTGGATCGTCGAGGAGCACGACGGTGGCGGTGCACCCACCGAGGCCAAGTACTCGTTCGACGAGATGCGCATCCGTTCCGACCGCACCGCCAACTGGCTCCGCGACCACGGGGTGGAGCCCGGCGACCGCATCCTGCTCATGCTGGCCAACCAGGTGGAGCTGTGGGACGTCATGCTCGCCGTGATCAAGCTCGGCGCCGTCGTCATCCCCGCGACCACCCTGCTGGCCGAGGGTGACCTGCGCGACCGGATCGCCCGCGGTGGCATCAAGCACGTGATCGCCCGCGCCGAACTGGCCGACCGGTTCTCCGCCATCTCCGGCGACTACCAGCGCATCTCCGTCGGCGGGGCCGACGTGAGTGGCGCCGCCGGCGGCGCACCCGAGGGCTGGATCGATCTGGCCGGTGCGATGGACGCCTCCCCCGACTTCGAACCCAGCCACACCACGCACGCCGACGACACCCTGCTGCTCTACTTCACCTCCGGCACCACCAGCAAGCCCAAGCTCGTCGAGCACACGCACGCCTCGTACCCCGCCGGCCACCTGTCGACCATGTACTGGATCGGCCTGCAGCCCGGCGACGTCCACCTCAACGTCTCCTCGCCCGGCTGGGCCAAGCACGCCTGGTCCAACGTCTTCACCCCGTGGATCGCCGGCTCGTGCGTGTTCATCTACAACTACTCCCGCTTCGACGCGACGGCGATGATGCGCGAGATGGACCGCTGCGGAGTGACCAGCCTGTGCTGCCCGCCGACCGTGTGGCGCATGCTCATCCAGGCCGACCTCACCCAGCTGCAGGTCCCGCCCCGCCTCGCGGTGGGCGCCGGTGAGCCGCTCAACCCGGAGGTCATCGGTCGCGTCCGCGACGCGTGGGGCGTGACCATCCGCGACGGCTTCGGCCAGACCGAGACCACCGTGCAGATCGCCAACACCCCCGGCCAGCCCATCAAGGACGGCTCCATGGGCCGGCCGTGCCCGGGCTTCGAGGTGGCGCTGGTGGACCCGGCCACGGGGCAGGAGGTCACCGGCGACGGGGCCGAGGGCGAGATCTGCCTGCGCCTCGACCCGCGGCCGCTCGGCCTGATGGTCGGCTACCACGGCGACCCCGAGCGGACCGCCGCCGCGTACGCCGACGGTTTTTACCACACGGGCGACGTGGGCTCCCGGGACACGGACGGCTACATCACCTACGTGGGCCGCACCGACGACGTCTTCAAGTCCTCGGACTACCGGATCTCGCCCTTCGAGCTCGAGTCGGTGCTGCTCGAGCACCCGGCCGTGGCCGAGGCGGCAGTCGTTCCCTCCCCCGACCCGGTGCGGTTGAACGTGCCCAAGGCGTTCGTCGTCCTGGCCGGGGACTGGGAGCCGAACGAGGACACCGCGCGGGAGATCTTCGAGTACTCGCGCACCCACCTGTCCGGCTACAAGCGGATCCGCCGGCTGCAGTTCACGGACCTGCCCAAGACGATCTCGGGCAAGATCCGGCGCGTCGAGCTGCGCAGGGCCGAGGTCGACAACGGCCCGTCGGTGGACTTCCCGGGCGAGTTCCGCGAGGAGGCGCTGCGCTGACGGCGACGACAACGGCGTGAGCGCGGCGCCCGCAAGGCCGCCCGCCGCGCCGAGGGCTGAGGGGTGGGCGCTAGGTTGACAGTCATGACCGCACCCGAGATCGAACCCTCGCTGCTCGCCGTCGCACTCGCGGCCCCGGGCTTCATGCCACTGGAGGAGGGCACGACTCTCTACGAGATCGCCTGCGAGTACCTGGGCGACGGCGTGGGCGTGGAGATCGGCACCTACTGTGGCCGCTCGACGGTGTTCCTCGGCGCCGCCGCGCGCGTGACCGGCGGCAGCATCGTCACCGTCGACCACCACCGCGGGTCCGAGGAGCACCAGCCGGGCTGGGAGTACCACGACACCTCGCTCGTCGACCCGCACACCGGGCGCCTGGAGACCCTGGTCGCCTTCCGTCACACCATGTGGGACGCGGGTCTGGACGAGGTGGTGACCGCCGCGGTGGGCAGCTCCCGGCAGGTCGCCCGGGTGTGGGGCACTCCCGCGTCGTTCGTCTTCATCGACGGCGGCCACTCCTCCGAGGCCGCGCAGGCCGACTACTCCGGCTGGGCCCCGTGGGTGAAGATCGGCGGAGCGCTGCTCATCCACGACGTGTTCCCGAACCCCGAGGACGGCGGTCGCCCGCCGTACGAGATCTACTGCCGTGCCCTGGAGTCCGGGCAGTTCACCGAGGTGGCCGCCGTGGACTCGCTGCGTGTCCTGCGCCGGGACTCCGGCGAGGTCGGCGCGCCGATGCCCTGAGAGGGGTCACACGGCCCAGCGGCCGCCCGCGTTCCACGCGTCACCGGAGCCCGGGCGGCCGCGGCGTGTGTGCAGGAACCGCCCCACCACGGCGGCCCCGAGGTCGTCGACTTCCGGCGCCACCACGGTGCCCTCGACCCGCCGGGCCAGCGCGTCGAGGAACCGCGAGAGGCCGGGGTCCGCGCCCAGGCGGAAGAACGTGGTCTGCGCGCCGAACCGGGCGACCCTGTCGAGTTCGTCGACGGTCGTGCGGATGGTGTCCGGGTCCGGCGGGTAGGCGAACCAGGGTTCGCCGCCACTGAGCAGGTGCGCGGTGGGTTCGCCGTCGGTGACGATGAGCAGGACCGGTTGCATGGTCGGGTGCTCGCGGAAGAAGCGCCCCGCCAGGAGCAGCGCGTGGTGCAGGTTCGTCCCGGCCTCGTACTGGGCGTCCAGTGACAACAGTGACTCGATCGTGCGGGACTGGGCGAACCGCCCGAACGAGATGAGCTGGAGCCGGTCCTGCCGGAAGCGGGTGCTCACCAGATGATGCAGGGCGAGCGCGGTGCGTTTCATCGGCACCCAGCGGCCCTCCATCGCCATGGAGAACGAGGTGTCCACGAGCAGCGCGACCGCGGCCTGCGTCCGGGCCTCGGTCTCGCGGACCTCGATGTCCTCGGGCAGGAGCCGGACCCCGCCGGCGGGGTCACCGCCCTCGGCGGCGATGCGGGAGATCGCGTTACCGATCGTCCGCGGCACGTCCCACGACTCGACGTCGCCGAACTCCCATGCCCGGCTCGACCCCGTCTGGTCGCCCGCCGCCCCCGATGCGCGGGTCTCCCGCGCGCCCGAGCGGCCGGACAGCCGGCGGGCGGCGTCCCGCAGCAGCGACCTGCCCAGTTTGCGGAGCGCGGCCGGGGACAGTCGCAGGTCGCCGTCCGACCGGCGGCTGAGGTAGCCCGAGTCCCGCATGGCCTGCTCGAGACGGGCCAGGGTCTGAACGGACACCGCCGCCTCGCGGCCGAGGGTGCGGGCGACGGCCTCCAGATCCAGTTCGGACAGCGGCGACCGGTCGCTGCGGGACAGCTGCTCGGCCAGGCGGTCGAGGTCGCCGAGTTCGGTCATCGCGGCCGTCCCCTCGGACATGCCCAGCCCCTCGGAGCCCTCGAAGTCCTCGGAGCCGTCCCAGTTCTCCCCGGGTCGCAGTGTCTGCAGCAATCCGTCGAGTCTGCCGAGCTGTTCGGAGAGCTCGGGGGAGCCGAACGCCTGCTGCGACAGGGCCATGAGCTCCTCCCGCTGCTCCGGGGTCATCGAGCGCATCATCCGCTGCGCTGCGGCCGAGCGCTTGGCGAGGGTGTCGATGAGCTCGTCGACGTTCTGCGGCTGCTCGGGGAACGCATCACCGTGTTTGTCCATGAACTCGCGGAAGTCCTCGTCGGTGTCCTCCCCGCGGGCGTGCTTGTCCAGCAGGTCGGTGAGGTCGGAGAGCATCTCGGACACCGCCGCCCGGTCGGCGTCGGTGGTGTTCTCCAGCGCCTGCTTCATGCCGGCGAACCGCGCGTCGAGGGCCTCGGCACCCAGCAGGTCCTGGATCCGCTTGTACGCCTCGCGGGCGTCGGGCGAGGCCCAGTCATAGTCTTTGAGTTCCCCCACCGCGGCCGCCGGGCTGTCGGGGAGGTTCTCGATGGTCATCTCCCGCAGGGTGCGGTCCATGGGGTCCATCTCGGTGTCGCGGGCGAGCTGCCCGCGTTCGGCGAGCAGCGCCTCGTCGAGCAGCTTGGACACCTCGTCGAGGGTGCCGCCCAGTCGGTGGCGCTTCAGCAGTTCACGCCGCCGGCGGTGGACGCGCCCGGCGAGCTCGTCGAGCCCGGTGTGGTCGCGGCCGCCGGAGCGCAGGAACTCGCGCATCGACTGCTCGGGCGAGTAGCCGGCCATGACGCCCTCGGACACCGCGTCGAGTGCCTCGGACAGGTCGAGCGGGGGCGCGAGCGGGTCCGGCCCGCCGACGTAGCGTCCGTAGCGGGCGCGGGGTTCTGGTCGCGACATCGCGCACCTCCTGCTCCGGCGGCCGCGTGGCCACCGGGACGTGTCAGCCGTAGACGGCGGCGCCGTCCCCGGTCTCCTTGGACAGGCGCCGCGAGAGGTACAGCCCCTCCAGCGCCAGCTCGATCGCACCGGCCCGCTGGCCGGCGTTGGTGGCGCCGACCCGGTCGGCGATCTCGTCGTACAGCCCCGGTACGGACAGCTCGGGCAGTGCGGCCAGGAACTCGGCGGCCGTGACGCTCGCCCCCGTGGTCAGGGTCACCGAGCCGTCGAACGCCTCGACGAGCGGGGCCATGTCGATGCCGCGGAAGAGCCCGCGCACCACGTCCACGGTCGCGGTGCGGAGCAGGTACCGCAGGATCTCGGATTCGCGCCCCTCCTCGCCGGGTTCGAACTCGATCTTGCCGCGCAGGACCTCCACGGCGGCGTCGAGGTCCACGAGCCGGGCCACCGCCTCGCCGGGGTCGTCGGCCCCGCGGACGGCGGCCCGCCGGCGGGCCGCCGCGGCGACGGTCTCCGCGCCGGCGATGGCGAAACGCGCCGACACCCCAGAGGCCTGGTTGATCGAGTCGGAGGTGCGCAGTTCGCGGGTGAAGCGGGCGAGCAGCTCCATGAGAGCGTCGGGCACCTCGGCGGTGAGTTCGGCCTCCTGCCGCACGACCTCGATCTCGTCGGCCAGATCGAGCGGGTAGTGGGTGCGGATCTCCGCGCCGAACCGGTCCTTGAGGGGGGTGATGATCCGCCCGCGGTTGGTGTAGTCCTCCGGGTTCGCCGACGCCACGACCAGCACGTCCAGCGGCAGACGGAGCACATAGCCGCGGATCTGGACGTCCCGCTCCTCCATGACGTTGAGCAGCGCCACCTGGATACGCTCGGCCAGGTCGGGCAGCTCGTTGAGCGCCACGATCCCGCGATTCGCGCGGGGTACGAGTCCGTAGTGGATGGTCTCCGGGTCGCCCAGACGGCGACCTTCCGCCACGCGCATCGGGTCGACGTCGCCGATCATGTCGGCCACGGACGTGTCCGGGGTGGAGAGCTTCTCCACGTACCGCTCGGTGCGGTGGCGCCACTCGACGGGCAGCGCGTCGCCCTCGCGGGCGATCCGCTCGCGGGTCGGGTCGGTGATGGGGGCGAGCGGGTCCTCCCCCAGTTCGGAGCCGGCCACCACGGGAGACCACTCGTCGAGCAGCCCGACGAGGGTGCGCAGGAGTCGGGTCTTGCCCTGCCCTCGCTCACCGAGCAGCACGATGTCGTGCCCGGCGATGAGGGCGCGTTCGACCTGCGGGATCACGGTGGTGTCGAACCCGTGCATCCCGGGCCACGGGTCGCGCCCGGCGGCCAGGGCCGCGAGCAGGTTCTCGCGCAGCTCCTCGCGGAGGGTGCGGCTGGTGTAACCGGCGGCGCGCAGCTCGCCGAGGGTCCTGACGTCCGGCTTGTCGCTCACAAGGCCCACCGTAACCCTGTGACGCGACTTCCGCTTCCGACCTACAGTGGCCGGTATGCGTTCCGTGCTGACCGTGATCCTCAACATCATCTGGCTGGCGACCGCGGGCGTGTGGTTGTTCCTGGGTTATGTGCTCGCCGGGATCCTGGCGTGCATCCTCGTCATCACGATCCCGTTCGGGGTCGCGAGCTTCCGGATCGCCGCCTATGTCCTGTGGCCGTTCGGCCGCGAGGTCGTCGACCGGGGCCGGCCCGGTGGGGCGAGCACGGTCGGCAACGTCATCTGGTTCCTGGTTGCCGGACTGTGGCTGGCGATCGGCCACGTCGCCACGGCGCTCGCCCAGGCGGTGACGATCATCGGGCTGCCGCTGGCGTGGGCGAACCTCAAGCTCATCCCGGTGACGTGTTTCCCGTTCGGCAAGGAGATCGTGCGCTCCGACCGGGCGGCGATGGTGCCGGTCGCCTCTCGCTGACCACCCGCCCGGGCCTGCGGCGCCGTCCCCGGGCGGCGGCGGTCTCCGTGCCCGGGGCCGGCGGCCGGCTCAGTCCTCGATACCCGGCTGGTGGTGACTGGCGATCGACACCCGGTTGAAGGCGTTGATGAGCACGATCGTCCACTCCAGCGCCGAGAGCTGTTCGTCGGAGAAGTGGTCGGCGGCGGCCGCCGTCGCGGCAGCGCGTTCGTCGACGTCGTCCAGGCGTGTCAACGTCTCGGCCAGGCGCAACGCCGCCCGCTCGGCGTCGCCGAAGGCGTCGAGTTCGCGCCATGCGGACAGCAGGTCGAGCCGCCCCTGCGACACCCCGGCCTCGCGGGCGGCGGGGACGTGGGTGGCCAGGCAGGCCGCGCAGCCGTTGATCTGCGAGACGCGCACGTTGACCAGTTCGAGCAGCGCCTCCTCCAGCCCGGCCTCGCGGGACGCCTGCCGGGACGCGACGGCGGTGCGGACGAGCTGTTTGTAGACCTCGCGCTGGGTCCGGTCCAGCTGCGGGACCCCCACGTCAGCCGTCCTCCGCGCCGACCCGGGCGCGGTCGTCGTCGGTGGCGTCACGGTACGCCCCCGCGAACTCGTCGGCGTTCTTGCCGAGGAACCCCTCCACCATCGAGCACACGGGGACGATCGTCACCCCCTCGTCGCGGGTCGCCTCGACCGCTCCGCGGACGAGCGCGGTACCGAGACCCCGGCCTCCGAACTCCTCGCCGACCACGGTGTGGTGGAAGATGCGCTCGCCGCCGATCTCGCGGAAGTCGGCGTGGCCGGCGACCTCGCCGGAGGCGTCCCGGATCTCGAACGCCTCGCGCGAGTCGGAGCGCTCCACGGTCACGGTGGTGCCGTTCTTGTCGGTGTACTCGGTCATCGGTGTCCTCCTCTACTCGGTGGTCCGTGCACGCGGGTCAGGATTGACCCGCGGCCTGAGCGTGGTGTTGGGCAGTGCGGGCGCGGGCAGCCGGGTCAGACCCTGCGGGTCGTGGCCGATATAGCCGTCCACGCGGCCGAAGCGGTCGGAGCCGGCCTCCCACAGCTCGCGGTAATGGGCGATCTCGTCGTGCGTCCGCCCGATGAAGTTCCACCACATGATGATCTCCTCGGAGAACGGCGTGCCACCGATGAGGACCGCGCGTCCGGGCGTCGACCCGGTGTTGCGGATGGTCAGCGTGGTCTCACCGACGCCCGTGTAGGCGAGTTCGGTCACCGCGACGCGCACCCCCTCGAGCGTGAGGTCGCCGCTGCCCGCGAGCAGGCCGTGTTCGAACTCCGGGTCCACGTCGAGGGTCAGCTCGGCGCCGGGGTCGAGCCGGATCTCCGCCGCGACGAGGGGCGTGTAGGTGGAGACCGACGACGACGAGCCCATCAGTGACCCCATGAAGACCTGCATCGATCCGCCCTCGAGATGGACCGTGTCGGGCCCGAAGTGGTCGAACCCGCGGCCGCCCACCTCGCGGTGCGACTCGGGGAGCACCGTCCAGAGCTGCACTCCGTGCAGCATGGTGGTGTCCTGGGTCGACACCTCGGTATGGCAGATGCCCGACCCGGCGGTCATGAGGTTGACCTCCCCGGGCCTCACGACGGCGTGGTTGTCGCCGGAGTCGTGGTGGGTGATGTTGCCCTCGAACAGCCAGCTCACGGTCTGCAGGCCGGTGTGCGGGTGCGAGGGGACGTCCATGCCGCCGCTGAGGGAGACGTCGTCGGGCCCGTAGTGGTCCACAAAGCAGAAGGCGCCGATGAGGGACCGCTGCCGCTGCGGGAGGGTCCGGCGGACGGTCATCGCTCGCGGTCCGCCCAGGGGGACGTCGCGGGCCGTGATGATCTCCACGGCGGCGCCGCCAGGCCGTGGCCCGTCGGGCGCGCCGCCGGCCTCGCACTCGATCTCCTCGGGCCGGGGGTCGAGGTTGGTCATTCGGCCACCTCGCTCATCTGTTCGCGGGCGCCGGCTTCCTGTCGCCGCATCTCGAGCTTCCGGGCGTTGATCGTCCCGCCCAGCGCGAGGACGAGCGCCCTGTCGACCAACGGTACCGGTAGATGGTCCAGCAGGCGACGGGTCAGTCCGCGGCGCAGGGCGGCGAGCGGGCCGATCCCCAGGACCCCCGCGAAGGTGACGACGAGGTCGAGTCGACCGAAGTCGGCCCGCACGCGGTCGGCCAGAGTGGAGAGGGAGTCGGGGTCGGTGACGTCCGCGGCTACCGGCGTGATCCCCGTCCCGCCGGCCCCGGTGATGACGACGACGGGAGCGACCGGGTCACTGTGGTCCATACCACGACGGTACCGGCGGAACCGGCCCGGGTGGGGCGCTACCGGCGGCTAAGACCGTGCCCCGAGGCCGAGCTTGCCGTCGAGGACGACGATGTACGGCTCGCCCTCGCGGCCGGCCTCCGCCCACAGCTCGCGCAACCTGCGCACGCTGCCGGAGATGTCCCGGGAGATGGGTGTGGTCATCCAGCCGTCGGCGCTGCGGCAGATCCACTTCAGGTTCTTCTCGTTCCCTGCCGCGCCCACCAGAGTGAGCGGGCCGGGCGTCCGGGCGGGCTTGGGCCAGGCCCAGCTGGGCCCGAAGTCGACGAACTCGCCGTGGTACTCGGCCTCGTCGTGGGTCCAGAGCTCGCGCATCGCCTCGAGGTACTCGCGCAGCATTGTGCGACGGCGCTTCGGCGGGACGTTGTGGCCGCCATCTCGTCGAGGTTCCAGCCGTAGCCCACGCCCAGGACGGCCCGGCCGTCGGAGAGGTTGTCGACGGAGGCGATGGTCTTGGCCAGCGTGATGGGATCGCTCTCCACCGGGATGGACACGGCCGTGCCCAGCCGGATGGTCGAGGTCACTTCCATGCGCACTCCCCGGTCTGCGTCGCCACCCCCACCCACGCCGACACCTGACCAGACAGGTGTCCAGCGGCGGCGTGGCGACAGACTAACGCGCGACGACGGCGGTCGGGCAGGCCTCGCCCGGCGCACAGTCCGCGGGGTCACCCGGCTGCGACCGCAGGCGCTCCATGGTGTGGTCCGAGACGTACCGGAAGATCTCGTTGCCCGGCGTGGTGCGCGACAACGCGTCAGCGGCCAGCAGCACCACCGCGGCGGTCCACGTGCTCAGCTCGACGGGCCACCGTTTGCCGTCGGCGAAGACGAGGCCCGTCCAGTACGAACCGTCGTCGTCCCGCAGGTGCTGCATGTGGGTGAACTGCTGCAGCGCCTGCTCGTGCCGACCCGCGGCCTCGAGAGCGAGCACCAGCTCGCAGGTCTCCGCCCCCGTGACCCACGGACGGTGGTCGACGCAGCGGATGCCGAGGCCGTCCACCACGAAGTCGTCCCAGCGGGAGTCGAGCCGGGCCTGCGCCTGCTCCCCCACCATGACGCCGGCCAGCACCGGGTAGTACCAGTCCATGGAGAACTCGTCCTTGGGCGTGAACAGCTCCGGGTGCGCGCGCAGGGCGTGGCCCAGCCGGTCGGCTGCCGCGTCCCAGTCAGGCGCCGTCTCCCCCAGTTCCTCCGCGATCGCGACACCGCAGCGCAGTGAGTGGTGGACGCTCGACGACCCGGTGACCAGGGCCTCCTCGCAGAAACCCTCGGGGCCGGCGCCCCACCACATCTGCCCCTCCGGTCCCTGGAACGTCAGCACCAGGTCGAGCGCGCGCCGCACGGTCGGCCACATCGACTCGAGGAAACCCGGGGCCCCGGTGACCAGGTGGTGGTGCCAGACGCCCACCGCGACGTAGGCGCAGAAGTTGGAGTCGACGTCGGAGTCCACCACCCGGCCGTCCTCCCACTTCACCGGCCACGACCCGTCGGCCCGCTGGGTGTCACGGAGGAACCCGTAGGCCCGCTCCGCGGCCTCCCACTGCCCGGCGACGGACAGGCCCATCGCCGACTCGACGTGATCCCACGGGTCGGTGTGCCCACCGGTGAACCACGGGATCTCGCCGTTGGGCTTCTGGACCGAGGCGATCCACTCGCCGGTGGCCCGGACCGCGTCGGCGTCGAGGACGCCCGGCACGCTGGGCACCGGCCGGTCACCGATCCCCACGGTCACCGGCCCCGGGCGGGACACGCCGTTGTTGTGTGACTGCACGGACGATCAGGCCTCCGCGGGCTTGCGCAGGTAGAACACGATGGACTTGCCCATCACCGGGTTGAGCACCTTCTCGGCGGTGCGCGTGATCCACGGGCCCTTCATGAGGTCCCACACGAGGAGCTTGTGGTACGCCTTGGGCAGCGGATGATCCTCGTTCTCCGTGCCCACCGCACACTTGAGCCACCAGTACGGTGCGTGCAGGGCGTGCGCGTAACCGGTACCCGTGACCTCGAGGCCCGCGGCACGGAGCTTGTAGCCCAGCTCCTCGGCCGTGTAGATCCGGCAGTGGCCGCCCGGGTTGGAGTGGTAGGCGTCCGACAGCTTCCAGCACAGCTTCTCCGGCCACTCCCGCGGCACGGTCACCGCGGCGACCCCGCCGGGCTTGAGGATGCGCACGAGCTCGGCGATCGCCCTGGTGTCCTCCGGCACGTGCTCGAGCACCTCGGAGATGAGCACCAGGTCGAACGTCGCGTCCTCATACGGCATGTCGAGCGCGTCGCCGGTGACGGCCTCGCCCTTCGAGGTGGGCAGACCCTCACCCTCGGCCTCCATGGCCGCCAGCATGTCCGAGACCTGCTGCATCTCGTCGGCGTTCTGGTCGAACGCGGTGACGTCCGCCCCACGCCTGTAGAGCTCGAACGTGTGGCGGCCGAGGCCGGCCCCCACGTCGATGGCTCGCATGCCCGGGGTGACCCCCAGACGGTCGAAGTCAGCGGTCAGCATGCGGCGTCCTCCTGCTCACGGATGTCGTACTCACCGGATTCCGGGAGCACCTCGGGCGCGTCGTCGGTGACGTGCTCGTCGATCTCGGCCTGATCCGGCCCGAGGACCGGCCCCGCCGACAGGTCCGGCAGCGCCTCGCCGCGGACCCGGGCGATCGCCGCCTCGTAGACCTCGACGGTCCGGCGGGCGACGGCCGCCCAACTGTAACGCTCCATCACCCTCGCGCGGCCACCCTTCGACAGCCGGTCCCGTTCGGCGGGATCGGACAGCAGCGCACTGATCTCCCGGGCCAGCGCGTCGACGTCCCCCGGTTCGACGAGGCGGGCCGCCGAGTCGTCCGTCCCGACCACCTCCGGCAGTGCGCCGGCCCGGGTCGCCACGAGGGCGCAGCCACTGGACATCGCCTCCACCGCCGGGAGGGAGAACCCCTCGTACATACTCGGCACCACCGCGATCTCGGCGGACCCCACGAGTTGGGCGAGCTCGTCGTCGTCGACCCCGGACACCAGGTCCACCGCATCGCGCAACCTCAACCTGTCCAGCAGGCGCGACGCCTCGCCCTTCGGCTTGAGCTTGGAGATCAGAGTCAGGCGGACTCCCGGGTGTTCCTCGCGCACCTTCGCCAGCGCGCGCAGGAGGACGGGCACGCCCTTGAGCGGCTGGTCGGCGCTCGCCACGCACACCAGGCGGCCGGATTCGCGCCGCCGCCCGTCGTGGAAACGGTCGGTGTCCACACCCAGCGGGATCGTGACGATCCGGTCCGGATCGACCCCGAAGTCCCCCGCGATGTCCTCCGCCGAGTTGCCGGAGACCGTGATGATCTCCTGCAGCCGGCGGGACACACGGATCTGCATGCCGAGGAAGCCGAACCATCGCCACGTCGTGATCTTCTTGCGGAGCGGGGCCTCCTTCATGGCCAGCGCGCGATCGCGGGTGATGGGATGGTGCACGGTGGCCACCACGGGGAAGCCTGCCTTCTCCAGGTCCAGCAGGCCCGAGCCCAGGCACTGGTTGTCGTGCACCACGTCGAAGTCGTCCAGCCGGTCCTTCAGCGTGCGCGCGGCCCGCAGGCTGAACGTCCGCGGTTCCGGGAACCCGGCGGTCCACATCGTGACCACCTCGAGCACGTCGATGAGATCCCGGATCTCGCGGGGACGCGGCGTACGGAACGGGTTCGCGTCGTTGTACAGGTCCAGGCTCGGCACCTTCGTCAGCGTGGGCCCCGGGTCCAGCTCGGGGTACGGCTGACCGGAGAACACCTCGACGGTGTGGCCGAGTGCCGCCAGCTCACGGCTCAGGTGGCGTACGTATACACCCTGCCCGCCGCCGTGGGGTTTGCTCCTGTACGAGAGCAACGCGATCCGCACGATCGATCGCCTCCTTCTACGGTCATCGGCCCCGCCGTCGCGACTGCCGTGAGTGGCGACGGGCACATCGGGCAAGTCTAGAACACGTTCCCCAGCAGCGAGGACGCGGCCGGGCAGCCGACCCGCCGACACACCGGACCCCCGGCACGCGGGGTGCTCGGGGGTCCGGTGAGACGGGCTGGGCGCGGCGGCGATCCTGCCGCGCCAGCCGATCAGTAGCCCAGGTCGTCGAGGCGGACGGACGCGCCGGTGGCATCGCCGAAACCGTCCTCGGGGCCGTAGAAGCCGTCGCCGTAGTCCGGGATGGAGTAGGCGGCGGCGCGGGCCTCCTCGGTGGGCTCGACCGTCGAGTTCCGGTAGCGGTTGATACCGGTGCCCGCCGGGATGAGCTTACCGATGATGACGTTCTCCTTGAGGCCCACGAGCCGGTCCGACCGCTTGTTGATGGCGGCGTCGGTGAGGACGCGGGTGGTCTCCTGGAAGGAGGCCGCCGAGAGCCACGAGTCGGTGGCGAGCGAGGCCTTGGTGATGCCCATGAGGACCGGGCGCGCCGAGGCCGGCGAACCGCCCTCGGTGAGCACGCGGCGGTTCTCCGCCGTGAGCTCGGCACGCTCCACCAGGGCACCCGGCAGGAACTCGGTGCTGTTGGACTCGTTGATCGCGACGCGGCGCATCATCTGGCGGACGATGACCTCGATGTGCTTGTCGTGGATCGACACGCCCTGCGAGCGGTAGACCTTCTGCACCTCGTCGACGAGGTGCTTCTGGACACCGTTCGGGCCGAGGATCGCCAGCACCTCGTGCGGGTCGGCCGGGCCCTCGAGGAGGGCCTGACCGCGCTCGAGATGGTCGCCGTCGGCGATCGGCCGCGAGGAGCCGTCGTCGAGGGTGATGTGGGCGAGGCCCTGACGCTTGGAGAGCTTCTCGTAGACGATCTCGTCCGCACCGTTGTCGGGCACGATCGTGATCGTGTAGAAGCGCTCCTCCTCGTCGATGCGGATCCGGCCCGCCTCCTCGGCGATCGGCGCCTTGCCCTTGGGCACGCGCGCCTCGAACAGCTCCTGCACACGCGGCAGACCACCGGTGATGTCGTCGCCGACGCCACCCTGGTGGAACGTACGCATCGTGAGCTGGGTACCGGGCTCACCGATCGACTGTGCGGCGACGATGCCGACGGCCTCGCCGATGTCGACCAGCTGGCCGGTCGCCATCGAGCGGCCGTAGCAGGTCGCGCAGACGCCGGTGCCGGTGGTGCAGGTCAGCACCGAGCGGACCTTGACCTTCTCCACGCCGGCGTTGATGAGCGCCTCGATGGTCGGGTCACCCAGGTCGGTGCCCGCCGACACGATGACCGTGCCGTTCGCGTCGACCGCGTCCTCGGCGAGCGTCCGGGCGAACGTCGAGGTCTCGACGTGCTCGTCGCGCTCGAGGACACCCGTGGAGTTGCCCTGGGCGTCCATGATCGGACGGGCGATGGTCGTCTCCACGCCCTTGCTGGTGCCACAGTCGGTCTCGCGGACGATGACGTCCTGGGAGACGTCGACGAGACGACGGGTGAGGTAGCCCGAGTCGGCGGTACGCAGGGCGGTGTCGGCCAGGCCCTTACGCGCACCGTGCGTGTTCATGAAGTACTCGAGCACCGTCAGGCCCTCGCGGAACGAGGACTTGATGGGCTGCGGGATGAACTCGCCGTTCGGACGGGTCACCAGGCCCTTCATGCCGGCCAGCGACCGGATCTGGGTCATGTTGCCCGCCGCGCCCGACTTCACGATCGTCGGGATCGGGTTGTCGTCCGGGTAGTTGGCCTCCATGGCCTGGCCGATCTCGTCGGTGGCCTCCTGCCAGAGCTTGACCAGGTCGCTCTTGCGCTCCTCGTCGGTGATCTTGCCGAGGTCGTACTGCGACTCCAGGCGCGCGGCCTTGGTGTCGTACGAGGCGAGGATCTCCTTCTTGGCCGGCGGCACGAGCACGTCGGACATGGCGATGGTGACACCCGACCGGGTGGCCCAGTAGAAGCCGGTGTCCTTGAGCTTGTCCACCGTCTGCGCCACGACGATCATCGGGTAGCGCTCGGCCAGGTCGTTGATGATGACGGCCTGACGCTTCTTCGGCATCTGCTCGTTGACGAACGGGTAGTCCGCCGGGAGCAGCTCGTTGAACATGACGCGGCCGAGCGTGGTCTCGGCCAGCCACTCCTGCCCGGGGGTCCAGCCCTCGGGGAACTGCTCCGCCTCGATCTCGGCGCTGGGGCGCTGCTGCGTCATCCGGACCCGGATCGGGGCGTGGATGTCGAGCACACCCAGGTCGACGGCCATGATGGCCTCGGCCGGGGTCGCGTACACGCCGGTCGCCGGCGCGTCGTCGGTGGCGGGCTCGTAGGCGCCCTCGGCACCCTCGTCCAGACGGGTCAGGTAGTACAGGCCCGTGACCATGTCCAGACGCGGCATGGCGAGCGGACGACCCGACGCCGGCGACAGGATGTTGTTCGACGCGAGCATGAGGATGCGCGCCTCGGCCTGCGCCTCCGCGGACAGCGGGAGGTGCACGGCCATCTGGTCACCGTCGAAGTCGGCGTTGAAGGCCTCACACACGAGCGGGTGCAGCTGGATGGCCTTACCCTCGACGAGCTGCGGCTCGAACGCCTGGATGCCGAGACGGTGCAGCGTGGGCGCACGGTTGAGCATCACCGGGTGCTCGGCGATGACCTCTTCGAGCACGTCCCACACCTGGTCGCGCTGACGCTCGACCATCCGCTTGGCGGACTTGATGTTCTGCGCGTGGTTGAGGTCCACGAGCCGCTTCATGACGAACGGCTTGAACAGCTCGAGCGCCATGAGCTTGGGCAGACCACACTGGTGCAGCTGGAGCTGCGGACCGACGACGATGACCGAACGGCCCGAGTAGTCGACACGCTTGCCGAGCAGGTTCTGACGGAACCGGCCCTGCTTACCCTTGAGGAGGTCAGACAGGGACTTGAGCGGGCGGTTGCCCGGCCCCGTGACCGGCCGGCCGCGGCGGCCGTTGTCGAACAGCGCGTCGACGGACTCCTGCAGCATCCGCTTCTCGTTGTTGACGATGATCTCGGGCGCGCCGAGGTCCATCAGTCGCTTGAGACGGTTGTTGCGGTTGATCACGCGACGGTAGAGGTCGTTGAGGTCCGAGGTGGCGAAGCGGCCACCGTCGAGCTGGACCATCGGCCGCAGCTCCGGCGGGATCACCGGGACGGCACCGAGCACCATCGCGGCCGGGTGGTTGCCCGACTGCAGGAACGCGGAGACGACCTTGAGCCGCTTGAGGGCGCGGATCTTCTTCTGACCCTTGCCGTTGCGGATGATCTCGCGCAGCGACTCCGCCTCGGCCTCGAGGTCGAAGTTGAGCAGCAGCTGCTGGATCGCCTCGGCGCCCATTCCGCCCTCGAAGTACTCACCGAAGCGGTCCTCGAGCTCGCGGTAGATGCCCTCGTCGACGATGATCTGGTTGACGTCGAGCTTGACGAAGGTGTTCCAGATCTCCTCGAGGCGGTCCAGCTCACGCTGGGCGGCCTCGCGGATCTTCTTCATCTCCTTCTCGCCGCCGTCCTTGACCTTGCGGCGCTGGTCGGCCTTGGCGCCCTCGGCCTCGAGCTCGGCGAGGTCGGCCTCGAGCTTGCGCGCGCGGGCCTCAATGTCGGAGTCGCGCTCGTCCTCGATGATCTTGCGCTCCTCGAGGACCTGGGCCTCGAGGGTGCTGAGCTCGTTGTGACGCAGCTCGGTGTCGACGCCCGTGATGACGTAGGCGGCGAAGTAGATGATCTTGTCGAGGTCCTTGGGCGCGAGGTCCAGGAGGTAACCCAGACGCGACGGGACGCCCTTGAAGTACCAGATGTGGGTGACGGGCGCGGCCAGCTCGATGTGGCCCATACGCTCACGACGCACCTTGGCGCGGGTCACCTCGACGCCGCAGCGCTCACAGATGATGCCCTTGAAGCGCACGCGCTTGTACTTGCCGCAGTAGCACTCCCAGTCCCGGGTGGGGCCGAAGATCTTCTCGCAGAACAGGCCCTCCTTCTCCGGCTTGAGGGTGCGGTAGTTGATGGTCTCCGGCTTCTTGACCTCGCCGTAGGACCAGTTACGGATGTCCTCGGCGGTCGCGAGGCTGATGACCAGCTCGTCGAAGTAGTTGACGTCCTGCACGTAGGCGTCCTTTCCCGGGTGGGATGATGGCGGGCCCCTCGCGGGGTGGGGCCGGTGGGGCCCGCCGTGGTGGAACTCGAATCTGTCGGGTGCGGGGCGGGGCGGCGGCTGCCGCCCTCCCGCCTACTGGGCCAGCTCGTCGGCCGCCGAGGACTCGTCACGCGAGAGGTTGATCCCGAGGTTCGCGGCGGTGCGGTCGAGGTCGTCGTCGTCACCCTCGCCCAGGGAGACCGCCTGGCCGTCGCTGGAGAGCACCTCGACGTTGAGGCACAGCGACTGCAGCTCCTTGAGGAGGACCTTGAAGGACTCCGGGATGCCCGGCTCGGGGATGTTCTCGCCCTTGACGATCGCCTCGTAGACCTTCACGCGGCCCACGACGTCGTCTGACTTGATCGTGAGCAGCTCCTGCAGCGTGTACGCCGCGCCGTAGGCCTGCATCGCCCAGCACTCCATCTCACCGAAGCGCTGGCCACCGAACTGAGCCTTACCGCCGAGCGGCTGCTGGGTGATCATCGAGTACGGACCGGTCGAGCGGGCGTGGATCTTGTCGTCCACCAGGTGGTGCAGCTTGAGGATGTACATGTAACCCACTGCGACGGGGTACGGGAACGGCTCGCCGGAGCGGCCGTCGAACAGCGTCGCCTTGCCGTCGGCCTTGACCATCCGCTCACCGTCACGGTTCGGCAGGGTGCAGCCGAGCAGACCGGTGATCTCGGTGTCGGCCGCGCCGTCGAAGACGGGGGTGGCGGTGTTGGTTCCGGGCTCGACGTGGTGGATCTCCTCCGGCAGCTTGGTCGCCCAGTCGGGCAGGGAGCCGTCCGCCTCGCGCGGCACCTCCCAGCCCGCCTTGGCCAGCCAGCCGAGGTGGGTCTCCATGATCTGACCGATGTTCATACGGCGCGGGACGCCGTGCGTGTTGAGGATGATGTCCACCGGCGTGCCGTCGGGCATGAACGGCATGTCCTCGGCGGGGAGGATCTTGCCGATGACGCCCTTGTTGCCGTGGCGGCCGGCGAGCTTGTCGCCGTCCTGGATCTTGCGCTTCTGCGCCACGTACACGCGCACCAGCTCGTTGACGCCGGGGGGCAGATCGTCGTCGTCGTCACGCGAGAACACGCGCACGCCGATGACCTTGCCGGACTCACCGTGGGGCACCTTGAGCGAGGTGTCGCGCACCTCGCGCGCCTTCTCACCGAAGATCGCGCGCAGCAGGCGCTCCTCCGGGGTCAGCTCGGTCTCGCCCTTCGGGGTGACCTTGCCGACCAGCACGTCGCCGTCGCGGACCTCGGCGCCGATGCGCACGATGCCGCGGTCGTCGAGGTCGGCGAGGACCTCGTCGGAGACGTTGGGGATGTCACGGGTGATCTCCTCTGCGCCCAGCTTGGTGTCGCGGGCGTCGATCTCGTGCTCCTCGATGTGGATGGACGTGAGCACGTCCTCCTCCACCAGGCGCTGCGAGAGGATGATCGCGTCCTCGTAGTTGTGGCCCTCCCACGGCATGATCGCCACGAGCAGGTTCTTGCCGAGCGCCATCTCACCGTTCTCGGTGCAGGGGCCGTCGGCGAGGACCTGGCCGGCCTCGACGCGGTCGCCCTCGTCGACGATCGGCTTCTGGTTGGAGCAGGTGCCCTGGTTGGAGCGCGCGAACTTGGACAGCCGGTAGGTCTGGCGCCCGCCGTCATCGTCCATGACGGTGATGAAGTCGGCCGAGACCTCCTCCACGATGCCCGGGTTGGTGTTGACGACGACGTCGCCGGCGTCGACGGCCGCACGCAGCTCCATGCCCGTGCCGACGAGCGGCGCCTCGGAACGCACGAGCGGGACGGACTGACGCTGCATGTTCGCACCCATGAGGGCACGGTTCGCGTCGTCGTGCTCGAGGAACGGGATCATCGCGGTGGCGACGGAGACCATCTGCCGCGGCGAGACGTCCATGTAGTCGACGTCGCCGGCCTCGACGACCTCGACGTCGCCGTGCTTCTTACGGACGAGGATGCGGTCCTCGACGAAGCGGCCCTCGGCGTCGATCTCGGAGTTGGCCTGCGCCACGACGTAGCGGTCCTCCTCGTCAGCGGTCAGGTAGTCCACCTGGTCGGTGACGACGCCGTCGACGACACGGCGGTACGGGGTCTCGATGAACCCGAACGGGTTGACGCGGGCGTACACCGAGAGCGAACCGATGAGGCCGATGTTGGGACCCTCGGGGGTCTCGATCGGGCACATGCGGCCGTAGTGCGAGGCGTGGACGTCGCGGACCTCGAGGCCGGCGCGCTCACGCGAGAGGCCGCCGGGCCCGAGCGCCGAGAGGCGACGCTTGTGCGTCAGGCCCGACAGCGGGTTGTTCTGGTCCATGAACTGCGACATCTGGGAGGTTCCGAAGAACTCCTTGAGTGCCGCGGTGATGGGCCGGATGTTGATCAGCGACTGCGGGGTGATCGCCTCGGAGTCCTGCGTGGTCATGCGCTCGCGGACGACGCGCTCCATACGGGACAGACCGACGCGGACCTGGTTCTGGATGAGCTCGCCGACGGTACGCAGACGACGGTTGCCGAAGTGGTCGATGTCGTCGACCTCGACCGGCACCTCGCGGCCACCGGCGACCTGCATGCTCGTCTCGCCCGCGTGGAGGCGCACGAGGTACTCGATGGTCGCGGCGATGTCCTCACGCGTGAGCGTGGTGGTGGCGTCGCCCTCGGGATCCGGCAGGCCGAGCTTGCGGTTGACCTTGTAGCGACCGACGCGGGCCAGGTCGTAGCGCTTCTCCTTGAAGAAGAGGTTCTCCAGGAGGGCCTCGGCGGACTCGCGGGTCGGCGGCTCGCCCGGACGCAGCTTGCGGTAGATCTCCAGCAGGGCCTGGTCGGTGTCCTCGACCGTGTCCTTCTCGAGCGTGGACATCATGATCTCGGAGAAGCCGTAGCGCTCCTTGATCTCGGTGGTGGTCCAGCCGAGCGCCTTGAGCAGCACGGTGACCGACTGGCGGCGCTTGCGGTCGATGCGCACGCCGACGGTGTCGCGCTTGTCGACGTCGAACTCGAGCCATGCGCCACGCGACGGGATGACCTTGACGGAGTGGACGTCCTTCTCCGTGGACTTGTCGCGTGAACGGTCGAAGTACACGCCCGGCGACCGGACGAGCTGGGACACGACGACCCGCTCGGTGCCGTTGATGATGAACGTGCCCTTGTCGGTCATCATGGGGAAGTCGCCCATGAAGACGGTCTGCGACTTGATCTCACCGGTCTCGGTGTTCTCGAACTCCGCGGTGACGAACAGGGGCGCCTCGTACGTGCGGTCCTTCTCGCGGCAGTCCTCGAGGGACGCCTTCACCTCTTCGAAGTACGGCTCCGAGAACGAGAGGGACATGGAGCCGGAGAAGTCCTCGATCGGGGAGATCTCCTTGAGGATGGACTCCAGACCTCCCTCGAGGTTCGTGGTACCGCGCGAGGCGGCCCTCTGCTGCCACTCCTCCGAACCGATGAACCACTCGAACGACTCCGTCTGGAGGTCGAGCAGCCCCGGGACCGGCAACGGCTCGGAGAGCTTCGCGAACGAGACTCTCCGGGGCGCACCGGGAACGGTGGAGACTGACGTGGTCTGGCGGGAGACTGCCAAGATGGGTCCTTCCAGCACCTCACGTGATCACCACGGGCGGTGACCACAGATGTATCTGCGAGCGGTCCGCCGACGGTTATCCCCCCAGGTCCGCGGCCGGATGGAAGGCTCGGAAATCGCCCGGGGAAACCGGGGACGAGCCGTCACGGACGGACGAGTGGGCAAATAGCAGCCAGCGCACCGACCTAATCTAGCGGAAGGCGGCGACGAAGTCCAGCCTTCGACGGGAAAGCCCCGGAGGCTGCTCATATACACGGCGCGTCGTCCGTCTCTGCGCTGGTTGCCCTCGTGGCTCTCGCCTCATCGGCCCCCGGTCGGGACGTCGCGCCCGGGCGGTGTGGATCACGCCCGGCGCTCCTAAAGGGTGACGGGTGAAAGCCCGTTCGTCAAGGATCAGACTCGGTCGGGTCTCGGATCGGTGCTCGCGCAGGCGCCGTCAGGAGGGGAGGTCGGGGATCCTGGACAGCTTCCACACGCCGTCGACCTTGTCGAGACCGACGAGGTACGTGCCGCTGGTGCTGCCCGCGGCCGCGCCGTCGCGACTCATGGACACGTCCTGGACCAGCAGGACCTCGGCCTTGTCACCATGCAGGTAGGACAGGCCCGCCTCACGGACGAGCGCGTCGACGGTGGTCGCGGTCTGCTCGTAGCTGTCCCTCAGCGCGGGCCAGTTCCGCTCGAGTTCCTCCACGAGCCCCGGGGTGAGGAACTCGCCGAGCGACGCGTGGTACTCGTCGAGTTTCTCGTGGTCGATCGCCACCAGCCGCTGCACGTTGGTCGTCGCGGCGGCGAGGACCTCGTCGGTGGCCTGCTGGTCCACGAACGCGCGGTTCTCGACCGAGACGCCGGGTTCGGTCGCCAGGAACGCCCCCGTGGCGCCGGCGACCAGGCCGACCGCCACGGCGGCGGACGCGAGGACGACCCCGGAGGGACGACGACGACGAGGCGTGCGCTCCCCCGTGTCGCCGCCCGTCGCCGCGTCCTGCGAGTCCTCCGTGGCCGGGTCCGCGGTCCCGGCGGTGGTCGCGGGCCGGACCGGCCCGGAGTGGCCGGCGAGGCGTCGCCGGGCCTGCGGGGTGGCCTGCTTCTGGGTTCTCTTGATGGGTGGCATCAGTTCTTCCCGCCCTTCGTCATCGGCCGGCGGTGGTCGTCGGCGCCGGGGTGGTCTCCCCCGCCTCCGGCGCGTCGTCGGTCTCCCTCGCCGCGCCCGCGTCCTCGTCGGCCGGCTGCTCGCCGTCTCCCTGCCCGTCGGTTCCCTGCTCGCCGGCGCCCTCCTCGGGCACCGCCAGGTCCTGCACCGAGGCGCTGGACTGACCGACGGGGACGGTCACGCCGACCTGGTTGACCGCGTCGGCCTTCCACTGCCCGTCCACACGGGTGAGGTCGACGCGCATGGCCTGCCGGCCCGTGATGTCGTCCTGGCCCTCGCGCTCGGAGTGCGCGGTGAACACGACCAGCACGGCGGCGTCGCCGGCGTCCCGGTCGAGGGTCGCGACCGCGGTGTGGGAGACGGTGGCCGTGGTGACCGCCTTCTGCTCCACCACGCGCGTGCGCACGTCCTGCGCCCACTGCTCCTGCTCGGCGAGGAAATCGCCCGTCGAGGCGGCGGCGAGTTGCTCGAGCGACCGGTCCACGTCGCGGTGGTCGAAGCTGAACGCGTTGATGATCACCTGCGCGGCCGTCTCGGCGACCTCCTCGCGCTCCTGCGCCACCTGGTGCGCGGACCGCGCCTGGAGGTATCGCGTCCCCCCGACTCCGAGGACCGCGAGCCCGGCCACCAACACGAGGACGGCCACGACGGCCATCCAGACGGGGACGCCGGCCCTCGTGCGGTCGGCCGCGGCGGGCGTGGGGTCCTCGTTCGTCTCCTGCGAACTCATGGCGGCGACGGTACCGGACGGGCGTCCTGACGGGTGATCGCCCGGTCGCCCCGTCACCGTGGGATCAGCCCCTGGAGGACGGCGAGCTGCTCTGCGGCCACGGACAGGTTGAGGCGGTCCGGGTCGATCTTCGGCTTACTGTCCCAGGGCTGCGGGACATCGGGGTGTGCGTACTCCACCCGGTCGGCCCCGCGGACAGCAGTGGGGCTGCCGAACGGCACCGTGCAGCGCGCCTCGTAGTTGGGCGGGAAGTTCTGCTCCTGCGGGTCGAAGGACGGGTCCTGCGCCTTGAGTTGCTCGATGATCTCGTAGGTCCCTTCGTAGCCCTGCGTACAGGGTGTGGGGTTGTCCATTTCCAGCACCAGACCGAAGTGGATGGTCCCGTCGCCCGGTGCCACGGACAGACCGCCCGCGGACAGTGCGGGCAGCAACTGCAGCAGCACCACGAACGACGGCGCCAGCGGGTCGACGGTCTTCATGGTCGTGGACAGGTTGCCCACCGCCCGGGTGAGTGGCTCGCCCGAGTTGTCGATCAGTGCGCGCGTCTCGTCGGCGAACTCGGGGGCGGTGGTGATGAGCCGCTCGAGGTCCGAATCGGAGTCCCGCAGGGCCTCGGTCACGGTGCGCAGGTCACGCGAGAAGGAGATGATCTCCCCGGACTGATCGGCCTGGGTGTCGAGCACCGTCGCCCCGTCCCGGATGAGCGCCTGCAGCTGCGGCATCGTGCGGATCCCCTCCTCGGAGAGGCGGATGAGCGAGTCCGACAGCCGCTGGAGCTGTGGCCCGCGGCCCTCGAAGGCGTCGCCGAGTTCGTCGACCATCACCTCGAGGTCGTCCAGCGGGACCGAGCGGGACAGGTCGTCGACCGAGGCCAGGAGGTCCTCGACCCGCACGGGCAGCGCCTCGCTCCCGGCCGAGATGACGTCGCCGTCCTGTAGGTGCGGCTCGGTGTAGCTGTTGGGCCTGAGGTCCACGTACTGCTCGCCGATCGCCGAGCGGTTGGCGACCACGGCCACCGTGTCGGCGGGGATCCCCGGGGCGCTGGAGTCGAGGTCGAGTTCGACGCGCACCCCGTCGTCTGTAAGAGTCAGCTCTCCCACGCGCCCGACGGCGGTCCCGCGGTAGTTGACGGCCGCGTTGGTGAACACGCCGCCGGTGTCCGGCAGGTCGAGGTAGACCTTGTACTGCCCGATCCCCAGCAGGGACGGCAGTCGGACGTAGTTGGCGCCGACGTAGGCGATGCCCACCGCTGCGATCACGCAGAAGGCGATGAGCTGGGTTCTCAGTGTCTTGCTCATCGGAATCCGGGCTCCCCTGGTTCGGGCAGGTAGTTCTCGGAGAACTCCGAGGTCCCCGGCGCGGGCCTGGGCTCGACGGCCCGGTCCATGACGGGCGGTACCGGCAACAACGGCAGCACGATGGTGGTCCTCCGGTCCGGGCCGTTGTCGCCCTCCCACGGGTTGCCGGGGTCGACGTTGTACGGCCCGCGGGTGGTGGTCGGACGCAGCGGAACCGGGTCGCCCTGGTTCGCCCCGAGGTTGCGGAGTGTCTCGGAGATCGTCGCGTCGATCGACAGGAACACGTTGGCCGAGCCACCGATGGTCGAGCGGATCGACGAGTCGGGGAACGGGAACGTGGGCACGAAGCCGGTGAGCTCGATGAGGTCCGGCGTGGACTCGCCGAGGTACTGCAGCACGGGCCGGAGGGCGCGCAGGTCGGCGATGAGGTCCTCGCGGCTGGTGAGCAGGATGTCGGACCCGACCTGGCCGAGGGCGTCGATGCGGCGCAGCATCTCCACCAGCTGCGGCCGCTGCTCCTCGAGGACCGCGACGCCGGCGGGGAGCTCGTCGAGCGCGGCCTGGATCTGTTCGCGCTGGTCGTTGGCCCGGGCGGTCATGAGGTTGACGCCCTCGAGCGCGGCGGTGATGCTGTCGCGCTGCCGGTTGAGCCCGGAGATGAGCTCGTCGGCGGACCGGAGCGTCTCGGTGAGTCCGTCCTCGCGGCCGTCGGTGGCCTTGCGCAGCTCGGCGACGATCGGCTGCAGCTGGTCGACCCCGCCGCCGTTGAGCAGCAGCGACAGGGCGCCGAGGACCTGCTCGATGTCGGTGGCGGTCCGGGTGTTGGACGTGGAGATGACGTCCCCGTCCGCGAGCTGACCGGTGGGCGGCTCGTCCTCCGGCGGGGTGAGCTGGACGAACTTCTCGCCCAGGAGGTTGGTCTGCTGGATGGACGCCTCCGTGTTGGCGGGCAGCTCCAGGTCGTCCCGCAGGACGATGTCGACCTGGGCCGTCCAGCCGTCCTCGGCCAGCGAGATCCCGGTGACGCGCCCGGCGTCGAGTCCGTTGACCTTGACGGTGGACTGCAGCACCAGATCGAGCACGTCGTCGAACCTGATGGAGACCTCCATGGGGTCCTCACCGACGTCGGCGCCGCCGGGCAGCGTGTAGTCCTCGAGGTTCATGGAACAGCCGGCGGCCACGGCCGCGACGAGGGCGGCCGCGCCCAGCGCGCGGCCCGCTCGGGCCGCCGAGGTGAGGTGTCGCCTCATCCCCGTCCTCCTTCCGAGGCGGGCGTCATGGGCCACCCGCGGTTGCCCTCGACCGTTCCCGGCACCGGGATGGACTGCTTCATCTCGCCGGCGAGGATGCCCAGCGGCAGGTCGGGGTTGGACGTGCGCAGTTCCTGGTTGCGCTGGGGTGCGAGCGCCTCACACGCCTGGATGTCGGCGCGACGGAGGTTGTCCAGCTCCTGGAACAGTTCGTTGCCGGGGTTGAGCCGGCCCAGCTTCATGATCTGGCACAGGATCCCGGCCGGATTCTGCTTCTCGGGGATGTTCGGCCGCATCGACAGGGTGCCGGACTCCGCGTCGTAGGCGTTGATGAGGTTGGCCAGCGCCAGGGGCGCGGTCTTGAGGATCTCCTCGAGGTCGTCCCGCTGGTCGGCGGTGATCTGGCTGATCGTCACCAGGCGGTCGGCGTTGCTGCGGATCACGTCCTGGTTGTCCCGCACGAGCCGCGCGACGTCGGCCAACGCGTAGCTCAGTTCGCCCAGCGCACCCTGGAGATCCTCGCGCTGCCCGGCCACCGTCTGGTTGAAGGAGGCCATCTGGGAGTTGAACTCGCGCACCTGCGCGTCGTTCTCCGCCAGCATGGTGACGAAGGACTGCAGGTTGACCACGGTCTCGCTGATGTCCTGGCTCGAGTCGGCCAGCGTGGTCGCGGCGCGGGACAGTTCGTCGATCGAGCGCCCCAGGGCGGCGCCGTTGTCGGCGAGGGTGTCGGCGGAGGTGGCGACGAAGCGGTCGAGGGCACCGTCGCGGTTCGCACCGTCGGGGCCGAGGGCCTCGGTGAGGTCCTTGACCGACGCGTACAGCTTGTCGACCTCGACGGGCGTCGCCGTCCGTTCGATCGGGATGTGCGCGCCCGATTCCATCGTCGGGCCGCCCGAGTACGCGGGCACGATCTGGATGTTGCGGTCCGGGATCACCGAGGGGGTGACCTGGACGGCCTTGGCGTCGGCGGGGATGTCGATACCGCGGCGCACGTGGAGTCGCACCTCGACGGTGTCACCCATGGGGGTCACCTCCTCGACCGATCCGACGGTCACGCCGAGGATCCGGACGTCGGTGCCCTCGGAGACGCCCACCGCGGACGGGAACGTCGCGGTGATGGTGGTGCGCCCGAGACGGGTCACCGCGAGGTAGGTGACGGCGACGACCGCGACGACGACGACGAGGAGCAGCGCCACCAGCCAGTACGGCAGCTTCTTGTGCATCACTTGATCCCACTCTGTCGGGCCGGCGTCCGGGCGCCCGGGTAGAAGGGCGGCTCCGGCGCTCCCGGCGGGATGAGGTTGGTGACCACGGAGTCGAACCACCGACCGGTGCCCAGCATGTTGGCGTACAGCCGGTAGAAGGGCGCGAGGTTGTGGATGGACTTCTTGAGGTCCTCCTCGTGGTCGGTGAGGATCTCCAGCGCGGAGTCGAGGCTGTCGAGGGTCGGGCCGAACTTCGCCTCGTTGTCCGCCACGAACAGCCGCAGCTCGCTCGACAGGCCCCGGGTCGACGCCAGGACCAGCTTGAGGGTCTCCGCGCGCTCGTTGAGCTCGCCGAGCAGCTGACCGGTGCCGATGATGAGCCGGCGGAAGTCGTCGTTGCGCTCGGCGAGGATCCGCGAGCTCGTCCGCGTCGCCTCGAGCAGCTGGCGCAGTTCGGCATCCCGGCTCGAGATGGTCTGGGACAGCCGCGCGACGCCGTCGACCGCGCCGCGGAACTCCTCGGGTGAGGCCTGCATCGCGTCGGTGAGGGTGTCCAGGCTCTCCGCCAGCTTCACGTCGTCGATCTCGTCGAGCGTCTCGGCCGCGGAGGAGAACGCCGTGACGACGTCGTACGGGGCCACCGTCCGCTCGAGCGGGATCGGTTCGGACCGGTCCAGCTCGCCAGTTCCCGCGGGGTCGAGCGCGAGGAACTTCTGCCCCAGGACGGTCTTGACCTGGATGCTCGCCCGGGTGTCGTCGCCGAGCCACGCGTCCTTCGCCCGGAAGCCCACGAGCACCTTGTCGCCCTCGAGCTCGACGTCGGTGACCACGCCCACCTTAATGCCGGCGACGCGGACCTCGTTGCCGCCGGTGAGACCCGCCGCCTCGGAGAAGTAGGCCTCGTACTTGGGCCCCGCCCCGACGATGGGCAGGGCGTCCAGTCGGAAGGAGCCGAGCGTGAGCACGAGGATCGTGATCACGCCGATCGCCCCGATGGTGGCGTTTCCGAACCGGGGCTCGCCCGGCGTGCGCCTGCTCACGGGATCCCTCCTTCATGGCATCGCGGTGCGACGTTGGTGTACAGGACGTGGTTGAGGGTGGGTCCTCCGCTGGGCAGTAGGTTCGGCACGTTGTTTCCCGGGCCGTGCACGAGGTCGGCGCCGCACAGATAGAACTGGAACCAGGAACCGAACGAACCCATCCGGATGAGGTTGTCGGTATTGAGCGGCATGTTCGTGAGGACCTCGCTGAGCTTGTCCTCGTTGTCGGCGAGGTCGTCGGTGACCAGCTTGAGATGGTCGAGCGACTCGGTGACGGCCGGCCTCGTCGCGGTGACGACGTTCTCGGCCGAGGACGTCAGATCGGCCATCGACTCGAGCGAACCGCCGATCGCGTCCCGCTCGGCGGCCAGTCCCTCGACGAGCTGCCTGGTGGTCACCACGAGCTGCTGGAACTGGACGTCGCGCTCGTTGATCGTCTCCAGGACCCTGGTGAGGTTGTCGATGACCTCTCCGATCACCTGATCGCGGTCGGCCAGGTGGTTGGTGAGCTGGCCGGTCTGACGGACGAGGTTCGTCACCGTGCCGCCCTCGCCCTGCAGGACGCGCACCAGCGAGTCGGCGAGGGCGTTGACGTCCTCGGGCTGCAGGGTGGTGAACAGCGGCCGGAAGCCGTTGAACAGGGCGGTGAGGTCGACGGCGGGCGAGGTCTTCTCGATGGGGATGGTGGTGCCCTCGGGAAGCGTCGGCTGAACCGGCCCCGGTTCGCGCGAGATGTTCATGTACCGCTGGCCGATCATGTTGCGGAACCGGAGGGTGAGGTGCACGTTCGCCGGCAGGGTGCGGTCACCGGCGAGGGTGAAGTACACCTTGGCCTGGTCGCGCTCGTGGATCTCGAAGCCGGTCACGTGACCCACCACCACGCCCGCGATCCGGACGTCGTCGCCCTCCTCGACCATGGTCGCGTCGGAGAAGATCGCCGAGTACTCGGTGCCGTCCTCGCGCGTACCGCCGCGGATGGTCGTGGCGAGGATCGTCGACAGCAGTCCGGTGACCACGATGAAGATGACGAGCTTGACGAACGAGGACAGCAGGCCCCCGCGGAACAGCGCTCTGAGTTTGGTCTTCACTCGAACGCCACCTCCGTCCCGCGCAGCGCCGGGGCGCCGAGGGCACCGACCCAGCCCGGGATCTCGGCGGCGTCACGGGCGGAGGCGACGCCGTAGACCGTCCGGACGGTGTCGGTCTCCAGCGGGGACCCGGCGTAGGCCATGGCCATGACGTCCGCGTCCCGTCCGGCGGTCACGGTCGACGGGAACGGCCGGTTCGGCTGCTCGGGCACCGCGCGTCCGGGCGCCGCGGGGACGGAGCCCCTGGTCCGGAGCGACGGGACCGGACCGTCGAGGTCGAGCGGGTTGGGCAACGTCGGCATGCTCTGCGGGCCGGGGTTACGCGACGGCGGCTGGAAGGAGCCGTCGGCGATCGCCCCGCCGGGGGCCATGGGGAAGATGTCGGGCTCCTGGGCCGGTTCGTAGCAGCGCGGGCCTCGCGTGTCGAAGAACCGCGGCTCGTCCTGGTTGGGCACGTACCGCCCCTTCGGGTTCACCACCTCGATGGTCACCCGGATGCCCGGGTGCGGGTCCCCCACACCGAGGATCGCATCGGAACGATCCAGGGCGACCATGAAGTTCTCCACGGTGCACGGCAGGGCCGGCGAGTATTCGGCGAGGTACTCCAGCGAGGTCCGCGAGTCGGCCGCCAGGGCGATGATGTCCGTGCGGTTGTTCGCCAGGAACCCGGTGAGCACGTCGGCGGAGGTGCTGATGCGCTGCAGTCCGTCCGCGATGTCGGTGCGTCGCTGGATGACCGTGTCGCCGGTGGTCCGCAGGGCGTCGAGGGCGTGGATGAGATCCGGCAGCGCCTCGGAGTACGTCTGGGAGAAGGTCGCGAGGTCCTGCAACCCGGACTCCAGGGCGGGCATCTCCTCGGTGATCCCCTCGAAGACCTGGCCGATCTCCACCAGGCTCGCCCCGATCTCGTCGCCTCGGCCGGCCAGCGCCTGGTTGAGCGCGCCGAGGGTGCCGGCGAGCTTCTGCGGGGGCACGGCCTCGAGCACGGGCAGCAACCCGTCGAGGACCCGGCCGAGCTCGACCGCGTTGCCCCGCGTGTCCTGCTCGATGGTGGCGCCGGGTTCGAGCGCGCCCGTCGGCGTGTCGGGGAAGCCGAGGTCCACGTAGCGCTCGCCGAACAGCGTCTTGGGCAGGAGCCTGCCGCTGATGTTGGCCGGGAGCTGGCCCATGAAGTCCGGATCGAACTCCATGTTCACGCGCACCTGGTCGCCGTCGGGTTCGACCCCGGAGACCCGTCCGACGAGGACTCCGCGAGCCTTGACGTCGGCGTCCACGGGCAACGAGTACGCCATGTCGTCGGTGACCATGGTGACGCTGTCGGACGCGGTGAACGCGCGGTTGTAGATCGCGACCGTGGTCGCGACGAACGCCACGACGATGACGACGAACAGGGTCGCCAGGAGTCGCTTGCGTGTCGATGACATCTCGTTCATCCGGCCACCCGCACCGTCGTGGTCGTGCCCCACAGGGCGAGTCCGACGAAGAAGTTGAGGATGGCCACCACGACGATCGTGGTGCGTACCGCGCGACCGACCGCGACGCCCACGCCGGCCGGTCCGCCGGTGGCGGTGAACCCGTAGTAGCAGTGGATCATCACGAGGACGAACGCGAAGATGATGACCTTGACGAAGGAGTAGATCACGTCTTCGGGTGGCAGGAAGAGATGGAAGTAGTGGTCGAAGGAGCCCGTCGACTGCCCCTGGACCATTGTGTTGACGCCCCGGGTGGCGAGGTAGGACGACAGCAGACCGACCACATAGAGCGGGATGACCGCGATGAACCCGGCGATGATCCGGGTGGTCACCAGGTACGGCACGCTGGGGATCGCCATCACCTCGAGGGCGTCGATCTCCTCCGAGATGCGCATGGCCCCGAGCTGGGCGGTGAACCCGCATCCGACGGTGGCGGACAGCGCGAGTGAGGCCACCAGCGGCGCGACCTCACGGGTGTTGACGTAGGCCGACAGGAAACCGGTGAGCACCGAGCTGCCGATCTGATCCAGGGCGGCGTAACCCTGGAGCCCCACGACCACGCCGGTGAAACCGCTCATCATGACGATCACGCCGATGGTCCCGCCGAGGACGGCGAGCACGCCCACTCCGAAGGTCACCTCGGCGATGAGCCTCAGGACCTCTTTGCGGTAGTGGACGATCGTCTGCGGGATCCACCGGATCGCGCGCAGGTGGAAGGCGAGCTGGTCGCCGAGCGAGTCGAACGAGGCTATGGGGCCGCGGATCATGGCCCGGATCCGGGCCCGGGTGGGGCCGACGTCGGTGTGGATCGCCATCTACGACCCCTTCGGCGGGACGATCTGCAGGTACATCGCCGTGAGGATGAGGTTGGCGAAGAACAGCAGGAGGAAGGTCAGGACCACGCCCAGGTTGACGGCGTCGCCGACCCCCTTGGGACCGCCCTTGGGATTCATGCCGCAGTAGGACGAGACGACCCCGGCGATGAGCCCGAAGACGAGGGCCTTGAGCGACGACATGATGAAGTCGGGCAGCTGGGCGAGCGCGCCGAACGACATGAGGTACGCGCCGGGCGTGCCGCCCTGCAGCAGGATGTTGAACACGTAGCCGCCGGTGATGCCGACGATCGAGACGAGTCCGTTGAGCAGGACGGCGATCAGCATCATGCCCAGCACGCGCGGGACCACGAGCCGCTGGACCGGGTCGATCCCCAGCACCCGCATCGCGTCGAGTTCCTCGCGGATGGTGCGGGCGCCGAGGTCGGCGGCGACCGCGGACCCCGCCGCACCGGCGATGAGCAGTGAGGTCACCAGCGGCGCCCCCTGCTGGACGACGGCGAGGACGCCGGTGGCCCCGGTGTAGGCCTCGGCCCCGAGCTGCTGGACCAGCGAACCCGTCTGCATCGCGACGACCGCGCCGAACGGGATCGCCACGAGCGCCGACGGCAGGATCGTCACCGACGCGATGAACCAGGACTGCCCGATGAACTCACGGAACTGGAACGGTCGTCTGAAAATGCCCCGCAGCACCTCGAGGAAGAGTCGGAACACCTTGCCGGCCTCGCCGAACGCGGTGCGGACGCCACCGCCGACATCCGACGGCGACACCCCGGTTCTTCTCTCTGGCTGCTGGGTCGTGCCCTCCGCCATGTATTCTCCCCCGACCTCTCCTGCCTCAGTGCTGACCGGAACCGTAGTGGTCGTCGAGCCCCGACGGGCTCGCACCTCCCGGCGTGGCGGCGTGTGCGGGGGTCGTGGCGGGCTCTGCAGCGGTGGTCGCAGAGTCGGCGTGGGCCGACTCCGCGGGCACGGGATCCTGGGTGTGGGCGGCGGCGGTCGAGCGTCCGTTGCCGTGCCCACGGGCGGCCCACTCCGTCCGGATGGCCTCCCGGGCCTCGGGCGGAAGGGTGTCGAGCATCTCGGCGACCCGCTTCTCGCGGCGGAGTTCGCCCTGACGCTGCGGGCTGCCGGGGGTCGGCTGCATCTGCGGCGGAACGCCCTTGACCTCGTCCTCGCCCGGGGAGCCGTCGTTGTGGCCGGCCTCGGCGTGAGCCTGCTCCTGGCGCATCTGCGCGTCGTCCTTCTCTTCGGACATGCCGATGGGCCCGAGCTTGGACCCGCGCAGGAACTGGCGGACCGACGGCTCCTCGCTGGTGAGCAGCACCTCACGCGGGCCGAACATCACGAGGTTCTTGCGGTAGAGCATGCCCAGGTTGTCGGGGACCGTGCGCGCGAGGTTGATGTTGTGCGTCACGATGAGGATCGTGGCGTCGATCTGCGCGTTGATGTCGATCAACAGCTGCGCGAGGTACGTCGTGCGGACCGGGTCGAGGCCCGAGTCGGGCTCGTCGACGAGGATGATCTCCGGGTCGAGCACCAGCGCGCGGGCGAGGCCGGCCCGCTTCCGCATACCGCCGGAGATCTCGCCCGGCAACTTGCCCTCGGCACCGGTCAGACCGGTGAGCTCGAGCTTCTCCATGACGATGTCGCGGATCTCGGACTCGGGCTTTCGGGTGTGCTCGCGCAGGGGGAACGCCACGTTGTCGTAGAGGTCCATGGAGCCGAACAGCGCGCCGTCCTGGAAGAGGACGCCGAACAGCTTGCGGATCTCGTAGAGCTCCTTGGCGGTGCACTGCAGGATGTCCGTGCCGTCGATGATGATCTTGCCGCGCTCGGGCCGCAGCAGGCCGATGAGCGATTTGAGGAAGACGGACTTACCGGTGCCCGACGGGCCGAGGAGCGCACTGACCTCACCCTCGGGGAGGGTGAACGTGACGTCCTCCCAGATCTTCTGCGAACCGAAGGACTTGGTCAGCCCCTCGACGGAAACCTCGACACCCACGGCAACCACTCCTCACTGCAGCCATCATCTGTGGCCACGGTCACTGTAAACTACCGCTCCGTAGGCGTGCGTTGTTACATGGCCCGGAAAAGCGTTCTGCTCGGATCGTCGAGAGTGCTCGTGGGCGTGGGGATGTGCCGGTCGTACAGACGCCACAGGGGCGGCCCGGCGATGTCGCCGGGCCGCCCCTGTGGACGGTGGTGCGTCAGGTCACTTGAGGGTGACGGTGGCACCGGCCTCTTCGAGCTTGGTCTTGGCGGCCTCGGCGGCCTCCTTGTCGGCCTTCTCGATGATCGCCTTGGGGGCGGACTCGACGAGGTCCTTGGCCTCCTTGAGGCCCAGGCCCGACACGATCTCGCGCACGACCTTGATCACGCCGATCTTCTTGTCGCCGGCCGACTCCAGGACGACGTCGAACTCGTCCTGCTCGGCGGCGGCCTCGCCACCGGCAGCCGGGGCGCCGGCGGCGGCGACGGCGACCGGAGCGGCCGCGGTGACCTCGAAGGTGTCCTCGAACAGCTTCACGAACTCGGAGAGCTCGAGAAGAGTCATCTCCTTGAAGGCCTCGAGCAGCTCGTCGTTGCTGAGCTTCGCCATGGTGGCGTCCTTTCTGTTGGTCCCGGTGCCGTCAGACGGCCCGGAAGCAGGTGGGGTGGATCAGTTCTTCTTGTCCTGGAGCGCCGCGAACAGACGTGCCAGCTGCGAGGCGGGCGCGTTGAACAGGCCGGCGGCCTTGGCCTGGTTGCCCTTGAGGGCACCGGCCATCTTCGCGAGCAGGACATCGCGGGACTCGAGCTCGGCGATCTTGTCGAGCTCGTCGGCGGACAGCGGGGCGCCGTCCATGACGCCGCCCTTGATGACGAGCGCCTTGTTGTCCTTGGCGAAGTTCTTGAGCGCCTTGGCGGCGTCCACGACCTCACCGGTGACGAACGCGATGGCGGTGGGGCCGGACAGGAGGTCGTCGAGACCCTCGACTCCGGCTTCCTCGGCCGCACGCTTGACCAGGGTGTTCTTGGCCACGGTGTACGTGGCCGCGTCACCCAGCGTCTTGCGCAGCTCGGTCACCTGGGGAACGGAGAGTCCGCGGTACTCGGTGACCACGGCGGTGGAGGAGTTCTGGAAGTGCTGCTTGATCTCCTCGACGGCCTGGACCTTTGCGGGCTTTGCCATGTTTCGCCTCCTTTCTGCATCATCTCGCCCGGGAGAGACACGAACGCCCCGTGCGCAGGTGGCACGGGGCGCGGAGGAGGCGGGCCCGCGGGCGCGCTGTCGTCTACGCTGACCGGTGTTCTCCTGCGCGGGCCGTCCGGGCGCTCCCGGACCCTTCGACCACCCCCGGCGGGAGTGGCGACCTGCGGTCTTCGGTGAAACTTGATCAGGCGCCCGGGAGCCTGGACCTCCGAGCGTTCAAACTTCGGATCCAAGGGTATAGGCGGCGGACGCCGCATACCAAATCGCCCGGGCCGGCCGCGAATGGCGGCAGGTCCGGCTTTCTGACAGATTGGTCCCGTGTCTCCAGCCTCCTCCCGCCTCGCCGTCGTCTATAACCCCACCAAGGTCGGAGTCGACGAGGTGCGCCGTCGCGCCACGGCACGGGCGTCCCGGCACGGGTGGACCGACCCCGTCTTCCTCGAGACCACGGAGGACGACCCCGGCACCGGTCAGGCCGCCGAGGCGGCGGCGCAGGGCGCCGGGCTGGTGATCGCGTGCGGCGGCGACGGCACCGTGCGCTCGGTCGCACAGGGACTGATCGGCACCACGGTGCCGATGGGCGTGGTTCCCCTCGGCACCGGCAACCTGCTGGCCCGGAATCTTGACATCCCCCTGGACGACGTCGACCACGCGCTGCGGGTGGCCATGACCGGACGCAGCCGCGCCATCGACATCGGCGAGGTCCGCTACACGGACGGCGAGGGCGACGCCCACGACGACGTGTTCCTGGTGATGCTCGGTGCCGGGATGGACGCCGACATGATCGCCGGCACAGACGACGACCTCAAGGCGCGGGTGGGCTGGCTCGCGTACGTGGGCGCCTTCGCCTCCACCCTGCTGCGCGGCCACAGGATCAGGGTGGACTACTCCCTCGACGACGGCCCGCGGATCCAGACCCGCGCGAGGACCCTGCTCGTGGCGAACTGCGGGATGCTGCAGGCGGGGATGGTACTGCTGCCGGACGCGGTGATCGACGACGGCCTGCTGGACGTGATGGCCCTGCGCGCGAAGGGCGCGATCGGGTGGGCCAAGGCCGGCGCGGTCCTCGCGCAACACACCGTCCGCCACCGCCTCAGCGCGCTACGCCGCGGCGGCGGTTCGTCCCACGAGCCCGAGCGTCACGAGACCCGCCCGGTGGACTTCCGCCAGGGCGTGAGTGTCACCGCGCGCATCCTCGAGAAGCCGGCCGCGTTCCAGATCGACGGCGAGGACTGCGGAACAGTCGCCGAGTTCTCCGCCCGGATCAAGCGGAGGGGCCTCGCGGTCCGCGTCGCGTACTGAACGCACCGCCGGGCCTCGGACGCGCATCAGGGGTCCCGACGGATCAGGAGCGCGAGGACGGCGCGGATCCGGAAAAGCGGAAGGCCCCGCGCCGGGGATTCCGGTCGCGGGGCCTTCGGCCGAGCTGGCTAGCTCACTCCGAGTCGGTGCCGGCCTCGAGGAGCTTCGAGATCGCCTGCGTGTCGACCGGGATGCCGGGGCCGGTCGTGGTGGAGATGGTGATCTTCTGCAGGTAGCGGCCCTTGGAGGAGGACGGCTTGAGGCGCATGACCTCGTCGATCGCGGCCTGGTAGTTCTCCGTGAGCTGCTCCGGCGTGAAGGATGCCTTGCCCACGATGAAGTGCAGGTTGTTGGCCTTGTCGGTGCGGAAGGTGATCTTGCCGCCCTTGATGTCGTTGACGGCCTTGGTCACGTCCATGGTGACGGTGCCCGTCTTGGGGTTGGGCATGAGACCACGCGGGCCGAGAACGCGGGCCACACGGCCGACCTTGGCCATCTGGTCCGGGGTGGCGATCGCTGCGTCGAAGTCGAGCCAGCCGCCCTGGATGCGCTCGATGAGGTCGTCGGAGCCGACGGCGTCGGCGCCGGCGGCCTCGGCCTCGGTGGCCTTCTCGCCCGCGGCGAAGACGATCACGCGGGCGGTCTTACCGGTACCGTGCGGAAGGTTCACGGTGCCACGGACCATCTGGTCCGCCTTGCGGGAGTCGACGCCAAGTCGCATGGCGACCTCGACGGTGGCATCCATCTTCGTCGAGGAGGTGTCCTTGGCCAGGGCCATGGCTTCCAGAGGCGAGTACAGCTTGGTGCGGTCGACCTTTTCAGCGGCGGCCTTGTAGGCCTTGCTGTTCTTGCTCATGTCTCATCCATTCCTGCCGCGTCACTCACGCGGCGGTCGGGTGTGGTTCGGGCCTGAGCTGCCCTCCCACGCAGTGCTTGGGGGTGGAGGTCAGCCCTCGACCGTGATGCCCATGGAACGGGCGGTGCCGGCGACGATCTTCGCGGCCTGGTCGATGTCGTTGGCGTTGAGGTCCTCCAGCTTGGTCTGCGCGATCTCACGGACCTGGTCCATGGTGACCTTGCCGACCTTGGCGGAGTGCGGCGTGCCGGAGCCCTTCTGCAGGCCGGCGGCCTTGAGGAGGAGCTTGGCGGCCGGCGGCGTCTTCAGCTTGAAGTCGAACGACCGGTCCTCGTAGACCGTGATCTCGACCGGCACGACGTTTCCGCGCTGGTTCTCGGTGGCGGCGTTGTAGGCCTTGCAGAACTCCATGATGTTGACACCATGGGCACCCAGAGCCGGGCCGACCGGCGGGGCCGGGTTGGCAGCGCCGGCCTGGATCTGGAGCTTGATGAGCCCTGAGACCTTCTTCTTCTTCGGAGGCATCGTCTTCCTGATTCTTCGACTGGATCTCGGCGCCGCGCTGTACACGCGGGAGGCCGACTGTCGTGTGCACCCGTCCCCGCCGCCCCACCGTGAGGCGAGCGTGCGGCGACACAAGCGCAACCTGGGAGAGTTTACGTGTTCCGCGCACGCAACGACTAATCGTGGGCGCGGACCGCTCCCCCGGACGCCTTCCGTGCGGGAAACGACTAACCCGCCCCACGCTGGGCGCGGGGCGGGTCGCCGGAGGTTCGTGCGTGTCAGTCGATCTTCTCGACCTGGTTGAAGCCGAGCTCGACCGGGGTCTCGCGGCCGAAGATCGACACGAGCACCTTGAGCTTCTGGGCGGCCGGGTCGACCTCGGAGATCGACGCGGGCAGGGTGGCGAACGGGCCGTCCATGACGGTGACCGACTCGCCGACCTCGAACTCGACCTCGACGTTCTGCGGGACCATCCCGGCGTCGCCGTCGGCGGCGCCCGCGGCGGCGGCCTTCTTCTCCGGCTTGGGCGCCAGGAACTTGGCCACGTCGCTCAGGGAGAGCGGGGTGGGGCTGCCGCCCTGGCCGCCGGTCGCGCTGACGAAGCCGGTGACGCCGGGGGTGTTGCGCACGACGCCCCACGACTCGTCGTCGAGCTCCATGCGCACCAGCACGTAGCCGGGCAGGACCTTGCGGTTGGCGGTCTTCTTCTGACCGTTCTTGACCTCGGTGTACTCCTCCACCGGGACCTCGACCTGGAAGATCTTGTCCTCGGCGCCGAGGGTGACGGCGCGGGTCTCGAGGTTGGCCTTCACCTTGTTCTCGTACCCGGCGTACGAGTGGATGACGAACCAGTCGCCGGGCAGCTTGCGCAGCTGGCGCTTGAACGCGATGACCGGGTCGATCGCGGGCGTGGCCGGCTCGGCCGGCGACTCCTCGGCGGGGGCGTCGTCGCTCACGTCGTCGGTCTGCAGGGCCGACTCGTCGAGCTCGGCCTCGGCGACGTCCTCGTCACCCTCCTCGACGATGTCGCCCTCGACGTCCTCGTCGATCTCGGTGGGCTCGGCGTCGGTGGCCGCGTCCTCGTCGAGCTCGGCGCCGGCCGCGACGGTCTCGTCCTCGGCCTGCTCGGCGGCGGCGTGCTCGGCGTCCTCGGCCCCGGGGCTCTGATCGATGTCGCTCACGGAAAATGCGGTCCTCTCGAAGTCGGCGGTCCGGATCTCACCCCGGACCTTCAGCGGCAGGTCTCTAGCGGTCGAAGACGAGCTCGACGAGCTTGCCCGCGCCGAAGTCGACGCCCGAGACGAGCGCGGTCATGAAGATGAGGAACAGGAACACCACGATGGTGTAGGTGACCATCTGGTTGCGCGTGGGCCAGATGACCTTGCGCAGCTCCTCGACGACCTGCTTGAGGTACTTGACGGGATTCGCGCGGGCGGTCCGCGTGTCCTCCGGCTTGTCCGCGTCCGTGCGGACCCGGCCCGCGACGGCCGTGTCGGCACGACCGGCCTTACCCGTGGGAACGGCGGCGGCCTCGGAGTCGCGAGCGCCGCGGGTGTCGACGTCGTCGTCGCGATCCTGGCTCACGCGGCTACCTCCGGGTCGTCTGGCTTGCGGGGAAGTGCAGGGGCGACAGGACTTGAACCTGCAACCTGCGGTTTTGGAGACCGCTGCTCTGCCAGTTGAGCTACGCCCCTTCGGCCGGTTTCCCGACCACCCGTACCGTCCCGCGTAGCGGACCGCACGATCGCCTCGACTCTACAGTGTCGGCGACTGCCCGGGGGCAGCGCGGGTCGCGACCACGTTCGGTCGGGCATCTCAGTGTACGACAGCCGCCCCGGCGCCCCGAAATCGGCTCCCCCGGCCCTCTTAGTCCCCGAGCGCGACCGTGACGATCGCCTTGCCGAACACCTTGGCCCCGCCGCTGGTGACGACCAGCGCGACGTCGGCGCTCGAGCCGTCCTCGGCGACCTTCTTCACCGTCCCCGCCACCGCCAGGAGCGCGGGGGCGTCGGCCGGCACCACCACGGGGGCGGCGAACCGGAACGAGGTGGCCAGGACGCGATCGGCGCCCCCGGCCCACTCGGCGACGACCCCGATCGCCAGGGCCGAGGTCAGCATCCCGTGCGCCACCACACCGGGCAGGCCGAGCGCCTGCGCTGCCCCGTCGTCGAGGTGGATGGGGTTGTGGTCCCCCGACGCCTCGGCGTAGCGACGCAGGTCCTCCCGCCGGACCGGCACTGTCCGCGGGGGCAGGGCGTCGCCGGCCGCGGGACTCGTCGTCGTCGCCCCCGTCGCCCCGGTCGTGCCCTCCGGCCCGGTCGTCTCCTCCGGCCCGGTCACGCCTCCACCTCCGCGGTGAGCAACGCGCTGGTCAGGGTCTGGACGGGCTCGCCATCGGCGTCGCGCAGCACCGTGTCGAAGCCGATCATGCGCCCGCCACGCGCCGACCGCACGCCGGTGACCGTCGCGGTGGCGGTGAGGACGTCACCCACCCGGATCGGCCGGTGGTGCTCGCTCGACTGGGCGGTGTGGAGGGTCCGCGCGAGGTCGATGCGCAGCGCGGGGTGCTCCATCACCGCGCGTTGGACCGGGGCGGTCAGGGCGGCGGCCAGCGTCGCGGGGACCTGACCGGCGGGCGCGCCGACGGCCTCGGCGAACCGTGACACCACCGCGTCGGTCACGGTGACGGGATCGGCGACGACGACGAGGTCATCAGCGTTGTCTGTGCTCACAGCCCCTGACGCTACCCGAGGGCGTGTGCGCGGAACCGCTGATACGACCCGTCCCCGCCTCCTACGGTGGGGGCAGTCGAGCAGGGAGTGCGATGTGAGCCACGACAAGCCGGCCCCGCGGGCCGGGCACGAGAAAGCTGGGCGATCGCCGGGCGGGCCCGGCGGAGACGCCCCCACACCGGTGGAGGGGCACGGCGGATCCCACGCCACGGCCGTCGCGGCCGCCCACGGGGTGCGGACCATGTTCACCCTCTCCGGGGCGCACGTGTTCCCCATGTACGACGCCGCGGAGAAGGAGGGCCACGGCATCGCGCTGCTGGACGTGCGGCACGAGCAGACCGCCGCGTTCGCCGCCGAGGCCACCGGCAAGCTCACCCGCTCGCCCGGCCTGGCCGTCCTCACCGCCGGTCCGGGGGTGACCAACGGCGTGTCCGCGCTGGCGCAGGCCTCGTTCTCCGGCGCCCCGATGGTGGTCCTCGGCGGACGCGCGCCAGCCGGCCGCTGGGGCACCGGCAGCCTGCAGGAGTTCGACCACGTCCCGGTGGTGCGGTCGGTGACCGTGTCCGCCGAGACCGCCCGCGACACGGCCGATATCGCCGCCGCCACCCACCGCGCGTTCACCGCCGCCCGCACCGCCCACCGCGGACCGACGTTCCTCGACGTGCACATGGACCACTTCTTCGACCGGTGCACCTCCGCGCGGCCCGGGCCGGGATACACCGACGACGGCACGCCGCTCGGCCCGCCGCTCGGCGCGGTCGGTGACTCGGATGGGGCCTGGCCGGACCGCTCCCTCGGCACCGACCGCCTCCCCGACACCGACGCCGTCGACCGGATCGCCGACCTGCTCGTCCGCGCGGAGCGGCCCGTCCTCGTGCTGGGCTCGGACGTGTGGGCCGACGGCGCCGAGGACGCCGCGCTGCGGTGCGTGGAGACGCTCGGGCTGGCGGTGATCCCCAACGGGATGGGCCGAGGCATCGTGCCCGCCGGCCACCGGCTGCTCGTGGGCAAGGCCCGCGGCATGGCGTTCGGGGCTGCCGACGTGGTGATCGTGGTGGGCACACCCCTGGACTTCCGGCTGAGCTACGGCGTGTTCGGCGGCAAGGAGGGCGCCACGCCCGCGACCGTCGTGCACATCGCCGACTCCCCCGCGCAGCTCAGTCCTCACGCCTCGCCCGCCGTGGCGACCGCGGGCGACCTGGAGCTCGTGCTGGACGCGCTGGTCGAGTCCGTGGACCGTCGGTTCCGGACCGGCGCGGGCCGACCGGACTGGAGCGGGTGGGCGACGTCGCTGCGGGAGAAGGCCGACGCCGCCCACGCCGCGGACCTCAAGTTGTTCTCCGCGGCCGCCGACCCGATCCACCCCGCGCGGATCTACGGCGAACTGCTGCCGCGGTTGGCGGAGGACGCGGTCGTGATCGGCGACGGCGGGGATTTCGTGTCCTACGCCGGGAAGTTCATCGAGCCCGCCCGGCCCGGCAACTGGCTCGACCCCGGCCCGTTCGGCTGCCTCGGCGCGGGCCTGGGGGCGGCGATCGCGGCCCGGATAGCCCGGCCGTCCAGCCAGGTGGTGCTGCTGCTCGGCGACGGCGCCGCCGGGTTCTCGCTCATCGACGTGGACACGCTCGTGCGGCACCGGCTGCCCGTGGTGATGATCATGGGCAACAACGGGGCGTGGGGCCTGGAGAAGGGGCCCATGCAGATGCTGTACGGCTACGACGTGATCGCCGACCTCGCTCCGCGGACCCGCTACGACGAGGTCGTGCGCGCCCTCGGTGGCGCGGGCGAGATGGTGACGGACCCCGCGCAGATCGGGCCGGCCCTGGACCGCGCGTTCGCCAGCGACGTGCCGTACCTGGTGAACGTCGTGACCGACGTGGACGCGATGTACCCGCGCTCGACGTTCGGGGTGTGAGTCGACTCGGGGTGTGAGCGGGCTCGGGGAGTGGAACGACGAAGGCCGCCCGCGGCGATGCGGACGGCCTTCGATGGACGTTGTACCGGTGGGGGGACTCGATCCCCCGACCTCACGATTATGAGTCGTGCGCTCTAACCAGCTGAGCTACACCGGCATGCCCTGCCAGTCGGACGATCGAGCCGCCCCGCACAGTGCGAGCCCCCTGTCGGAATCGAACCGACGACCTTTTCCTTACCATGGAAACGCTCTGCCGACTGAGCTAAGGGGGCGGGCTACGCTCTGCTGCTGGTCTCCCAACCGCTCGGCGCTGAAGCCTTTAGCAGATTACACACACCGCCGAACGCGGCACAAATCCGCCGGTGAGAGGGCTGATCTCCGGCGCCGCTGGCAGGATGGGCGGGTGCGCATCTCCGTGGTCATCCCCGTTCTCGACGACGCCCGCGAGCTCGAGGGCTGCCTGGCCGCGCTCGCCGCGCAGACACGGGCCCCCGACGAGGTCGTGGTGGTGGACAACGGCTGCTCGGACGACAGCGTCGCGGTGGCGCGGGCCGCCGGTGCCCGCGTGGTCGACGAGCCCGTGCGCGGCATCCCCGCAGCGGCCGCCGCCGGCTACGACGCGGCGACGGGCGACGTCATCGCCCGACTCGACGCGGACTCCCGCCCCGGCCCCGACTGGCTGGCACGGATCGAGTCCGCGTTCGCCGCCGATACCGAGCTCGTGGCGGTCTCGGGGCCGGGCGAGTTCATCGGGCTCATCGGGTGGCGTGCCCGGGCGGCGAAGCTGCTCTACATGGACGCGTTCTTCCTGTCCGTCGGCTCCGCGATGGCCCACCCGGTGTTGTTCGGCTCGAACCTGGCGATGCGCCGCAGCGCGTGGGAGCGGGTCCGCGACGGGGTCGACCGCACCGATCCGGAACTGCACGATGACATCGACCTGTCGTTCCAGTTCGGCGCCCGCGACCGGCTGTGGGTGGACCGTTCGCTCGCCGTGGGCATCTCGGCCAGGCCGTTCGACGACCCCGCCGCGATGCGCCGTCGCTTCTCGCGGGCGTTCCGCACGATCTTCCGGAACTGGCGCACGAGCCCGCCGTCGCAGCGGTGGCTGGAGCGCGTCCAGCGTTGATCCGGCGCGGCGCCGGCCACAGCGGGGCGGGCGGGGGCGGGCGGCTCCAACGGCTCGAGCACTCCGCCAGCACACGCGCTGCCGGACTGCCCGCCCGGCTCACGCCCAGACGAGCACCGACCAGAGGATCAACTGCGTCACGCAGAAGCCCGCGAGCATGTTGAGCACCAGGAAGCGCTTCCAGCCCTCGTTGGTCGCCTCGGCCGTGGCGTCGGTGACCCGCCCGTAGGCGGCCACCGTGGCGAGGTACGGCAGGATCGCGAACGCCGCCCCCGAGGCCGGCCACGGCGCCGCTATCAGCAGCACCAACACGGCGGCCGCGTAGCATGCCAGCGCGAACCACACCGCGGCCCGCGCGCCGAGCACGGTGGCGACCGACTTCAGGCCCGCCTCGCGGTCGAAGCGCACGTCCTGTACCGCCCCGAACGCCTGCGAGGCCGCGCCCCACAGCATGAACGCAATGAGGCACGCCCACACGCCGCCGCTGAGCTCGGCCCCGGCGATGGTCCAGCCGACGATTGCCGGGGACACGAAGTGGAACGCCGACGTCACCGAATCGAGGAACGGGATCTCCTTGAACCGCAGCCCCTTGGCGCTGTAGGCGATCACCGCGAAGGCACTCGCCGCCAGCCACAGCGACGACTCCAGCGTCCCGACCACCGCGAGGTAGACCAGGAACGGCACCGTCGTCACCGCGGACGCCACGAGAGTGGGCGTGTGCAGGGAGCGGTCGAGCACCGCGCCCTCGACGCCGCCCTTGCGGGGGTTGCGCAGGTCGGACTCGTAGTCGAAGACGTCGTTGATCCCGTACATCGCGAGGTTGTACGGCACCAGGAAGAAGACCGTCCCGATCACGCCCAGCAGGTCGAACCCACCCGTCGCAAGGAAGTACGCTAGCGCGAACGGGGCGGCGGTGTTCACCCACGACACCGGGCGGGACGACCAGAAGAGGGTGGTGAGCAGTCCGGGCGGCGCGGGCCGGCCGGGGCTGCGGACCTCGTCGTCGTCGCCGCCTCGTCCCGGCGCGTCACCCACCACGGCGCCACCCCCGGGAGCGGCCGCTGGCGAGCCCCCGACGGCGGCGGCCGCGGAGCTCGGGGCGGCCCGGCCCGCCGCCAGCGCGCGAGGCCGGGCGGTGAGCGTGAACCACACCGACGGCACGAACACGGCCGCGGCGATCGCGTAGGAGAAGTCCTCGATCGGCGCCACGCCGAGGCGGATGCCGCTGGTGAGGGCGTCGTCATAGGCCACGAGCCCGGCGGCGATCATGATGTTGTCGAAGATCGCCGTGAGGACGAGCAGCACCACGAGCGAGCCGCCGACCCCGATGAGCCAGCGCCGCCGGTCGTCGCCGCGCAGGCGCCACAGGGCGATGAGCGCCGCCGCGACCACGGGGATGGCCATGGTGAAGTTGATGGTCGAGTAGATGTTCACTGGCGCTCCCCCGCGCGCCGCGCCGAGACGTGCTCGACCGCCGTCACCACACCCGTCGCGCACACGAGCGCCAGGTGCGACAGGAACGCCAGGAACACGACCTCCTCGAGCGGGATCTCCGGCGCCACGAGCAGCCCGGTCATGAAGTCGGTCTGCCCGCGAAAGAACACGCCGCTGCGCACGCCGAGTACGTCCCACGTCAGCAGCAGCGCCACCGACGCGGTCACGGCGAGCGCGGTGGCCGCCGGGGCGCGGAACGCCGCGAGCTTCCAGCGGTGGTCGATGACGAGGATGCCCGCGAACGAGATGGCCTGGACCGCCAGGTACGCCAACCCGATCACCGCTCGAACACCGTGCCCCCGCCCGACGCCGCGCCCCCGCCGGCGGCGGCCCGATCGAACACCGTGCCCCCGCCGGGCTCGGCCACGGGCGCCGTGCTCGTGTCCCCGCGGACGTGCTTGAGCACGAGCTCGGCGCTGATGAGGCACATCGGCAGGCCGATTCCGGGGATCGTCGAGGCCCCCGCGTAGAACAGGCCGTCCACGTGCTTGCTCAGGTTGCGGGTACGGAAGAACGCGCTCTGCGCGAGCGTGTGCGCGGGCCCCAGCGCCGTGCCGCGCCAGGCGCCGAGGTCGGCCTCGAGGTCGGCGGGCGCGATGGTGCGCCGCACGACGACCCGCTCGGCGAGGTCGTCGGCGCCCGTCCACTCGGCGATCTGGGCGATCGCGCGGTCGGCGGCGGCCTCGATCACCGCGTCACCGGCCCCGTCCACCCCGCCGTGGCCGAGGGACGGGTCGGCGGGGATGGGGACCAGGACGAAGAGGTTCTCATGGCCCTCCGGCGCGATCCCGGCTGCCGGGTCGGTGTCGGTGGCACTGGGTCGACAGACGTAGAGCGACGCCGGGTCGGGGATGTGCGGGTCGTCGCCGAAGATCGCGTCGAACCCCTCCTCCCAGCGGTCGGTGAACAGCAAGGTGTGGTGTGCGAGCTGCGGCAGTTCGCCGCGCACGCCGAGCAGGATGAGCAGCGCGCCCGGCCCGGGCGTCTTGGCGTCCCAGTATTTCTGCGGGTACGTGCGGAGGTCCTCCGGGAGCCACCGGGTCTCGAGGTGGTGGAGGTCGGCGGCGCCGACGACGAGGCCGGCCGGCAGCGTCCGCTCCGCCCCTTCCCGGTCGCGCACCCTCAGCCCCTGCACACGGGGGCGCGCCCGGCCGCCCCCACGCCCGGCGGCGCCGGCGGATGTGGTGACCAGTTCGATCGCCTCGGTGCCCGTGTGGATGCGCACCCCCTGCTCCTCGGCCACCCTGCGCACGGCGGCGATCACCTCGGTGAACCCGCCCCGCGGGTAGAGGACGCCGTCCGTGAGGTCGAGGTGGCTCATGAGGTGGTAGATCGACGGCGCCAGGTACGGCGAGGAGCCCAGGAACACTGCCGGATAGCCGAGGATCTGCTGGATGCGCCGGTCGGAGAAGCGCCGCGACACGTACGAATGCAGCGGCTGCACGAGCCTCGCCACCAGGCTGCCGGCCCGGGCCACGACGTCCGGGCGCACGAGCGCCGGGTACGACGTGAAGTTGGTGTAGAGGAACCGCTTGAGCGCCAGGTCGTACGTCGTGCGCGCCGAGTCGAGGTACTTCCCCAGCACCCGTCCGGCGCCGGCCTCGAGCGACTCGAACAGGGCAGTGGACGCCGCGCGGTCCGAGCGGACGTCGACCGGGTCGGGCCGGTTCTCGAAGTACACGCGGTACCCGGGGTCCAGGCGGACCAGGTCGAGCTGCTCGTCGGCGGACGTGCCGCAGAGGCGGAAGAAGTGGTCGAACACCTCGGGCATGAGGTACCACGAGGGTCCGGTGTCGAAGCGGAACCCGCCCGCCGACCAGCTGCCCGCGCGACCGCCCACCTCGTCGGTGGCCTCGACCAGGGTGACGTCACGGCCCTCGCGGGCGAGCAGCGCGGCGGTGGCCAGGCCGGCGATGCCGCCGCCCACCACCACGACGGGCCCGTCCGGGGTGTGCCGGGGGCTCATCGCGCCACCGCCCGGCTGCGGCCCGCGGCGGCCCGGCCGATCACGGCGAGCTTGACCGGGTCGGGCACCCGCACCCGGCCCGCGCTCACCCCGGCCGCGCCCGCCGCGCGGAGGCGGGCGTTGAGCTCGGCGAACAGGTCGTGCGCGGCCGCCACCGCCAGGCGGTCACGGCCCGGGATCCGGTCGATCGCCGCCCGCGCGACGCGCAGGTCCGCGTCCACCTCGTCGGCGAGCTCGCGGACGTCCCCCTCCGTCAGCGCCCGCGGGTCCCGACCCGGCAGGTAGTTGCGACCGAGTTCCAGCGAGTCCTCCCGGATGTCGCGGAGGAAGTTCACCTTCTGGAACGCCGCTCCGAGTGCGCGCGCTCCGGCGGCCATCTCGTCGTCGTCACCCAGTCCCCCACCGGCGAACGTCCGCAGGCACATCTCCCCGATGACCTCCGCCGACCCGTGGATGTACCGACGCAGAGACTCCTCGGTGTGCTCGGTGACGTCCAGGTCGGCCTCCATCGAGTCGTAGAACGGATCCACCAGACGCGCGTCGATCCCGAACCGACGCGCGGTGTCGGCGAAGGCGTGCGTCACCGGATCCGGGTCGAGGCCCCGGTCGATCGCGCGGTGTGTCCGGCGGCGCGTCTCGGCGATGAGCTCCCGCGCGGCGACCGGGTCGTCCATCGCACCGTCGACCACCTCGTCACCCACGCGCGCCCACGCGTAGATCGCCGCGACGTGCGGGCGGGTGGCGGGCGCGAGCAGACGGCACGCCAGCGCGAACGACGTCGAGTACCGGCGCAGGATCACCTCGCTGCACCGGCGGGCGGCGTCGGTGAACTCCGCGTGGGGGCTCTGCTGGGTCATCGGGTCCTCTCCAGGGCGGTGGCCAGGTGGGATTCGAGCGCCTCACGGACGGCCGGCGGCACGGCCGGCGAGTCCAGGGCGGCGCGGGCGGCGGTGACGAGGTCCTCCGCGATCCCCAGGGCGTATTCCCCCGCGCCGCACTCGCGTAGTAGCTCGCGCGCGGTGTCCGGGTCGGGGTCGGACCGGTTCAGCGCGGCGTCGATCCGCGGCCACGCCCCGGTCGTTCGCGCGTACGCGAGCAGCACGGTCGGCGCGCGACGGACGAGGTCGCCGGAGTTGGACTTGCCCGTCACGGCCGGGTCGCCGAACACGCCCAGCACGTCGTCGACCACCTGGTACGCCGTGCCGAGATGGCGGCCGGTCTCCCGCAGCGGGTCGACGATCTCCTCGGGCGCGCCGGCGAGGACCGCGCCCAGCACGAGCGGCAGGCACACCGAGTAGGCGGCGGTCTTGGCCGTGCCGATCGCCAGCGCCCGCTCGCACCCGGCGGGGGCGTCCTCCGAGGCGCCGTGGACGTCCGCGTACTCGCCGGCGACCGACGCGACGACCGCCGAGTGCACCTCGTCCAGCACACGGTGCAGCGTCGGCGCGGGTACGGGCAGGCGCGCGAACTCGGACATCGCCGCCACGAGCAGCAGGTCCCCGCCGAGCAGCCCGCCGACCATCCCCAGGTGCGCGGCCGACTCGGCGAGCAGTCCGCGCTCGGCGGCCCGCGTCGTGGTGCGGCCCTGCAGGTTCGGCTGGCCGCGGCGGTGGTCGTCCCCGTCGGCGAGGTCGTCGTGGACGAGGAACGCCTCGTGCAGCAGCTCGAGGGCCCGGCCCGCGGCGGCCCGCACGGTCTCGTCGGACCCGCCGGCGGTGGTGTACACGACGTCGAACAGGGTGGACCGCATGCCCTTGCCGGCGCGCGTGGTGCGTTCCAGGTCGCCGAGCCAGTCGTCCACCCCCTGCCCCAGTCCGGGCGGCAGGCCGCGGGCGGTGATCCGATGGGCTGCGGTCATCGAGACGAGGGTCATGTCCGGTTGTTCGGAGCCGGGGCCGTCGTGGATACGTCTCACCTCGATTCTGGTCGACGAGATGCGGCGTGACGGGTCGGGGCGGGGACGTGTCACCGGAGCCGCGCGTGCCCACATTTTCACGGATGTGCGCGCGACGTGCCCCGAAATGCACGAAGACCCCCGCTTGTGGCAGGGGTCTCGCGTGCCAGATGATGGATTCGAACCAACGTAGGCATAAGCCGACGGATTTACAATCCGCTCCCTTTGGCCGCTCGGGCAATCTGGCGTGCACCCTCAAGGGCGCTACGACACGATACAACGCACCTGCCCCCGCGTGCCAAATCGGGATGGTCAGGGGTGGTCCGACGGGGCGGGTAGCCTGGCCACGAGCCACCCACCAACGACAGGAGCGCGTCCATGGCCTCGGAGTCCTCGTTCGACATCGTCTCGGAGTTCGACCGCCAGGAGGTCGACAACGCCCTCAACCAGGCCGCCAAGGAGCTGGGCACCCGCTACGACTTCCGCGGCACCGACGCCGCCATCGAGTGGAAGGGCGAGGACGCCGTCGAGATCACCGCGAACTCCGAGGACCGGGTCCTGGCCGCCAAGGACGTGTTCATCGAGAAGCTGGTGCGCCGCGGGCTGAGCATGAAGGCCCTCGAGGTGGGCGAGCCGATGGCGTCGGGCAAGGGCTACCGCCTGGTCGGGTCGCTCAAGCAGGGCATCGACAAGGAGAACGCCAAGAAGATCACCAAGCTTCTGCGCGACGAGGGCCCGAAGGGCGTCAAGGCGCAGATCCAGGGCGAGGAGATCCGCGTGTCGTCCAAGAAGCGCGACGACCTGCAGGAGTGCATCGCGCTACTCAAGGGCGCAGACTTCGACGTGGCGCTGCAGTTCACCAACTACCGCTGATCGGCCGGGCCGTGGGCTCCCCGGGCGCGGTCGGCCGCCGGTGCCGCGCCGCCGCGAAGGTCGCCGTGGTGGGCCTGTCCCTGCTCGCGGGGTGTGCGTCCGGCGGCGACGACGACGAGGGCGGCGACCTGACCGTGTTCGCCGCCGCCTCGTTGAGCGGGGCGTTCACGGAGATCGCCGAACAGGTCGAGAGGTCCGAGCCCGGTGTGTCGATCCGGCTGAGCTTCGGCGGGTCCAACGGCCTGGTCGACCAGTTCGCCGGCGGCGCCCCCGCGGACGTGTTCGCCGCCGCGGACGTGGCGACCATGAACCGTGCCGTCGACGCCGGGCTGGTCGCCGCCGAACCCGTTCCGTTCGCCACCAACGTGCTCACGCTCATCACCCCGCCGGGTAATCCCGCGGGGATCACCGGGCTCGACGCGTCCCTGGACGGCGCCCGGTTGGTCGTCTGCGCGGACGGCGTGCCGTGCGGGTCCGCGACGCGGGAGCTCGCCGAGGCGGTCGGGGTCGAGTTGCGCCCGGTGAGTGAGGAGTCCGCGGTCACCGACGTGCGCGGCAAAGTCACCTCCGGGGAGGCCGACGCCGGGATCGTCTACGTCACCGACGCGCTCGCGGCCGCCGACCGGGTCGAGCAGGTCCCGATCGCCGGGGCCGACACCGCGCCCAACGTCTATCCGATCGCCGTCCTCGACCGCGCTGCGGACTCCGGGCCCGCCCGCCGGTTCGTCGACGCCGTCACCGGTCCCGCCGGGCGTGCGGTGCTGGCCGAGCACGGGTTCGGGCCGCCGTGACCCGTCCGCCGCTTCCCCGGTGGCTGCTCGTCGCTGCCGCGGTGGCCGTGCTGTTGGCCGCACTGCCGCTGGCCGGGATGGCGGTGCGCGTTCCGTGGGCCCGGGTCCCCGAGTTGCTGACCTCCGAGGCCGCCCGCGACGCCGCGTGGCTCAGCCTGCGCACGTGCGCGCTCTCGACCGTGCTGTGCGTCCTGCTGGGGACCCCGCTGGCCGTGCTGCTGTCCCGCAGTCGTGGGCCGCTGGCGGCCGTGGCCCGCACCGTCACTGCGCTGCCGATGGTCCTGCCCCCGGTCGTGGCGGGCCTGGCGCTGCTCATCACGTTCGGCCGCACAGGCGTGGTGGGCCGGCACCTGTCCGTGCTGGGGGTCGAGATCGGGTTCACGACCGCGGCCGTGGTGATCGCGCAGACCTTCGTCGCGATGCCGTTCCTCGTGGTGGCGCTGGAGGGCGCGCTGCGTTCGGTGGACGCGCGGCTCGAGCGCACGGCGGCCTCGCTGGGCGCCTCCCCGTCCCGCGTCCTGGCGACCGTGACGCTGCCGCTCGTCCTGCCCGCCCTGGTCGCCGGCGCGACGATGTCGTTCGCCCGCGCGCTCGGCGAGTTCGGCGCGACGCTGACCTTCGCCGGCTCCCTGCAGGGCACCACCCGGACGCTGCCGTTGGAGATCTATCTCAGTCGCGAGACCGACACCGAGACCGCCCTCGCCCTGGCCGTCCTGCTCATCGCGGTGGCAGCGGTGCTCATGGTGGTCTCGGCGCTGGTCGCCCGCCGGGCGGTGGCGGGCCGTGACTGACCCGTCCCCCGATGCCCGGAC
>NZ_JAHBAV010000110.1 GCF_018390595.1 Dietzia massiliensis
GGGCGTTCTCCTGCAGGCGGCGGGTCGTGCACTGTCCGGCGGCCAGGGCGATCAGCTCGGCTTCGAGGCGGTGGCGCTCGTCGTCGTCGACCTCGTCCGGTAGCGCGGCCAGGGTGGTGTTGATGATCTTCAGGTGCCCGGCCGAGATCGTCCCGGCCGCGGTGGCGGCCATGCGTGCGGTGTCGGCGATCGCAGAATCCTCGAGGCGGCCGCGTGCCTCCCCGGGTGCCAGGCCGAGGCCGCCGGTGAGCATCTGCCGTTCGTTGATGAACCCCATCTGCCTGGCGGCCCCGGCTCTGCGCGCCTCGGCCATCACGCGCGCCTGGGTGGCGCGCAGCCTGCGTTGGGCCTGCTCGAGCGCGACCAGCTCGGCGTGCAGCTCCGCCGCGCCGGCCTCGGACCAGTCGCGGGCCAGGTGCGCATCGAGCGCGGACAGCACGGCGGTCATCTCGCCGCTGGCCGCCGCTCCCGTACCCGTGTCGCTCATGTGTTCGATTAGATCATCCGGGTACGACACGAACCCGTCACCGCAGGTCGGGTTGACTAGACGACCCCGGCGCCCGCCGCCACCTCCGCGTCACCCTGGGCGGCCCCACCTTCTCCGCGCGCGGACCTCGCCATGTGGATATGGAAGTACACCATCAGTCCGAGTGGGAGCACGGCCGCCAGCGACCACTCCGACGCGGTCGACAGGGCGAATATCGCCGTCGCGATCAGTCCGTAGAGGGTCACCGCTCCGGTCGGGACAGACAGACGGGATCTCGTCCCCGGCGCGGGGACCCGAGTGCGGCTGGCCAACCAGCCGCCGATCAGCGCGGCGGCGTAGAGGCAGAGCAGGCTGCACGTGAGCAGGACGTACTCCTGCGGTAACTCACTGGGCCTGGGGTGAGCCTCGAAGGGAGACGCGGTCGTCCACGCCAGCCAGGACCCCCACAATCCCAGCGCGAGGATGACCGCAGCAGTGGCGACCCAGTTCGCTGTTGAGTGCTCACCGGTCTGACCGTTCGACATGACGATTCCTTTCCTCGGCTGCCCAGTAGGACGGGCGGGCGGCCCGGACGGTTCCCCCGAGTTGCAGGGACCCGGCTGCGCGGCAGCCGCCGGCACCGACGACCGCGGAGACCCACCCACTGGCCGTCGCCGGCTGCGAAGATCATCGACCGTGAGCTCCCACCACCCTGACGCTGCAGCCGCTGAGCTGCCCGAACATGACTCGCCGACGAAGTCGGCGGGTCGGCGGAACCGCCGCGCGCTGTGGCCCGTCGTACAGGTTGTGGGGAGAAGTAGAGGTGTCGCGGCCGCAGTGGTCACCGTCGGCATGATCGCTGCGGGGTGCGGTTCGGCGGACGGAGGAGAAGATACGCCGACGACGACGAGCGCAGCCGCCCCCGAAGAGTCCGGCAATCCGTGGGATCTGCCGGTCGAGCAGAGACCCGCCCTTTTCGACCCGTGCGCGGATGTGCCCACTGATGCGGTGGAACGCGCCGTCGGGGCCCCAGTCCGCCGGGAGGCGCGTCTCACCAAGAGCGATCCGGGAAACCTCCATACGTGTGGCTGGATCACTGACGAGTTGATTGTGGATCTAGTCGCGACCTGGAAGTCACACGCCGACTATCTACTGGATCCAACCGGCGTTATCGCTGATGAAACCTATCCCGTCAGTGACCGGATCGCTCTGCGGCTACTCGACCGAGCGGATGATCCAAATACTTGTCGATATCTGTTCTTCACAGGACAAGGCACGGTCGCTATCTCTACCAGTTTGACTACTACCTTCAAGACTTTTCGAGGGGAGCGCTTCGCGGACGTGTGCGACGTCCTCCACGAGGTGAGCAGCCCACTAGTCCAGTTCGTCCCCCCGGGAGATTATCGATGACAGTGCACTTGGGGCCAGGTGCGGCACAAGAGTGCTTCGCCCACTGTGATTCTTTCATCAGCACACTCACGACTGCCATGGCCGACGAATGGCAGGCAGGTCAGAAACCTAGCCTTGCAGCATTTGATACCGCCCGTCAGCTCGGGACTGTCTACTCCTTGTTTGTCGGTGAAGACCTCCGAACGCTCCTCAATGGATTCATCGACCAGGCGCGAGCGATGTCCATGCTCTTCGCCGTGAGCGGGGGTCTGATCGAGGCGCAGGACGAGGCGGTGGCGGCCGCTCTCGGCAAGGCCGCCCAAGAGCCCGCCGGGCTGCAGAGTCTCGGACTCACCGGATCACTCGGATCGACCACCGCGCTGCTCGACGCCGCCGACAGCACCACCACCTTCGGAGGCTACGGCCGCGTCGGTCCCGAGGACGTCTCGGCCTCGCCGCTGGAGCGGATGGTCGAGGCAGCGCAAGCGCTCGATGCGGACCAGTTCGCGGCCATCGCCACGCGGATGACCGAGGCCTCGACCGCGCTCGAGGACGCCGCCACCGGACTCCACAGCGGGTTGAGCACCGTTCTCGGCCACACATGGCAGGGCGACTTCGCCGACCGCGCCCAGGAATCAGCACGCGGACTCGTCACGTCCGCCCTCGAACTCGCCGGTCAGCTCAGCGCCGTCAGAGACAAAGCCGACGTCGCGCAACGCGGGTTCGTCGCCACCCGCCAGCGCATCGCCTCCGAAGCCGCCGACGTCACCCTCGCCGAGAGCCGCACACCCGGCTTCGGACGACTCGCCGGACCGGTGGCGCCGTCGGTGAAAGCCGAGGTCGAGGCAGCTCGGCAGGCGGCGGAGGAGCAGGCGCGGGCGATCGTCAACACCGAGTACAGCCCCGCGGTGATGGACGCCAACCTCGACG
>NZ_JAHBAV010000111.1 GCF_018390595.1 Dietzia massiliensis
CGAAGCTCGTGTTGCAGCTTCGCGCCGAGGGACTGTCAGGCAGGGCGATCGCCGCGTCGCAGGGCATGTCCCGCAAGAGCATCGCGGCGGTGCTGGAGGCCGCCGATGCGACCGAGACGAGTTGGGACGACGTCGTCGAGCTCACCGATGAGCAGGTGTATGCCCGCCTGTTCCCGGGTCGCGGGGAGCACGAGAGCGTGTTCGCCCAGCCGGACTGGGAGCAGGTCCACCGTGAGATGGCCCGGGTCGGTGTCACGCTCAAGCTGCTGCACGGCGAGTACACCGACCGCTGCGGCTCCACCAGGGCACCGGCGATGGGCTATGACCGGTGGTGCAAGACCTACCAACGCCATGTGCTGGTGACCGGCGCCGCCTCGCGGGTCGGGCACAAGGCCGGCCAGACGGTCGAGGTCGACTGGTCCGGCCCGACGATGGAGCTGACCGACCCGGCAACCGGGGCGACGCGGAAGGTGTACCTGTTCGTGGCGTGCCTGCCGTTCAGCCGGTACGCCTTCGTCTGGCCGTCGACCGATATGCAGCAGGACGCGTGGCTGCGGGCGCACGTGGCGATGTTCGCCGCCTTCGGCGGGTCGGTGCCGCGGATCGTGTGCGACAACCTCAAGACCGGTGTGGTCTCCCATCCCCGCGAAGGGGAGATCGTCCTCAATGACGCCTACCGGGAGATGGCCGCCCACTACTCGGCGGCGGTTCTACCAGGGCGGATACGGCGCCCGAAGGACAAGGCCAGCACGGAGAACACCGTGGCGCACGTGGCGACCTGGGTCATCGCCGGCCTGCGGGACCGCACGTTCCAGGCGCTGCCCGAGTTGGCCGAGGCGATCGGTGAGCGGATGGATGCCTACAACCGCGAGCCGTTCCAGAAACGCCCCGGTTCGAGGCTGAGCGTGTTCACCGACGAGGAGCGGCCGCTGCTGACGCCGCTGCCGGCGGTGGCGTTCGAGATCAGCCGGTGGCTCTACGGCCGCCGGGTCGGCCGCAACGGGCACGTGGTGTTCGAGCGCAACTTCTACTCCGCCCCGCTGGCGCACATCGGCACCAAAGTCGATCTGCGGATCACCGCCCGCACACTGGAGATCTACCGCGGAACCGAGCGGATCTCCAGCCACCTTCTGCTGCCCGCTGGCGCCTCTGGTGAGTATCGCACCAACGACGCCGACCTGCCGGCCGGCCGCCAGTACCAGCAGTGGGATGCGCCCCGAGTGGGGGCGTGGGCCGAGCGGGTGGGGCCGGCGGCGGTGATCGTGGTCAACCGGATCTTCGAATCCGTGGCTATCGACGAGCAAGGCCTGGACGCCGCCCTGGCGGTGCTGCGCCTTTCGCGACGCTTCTCCTCCGAGCGGGTCGACGCCGCCTGCGCCCTGGCGCTGACCGGGCCGGTGCGCTCACCCCGCTACGCGCATATCCAGCCGATTCTGGCCACCGGCCAGGACCAGACCGCGGCCCTGCGGCCGCCGCGGACCGAGCCGGGCGAGACCGGTGGGTACGTCCGCGGCGCCGACTACTACGCCAGGAGCGCCCGATGAGCAGCATCGATAACGAGACCAAGCGCAAGCTCCGCGAGATGGGCGCCCAGCCACTGCTCGAGGCGGTCGAGGCGCAGGACGACGACCACGTGGTCGGCATGAGTTTCGGCGAACGGCTGCAGCTGGTCGTCGATCACGCCCACGAGAGCTTCAACCACTCCAAGATTGACGGCCTGATCCGCCGGGCCGGACTGCGCTACCCCGGCGCTGACCTGCGGCGGGTCGACCTGATCGAGGAACGGGGCCTGGACCGGGCCGTGCTGGCTCAGCTGGCCACCTGCTCATTCATCGATCGCCAGCAGAACGTCGTCTTCCAGGGCTTCACCGGCTCGGGCAAGTCCTACCTCGGCTGCGCGCTGGCCAAGCAGGCCTGCCAGCACCGGATCCGGGCGCACTACATCCGGATGCCCGACCTGGAAGAAGCATGGGCCCTGGCCCGCGACAAGCCCCAGGGGCAGACGAAGTTTCTGAAGAAGTACGCCGCATTCTCGCTGCTGGTGATCGACGAGTGGCTTCTCGACCACCCCGACGAGACGATGCGCAGCATGCTCCTCGAGCTCCTTGAGCGCCGCTACGACACCGGCTCCACCGTGTTCTGCACCCAGTACGCCAAGAAGGACTGGCATCAACGCCTCGGCTCCGGAGTGCACGCCGACGCGATCATGGACCGCATCGTGCACAACACCCTCTGGATCGACACCGGCACGCACAACATGCGCGAGCATGCCGCCGCGAATCAGTAAGTAGACACCGGCAGGGGGTCGGTGGGCCCGACAGACGCGATCACCGGCCCCCAACGGCAATACTGCTGGCCCCCAAACGCAATATCCAGTGGCCCCCATGCCTCCAAATACGCAAGGCAGCTGGCGGCCCTGAGGACCCAGGCCGCCGCCCGGCCCACCACCACGCAGCCGGCGGTGGCGGCTACGACGGACCGGCTGGAGCCGCCGCCGGGTCGGCGAGATACCACCGGGGCGCATCTGGCCGGGCCTGAGCAGTTCAGTCTCGCCGCCCTGACCGGCCGCCCGAGCGCCGGCATCGCGGGGCAGGAGGAGCTGCAGTGACTAATCGTCATCTCACCGACGCCGACATGCCGCTGTTCACGCAGCTGCGGATGACCGCGTTCGGACAGACCGTCATTGACCTGGCCAACGATCCCGCCTG
>NZ_JAHBAV010000112.1 GCF_018390595.1 Dietzia massiliensis
CGCGCCCAGACCCTCAGGGACCGCGAACAACGTCCTCGCCGTCGTCACCAACCCCCACCCCCTCGCCGAGCGCCACACCGAACGATGACCACCAATGTCGAACTATAGTTCGATCATACCGGCGCCACACCGAGCGCACAAGGGTTCGAACAAAACCGGACGGCGCGTCGCGCGGCGGGCCGTGACCGCCGCGTCAGGCCAGGCGGGTACCGACCCACTCCGCCAGCACGCGGGCGCAGGCGTCGACGCCCTCGACCCACGTGGTCCCGGCGGATTCGTCGGCGGAGTCCGAGACGTGCTTGACCAACCGGGTGGGCACGCCGAGCATCGCCCCCGCCGCGGCGACCGCGTACCCCTCCATGTCCACCAGGTCGGCGATACCCGCCAGTCGGTCGCGCACCGGCCCGCCGGCGACGAAGCGGTCGCCGGTGGCGAGCACCGGCGCAACCGTGCCACCCGGCGCCGAGGGCTCGGGCGCCTGCTCCGGAGTCACGGCACGGATCGCCGACAGGGCGAGCGGCGGACCGTCGTGACGACCGGTGACCGCGTGCAGCGCGGGGTCGTCGAAGTCGTGCTGGAACACCGTCGCGACCTCGTGTGTGCCCTCCATCCCCGGGTGCAGACCGCCGGCCGTGCCGACGTTGACCAACTCGCGCGGCCGGGCGCCGCCACCGAGGGCGTGCGCGACGGCCACGGCCGCGCGGACCTTGCCCACCCCGGTGACGAGGACGGGGAAGTCGGTGACGAAGTGCCGGGCCTCCTGCTCCAGGGCCACGACGACGAGCGGATGGGCAGGGTCCACGGTCCCGATGAGTTCCACGGCCATACCGTATCCGCGTCTGCGGTGGCGGGTGGCCCGGCGGCGCCTACGGTGGGACACGTCACCACCGCGGCCGGGGCCGCACAGGGCGCCCCGGCACACCAGCGAAGAGGTCGTCCACGATGTCCGTCCACGCCGCCCGCACCCCTCGCCCCACCCGCGCCACTCACCCCGCCCGGGCACGCCACGCCCGCGCGCTGCTCGCACTCCCTGCCGCCGCGCTGCTCGCCGCGGCCGGATGCACCTCCGGGTCCGACGACCAGGCCGCCGAGCAGACCCCCGCCGAGCAGACCGTCACCGTCACCGAGCAGTCCTCCGCGCCGACCGTCCCCGAGCAGGATCGAGCCGCCGGTGACGCCACCGCCGCACCAGGGCTCGTCGACTGCTCCGGCGAACGCACCGGTGAGGACATCACCGGCGACGTCCGGGTCCTCGACGGGCAGACGTGCATCCTGCGCGACCTGTCGGTCAACGGGGACGTCGACGTGCTCGGTGGCGGTCGCCTCGAGGCGTACAACGTCCGCGTCACAGAGGACATCGACGCCGAGGGCCACATCGCCGTGCTCGTCTCCGGCGGCGAGGTGACCGGCTCCGTCGAACTCGAGTATGGGCGCGAAGCCACCCTGGAGAACGTCCGGATCGGCGGCGACGTCGAATCGGAGGAGAACTCCGGCGTGCAGCGCTTCGAGGGCAACACGATCGGCGGGGACCTCGAGTGCGAGGCGAACGACCCGGCCCCGACGGGCGGAGGCAACCAGGTCGCCGGCGAGCGCCAGGGGCAGTGCGCGACCCTGTGACCGGCCGTCCGGCGGGACCGGCGGCCCGGGCGCCGACCGTCAGGCGCCGGGCGGGTCCCACCACCGGCGCTCCCGTGAGCCCAGCGGCAGCCGGGCCACCACCTCGTGTCGGGCGCGGCCGCGGGGGCCCTCGCCGAGGAACGAGTCGACGAGGGCGATCTCGGAGACCTCCCACTCGCTACTGGTGAAGGTGTCGAGCACGCGGAGCCACGCGGTAGCGTCATCGCGGCCCCCGAGCCTCGCCAGCGTGAGGTGCGGCCGGAACCGCGCCCCGTCGGGGACGCACCCGGCGGCGTTGGCCGCCGACCGGGCGCCCGCGGCGAGCGCGTGGAGCGGCCGCCCCTCCGGCTGGTCCACGCCCGCCCACAGGACCTTGGCCCGCTCGACCGACGGGAAGGCCCCGGCCCCCGCCAGACGCACGCGGAACGGGTCGTGCTTGCGGGCGACCGCCTCCAGCCGCTCGGTGAGCTCGTCGAGGCGCCAGTCGTCGACATCGGGGCAGAACGTCAACGTGAGGTGCCACTGCGAGGGACTCGTCCACGTCAATCCGGGCCGCGGCTCGAGGAACGTCTCGAGCTGGTCGCGAACCTCCTCCGGCGGCATGACCGCCACGAACATCCGGTGACCCATCAGCCCACAGTGGACCAGCCGCCCGCGAGCCACAACCCCAGCGCCGCGGCGGCGACCGTGACGAGCATCGTGCCGACCCCGTAGACCACCGCGGTGCCGAATCGCCGCTCGCGGACCAGGCGGACGGTGTCGTAACTGGCGGTGGAGAACGTCGTGTACCCACCGAGCACCCCGGTGCCGACGAGGACCAACGGGAGGGAGCCGTCGACGAGCAGGCCCGTGAGCAGCCCCAGCGCGAGCGACCCGGACACGTTGACCAGGAACGTCCCCAGCGGGAACCGACCCCGCCAGCGGGCGGACACCACGCGGTCCAACGCGTACCTCGCCGCCGCACCCACGCCGCCGCCGAGCGCGACCCACAACATCGTCACGACGTCGTCCACCAGCGCGCCCACGCGACCAGCCCCACACCGAGCGCGGTG
>NZ_JAHBAV010000113.1 GCF_018390595.1 Dietzia massiliensis
CTCGCCGGCCCGGACGATCGTCGACGTGGCCCGGACGTCCGGGTTGGAGAGCGGGGTGTGCGCGGCGGACCAGGCCATCCGCCGAGGCCTCTGCACCCGGTTCGACCTGCAGGTGGAGGCCGAGGCGGCGAAGGGGAGAACGGGCGTCTCCCGGGCGCGGGCCCTGCCCGAGCGGACCTCCGGGCTGGCCGAGTCGGTGCTGGAGACGCTGATCCGGCTCATCCTGGTGATGGCGGGGCTGCCGGAGCCCGAGCTGCAGGTGCGGCTGGCGGTGCGCGGAGGCAAGAGGTTCCGGGTGGACTTCTTCTGGCCGCAGTGGCGCCTGATCGGCGAGGCGGACGGCTTCGGCAAGTACGGGACGGAACCGGAGGAGATCCGCCGGAACTGGGCTGCCGAGCGGCGCAGGCAGGCCCAGTTGGAGGACGCCGGATACGTGGTGATCCGGTGGACGTGGGCGGACCTGCAGGATCCCCGGGCGATCGTCCGTCGAGTCCGTGAGGAGATGTGGCGGCAGGAACGACTCGGGCTCGGCCCGAACTCTGCTTGATCGAGAAAATCCGCTACTCCGACCCGGGATCCGCTACCCATGTCGGGGTAGCGGATCCGGAGTCCGGGTAGCGGATTTCGGATGGGGTCCGGGGTGGGCCGCGACGGGTGGGGCTGAGCCGGCCCGACCAGCGTCAGCGGGCGCGGCGGGCCAGGCGCTCGGTGTCCGAGATGATGACGCTCTTGCCCTCGAGCCGCAGCCAGCCGCGGTGCGCGAACTCGGCCAGCGCCTTGTTCACCGTCTCGCGGGAGGCGCCGACGAGCTGGGCGATCTCCTCCTGCGTGAGGTCGTGCGTCACGCGGATGTTGCCGCCCTCCTGCGTGCCGAAGCGCTGCGCCAGCTGGAGCAGGGCCTTGGCCACGCGACCGGGGACGTCGGTGAAGATGAGGTCGGCCAGGTTGTTGTTGGTGCGGCGCAGGCGGCGGGCCAGCACGCGCAGCAGTTGGTCGGAGATCTCGGGCCGCTCGGCGATCCACCGCTTGAGGGCGGAGCGGTCCATGGCCTGGACGGTGACGTCGGTGACGCACACGGCCGACGAGGTCCGCGGACCCGGGTCGAAGATCGACAGCTCACCGAACATGTCCGACGGACCGAGGATGGACAGCAGGTTCTCGCGGCCGTCGGGCGCCTTGCGGGACAGCTTCACCTTCCCGGAGGTGACGATGTACAGGCTGTCGCCCTGCTCGCCCTCGCGGATGATCACGTCACCCTTCGAGTACTCCTCGCGGGTCAGATCGTCACGCAGAGCGGAGACCGCCGCGGGCTCCACACCCTGGAAGATTCCGGCACTGGTGAGGACGTCGTCGGCAGACTGGTCCGTGCGGCGATCAATCGTCACAGTCTGTGACCCTCCGTTCGGGCGGGGACATGCTCGTCCGCGCCATGGCGTGCGTGTGGCGAAAGCCACTGTAGTCGTTCACGCGTCGAGGTGTGGTCGACGCGCGGTCAGCGGGATGATTCAGGCCTCGATCTGTTCGGGTTCGGCGAGGATCGCGTTCTCGAATCGGTCCATGAGAAGCGCGAACCCGGCGAGCAGCACCGGCACGAGGGCGACGAGGATTCCCTGCATGCCCATGATTATCCACCGCCGACCGCGTGGGTGCACACGTGCCCGTCCGGAGCGGCGCGGCGCCGTGTGCGCGCGGAGCCGTAATGTGGACTCATGACCGACCCCGCTCCAGCCGTGAAGCGCCGCAGACGAGGGGTGGCCGCGAGGGGGGTGGAAACCGACCTCGGGCGCACCCGGCGCGCCAGGCGCATGCTGCGCACTCTCGAGAAGGCGTTCCCGCACGTCTACTGCGAGCTCGACTTCACCACCCCCCTCGAACTCTCCGTCGCCACCATCCTGTCGGCCCAGTGCACGGACAAGCGCGTCAACGAGGTCACCCCGGCGCTGTTCGCCCGCTACAAGACGGCCGCGGACTACGCGGGTTCGGACCGCGAGGAGCTGGAGGAGTTCATCCGCCCGACGGGCTTCTACCGCAACAAGGCGCGGAGCATCCAGGGCCTCGGCGCGGCCCTGGTGGAGAGGTACGACGGCGAGGTGCCGCAGCGGCTCGAGGACCTGGTCACCCTCCCGGGATTCGGGCGTAAAACCGCGAACGTGGTGCTGGGCAACGCTTTCGACATCCCGGGGCTGCCCGTCGACACTCACTTCATCCGGCTGGTGAACCGTTGGAAGTGGACCGACGCCACCGACGCGGTGCGCATCGAGCGGGAGGTGTCGCAGATGCTGCCCCGGGCCTCCTGGACCGACGCCAGTCACCGGATCATCTTCCACGGTCGCCGGGTGTGCCACGCGCGGACCGCGGCCTGCGGGGCGTGTGTCCTGGCCGCCGACTGCCCGTCCGCGGGCGAGGCCGGCCCGCTCGATCCGGTCGCGGCAGCCCGCCTCGTGGCGGGACCCGAGCGCGAGCACCTCCTGGAGCTGGTGGGACTGGGGGAACACGCGTGAGTGCCTCCACCCGGTGGTCGCTGGTCGCGCTCGTGGCGCTGGTCGGCGTCGTCGTCGCCCTCCTCACCACCTTCGGTGACTCCGGCGACGGTTCCGGTGACCCCACCGCCGCCCCCACCG
>NZ_JAHBAV010000114.1 GCF_018390595.1 Dietzia massiliensis
TCCCTGCAGGCCCCCCACGCTCCCCCTCGTGCGGACGCCCCGCGCGACGACTCCCTGCGCGACCGGAAGCGCCGCGCGACCCACCTCGCGATCGAGGACGCCGCCACCGCGCTGGTCCTCGAGCACGGGTACGACGCGGTGACGGTCGACCAGATCTGCGCGGCCGCCGAGGTCTCCAAGCGCACGTTCTTCAACTACGTCGCCTCCAAGGAGGCCGCGGTCATCGGCGCCACCCCGCAGGACGTCCCCGAGGCCGAGCGCGAAGACTTCCTTGACGGGGTCGATCCGGACGTCCCACGCGCGCTGATGCGGGTCTTTCTCGCAGGCTTCGCCGCCACCCGCATCGCGGACAGGGAGCAGACCGCCACGCTCGTCCAACGCCGGCGTGACATCTTCCGGGCCGAGCCGCAACTCGGTGCCGCGCGGATGACCGCCTCGTACCGGTTCCAGATCGAACTCGTGGACCTCGTGTCCTGCCACCTCGACCGGCATCCGCGGCTGCGCCGCCTGCCCGGGGTCAGCGCCGAGGCCGAGGCGCGCGCGTGCGTCGCGCTCGTCGCCGCCTCGGCAAACCTCGGCATGGCCACCTGGCTGAACCGCGACTCCGCCTCCTTCGACGACCTCCACGCCGACTGCGCCACCGCCCTGCGCCAACTCGCAGTGCTCGTCGGCGAGCCCTCCACCGCCGCCACCACCACCACCGACGGGATCCCGCATGAGTGAGACAGACCTCCGCACCACCGCGGCACCGCCCGGTGCCGACCGCTCCCCCGCCCCGGCGCCGACGACGCACAACGTCCCGCTGGTGTTCACCTCGCTGCTGCTGGGGATGCTCATCGTGTCCCTGGGGCAGATGATCTTCGCCACCGCGCTGCCGACGATCGTCGCCGACCTCGGTGGCGTCGACCGCATGAGCTGGGTCATCACCGTCTATCTGCTCACCATGACGATCGGCCTGCCCGTGTACGGCAAGCTCGGGGACCAGATCGGCCGCAAGCCGCTGTTCGTCGCCGCCATCCTGCTGTTCTCGGCCGGTTCGCTACTCGGCGCTCTCGCCTCGAACATCGACCTGCTCATCGCCGCCCGTGCCGTCCAGGGTCTCGGCGGCGGCGGCCTCATGGTCCTGTCCCAGGCCATCGTCGCCGACGTCGTCCCCGCCCGACAGCGCGGACGGTACATGGGCGTCATGGGCGCCGTCTTCGGGCTGTCGTCCGTCCTCGGCCCGCTCCTCGGCGGATTCTTCACCGAGGGGCCCGGCTGGCGGTGGGCGCTGTGGTTCAACCTCCCCGTGTGTCTGATCGCCCTCGTCGTGGCCGTCGTCTGGCTGCGCCTGCCCAACCGCGGCAGCGGACGCCGCACCGACTGGCCCGGCACGGTGCTCATGGCCATCGGCACCACCGCACTCATCCTCCTCTCGTCGTGGGGCGGCAACCGTTACGACTGGACCGACCCGGTCATCCTCGGCATGGGCGCGCTGTTCCTCGTGTGCGCGGTGGCCTTCGTCCGGGTCGAGCGTCGCTCCCCGCACCCGCTGATCCCGATGACGCTGTTCGCCGAGCGCAACTTCTCCGTCTCCACCGCCGCCGGTCTCCTCATCGGCGTCGCGATGTTCGGGTGCATGGCCTACCTGCCCACGTACATCCAGATGGTCCACGGTCTCGGCCCCACCGCGGCCGGCCTCATGATGATCCCCATGATGATCGGCATGATGGGCACCTCCATCGTCGTCGGCAACATCGTCAGCCGCACCGGCCGCTACAAGTGGTATCCCCTCGTCGGCACGCTCATCATGGCCGTCGGGCTCTGGCTCATCGGCTCGCTGCAGGCCGGTGACACCCTCGTCCACCTCGGCGTGGTGCTCTTCGTGTTCGGTTTCGGACTCGGCCTGTGCATGCAGCTGCTCGTGCTGATCGTCCAGAACGCGTTCCCCGTCACCATGGTCGGCACCGCCACCGCGTCCAACAACTTCTTCCGCCAGATCGGCGGCACCATGGGCTCGGCCATCGTCGGATCGCTGTTCGTCAGCCGGCTCGCCGACCTCATGGGCGAGCGCGTCCCCGCGGCCGCTGCCGAGCTAGGCCCCGAGGGCGCACGGGTCGCCGAGACCTTCGCCAACGGTGCGGGTGCCAACTCCATGAGCCCCGAGATCCTGGCCGGGCTGCCGGGCCCGCTGCACGACGCGATCGTCGGGGCGTACAACGACGCCCTGGTGCCGATCTACCACATGGTCGTCCCGCTCATCCTCGTGGCGACCGTGCTGCTGCTCTTCGTCCGTGAGGACCCCCTCAAGGAGACCGTCGACTGACCGACCCGCGGCGCGCCCAGACCGTACGACTGCGCGAGCAGCGGCATGGTCATGGCCGCGACCGCG
>NZ_JAHBAV010000115.1 GCF_018390595.1 Dietzia massiliensis
ACCCACGCCACCACGCTCGGCCGCGTCCCATCCCGGGCGGGGGAGCCCGCCCGGGATGGGACGCGGCCGAGCGTGGTGGCGTGGGTCGTGGTCGAGGGGGGTACGACGACGACGAGGTCGGCGGCGGCGACGCCCCGCGGACTCCGGAGGTGCCGAAAGGCGTGCCGATTCCCGCCCCCGGTGATCCGGTGCTGTGGCCCCAACGCGAGGCGGTGAAGGCGGCCCTGCAGTACCCGGGCCTGGCGGGCCCGTTGTTCGACTCGCTGCCGGACGAGTGCTACACCCACCCGGCGTACGCGGCGATCGCGGAGGCGCTGTCTCGGGCCGGGGGCTGTGCGGCCGGCAAGAGCGGCGTCAACTGGGTGGCCGAGGTGTCGCAGGGGCTGGAGGACGAGGGCCTGCGTCGTCTGGTCGGGGTGCTCGCGGTGGAGACGTTGCGCGTGTCGGAGGAGGCGTTGCCGCGCTACATCTCCGGGGTGCTCGCGCGCCTTCAGGAGGTGTGGGTGTCGGGGCAGATCGCCGACCTCAAGTCCAAGGTGCAGCGGATGAGTCCGGCGGAGGACCCGGAGGGGTATTCGGCACTCTTCGGTGATCTGGTGGCGCTGGAAGAGTACCGGCGCGGCCTGCTGGAGCAGGCGGTCGGTGCCACGCCGGACATCGCGTGACCTGCCGATTTGGTTCCTCAGCGTGGTTCGCACTAAGGTGGTTTCTCGGTATCCGGCACAGCAGCCGGAAGGCCGGTAGCAATCCCCCATAGCTCAATTGGCAGAGCATTCGACTGTTAATCGAAGGGTTATTGGTTCGAGTCCAATTGGGGGAGCTCCTTCGGAGAGGGCCCGAGGCGTTGTCGCCGCGGGCCCTCTTCTGTTTCCCGTCTCAGCCGCGGCGCAGGACGCTCGGGTCGCCGAGGTCGAAGCGCACGTCGAACCGCCGTGAGGTGATCCGCCAGCCCTCGCCTGTGCGCTCCCACAGGTCGGAGTACTCGCCGAAGCACTCCCAGGACCGTCCCGCGAGGTCGTCGGCACCGAGGTGCAGCACGCGGGCGTAGGTGAGGCTGCGGGCGCGGTCCGGGTCGCCCTCGTGCCCGAGTTCGACGCGGTGGTTCCCCAGCAGGTGCTGTGAGGGCCCGCAGCCGCCCAGATGATCGCGGACCTGCTCGACGACCGCCTCGCGGCCCCGTGCCCCGTACCCCGTCGCGGTCTCGGTGAACAGCGCCCCGAGCGCGTCCCAGTCGCGGGTGTCCAGCGCGCTCGCGACGTCCGCCAGCTGCTCGATGATCTGATCCCTGTCGGTCGTCATCTGTTCTTCGTAGCAGGGATTTCCGGCCGATCCGGGCGGTCTCGCTACTCTGACGCCATGAGTCGTCCCGGAACAGGAAGCGCCGTCGAGGTCACCGTGTCCACCGGCCGTGTGCGCGGGACCGACCTGGGCGACGTGGCCCGCTTCTACGGCATCCCGTATGCCGAGGACCCCGTGGGGGATCTGCGCTTCGCGGCCCCCGTCAGGCGGAGCCCCTGGCCCGGGGTCCGCGACGCCACGCGTCCGGCGGCCACCGCGCAGCGCCTGCGCTTCGATCCGGATCCGGCGATCCCCGAGCCGATCGTCGCGGGCACGGACATCCTGCACGTGGACGTGTGGGCGCCACCCGAGGGGACCGGGCATCCGGTCCTGGTGTGGATCCACGGCGGCGGGTGGGAATCGGGGTCGTCGCATCAACCGTGGTTCGACGGGACCGCGTTCGCCCGGGCGGGGATCGTCGTGGTGTCCGTGGGCTATCGGCTGGGCGTCGAGGGCTTCACGTCTTTCCCCGACGCCCCGGACAACCGCGGGGTGCGCGACTGGATCATGGCGCTGGAGTGGGTCCGCGACGAGATCGCGGCTTTCGGCGGTGACCCCGGGCAGGTCACCGTGTCGGGCCAGTCGGCGGGCGGCGGTGCCGTGCTGTGCCTGCTGGCCTCGCCGCTGGCGGCCGGGCTGTTCCACCGGGGGATCGCCTCGTCGCCCGCAGTGCTGAGGTCGCCGGCCGCGCAGGCCCCCAAGGGAGCGACGGCTGCCGAGCTGGCGGCGGGCGGCCGGGGCGCGGTCGACGAGTTCCACCGTCGGCTCCGCAGGGACAACGTCGGGGGCTCCGCGCCCGGCTGGGGGGAGGGCGCGTGGGCCAACGTGGTCGCCGCGGGGGTCGCCGGCGGGGGCGGGTGGATCTAGGACTGCTGGCGCGGCGAGGGGGGGGCGGTGGGGGGGGGGGTGGGGCGCGGGGGGGTGGCGAGGCGGTGGGGGGGGGCGGCCGTGTGGCGGATGGTGAGCC
>NZ_JAHBAV010000116.1 GCF_018390595.1 Dietzia massiliensis
GAGATGTCTCGTGGGCTCGGCGGCAGGGGGTCGGCCGCGTCGACGAGGCGGAAACCGTCTGAAGTGCAGTGATGTAAGACGGTGGGGAGAAGTGGGGCGCAAGCCTTGTTTGTGGGGCGTTGTGGGGTACAGTGGGGCACGCAAGGAGCTCGATGGGCCTGGACCCCAGGAGGTGGCGGGTGACCGACACCGATCCCGTCGACTCCGGACGCGAACGAGCCTTCGTCGGGTACGGGACCCACCGACCCAAGCTCGACGACAAGGGGCGGCTGACGATCCCCGCCAGATTCAGGCCCGGCCTGGCGGACGGGGTGGTGGTGTGTGGGTGGTTCACCAACACACTCTCGGTCTTCCCTGAGGACGAGTTCGACGCGCTGGTCAGAAAGGTCCGGCCGACCGCCAACCTCAGCGAGAGGCACATGGCGTTCTTCCGGCTCCTGGTGAGCGGCGCGGAAGTCCAACAACTGGACTCGCAGGGACGGATCTCCATCCCCGCGAGTCAGCGGAACTACGCGGGTCTGGACAAGGACTGCGTCGTCAACGGCCTCGGGGAGCGTCTCGAGGTCTGGGACGCCGAGGCGTGGGACCGCTACAGCGCGGAGAACCTACCCGTGTTCTCCGAGATGGAGGGCACCTCGCTCGGGATCGAGTTCTGATCCCGGGAGAGGGAGGACGAGAACGCACACGAGAGCACGACGGACGGAGCCCCCCGGCCCCTGCCCGGCACCACCCTGACGTACTTCCCCAACGCCAGGTGGGTACCGGACGGGGACCAGGGGGCTCCACCACAACCGCCGGAGCACCGACGACCGGACGCGAGGAGGCGAGATGGCAGAACGGCCCGATGCCGATCGCGACGCCACGCGCTCCGGGCACGTCCCCGTCTTCCTCGAGCGCACGATCGAGCTCTTCCGACCCGTCGTCGAAGCCGCCGCGGAGGAGGGGCGCGCTCCCGTCATCGTGGACGGCACCCTCGGTCTCGGCGGACACTCCTCCCACCTGCTGGCCGAGTTCGGCGAGCTGCGTGTGCTCGGCGTGGACCGTGACCCCGAGGCGCTCGACATGGCGACCCGCAGGCTCACCGCCTACCGCGACCGCTTCACGCCCGTCCACGCCCGCTTCGACGATTTCGACAGTGTCATCGCGGCGCTGCCCCCGGACGCGCGCGACGACGCCGGCCCGGCGATCGACGGCATCCTCCTCGACTTCGGCGTCTCCTCGATGCAGCTCGACGTCGCCGAGCGCGGTTTCGCGTACTCGGTGGACGCGCCGCTCGACATGAGGATGGACCCCACCACCGGGCCGACCGCCGCCGACATCCTCGCCGAGTACCCGCGCGACGAGCTCGCCCGGATCCTGCGGGTGTACGGCGAGGAGCGCTTCGCCCGGCAGATCGCGGCCGCGATCGTCCGTCGGCGCGACACCGATCCCATCGTCACCAGTTCCCAGCTGGTCGAACTGCTCTACGACACGATCCCCCAGGGCGCCCGCCGGACCGGTGGGCATCCGGGCAAGCGGGTGTTCCAGGCCCTGCGTATCGAGGTCAACGCCGAACTCGAGGCCGTCGAGAACGCCGTGCCCGGCTACCTCGACCTCCTTCGGCTCGGCGGTCGTGCGGTCTTCATGGCGTACCACTCTCTCGAGGACAAGATCGTCAAGCGCGAACTCGCGACCCGCACCGCCTCCCGCACCCCGGCGGGCCTGCCGGTGGAGCTGCCCGGCCACGGCCCAGAGTTCGAGGCCGTCACCAGGGGAGCGGAGAAAGCCTCACAGGAGGAGATCGACCACAACCCGCGCTCGGCCTCGGTCCGGGTGCGCTGCGTCCGGCGTATCGACGGGAGAACCCCATGACGAGCACGATCGACACGCCCGGCACCGTTGACGGGCTCGACACCCGCCCGGCCCCCGGCCCGGACGCCGACGCCCCGGCCGGGGCGGGACGGGCCGTCGGCCTCCGACGCAGGCCGGTCACGCGCTCCGTCCGCGGCCGTCGCACCGTGGTCGTCCCCGCGGAACGTCTGAGCCCGGCGGAGCTGGCCGCCAGGGTGCCCTTCGTCGTCGTCCTCCTCCTCCTCATCGGCGCC
>NZ_JAHBAV010000117.1 GCF_018390595.1 Dietzia massiliensis
GACGTGCACGCCCGCGCGGGCGGGGGCACAATCGAGCGGGTGACCGTCTCCGAGCTCGACCGCGGCGTCGCGCACCCGCTGCCCCGACGCATCGCGGTGTTGTCCTTCCACACCTCCCCGCTCGCCCAACCGGGCACGGGCGACGCCGGCGGACTCAACGTCTACGTCCTGCAGACCGCCCGCCGGCTGGCCCGCCGCGGCGTGGAGGTCGAGATCTTCACCCGTGCCACCCACTCCTCCCAGCCGCCCGTCGAGGAGGCCGGCGACGGCGTGCTCGTCCGCAACATCGTCGCCGGACCGTTCGAGGGCCTACGCAAGGAGGATCTGCCCACGCAGCTGTGCCCGTTCGTCGCGGGCGTCATGCGCGCCGAGGCCGGGCACGCGCCGGGGCACTATGACCTCATCCACTCGCACTACTGGCTGTCCGGGCAGGCCGGGCTGGTGGCGTCCGAGCACTGGGGCGTGCCGCTCGTGCACACCGCGCACACGCTCGCCGAGGTCAAGAACTCCGTGCTCGCCGCCGGTGACACGCCCGAGCCCGAGTCGCGGCGGATAGGGGAACAGCAGATCGTCGACGCCGCGCACCGCCTGGTCGTCAACACCGTCGGCGAGCGCGACGAACTCGTCCGCTTCTACGACGCCGACCCGGCGGACATCGACGTCGTCTCGCCCGGCGCCGACCTCGACCAGTACACGCCCGGCACACAGCGCGGCACCGAGCGGGCTCGCCGCGCGCTGGGGCTGGCGCAGAAGTCCGAGGTCATCGCTTTTGTCGGCCGCATCCAGCCGCTCAAGGCCCCCGACGTGATCGTCCGCGCGCTCGCCGAGATCGTGCGCACCCAGCCGCACCGCGACGTCCGCCTGCTGGTCGTGGGCGGGCCGAGCGGGTCCGGGCTCGAGCGGCCGCGGTCGCTCATGGAGCTCGCCGACGAGCTGGGCGTGGCCGACCGCGTGAGCTTCCTCGCGCCGCGCCCGCCGTCGGAGCTGGTGGACGTGTACCGCGCCGCGGACATCGTGGCGGTGCCGTCGTACTCGGAGTCGTTCGGGCTCGTCGCGCTCGAGGCGCAGGCGTGCGGGACGCCCGTGGTCGCCGCCGCGGTGGGCGGGCTGCCGACGGCCGTCGCCGACGGCCGCACCGGGCTCACCGTGGACGGGCACGACCCGCGTCGGTGGGCGGACGTGTTGGCGGGACTACTCGACGACGACGAGCTGCGCCTGTCCATGTCGCGGGCCGCCCCGGTGCACGCCTCCGGGTTCAGCTGGGACTCGACGGCCGACGGACTGCTGGGGTCGTACGCGGGCACGATGGCCGCCTACCGGGCCCGGCGTGCGGAGGCGGCGGCGTCCTGATCGCATCCGGGGGTGTGGGGGCGGCGGCGTCCTGACCGCGCCCGGGCCGCTCCGGCCATCCGCCGCGGCGCGGGCGCCGAACCCCCGGTGGGCGTCGTTCGAGTAGACAGAAGGTCGAGTAGACACGAGGGACGACGCGCCCCACCGCCGAAGGAGCCCCACCATGAGCGACGAGAACCGCGAGCCCGACTTCGACCAGCCCACCGTGGACCGGATCCACGACTTCCTCGTGGAGCGGGAGATCGAGTCCACGCTGGCCGACGGCCACACGTTCGTCGTGCAGCTGCCGGGGGAGAAGCGGCTCAAGACCGCCTGCCATCTCACGGTGAACAAGGAGAGCGTGCGCGTCGAGGCATTCGTGTGCCGCAACCCGGACGAGGACTTCGAGAAGGTCTACAAGTACCTCCTGCGCCGCAATCGTCGGCTGTACCAGGTGGCGTACACGCTGGACAACAACGGCGACATCTACCTCGTCGGCCGGATGCCGCTCATCGCGGTGACCGAGGAGGAGCTCGATCGCGTGCTGGGTCAGGTGCTCGAGGCCGCCGACCACGACTTCAACATCATCCTCGAGACCGGCTTCCACACGTCGATCCGCCGCGAATGGGAGTGGCGGGTCTCGCGCGGTGAGCCGCTGCGCAACCTCGACGCGTTCCGCCACCTCACCGAGGACCTGCCCCAGCCGGAGTAGGCGGCCGGCGCCCGCCGCCTACTCCGGCTGGGGCAGGTCCTCGGTGAGGTGG
>NZ_JAHBAV010000118.1 GCF_018390595.1 Dietzia massiliensis
GGCCTGACAGTTCAGAAATCACCGAGGAACTGTCCACATTCCTTGACACAGCCCAATTCAGTAGTGTTTAAGATGGGATCTAGCTGGTAAGAGGCTTGGCGACGAAACCTGCATCGTTAAACGTCTTACCGCCCCTTTCCTCTGACCACCACGTCAGCGACCCACTCCGGATCCCGAAGGGCCATCAATGCCTCAGTCAGACCGCCATTCTAGTGCCGATCGCTCCATTCCTCTTTCTGACCTCCCGTCGGCACTTCCTCCTACCCATTTTAGTCGGCGCTCAGTGCTATCCGCCCTCGCCGGGGCGGTTGCGGCGACCAGCGTCGCGGGCGTTGGGGCCGGTTCAGCCGCAGGCCAGAGCCTCAGTTCTCAGAGCCTCGCCAATAAGGAACGCAAGGTTACGGTGGTCGCGAACGTGTCGCCCTCTGCTCTGTGGCAAGCAAACCGTGATGCCCTCCAAGCGGCGAACAATGAGGTCTTTGCGGCGGGCGGTGGCGACGTAGTCATCCCACCTGGCCGCTATCTTGCGGGCGGGGTGTTGCAGGACTCCCGAGTTCGGTTCGTGGGCGCGGGAGCGACCCTTAAGCACCCAGATGGCACTGGCGCCGTGATTCGGTCACGAGTGAATCAGACGGTCGGAACCGTATCGGGGACCACCCTCACTGTGGCGAGCGCGACCGGGATCGAGCTGGGAGCGGTCATAGGTATCCAGCACGCAGGAGGCATTAACCAGACACAGTGGACTCGGTTGACCGCACCTATTGAGGCCTCGGACACGACGGTATTTGTCGAGTCCACGGCAGGGCTTGGATCGACTGGCGCGTTAAGGATCAACGGCGAAATTGTCGCCTTCGCCGGCAGGACTTCAGATAGTGTCTCCCTCGTGTCCCGCGGCCTGCACGGCACCACCCCCACAACCCACGCTACAGGGAGCCTGGCAGGGCAGACCACCGTCCATTACACCGAAGTCGTTGGCGTGACCGGGACGACGGTAACCTTGCATTCCCCTGCTCCCGTGGCAGTATCCGGAACGTCAGTGTCTACTGGGGCTGTTAGAACGGGCCTGGCCGAACTAGTTCTCGACGGCTCGAAAAACCTACACACCACGGGGGCCCTAGGTTCTCCAATCCTCTGGTACATGACCCGCTTCGGTAGGGCCCTCGATTTGTCCATATACGGCGGTGTCCAGGGAGGATTCCAGCTGCTTCACGGTGCCCGCGACAACCAGGTCGAGAACCTTGCCATTAAGGACACTGGGCGGCCTCAGCAGTCGATGGGGGCCGGGTTCTGGTTCTTCCGCGCCGCTGTCCGAAACCACATCACAGGCCTTAACGTGTCCGGGGACTGCTACCACGCCGTGTACATTGACGACCGCACTAGAACCGGTTCGGAGTGGGACGGCCCCTGTAACGATAACCAGATTAATCATCTCAATGTAGACATCCCACGGGTGGGATCGAACTCCGGTGTGATGATTGTGGGCTCGAACCGCAATATAGTCCGAGACGGCTCCATCTCCAATGTCCGCAGCGGAATAGTCGTGGACTCGAATCAAAACTATCGGCCTGATGGTTTGGTAACTCCGGCCGCCGGGAACTTGATTGACGGGGTGTCGATGCATGGAACATTCCAGGGTGTGAACTTCCGGCAGTTAGGAAATCGTGCCACAAACATTCCGATGACCGATGTCCCGGTCCCCATTGCCTACCCGGAACGGGGCACCTACATCGATGTCGGGTAAGGGTTGGGGCAGGGCGCACCGAGCCACGAGCCAGCACAGACCTGGCCCGCAGCGCTTTCCACCGGTACCCGGCCCCATCGCCCCAGCACTCTGAAGGTGGCCAGCGACCCCGGTGGAATGGCACTGGTCTCCGTCGACGGGGATAGCCCCGGGGTGGTGGACACGCTGAGACCGGCCCATTCTGGGTCGGAGAATGTAGGACATCACCATGACGAAGAAGAACTACTTGAACCGCCCCAGGTTTCCCGCCGCCTCCTTTTGAGTCGAGGAGGATGGTTGTAT
>NZ_JAHBAV010000119.1 GCF_018390595.1 Dietzia massiliensis
GGTCGCCGGCGAGGTACTGCCCGATCTGCGCGGCGGCCTCGTCGAGGACCGGCGAGTCTCCCTCCGCCCGCAGGACGCGCGGGCCGATGCGGGTGGCGAGGGTCGCCAGGACCGCGTCGGCGTCCTCCACCTCGAACGCCACGTACACCAGGCCGACCGGGGTCGCGGCCAGCAGCAGCCCCCCGATGGGCGAGTAGACGGTCCGGTAGAAGACGTCGACCAGGCCCTCGCGCTCGGCGTCGCAGGCGAGGCGGTCGCGGAGCCGGCCGGTGTCGGCGGGCGCGGCCCGCAGCGTGGCGATCGCGGGGTCGGTCGTAGCGTGTTCGGTCATGGCGCGACCTCCTGTGACTGCGATGGGGACTGCGACTGGGCGTGAGTCCGAGCCTGGGTCTGGGTCTGGGTCTGGGTGAGCGTTCTGCGCAGGGCGGCGATCCCGTCGGCGGCAGCGCGCCGGGCCGCGGCCTCGGTGCCGCCCGTGAGCTCGGCGATCTCGGCATAGCGGAGACCGCCCAGGTACCGGTACGCCACACAGAGGCGCTGCCGTGTGGGCAGGGCGGCGACCGCGTCCCAAATCCAGCGGTCGTCCTCGTCGTCGTCGGCCCCGGGGGCTCCACCCGAGCCACCCTCGTGCACCCCGCCCGGCCCCGGTGCGCGGGCGTCGAAGACGGCGATGTCGTCGGCGGCGCCGGTCGGAACCGCGGCCCGGGACGCGCGGCGCACCACGTCGACCGCGCGGCGGTGCGCGACGCGGACGAGCCACGCCTCGACATCAGTGTCCTCGGGCAGCTCCGGCCACGCCCGCAGCGCCGAGAGGAACGTCTCCGACCACGCGTCGTCGGCGTCCGCGCCGGGGCCCAGGACCGCGCGGCAGACCCGCAGCACGGTGGCCCCGTGCCGGTCGACCGCGGCGTCGAACGCTGCCCTCATGTGTGTAGATCCTGCCCTCGTCGGTGATCGCCGTCCCGCGCGGCCCGCCCCGCCCGGCCGGGCGGCGGGTGGCGGGCTTCGGTGAGTAGTCGCCCGGCGCCACGGATTCGTGAGGTCATAGTGTTCCCAATCCGGCGCGGGGCTCGCATACTGGTGCTCACCGCCCGCTCCCGGGGAGATCCCATGCTCGGTTCCCGCACACCCGCACGCCCCTCCGGCCGCCGCCCCGCACGCGGGTCCACACGCCGATCAGCGCGGTCGCGACTGGTCGGGGCGCTGGCCGCGCTCGCGCTGGCGGTGCCGCTCGCCGCCGCGGTGGGGTCGGTGCAGGCCGCGGGAGACCTCGCGCCTCGGGCGCACGCCCAGTCCCCGCTCGACCAGCTGGGCCCCCTGGCGGGCCAGCTCGGTCCGCTCGCCGACGCGCTGCGCGACGCCGACCCTGCAGGGGAGCTGGGGCCGTACGTCACCGAGGCTCTGAACGGCATCAACGGGCCGATCGGCGCGCCCGGGCCGCCCGCCGCGGTCGACGCGCCCGTGACCTGCCGGCCCACACCCGCGCGGCCGCGGCCCGTGATCCTCGTGCACGGCACCTTCGACAACGGCGCCAACACGATGCCCCGGCTCGGCGATCCCCTGCGGCGGCAGGGCTTCTGCGTGGTCGCCCCGACCCTCGGCGCCTACGCCGGCAACCCGGCCCGCGGCGGCCTCGACTCGATCGTCGCCGCGTCCGGTCCGCAGCTCGCCGGGGTGATCGATCATGTCCGCGCGGCGACAGGGGCGCCGCAGGTCGACCTGGTGGGCTACTCGCAGGGCGCCGCGATCGCCGGCTACACCACCAAGGTGCTGCGGCCCGGCGCGGTGGCGAACGTCGTCTCGGTGGGCGGCTACTGGGGCGCCGACAACAGCGGGCTCATCCCGCATCAGCTGCCGCGCGAGATCGCCGGCCTCGGCCTGTGGGCCGCCAACCTGCGGGGACTGGCCGAACTGTCACCGGGCAGCCCCATGATCACCGCCTGGTACGGCCTCGACCGCACCCCGTTCCTGCCCGGCGTGGGCTACACGCTCATCGCCACGCGCGGCG
>NZ_JAHBAV010000011.1 GCF_018390595.1 Dietzia massiliensis
CGTCGGTCGCCAGGTGGCGCCGGATCGACGCGACCGTCCCTGCCCAAGCGTAGAACCCCGGAGCGATCTTCGGCGCCGCGGGATCGAGGGCGAGCCCTTCGGCGAGACCGTCTCGAACCGCCTCGACTACAGCTCGCTCCGAGATTCCAAGGCGTCCGAGGATCTCCTTCGACGCCGGACGCCCGGGCGTGGCTTGCGCTGCATTCCCCATGGTCAGCCTCTCGGTGTGGTGACGAAAGCCGGTTGTCCCGGCCGCGTGCCCGCACCTTCTCAGACGGCTACGACATTTCAGGGCGCCGCGGTTTCTCCCTTGCGCACCGACCGCACGGCCACGGCGAGGATCGCCAGCCCGAGCGCCGCCAGCGCGGCACCGGCGAGGGCGGGCGAGGTGTAACCCCACCCGAACGCGATCACGACCCCGCCGAGCCAGGCGCCGAGCGCGTTGGCGGCATTGAGTGCCGAGTGGTTGAGCGCGGCGGCCAGCGTCTGCCCGCGGCCGGCGTGCCGCATGAGCCTCGACTGCAGCCCGGGCACGAGCGCCGAGCCCGTGGTCCCCACGAGGAACAGACCGATCACCGCGGTAACGGGGTGATGCGCGGCGAGCGCGAACCCCGCCAGCACGAGCGTCATCACGGCGGCGATGCCGACGAGGCCCCGGTCGAGGTCGCGGTCGGCGACGATCCCGCCCACGATGTTGCCGGCCACCATGCCCAGCCCGTAGACGGCCAGGACGGCGGGCATCCACGCGCGGTCGATCCCGGCGACGTCGACCATCGTCCACTGGATATAGGTGTAGATCGCGAACATCCCGCCGAAGCCCACGCAGCCCACGGCCAGCGTGGCGAGGATCTGTGGCCGCGCCAGGGCGGCCAGCTCCTCGCGGGCGCGCACGACCACCGTGCCGGTGGGTTCGGGGACGACGACGAGGATGGCCGCCACGGTCAGTGCGCCGATCACCCCGACCGCGAGAAAGGCCGACTGCCACCCGATCGACTCCCCGAGCCAGGTCGCGGCCGGGACACCGATCACGTTCGCGACCGACAGGCCCAGCAACACCTGGGAGACCGCGCGCGCCTGCCTGCCCGGTCCCGCGAGGGACGCCGCCACCAGTGAGGCGACCCCGAAGTACGCGCCGTGCGGGATGCCGGCGACGAAGCGGGCGACCACCAGCAGTTCCGCGGTCGGCGCGAAGGCCGCCGCCACGTTGCCGACGGTGAACAGGGCCATGAGCACCAGCAGCAGGGTGCGCCGGCGCCACCGCGACGTCCACACGGTGAGCAGCGGCGCGCCCACCACCACGCCGAGCGCGTAGGCGGTGATGACGTTGCCGGCCTGTGGCTCGGTGAGCCCGAAGCCGTCCGCGATCGAGCGCAGCAGACCCATCGCGGCGAACTCGGTGACGCCGATGCCGAACCCGCCCAGCGCGAGCGCGAGGATCGCCGCCGCCACCCGCCGGGCGGTGGGCGCGGGCCCCGCGGTGGCGGACGCGGACGCCGCGGTGGCGGAGACGGTGGGGGCGGCGGCCGGCTCGGCGGCGGGGTCGGGGCGCGTGGTCACCGGAGCAGGCTACGCCGCCCGAACAGGTGGTCCCGCCGCGCAACCCTCTCAGGGGGCGGTACGCATGAGGCGCCGTCCGCCGTAGACCACGAGGAACGAGGTGACATACATGACGATGCTGTAGACGGCGGCGGCGAGACCGACCTCTTCGTCACCGATGACCGTGAAGGCGATGAGCATCGTCAGGGTCGTGTTCTTGATGCCGAACTCCACCGCGACGGCGATCTGCTCGGCGCGGCCCAGTCGGCACACCCACGCGAGGAGCCCGCCCAGGAGGATGAACGCGATGTTGAGGACGATCACCGCCGGGCCCACGGTCGCGACCAGGTCGACGATCCGGTCCCGCTCGCCCAGGACGATGCCCACGATCAGCGCCACCAGCACGATAAGCCCCACCACCCCGACGAACCGCTCGATGCGCGCGGCCAGCGACGGCGCCTTCGCCCGCAGCACCATGCCGATCGTCACAGGGATGAGGATGACGCCCAGCAGCAACCCGAAGGTCTGACCGAGCGGGACGCTGACCTCCGAGTCCGCCGCGCCCGGGATGAACCGGACGCCGAGGTCGAACCACAGGGGCAACGTGAGGATGACGGCGACGGAGGTGATGGCGGTGAGGATGACCGACAGGGCGACGTTCCCGCGGGACAGGTAGGTGATGAGGTTGGACGTGGCACCGCCGGGTGTCGCGGCCACCAGCACCACCCCGAGTGCGAGCATCGGCGTGAGGTCGAAGAGGAGGGCGACCCCGACCCCCATCAGCGGCACCAGGACGAGTTGGCCGACCAGGCCGACGATCGTGGCCCACGGCGACCGGGCCTGGACCGCGAAATCCTCCCGCGTGAGACTGAGACCGATCCCGACCATGATGATGGCCAGGGCGATCGGCAGACCGACGTCGATCAGCGGGCTCTGGTCCACGGGACCTCCTGGGGCCTCTGGGCGGGGGCGGCCGCACCGTGATGTGGACCACTGTCCGGTTGACCGTAGCCCATCTCGCCACGGGCGGTGGGCCCGTGCGCCGATCCAGCCCGGGTCAGGAGCCGGCGCGGGTGCGCTTGAGGTTATCGTCGAGCGCGGCGAGGAAGTCCTCGGTGTTGAGATACTCCTGGTCGTCTCCGACGAGCAGGGCGAGGTCCTTGGTCATCTGACCGCCCTCGACGGTGTTGATGACGACGTCCTCGAGCTGGTGGGCGAACTCGATCACCTCGGGGGTGTTGTCGAGCTTGCCGCGGTGCTCGAGGCCCCGGGTCCACGCGAAGATCGAGGCGATCGGATTGGTGGAGGTGGGCTCGCCCTGCTGATGCCGGCGGAAGTGGCGGGTCACGGTGCCGTGGGCGGCCTCGGCCTCGCATGTCTTCCCGTCCGGGGTGAGCAGGACCGAGGTCATCAGGCCGAGTGAGCCGAAGCCCTGCGCCACGGTGTCGGACTGCACGTCGCCGTCGTAGTTCTTACACGCCCATACGTATCCGCCCTCCCACTTCAGCGAGGACGCCACCATGTCGTCGATGAGGCGGTGCTCGTAGGTCAGACCCGCCTCCTCGAACTCGTCCTTGAACTCGCGGTCGAAGACGTCCTGGAAGATGTCCTTGAAGGCGCCGTCGTAGGCCTTGAGGATCGTGTTCTTGGTGGACAGGTACACCGGGTAGCCGCGGTCCAGGCCGTAGTTGAACGAGGCGCGCGCGAAGTCCTCGATGGACTTGTTGAAGTTGTACATACCCATCACCACTCCGCCCTCCTCGGGCAGGTCCACCACCTCGTGCTCGATCGGCTCGGACCCGTCGGCCGGCGTGAAGGTGATGGTGACCCTGCCCGCCCCCGGGGCCTCGAAGTCGGTGGCGCGGTACTGGTCACCGAAGGCGTGACGGCCGACGATGATCGGTTTGGTCCAGCCCGGCACGAGACGGGGGACGTTGGAGATGATGATCGGGGCGCGGAAAATGGTCCCGCCGAGGATGTTGCGGATCGTGCCGTTCGGCGAGCGGTACATGCGCTTGAGCCCGAACTCCTCCACGCGGGCCTCGTCGGGCGTGATGGTCGCGCACTTGACGCCGACGCCGTGCTCCTTGATCGCGTTGGCCGCGTCGACGGTGATCTGGTCGTCGGTGGCGTCACGACTGGAGATCCCGAGGTCGTAGTACTCGAGGTTTACGTCCAGGTAGGGATGGATCAGTTCGTCTTTGATGAACTTCCAGATGATGCGTGTCATCTCGTCGCCGTCGAGTTCGACGACCGTCCCCTCGACCTTGATCTTTGACATCGGCCCCTCTTTCCCCGCCCGGACCTCGTGAGACCGGCGCTGTCGGTGAATATCGTGACGCACATCTCATGTTACTGACGCGGGGCACGCGGCACCTGCCGAAGCGGGGTGGCCCCTCGTTGCAGCCGCGAAGCGGCTTAGGCTAGCCTGACCCCCAGGTCATGAGTTCCAGCGCGAAGCCCCGGCTCGCTGGACGGCAACCCTCCACCGCGGTGGGGTGCCCCGGGAGACGACCTGGCCACCACCCGACCGGGTGGACGGGCAAGCGCGGGTCCGCTGTCTGACGAAGCGGCCGGACCCTTCTGAGGAAAGGAGGGGCTCCGCCCCTATGACCTACGACAACAGCAACCCTGACTGGGCCTTCGAGACCCGCCAGATCCATGCCGGGCAGCCCGTCGACTCCGACACCGGCGCCAGGAACCTGCCGATCTACCAGACCACCTCGTACGTCTTCGCCGACGCCAAGCAGGCGGCCGACCGGTTCGCCCTCGCAGAGATGGGCCCCATCTACACCCGTATCACCAACCCGACGGTGGCGGCGGTCGAGGACCGCATCGCCTCTCTGGAGGGCGGCGTCGCGGGTCTGCTGTTCGCGTCCGGTCAGGCGGCCGAGACCGCCGCCATCCAGGCCATCGCCCAGTCCGGCGGCCACGTTGTGTCCTCCCCGCGCCTCTACGGCGGCACGCACACCCTGCTGCGGCACACCCTGCCCAAGTACGGCATCGAGACCACTTTCGTCGAGAACCCGGACGACCCCGCCTCGTGGCAGGCGGCGGTGCGCCCCAACACCAAGCTGTTCTTCGCGGAGTCCATCTCGAACCCGCTCAACGACATCCTCGACATCCCGGCGATCGCCGAGGTGGCGCACGACAACCAGGTGCCGTTGGTCATCGACAACACGGTGGCGACCCCCTACCTGATCCGTCCGCTCGAGCTGGGAGCCGACGTCGTGGTGGCCTCGGCGACCAAGTACCTCGGTGGCCACGGCTCGTCCCTGGGTGGAGTGCTCGTCGACGGCGGCAAGTTCGACTGGCGTGTGCAGCGAAACGGTGAGGACGTCTTCCCGTCCTTCACGACCCCCGACCCGGCGTACCACGGGCTGGTCTACGCCGACCTCGGCGCGCCCGCGCTCGCGCTCAAGGCCCGCGTCACCCTCCTGCGGGACACCGGTGCGGCCGCGTCCCCGTTCAACGCGTGGACCCTCGCCCAGGGCATCGACACCCTGAGCCTGCGGATCGAGCGCCACGTGTCCAACGCGCAGCGCATCGCCGAGTGGCTCGAGGCCCGCGAGGACGTCGCCAAGGTGCAGTACGCCGGCCTCGCGTCGTCGCCGTACAACGAGCTGCAGAAGAAGATCTCCCCGAAGGGCGCCGGCGCGATCGTGACGTTCGACATCGTCGTCCCCGACGGCGCGTCGGACGAGGAGGTCAAGCAGCGCGCGTGGACGTTCATCGACGCCCTCAAGCTGCACTCGTGCCTGGTGAACATCGGCGACGTGCGGTCGCTGGTGTCCCACCCGGCCACGACGACCCACTCACAGGGCACCCCCGAGGCCAACGCGATCGCGGGTGTCACGTGGGCGACCATCCGCCTCTCGGTGGGCATCGAGTCCGTCGAGGACCTCATCGCCGACCTCGAGCTCGGTTTCGCCGCGATCTCCTGACCCGATCCCATGGTCAGCTCTTCCGATCCGCTCGCGCTGTTGCCCCCGGGTGACGGCACCCTCGGCCATGTCGCCATCGGCGACATCACATTGGTCACCGGTGTCGTCCTCCCGGGGGTGACGCTCGCCGTCCAGCGGTGGGGGCGGATCGCAGAGGACCGCTCTAACGTCGTGCTGGTCGAGCACGCGCTCACCGGTGACTCGCACGTCGTGGGACCGGTCGACTCGCTGCACCCCACCCCGGGATGGTGGAACGGGCTCGTCGGGCCCGGTCTGCCGCTGGACACCGATCGCTACTGCGTACTGTCGGTCAACGTCCTGGGTGGCTGCCGGGGGTCGACCGGCCCCAGTTCGCTACACCCCGACGGCCACTACTGGGGAGCCCGGTTCCCCGCCGTCTCGGTGCGGGACATGGTCGAGTCCGAGCGCGTTCTGGCCGATCTGCTGGGCATCGAGCGCTGGGCCGCCGTGATCGGCGGATCCATGGGCGGGGCCCGCGCCCTGGAGTGGATGGTCTCCCACCCGGACCGCGTCCGCGCGGCGTGCGTACTGGCGGTCGGCGCCCGGGCGTCGGCCGATCAGATCGGTATTCAGACCGCGCAGATCATGGCCGTCACCTCAGACCCGCACTGGCAGCAGGGCGGGTACCACGGCACCGGCCGCACCCCTGTGACCGGCCTGGGCATCGCCCGCCGCATCGCCCACCTGTCCTACCGGGGTGAGGTGGAACTGGACGAACGCTTCGCCAACCGTCCGCAGCCGGGCGAGGATCCCCGCGGCGAGGACCTGTCCATGTCGGGCCGCTTCGCCGTGCAGTCGTACCTCGACCACCAGGCCGGCAAGCTCGTCTCCCGCTTCGACGCCTGCACGTACGTGCTGCTCACGGACGCGTTGAACCGTCATGACGTGGGCCTCGAGCGCGGCGGCGTCGAGGAGGCACTGCGCTCGTGTCCGGTTCCCTGCGTCATCGGCGGCGTCACCACCGACCGGCTGTACCCGCTGCGTCAGCAGGAGGAGCTCGCCGCGCTGCTCCCCGGAGCGGAGCCACTGGTCGTCATCGACAGTCCCGCCGGGCACGACGGGTTCCTCACCGAGGCGGATGTGGTCGGCCCGATGCTCGCGCGCACCCTGGAACTCGCCGAGCAGGGAACCGCCGAGAAGACGCGGGGGCACGCGTGACTGGCCCGGACCACCACGATCACCCGCATCACGCGGCCGAGCGGGACCAGACCCCCCGCCCCGCCGCGATGCTGCTGGCCGGACTGGCGGCCGGCCTGGGGATCATCGGCGTGGCCATCGGTTTTGCCACCGTGCTCGGCCTGGCCGCCACCGCGAGCGGAGGCAGCGGTACCGCCGGATTCGGGCCCCTGGTCGTCTCAGCCGTCTCCTCGCTGGTCCTGGGGCTGCTGCTCCTCGTCGGCGCGGTCCTGCTGTGGCGGGCGCACCGTGCGTCGCTGGTGGTGATCAGCGCCGGCGTGGGCCTGCTGACGCTCAGCTCACTCGCCCGGACGGTGCTGGACAGCCTCACGTTCATCTCGGTGGTCGGCACCGTGTTCTCGTTGCTCGCCCTGGCCGCAATGGGATATCTCATCGCGTCGGACGGGGTTCGCGATCATGTCCGCGAGGGCGTCCCCCTCCGGCTGCGCTGACCGACTCCCCCGCCGACGCGGTCCCCCGGCGAGCCGCGCAACTCGCCTACGCGCTTCGTGCCGTCAGGTCGCAACGCCGCCCATCGGATCGAGCGCCGCCCAAGGGAACCCCTAGGCGGCGCGCATCCCGATAGGTGACCTGCGATGCAATGACGTGCCGTCGTGCGAGATCGTCCATCCATGACCCGCGCGCGGCACGATGCGTGCTGCTCAGCCCGGGAAGTCCAGCACGCGTACTCGTCCATCCGCAGGCCCGGCGCTCTCCACAGCTAGGCCGCGTCAGGCGGTGCTGAGCCGATTTCCCGGAGTCTGGGCCCAGATGATCGGGCCCGTGAACACACCAGACGACCTGATCTCCCTGCTGGTCACCTCCGATCAGCTACTCGCCCGCGGAATCACGAGTCAGAGCATCAGCCGCGCGGTGAAGTCCGGCGATCTGATCCGACTCAGGCCCGGGTTCTACGTCGAAGGACGAGCGCGTGACCTCGGAAGGCGCGAGCGCCACCTCTTGTCGATTCTGGCCGCGGACGCCGCACTCGACGCGCCGGTCTTCTCCCACTCATCCGCGGCCCTCCTCCACGGGCTTCCGGACTGGGGTCTTCCGCTGCGCAGGGTCGCGGTGTGCGAGGACGGCCCGACGCCGCGGTCCCGCACAACCAGTCTGACGACCTTCCGCACCGCGCCCGGCCTGTCCGATGAGGTGATGACGGTCAATGGATTGCGGGTCACCACCCCGGCACGAACAGTCACCGACATCGCGATCTCGACCGCCCAGAGACGCTGCCGTGGCGGTCGCCGACGCGGCGTTGTACGGGGAGATCGTCACCAGGGACTCGCTCGACGAGTCTCTGCGCAGATCCGCGGGTCGTCGCGGGATCAGACGTGCACGGCAGTCGCTGAGTGTCGTCGACGGGAGGAGCGAGAGCGTGGCAGAGAGCCTCAGCCGGCCGACCTTCCACGACTTCGGCCTACCGGAGCCCGAGCCTCAGGTGGACGTCTTCACCTCTCGAGGCGTTCGGGTCGCCCGTGTGGACTTCTTGTGGCGGGAGTACGGCGTGATCGGAGAGTGCGACGGTTTCGGCAAGTACTTCGACGGGCTGAGCCCCGGCGAGACACGGCGCCGCCTGGGTATGGAGAAGGACCGCGACGCCGAACTGATGGCCCTCGGTTACCGGGTCCTCCACTGGCGGTGGCGCGATCTGCAGGAACCGCATGTGCTGGCTGCGCGGATCAAGCGTGTGCTCCTCGCAGCCGCTGCGTGATCGGGGCCGATCCGGCGGACCCGCCAGCGGCTGTGGCCCGGGCCCTCCCGACCGGGTGCAACCACCGGACAGAAGCCGCCGGGCGCACCCCCAGAGCTAGCGCCGCCTATCCGACTATGCGCCGCCTACGGGGCCCCATAGGTGGCGCGCGGTCGGATAGGTGGCGCGCGGTCGGATAGGTGGCGCGCGATTCGATAGGTGTCGCCGACGTCAGCGGAGCGGCGACCGGGCGCGGAGGCTGCCGCGAGCCCAGCAACCGCACCGAGCGCCACAGCACGGCCAAGCGCGGAGGCTGCGGCGAGCCCGGCAACCGCGCCGGACACCGCAACCCCGCGGGGCATAGCACCCCCGCCGTGCACGACCCGGAGGATCAGCCGGTACCGAGCGAGTCGACGGAGGTGGCCAACCACAGGATGACGGCTCCGATCCCGACGTAGAACGCCACGTCGAACCCCTTGCCGCGTACCCCGAGCAGCCGCGCCCGCTCGTCCGGGAGCACCGCGCGCAGGGTCGCCGCCGCCAGCGCAACCAGCCCCAGCAGAAACGCGCCCCTGCGCCAGCGTTCGAGGACGACGAAGCCCAGCGCAACGACGACCCCCGCCAGCACGAGCGCGAGCGGCCACTGCGCACGCACCTGCGCCCACGTCAGGCGGGCGGGACGCGCCCGGCGCGGCCGGGCGTCGGTGGCCCGGTGCCGGGCGCGGTCGGGAGCAGGGTCGGTCACGATAGCCGTCAGGTGTCGGCGTCGAGCCGCTCGCAACGCTCGACCACGTTGCCCAGCAGGAACGCGCGGGTGAGCGGTCCGACGCCGCCCGGGTTGGGTGAGATCGCCCCGGCGACCTCCCACACGTCCGGGTGCACGTCGCCGGCCAGCTTGCCGTCGAGTCGGGAGACCCCCACGTCCAGCACGGCGGCGCCGGGCTTGACCATGTCCGGGGTGAGCATGTGAGCCACTCCCGCGGCGGCGACGATGACGTCCGCGCGCCGGGTCTCCGCCGCCAGGTCACGCGTGCCGGTGTGGCACAGGGTCACGGTGGAGTTCTCGCTACGCCGCGTGAGCATGAGGCCGATCGGGCGACCGACGGTGACGCCGCGGCCGACCACCACGACGTGCGCACCGTCGAGCTCCACCCCGAAGCGACGCAGCAGGTGGATGCAGCCGTTGGGGGTACACGGCAGCGGGGCGGGCTCGCCCAGCACGAGCTTGCCGAGGTTGACGGGGTGGAGTCCGTCGGCATCCTTGACCGGGTCGATGCGCTCGAGGATCGCGTTCTCGTCGAGGTGCTTGGGCAGCGGCAGCTGCACGATGTACCCGGTGCACGCGGGATCGTCGTTGAGCTCGTCGATCACGGCCTCGAGTTCGGCCTGGGTGGTGTCGGCGGGCAGATCACGTCGGATGGAGGCGATCCCGACCTGCTCGCAGTCGCGGTGCTTCATCTTGACGTAGGAGTGGCTGCCGGGGTCGTCCCCCACCAGAACCGTGCCGAGCCCCGGGGTGATCCCCTTCTCCCGCAACGCGGACACGCGCCGGGTGAGGTCGGCGACGATCTCGTCGCGGGTGAGCTTGCCGTCCAGCTTGATCGCGGTCACGCGCACCAGTATCCCACTCCCGGGCGCGCCCGTCGTCGCGGCGCTGCGAGAATGGCCCCCATGACCGGTGTGGGTGTGCGCGTGCTGTTCGACCGTCCGTGTATCCCACCCAACACCGGCAACGCGATCCGCATGGCGGCCGGCGCCGGGTGCGAGCTGCACCTGGCGGGCCCGCTGGGCTTCGACCTGTCGGAGCCGCACCTGCGGCGGGCCGGGCTGGACTATCACGACCTCGCGCACGTCGAGGTCCACGAGGACCTCGAGGCGGCGTACTCCCGACTCCTGCCGGCGCGGGTGTGGGCGTTCTCAGCCCGAGCCGACCTCGCGCTGCCCCAGGTGCGGTTCGCCCCCGGCGACGTCCTGCTCTTCGGCCCCGAACCCACCGGCCTGGCCGAGGACGTCCTAGCCGATCCGCGGGTGACGGCGCGGGTGCGGATCCCGATGCTGCCCGGGCGGCGTTCGATGAACCTGTCCAACGCCGCCGCGGTGGCGGTCTACGAGGCGTGGCGCCAGCAGGACTACCGGGGCGGTATGAATTTTCCAGCCAATTGATTTAACGTTTCGGCATGCCGAAACCCAGAGGCGCTGCCACCCGTAGCGCCGCCCCCCTCCGAGCAACCGCCGCAGCGCTCACCACTGCGCTCGCGCTGCTGTCCGGGTGCGCGGTCGGCGCCACCGGCCCGGCGGACGTCGACGACCGGCCGCGCACCGTCGCGCCCGGGGACCGAGTCGTGGTGGCCACGACGTTCACGATCCTGGCCGACATGGTCGACCGCGTCGGCGGCGACCGCGTGGTGGTCGAGTCCGTCACCACGCCGGGCGCCGACGTACATCAGTACGAGCCGACCGTCGAGGACCTCAAGCGGGTCGAGGGCGCGGACCTCGTGGTGAGTAACGGGCTGGGGATGGACGACTGGCTCCTGCGGTTCATCGACGGGACCGACGCCGCCCACCTCGTCACCTCGGACGGGGTCGAGCCCCTGCCCATCCGGGCGGGCAACTACACCGGCCGCCCCAATCCCCACGCGTGGATGTCGCCGGTCGAGGGCGCACGCTACGTCCACGCGATCGCCGGCGCCCTCGCCGACCTCGATCCGGACGGCGCGGCGGAGTACCGCGCCCGCGCCGAGGACTACGTCGCCGACCTCGAGGAGATGGCGGTCCGCGCCCGCGACGCGGTAGCGGAGGTGCCGGCGGACCGCCGCGTGCTCGTCACCTGCGAGGGGGCGTTCTCCTACCTGGCCCGCGACCTGGGGCTGGAGGAGCTGTACCTGTGGCCGGTCAACAGTGAGAACCAGGGCCTGCCCCGGCAGGTCACCGCGTTGATCGACCGGATCCGCGAGCGGGAGATCCCCGCGGTGTTCTGCGAGTCGACGGTCTCCGACGCCGCCATGGAGCAGGTCGCCGCCGAGACCGGCAGCCGCTTGGCGGGCCTGCTGTACGTCGATTCGCTCTCCGGCCCCACCGGACCCGTGCCCACCTATCTCGACCTCCTCGACCACGACCTCGAGACGATCACCCGGGAGCTGACCTCATGACCGATCGGCCACTGCCCTTCTCCCCGGACGCCGGCCCGCCCGCCGTCGTCGTCTCCGACCTCACCGTCGACCAGGGACAGGTCCGGGCCCTCGACGCGGTCTCGCTGTCCGCGCGGCGGGGGGAGATCACCGTCCTGCTCGGCCCCAACGGCTCCGGCAAGTCGACCCTCCTGCAGGCGCTGCTCGGCCTGGTCACCCCCACGGCGGGCTCCGTCCGTCTTCTCGGCACGTCCGTCCGCGGCGCGCTGCGCAGCGGACGGGTCGCGGCGGTGCCGCAGGCCGACGGCATCGACGAACACTTCCCCGTCACGGCCGCCGAGGTCGTCATGCAGGGCCGCCGGCACTTCACCGGGCCGTGGCGTCGGCCGTCGGGACGGGACCGGGACGCGGTGGCGCACGCCCTCGAGAGGGTGGGGCTGTCGGGGCTCGCGTCGCGGCGCATCGGCGAGCTCTCGGGCGGCCAGCGCCGCCGGGTCATGTTGGCGCGCTGCCTGGCCCAGGAGGCCGACCTGCTCCTGCTCGACGAGCCGTTCAACGGGATGGACGCCGGTAGCGAGGAGGTCTACATCGACGTTCTGCGCGAGCTCACCGCCGGCGGCCGCACCGCGCTGGTCTCCACCCACCACCTGGGCACCGTCGAGCGACTCGCCGATTCGGTGGCATTGCTCAACGGCCGCCTGGTCGCCCACGGCCCGGTCGCCGAGACCACGACGCCGCACGTCCTGTCGACACTGCTCGGCGCCCGCCTCCCCGGCGCCGCCGGCTCCACCCCGGGCGCCACCGCGTCCCCTGTCACCGATCGGGCCGTCTCGTGATCGAACTGCTCACCGAACCGATGTCGTACGAGTTCATGCGCCGCGCCCTGCTCGTGGTGACGGCCTCCGGGATCGCCGGCGCGCTGCTGAGCTGCTGGCTGGTCCACATGGGGTGGTCGCTCATGGGCGACGCCGTGTCGCACGCGGTCCTGCCGGGAGTGGTGATCGCGGCGCTGACCGGCATCCCGTTCGCGGTCGGCGCCCTCGTCGCCGCGCTCATCGCGGTGTGGTTGATCGGCGCGGTCCGCGAGAGCGGGACGGTGCGGCCGGACGCCGCGATGGGCATCGTGTTCACGGCCCTGTTCTCGTTCGGTCTCGTGCTCATCGCCCGGTTCCCCACCCAGCAGGACCTGCACTCGATCCTGTTCGGTTCCGTGCTGGGCGTCCGCGACTCCGACCTCGTGCAGGTGCTCGTGGTGGCCGCGTTCACGGTGATCGTGCTGCTCACGTTCCGGCGCGACCTGATCCTGCTGGCGTTCGACCGGCTCCACGCGCACACCCTGGGGCTGCGCACCCGGGCGCTCACCGCCCTGCTGCTGGCGACGCTGGCCACCGCGACGGTCGCCGGGGTGCAGTCCGTGGGTGTGATCCTGGTCGTGGCGACGCTCATCATCCCGGGCGCGACCGCCCAGTTGGTGGCGGACACGATGCGGGGGACGATGGTCCTCGCCGTCGTCGTTGCCCTGATCGGCGGTGTCACCGGCCTGTACCTCGGCTACTACGCCGACCTCCCGCCCGGCCCGGTCGTGGTCCTCACCCAGGCGGTCATCTTCGCGGCGGCGCAGTTGCTCGCGCCCCGGCGCGGGGTGATCCCGCGGGCGGTGGCGAGCGCCCGCGGGCGACGATCGGGGATGATGGTCACATGACCGTCGACCCGCCGAGAGCCCTCGCCGACCTCACCCCGACGATCCAGGCCTACCTCATGGCCGTGCACGCGCTCGGCGCCGGCGGCGACCCCGTGACCTCGAGTGCACTGGCCGAACGTCTCGGCGCGTCGCCTTCCTCCGTGAGCGAGGGCGTCCGCAAGCTGGTCGCGATGGACCTCGCCGAGCACCGCCCGTACGCGCCGGTGGTGCTCACGGAGGCGGGTCGGTCGTTCGCGGTGGCGATGGTGCGGCGGCACCGGATCATCGAGACGTTCCTCGCCCGCTGCCTGGACTACCCGTGGGACGAGGTGCACGCCGAGGCCGACGCGCTCGAGCACGTGGTCTCGGACCGGTTCGTCGACGCCCTCGACGTGTTCCTCGACCACCCGCGCCGCGATCCCCACGGCGATCCCATCCCCACCCGCGACGGCCACCTCGACCCCCTCGGCGACACCCCGTTGGATCACGTCGAAGAGGGCTCTACGGGTGTGGTGACCCGGGTCTCCGACCGCGACAACGCCGTTCTGCGCCACCTCGCCGAGATTGGCCTACGCCCCGATTCCCCCGTGGAGGTGGTCTCCCGGCAGGTCGAGTTGGGGATCATCTCGGTGTCGCTGGCGGGCCGGGTCGTGCAGGTGGGCACGCCGGTGGCCGCGGCGGTGCGGGTGCGCGTCGACGACTGACGTCGGGCACCCCGTGCGGCGAGCGGGGCGACGACGACGAGGTCCGCATCCGCCCCGCTCCCCCGCGGTCACTCGCAGAATCGGTCGGTGACCATGAGGTGGGTGCTCGTCGGCCGGGCGCGACCGCGCATCGGGGAAATCCCCGGGATCCGGCCTGATTCCGGCCCGGTGACGGCCGCTACAGCATCGTGCCGGGGTTGAGGATCCCCTGCGGGTCGAGCGCGTTCTTGATGCGCCGGGTCAGGGCCATGACGTCATCGCCCAGCTGCGCGGGCAGCCAGGGAGCCTTGAGGCGTCCGACGCCGTGCTCCCCCGTGATCGTCCCGCCCATCCCGATCGCGAGGTCCATCACCTCGCCGAACGCGAGGCGGGCCCGGTCGGCGCGGTCCGGGTCGTCGTCGGTGAGGACGATGATGGGGTGGGTGTTCCCGTCACCGGCGTGGGCGACGAGGGCGATCGGGACGTCTCGGCGCGCGGAGATCTCCTCGATTCCCGCGACGAGCCGGGGCAGCGAGGGCAGCGGCACGCCGACGTCCTCGAGGAGCAGGGTCCCGACCTTGCCCAGGCTCGTGAACGCGGCCCGGCGCGCCATGGTGAACTGTTCGCCCTCGTCGGGGTCGTCGGTGGCGAAGACCTCGGTGGCGCCGTGGGTGCGGAAGGCCTCGGCCATGAACTCGGTCTCGGCCGCGCGGTCGGGTCCGGTCAGCTCGGACTGGGCGAGCAGCATGGCGCCGGCATCGGTGTCGAGACCCATCCGCAGGTCCGCCTCGACGGCCCGGATGCTGACGGTGTCCATGAACTCGAGCATCGCGGGGCGGATCCGGCGGGTGATGGCCAGGACCGCCTCGCTGCAGGCGACGACGTCGGGGAAGATCCCCACCACCGTCGACCGCGGTGGCTGGGCGGGGATCAGCCGCAGGATGATCTCGGTGACGACACCCAACGTCCCCTCGCTGCCGACGAACAGCTTCGTCAGGCTCAGCCCGGCGGTGTCCTTGAGCCGCGGTCCGCCGAGTCGGACGGCGGTGCCGTCGGCCAGGACGACCGTCATCCCGAGGACGTAGTCGGTGGTGACGCCGTACTTCACGCAGCACAGTCCGCCGGCGTTGGTCGCTATGTTGCCGCCGATCGAGCAGATCTCGTAGGAGGACGGGTCCGGCGGGTACCAGAGGCCGTGTTCGGCGACGGCCTGCTTGACCTCGGCGTTGTACAACCCCGGCTGGACGGTGGCCGTACGGGTGACAGGGTCGACGTGGAGGTCGCGCATGAGTTCCGTGGACAGGACTATCCCGCCGTCCACGGCGGTGGCGCCGCCGGACAGCCCGGATCCCGCGCCGCGCGGGACGACCGGGACGGAGTGGGTGCTCGCCCAGCGCATGACCTCCTGGACGTCCTCGGTGGTGCGTGCGCGCACCACGGCGAGGGGCGTACCGGGGTCGGGGGCCTTGGCCCAGTCCTGCCGGTAGCTCTGCAGGACGTCGGGGTCGGTGATGAGGTGTGAGTGGTCGAGACGGGTACGGAGGTCGTCGAGTGCCGCGGCGGGATGACGGTCGGCGGAGGGGACGCTCATGCCCCGAAGGTACGGCGTCGCCCCACCTGCCGCCGCGGTATCCGCGCATGGTCCGCGCCCTCCACCCCCCGGTTCTTCGCGCGTGGGCGGCCGGGGGCATAGTGTCCTGGTGACCGAGACCTCCGGAGCAGGACGAGAACCTGCGGCGTCCGCTGTTCCCGGCCCGGGGCCGGCGTGGTTCGGCGCGGTGATGGGAACCGGTGGCCTGGCCACGCTTCTGCAGATGCACTCGGTGCGGGTGCCCGGTTTCTCCCCGGCAGCGGTGATCATGCTTGTCGCGGGATGGGTGCTCTTGGTCGGGCTGGGCGCGGGGTTCGCCAGGTCGGTGGCGCGCGATCCGGACATGTGGACGTCGTCTGTGCGGGACGCGGCGATGCTCCCGCTGTGGGGCATGGTTTCGATGGGACTGCTCGCGGTGGGGTCCGCCTCGTTCGTCGTGGTGGACGCCCATGCGCCGACGCTGGCGTGGATCGCCTTCGGCGTGGATGTGGCGTTGTGGGCCGCGGGCACGGTGCTCGGCCTGGCCACGGCGGTGGGGTTCGCGGTGTGGCTGTTCGCTACGCGACCCGACCATCCGCTCCCCACGTGGGCGTTGCCGATGGTGCCGCCGATGGTCTCGGCGACGGCGGGTGGCGTGATCGCCCGGCAGTTCGAGTCGGATGTCGCGAGGGTCCTGTTGTCGGCGGCGTGCGTGTTCTGCTTCGTGCTGGCCCTGGCGCTGGGGAGCGCGGTGATCGTGATGGCGTACCACCATGCGTGGTTCCGCACGCCGGTGCCGGTGGTGCTGTCGACCTCGACGTGGATTCCGCTGGGGATCGTGGGACAGTCCACGGCGGCGGCCCAGGTGCTCTCGGGTCCGGCACTGGCGGGTGTGGCCCGGGTGTACGGGGCCACCGTGCTGGTCGCCGGTGCGGGGCTTGGCGCGTTCGCGGTTCTGACGACGGTGCGGGGATTCCTGGCCCGGATGCCGTTCACCCCGGGGTGGTGGGCGATGACCTATCCGTTGTCGACCTGCGGCCTGGGCGCTCATTACCTCGGATGGCATGCGGCGAGCCTGCTGACGGTGGCGGTGCTCATCGTCATCTGGGTGGTGTGTGCGGTCGCCAGCGTCCGCGCGATCGCCTCGGTGCGGGCCGCCTGACACCGCCCCTCGGCGGGCCCCTCTGTCGCCGCCCCGGGTGGTCACCGGAAGTCCCTGCTGCGTCCGATGGCCATGCCCAGGTGGAGTCGTTCGATCTTGTCCGCCACCACGCTGACCGCGCCCGAGCGGTTCTCCACGGTGCCGCGAACGATGAGCGCCGGGGCCGATGAGACGATCGGCCGGTAGCGCGCCCACAGCCCGACCGAGCAGACGATGTTGGTCATGCCGGTCTCATCCTCGAGGCTGAGGAAGGTCACGCCCTCCGCGGTGGCGGGCCGCTGTCGGTGGGTGACCGCCCCGGCGACCCGGATGCGGCTGCCGTCGGGGACGTGCGCGAGCCCGGCGGTGGTGCACACCCCCTGGGAGTCGAGCCACGGCCGGGCGTGGACGGTCGGGTACTCCTCCGGGCTGATGCCGGTGGCGGCGAGGTCCGCGGAGGTCAGTTCGAGAACGCTCATCCCGGGGAGTGCGGGAGCGTCGACCTGGCTGAGCCCGGGCAGCATGCCGGGCTTCTCACGGGCCGCCGTGGCCGCCGACCACAGGGCCGCGCGGCGTCCTCCCGTGCCGAGCGAGTCGAGCGCCCCGGCGGTGGCCAGTGCCTCCATCTGCCGGACGGACAGTCCGGTGCGCCCGGCGAGGTCGGCCGCGGAGGTGTAGGGGCCGTGTCTGTCGCGCTCGTCGGCGATCGCGGTGGCCAGGTCCTCCCCGATCGCCCGCACGGATTCCAGGCCGAGGCGCACCTCGGTGCCGTCGTTCTCGCATGTGGCGCCGCCGAGCGAGCGGTTGACGCACGGCCGGTGCACGGTGACACCGTGTCTGCGGGCGTCGGCCACCAGCGACTGGGGTGAGTAGAAGCCCATGGGCTGGCTGCGCAGCAGGGCGGCGCAGAAGATCGCCGGGTGGTGACACTTGAACCACGCGGAGTAGTAGACGATCGCGGCGAAGGACTGGGAGTGGCTCTCGGGGAAGCCGTAGTTGGCGAAGGCGCACATCTTCTCCCAGATCCGCTCCCCCACCTCCGGGCCGGTGTACGGGGTCCCCGGCGGGCTGGTGCCGATGCCGTGCAGTTCGCGCATGCCCGCGAAGAACCGCTCCTTCAGCCGCGCCATCCGTTCCGGGGACCGCTTGGCCCCCATCGCCCGGCGCAGCTGGTCGGCCTCCGCGCCGGTGAAGCCGGCGATCACCGTGGCGATCTGCATGAGCTGCTCCTGGAACAGCGGGATCCCCAGCGTCCGTCCCAGCACCTCTTCCAGGGCGGGATGATCGAATTCCACCTTCTCCCGCCCGTTGCGTCGGCGGATGTAGGGGTGGACGGAACCGCCCTGGATGGGGCCCGGGCGGATGAGGGCGACCTCCACCACGAGGTCGTAGAACGTCCGCGGTCGCAGCCGCGGCAGGGTGGCCATCTGGGCGCGCGACTCCACCTGGAACACGCCCACGGAATCGCCGCGGCACAGCATCTCGTAGACCTGTGGGTCCGCGAGGTCCAGTCGGGCCAGGTCCACGTCGAGGTCCTTGTGCTCGGCCGCCAGGTCGATGGCGTGGTGGAGTGCGGTGAGCATGCCCAGACCCAGCATGTCGAACTTGACCAGTCCGACCGCCGCGCAGTCGTCCTTGTCCCACTGCAGTACCGTCCGCCCCGGCATCCGCGCCCATTCGACGGGCACCACGTCGGCCACCGGGCGGTCACAGATCACCATGCCCCCGGAGTGGATGCCCAGGTGTCGGGGCAGGCCGACGAGCTGTCGTGCCAGCGCGAGCACGTCGGGCGGGACGGTGTGCTCGGTGGCCTCCCGCTCGTGGTTCTTCAACCCCGACCACCGGTCGACGCTCTTGGACCAGGCGTCCTGCTGTCCCGGGGAGTACCCGAGCGCCCGGGCCACGTCCCGCACCGCCGAGCGTCCTCGGTAGGTGATGACGTTGGCCACCTGGGCGGCGTAGTCCCGGCCGTACCGGGAGTAGACGTACTGAATGGCCTCCTCCCGACGACCGGATTCGATGTCCACGTCGATGTCGGGCGGACCGTCGCGCTCGGGCGCCAGGAACCGCTCGAAGAGGAGTTGGGCGCGCACCGGATCGACGTTGGTGATACCCAGGGAGTAGCAGACCGCCGAGTTGGCGGCCGAGCCCCGGCCCTGGCAGAGGATGCCCTCGCGGCGGCAGAACTCGACGATGTCGTGGACCACGAGGAAGTACCCGGGGAAGCCCAGCTCAGCGATCACCTTCAGCTCGCGGTCGATCTGCGCGTACGCCTCCGGCATCTCCTCACGGGTGCCGTAGCGGCGGGCGGCGCCGGCGTAGGCGAGCTCGGCGAGCATGGTGTCCTCGGTGTGGCCCTCGGGGACGTCGAACGGCGGCAGCTGCGGGGCGATGAGCCGCAGGTCGAACGCGCACTCCCGGCCCAGCCTGTCGGCCCCGGCGACGGCGTCGGGCCACCGGTCGAACAGGTCGGCCATCTCCTCTCCCGAGCGCAGGTGGGCACCGCCCGCCGCGGGCAGGTGTGCGGCGTGGGTCTCGAGCGCGTCACGCGCGCCGAGAGCCGCCATGACCGAGGCCAGCCGCGCGCCCTCGGGCCCCGCGCAGTGGGCTGCGGTCGTGGCCACGACGGGGAGCCCCGCCCGGGCCGCGAGTCCGGCCAGCGCGTCGCACCGCTCGGTGTCCTCGGGCACCCCGTGGCAGGTGAGTTCCACGACCACTCTGTCCCGCCCGAACAGCTCGACCAGCTGGTCCAGAGCCGTGCGGGCCGCCTCGGTATCGAAATCGGGGGCTCCGGTGCCGCCGCGTTCCAGCGCACGACGGACGCGGCCGCGTCGGCAACCGGTGAGCACGTACCAGTGGCCCCCGGCCGCCTCCGCGAGCTCCGTGATCTCGTAGCGCGGCTCGCCCTTGGCCCCGCCACGCAGGTGGGCGCGGGCGATCGCGCGGGACAGCCGGCGGTACCCCTCCTGCCCCCTGGCGAGAACGAGCAGGTGCTCGCCGCCCGGCAGGGACAGCTCCGCCCCGAAGACCGTGGCCAGGCCCAGCTCGGAGGCGGCCTCGGCGAAACGCACGACCCCGTACAGGCCGTCGTGGTCGGTGATCGCGAGGGCCGTGAGCCCTAGGTCTGCCGCCGCCTCCGCCATCGCCTCGGGCGAGGAGGCGCCGTCGAGGAAGCTGAACGCCGTGTGGGCGTGCAGCTCCGCGTACGGCACGCGTCCCTGGACGCGCGGCCGCTGCGGGGGCGTGTAGTCACCCCGTGTGCGCGACCATGCGGGGGCGTCGCTGCCGTCGCCGGGATGGGGGTTCTCGGGCCCTCGCGGGTTCGGCCGCCCGGACAGCACCCGTTCGAGCTCTCCCCAGCTCCTGGGCCCGTGGTACCAGTTCACCGGGGCTCACCCGCCCGGTGTCGGTGGGTGCGGTCAGAGCCGGGTGAGGGACTCCACGACCCATGCGGAGGCCTTGCCCGGTGGCTTGCGGCAGCTCTGCGCGCGGGGCGGGAGCGGGCGTGTGCCGGTCTCGACGCGCCAGGCGCGGCCGTCGGTGTGCTGGACGACGGCCACGTGCGGGTCGTCCGGGTCGATGTCGACGACGAGGTCGTCGATCCCCGCCTCCACGCCGGAGTCGCGGACGGCGACCTCCGCCACCTGCCCGGCGGGCGGCCACGTGCTGCGCCCCCGCAGGTGCTCGGTGACGACCCGGCCGTCCAGTTCGGCCTCGACGATGCGGACCGCGAGGTCGGTCTCCGCGGGCCCGTAGGTGTAACCGGTGCCGGGCAGCAGCAGGACCGGGGCGAAGCGGTGCCCGCCGGTGTGGGAACACTCCCACACCGCGGCGTCGGGATCGAGCGAGGACAGACGGTTCCCGAGACGGGACTCGAGTCCGGCCACGACCGGGCGGCCCCGGACGGCGCAGCACTGATCGCGCTTGGCGTGGGTACAGACGAGGACCACGGGCCCCTCGACCTCACGGGTGCCGTCCACGTGTCCACCGGGTGAGAGATCGAGGTCGAGCATGTCCGCGGGTCGGTCGACGCGGCCGACCCTGATGCTCCGCCGACCGGGGCGCGTGTCACAGAGGTAGAAGCGGTGCCGGTCGATGCGTTGGCCCTCGCGGCCGGGCCGCCTGATGAACAGCATGCGGGCCCCGCAGTCGGATACGTGCTTCTTGAGGCGCTCGGAGAGCTCGTCGCCCAGCGCCTCTCCGTCGAAGATGTCGCGTCCCCAGCGCGCGGGGACCTCCAGCAGTACCCACGATTCCTCGTGGGCAGCGGTGCCGGCCGGTGGTTCGTCGGCCGACTGGAGCGAACACCAGGCGGGGACTGGGGCGGGATCGATGACTGACACGCCCCCATGGTGCCCCACCGTGCGAAGTGGTGTAACTGTAGCCACCTTGTGGGACAAAAGTGATGAAAGCGACTTACTCTGGAGGCATGCGCACCCGACATCGCCGCCTCGCAGCGGCTGCCGCTCTGACCGCCGTCGCGTCCCTGGCCATGACTGGGTGCGGGGCGGACACCTCGACCGACGCCCCCGCCACGAGTCAGACGACCACCGCCGGGTCCTCGCCGGCCGCCCTGGCGCAGGCCCTGTCGCCGGAGGAGACCGAGGCCGCCGACCCCACGGCCGGGCCGGCCGACTCCGCCCCCAAGCGCGAGGAGTCGAATGCCGCCGCCGGCCCCGCCGAGCTGGTGGTGTCCGAGATCCGTATGGGCAACTATCAGGGCGAGGACCGCGTGGTCTTCGAGCTGGACGGCCGCGGCCTCCCGAGTTACTCCGTGGACTACGTCGACACCCCCACCCAGCAGGGCAGCGGTTTCCCGGTGGAGGTTCCGGGCGACTCCTTCCTCCAGGTGATGATCGGCGACCAGGTGCTGCCCACCCGGACCGACATGGAGGAGGTGCCCGTGGGAACCGTGGCCGGCGATGACGCGACCGGAGTGGCCGGCGTGGCGTTCACGGGGCAGTTCGAGGGACAGGCCCAGGCCGTGATCGGCCTCGAGGGCTCGGACCGCGCTTTCTCCGCCTTCCTGCTGCAGAACCCGACCCGCCTGGTGGTGGACATCGAGCGCTGAGCCGCGCCGCTGGCGATACATCCGCGAACGGTTCATTCGTAGACTCCTTCGACAATCCAGCTCCCCTGTTCGTCCCCGAGCACGCCGTAGAGCAACAATGCGGCCGCACGCTCGGGGACGACCTGCATGCGGGCCCGGGGACTGCGGGGCCCGCCGTCGGGCGCGGGCTCCCACCAGACCTCGTCCATCGGCCACGGCCGCGACCAGCCGAGCAGCGCACAACGGCGGCCACCCACCTCGATCGCGGCGGGCCTGCCACTGAGCAGGCCCCGCGAGGTCACTCCGACGACCTCTCCGGCCGCAGTGCGCAGCATGACTCCCCCGGCGAGGGACACCCGCGCCGCGACGGCGGCCCCCGGATCACCGCTCTCCCGGATCTCCAATCGGTAGCCCGGGCCCGGCCACACCACCGACGGTGAGGGGGCGGGCAGCGCACCCGGCCACGGCCCCTGCGCGACGGACTCGGCCGGGGCGTCGCCGTACGGCAGTGACCGCACTCGCTCGGCCGGACCGCGTCCGCCCGCTTCCACGGGCACGCGGACGGCCTCGGGTCCGAGCAGTCCCTGGACCCGCACGAGCGCGCGGTGGACGCGAGCCTCCGCGAGCCCGGCCTCACCCCACAGTCCCTCCTGGACGCGGCCGGCGGGGACCACCTCCACCGGCTCCAGGACCAGGGCGGTGACCGCGCCCCCTGCCCCGCCCGTGATCGCGGTTCCGGTGAGCCAGCCCTCGAGTTGCCAGCGGAGCCGGTCGGCGGTGCCCTCCGGGGTGAGCGGCGACGAGCACCGCCACACCCGGTTGACCTCCGTACCTCCCTCGACCCGGGCGGTGATGGACAGCCGCAGACACGAGACACCCGCGGAGGCGAGCACGGCGTGCAACTCCCCTGCCAGCCGTCGGCCGAGGAACGCCGCCTCGTCGACCCGCTCCAGAGGCGGGTCGCACCGGTGCTCGACCGACGATCCCGTGGGTACGGCGGACACCGAGGGCGGGCGCCACGGGACGGCGCGGGCTATACGGTGCGCCACCGCACCGGCCTCGCCGAAGCGGGTGGCCACATCACGTGGCGGTACCGCGGCGAAGTCACCGAGCGTCCGCACGCCGAGGCGATGCAGCAAGCCGACCAGCTCGGACAGCACATCTGGGTCTCCCAGCGCGGGGTCCACCACGAGGGCATCCACGGGCAGGTCGGCCAGGTAGTCGGCGTCCCCGCCAGGCTCCAACAGCGTCGAACCGCGGGCCCCGAGCACGGCCGTGGGCAACTCGTCGGCGAGTCCCACCTGGCACTCAACGCCAGCGTCCGCCACCGCGTCGACGACGCGGGTGACGACCTGCTCGACACCGCCGTGGAAGCGCAGGGCACCGGCCGCGGAGAACACGAACAGTCCCGGCCGCAGCACCTCGATGCCCGGGACCACGGCGTCGAGCGCCTGCACCACGGGCTCGAACCACGCGGCGTCGCGCGCCGGGTCCGCCGCGACCACCACGAGCTCGGGACAGCGGAACTGCGCCTCACGCCGACGCAGCCCACGACGCACTCCGACCGCGCGGGCGACGGCATTGCACGCGAGCACCCCGCGGGGCCCGACGACCGCCAACGGAAGATGCAGCCCGTGCCCCTCGGCCCGGGCCGCCGCGACCGCCGGCCAGTCCGGGCACCACACCGCCATGACCCGGGCGCTCATCCTGCCGCCACCCATTCCGCGGTCCGGGCGGGCGCCGCCCGACCGGTACAGCGCACCACGGTGGAGACCGAGGCCAGCCGACCCGCCCCCGCTCCCAGCCCGCCATAGCGGCAGTGCCGCCCCGCCAGCGTCAGCTCCACCCCGGGCCAGTCGACCCCTACGACCAGCACCGCGCCAGCGGCCCGGACCCGCCCCGCCAGCACACGTGCACGGGACGGGGCGGCCGTGGCCACGCCGGGGCCCAGCAGGACCAGATCCAACCCGTCGAGCAGGACGGACACCACCGCCGCGGGGTCCGGACCGGGATCCGGGACCAACGCCAGGCAATCCAACCGACCCCCCTGCTCTGCCACCGCGGCCAGTCCGAGCTCGGGCCACCCGACCACCGCGCACCTGGCACCGGCAGCCGTGGCCGCGGCGAGCAGACCCACCCGGAGGGTGGCACTACCGGACACCGCCGTGACGCGGCCCGCGGGCAGCACCCCACCCGGCAGCAGGGGCGCCACCGACTCCGGAACCGCGACCCCGGGCACGACCGAGATCTCCGTGGCCGCACACGCCTCCGCCCCCTCGGACGCGGCGGTGGCGACGGACGCAGCGGACGCGGACACGACCGAGGCGTCCCCTGTCGGGGACTGGGCACGCACCGCCGCCGGAGCGCCACCGCCGGGCATCGTGGCCAGACGCCGACGCAACTCGTTGACGCGCTCCGCCCGGCCCAGGTCCGACAGGTCGACAGACGACGTCGCCTTTACCATCACCGCCACCTCCTGCCATAGCCGACACGCCGATCACGACGGTGATCGAATGACCTTTCGAGCACGCGATCAGTGAACACCACGGGTACGACATCACGCAAGAACACCCGTTCGACGGGCCGGAACGGGTTCACCGTCGGACCCACCGGCTACGCTGTGTCCACCAACGAGAGGACAGCCATGGCCGGACTACGTTTTCGACTCCGCCAGCTCAGCCGGCGCTTCTGGTTCCTACCCGCCGTCATGACCTTCGTGGCGTTGGTCCTCGCCCAGTTCGGGACGTGGCTGTCCACCAATCCGGGGACGAGCGGCGACGCACCCGCCTGGCTCTACGGCGGCGGGGTGGAGGGCTCCCGGAGCATCCTCGCCGCCGTGGCGAGCAGCTCCATCGGTGTCGGCGGCACCATCTTCTCCATCACCATCGCCGCCCTCTCCTACGCCGCCGGCACCATGGGTCCCCGCCTACTCCAGAACTTCACCGAGGACCGCGGCAACCAGGTCACGCTGGGTGTCTTCATCTCCACCTTCGCCTTCAGCCTCTACAGCCTGCGCACGGTCACCGGCGGCGAGGAGGGAGCCCCGTTCGTGCCCCACTACAACGTCACCCTGGCGCTCGTCCTGGCCCTCTGCAGTATCGGCGCGCTGGTGTACTTCATCGGCCATGTCACCAGTTCGATCAACACCACCCGGGTGGTCAACCTTCTCACCGCCGATCTCCGGTCCTCCCTGCTCAACGCCACCGAACTGACGGATCCGGAGCGCAACGTGCAGTCGCCGCCGGAGGAGGAGTTCTGGGCGGATGCGGAGACTCTCCTGACGGAGAAGAGCGGGTACCTCCAGCTGGTCGACCACGAAGGTCTCGTCGCTCTCGCCGTCGAGACCGGGACGACGATCCGCCTCCTCGTCCGGCCGGGGGACTACCTCTACCCCAACTCTCCCGTCGCCGAGGCCGTTCCCACCCTGCCCGACGGCATCTACTCCCGGCTCACGATCGGTGACTCCCGTACCAGAGAACAAGATGTCGAGCATGCCGTTCGTCTGCTCGCCGAGGTGGGCACCCGAGCGCTGAGCCCGGGTACCAACGACCCGTTCACCGCGGTCGACGTGGTCGACCGCTTCGGTGACGCCCTGTGCACTCTCGAGGACCGGCAGTGGCCGACCGGCGTGTACTCACGTGACGACGAGCTCCGCCTCGTCGTGGCCACCTCCGGTTTCGAGGGACTCGTCGCCTCGATGTTCGACCAGATACGGCAGTTCGGCTCGGGCGCTCCGGCCGTCAGCATCAGGATCCTCGACGTCCTCGCCGTCGCGGCTCGGGTGCTCGATGACCCCGACCGACGGGCGGTCGTCACCCACCACGCCACGAAGCTCCGTGATGACGCCCTCGAAGCCACCCGGAACGCCGACGACCGGATCACCATCGAGCGCCGTCACCGCGCCGTGCTCGAGGCCGCCGACGGATGACGCGGACGGGTCGGCGGGGCGATTCAGCTGGGATGGGCCGGCGTCGGCCAACTACCGCCCGCAGGGCCACCCGACGCCTTTACCCTGACTAGGCATGAAGGCCTCCATCGGGAATCGCATCGTGCTCATCGGCGCCGGCGACGTGGGAATCGCCTACGCCTACGCGCTGATCAACCAGGGCCTGGCGGACCACCTGGCGATCATCGACGTCGACCACGACAAGCTCGTCGGGGAGGTCATGGATCTCAACCACGGCGTCGTCTGGGCGCCCTCTCCCACCCTCGTCACGGAGGGGACCTACGCCGACTGCACGGACGCCACCATGGTCGTCATCTGCGCCGGGGCCGCCCAGAAGCCCGGCGAGACCCGCCTCGACCTGGTGGGCAGGAACATGGCGCTGTTCGAGAAGATAGTCGGCGACGTCATGGCGACCGGCTTCGACGGCATCCTGCTAGTGGCCACCAACCCCGTCGATATCCTCGCCCAGGCCACCTGGCGTTTCTCCGGGCTGCCGTCGGCGCAGGTGATCGGGTCCGGGACGATCCTCGACTCCGCACGGTTCCGGTTCATGCTGGGCGAGTACTACGGCGTCGCCCCCATGAGCGTGCACGCCTCGATCATCGGCGAACACGGCGACACCGAACTGCCGGTGCTCTCCTCCGCCAACGTCTCCGGGGTGCCGCTGCGCCGCGACCTGGACGGCGACCCCGCCAAGCGGGAGCGGCTCGCACAGATCTTCACCGAGACCCGGGACGCCGCCTACCGGATCATCGACTCGAAGGGCTCCACCAGCTACGGCATCGGCATGGGCCTGGCCCGCATCACCCGCGCCGTCCTGCGCAACGAACAGGTCTCCCTACCCGTGTCCACCCTGCTGCGGGGCGAGTACGGCGAGGACGGCCTCTTCATCGGGGTGCCCGCCGTGATCGGACGGACCGGCGTGCACCGAGTGGTGGAGCTGGAGCTCGACACCACCGAGCGCGAACAGTTCGCCCGCAGCGCGAGCGCGCTGCGGGCGGTGTCCGAACAGTTCGAGATCCTGAGATGAGCTCAGGGAGCCCCGGGGGGATCGCTGGCCGGGAAAGACTCGTCGCCCCACTCGTCGGCGAGGTCGTCCTTCGAATCCGGACGGTTGTCCCTCTCGTCCTTCTCGTCGGACTTGTCGTCGTTGTGGTCAGAGTTCTGCGGGTTGGACATGCAACAATCTCCTCCCGCCGTACCGGGCGTACGGCGAGACTCACGTTACCGGACACCCCGTCCGGCACGACCGCACAGCACCGCCCGGCGCCGGATGCCGGGCGACGAGGGCCGGAGGCTCGCCATGCACACCACCAACTACACCGACACGCTCATCCTGCCCGCCCCCGACACCCGGGCCGAGACGGCGACCGTCCCACCGTCCGGGAAGGGCACGGTCGCCGAACTGCAGTACGAGCGGCTCGCGGACACGGACTACACGTGGACGAGCGACGACCTGTTGTTCGACGTGCACTGCGTCCGCAAGGGGATCCCGAAGAGCGACCGCGCCGCCGAACGCGAGCGGTTCTTCGGCAAGGGTCAGCCCTGCCTGCGTACCTCTCCCCTGGCCAAGACCTACGGATGGGCCCTGCACTTCGACGCCGACGGGCGGATCGCGCTACTGCCCATGGACTCGCCCCGTGTGGCCGAACTCGAGGCCGACCCGGCCGTCACCGTCAGGCGCGCCATGAAGAGCTCCCGCTAGCGACCCGGTGCTACGTCTGACAGCCCGGCTCGACGTCTAGTAGCCCGGTTCGGCATCGGGTAGCGAACCCAGCCACGCGAGCGTCGGGCCGGCGACGACGTCCGCGAACTGCTCGTACCCCCCGGAGCCGGGATGCGCCCCGTCGCCGGCGGCGACCTCGCGCATCCACGCTCCACCCGTCAACAGCACGTCGAACGTCGGCACGAACGGCACGCGGGCCTCGTCACAGATCGCGGCCATCGCCTCGGCGCGGGCGGCGATCCGCTCGTTGACCTCGTCCCACACGACCGGCGGCGGACCCACCACGAGGAACCGCCCGCGAGGAGCCCGATCGATCATCCCGCGCAGCGCCGCGACCGTGCCCGCCTCGTCGACGCGCATCTCGCCCTCGACCTCCATGACGTCGTTGACGCCGAACTCCGCGATCACCGCGGTGGTCGGGAACGCCGCCCGCCGACGGTCCACCTCGTCCCAGCGGGCCAGGATCATCTCGGACGTGTCCCCGCCGATCCCCGCGACGGTGGCGTGCAGATTCAGCCCCTCGCGGGCACCCGCCTCGACCAGGTGCGCGGTCCAGCCGCGACCCGTCTCGTCGCCGTATCCGGCCACGAACGAATCACCGATGAAGCAGACGGGCAGGTCACGCGGTTCGCTCATGCCGTCACCGTATCGGGCCGTCCGGATCGCCGGGGGCGGTCCCGGGCGGGGGCTCAGTCCAGGTGCCGCGACTGCGCCCAGCGGGTCAGGGCGTGCCGGTTGGACTGCTGCGTCTTGCGCAGGACGTTCGAGGCGTGGGTCTCCACGGTCTTCACTGAGATGAACAACTCCTCGGCGATCTCCCGGTAGGTGTAACCGCGGGCCAGCAACCGCAGCACCTCCTTCTCGCGCGGGGTGAGCGAGTCGACCTCGGGATCGTGGACGGGTTCGCCGCGCTCCTCGGGGCCGGGCGCGGCGCGGGCGAAGGCGTCAAGCACGAAACCGGCCAGACGCGGGGAGAACACGGCGTCCCCGTCGGCGACCCGGCGGACCGCGTCAGCGAGGTCGTCGCCGGTGATGGTCTTGGTGACGTACCCACGGGCGCCGGCCCGGATCACGGCGATCACGTCCTCGGCGGCGTCGGAGACGCTCAGCGCGAGGAAGGTCGGCTCCGGGGCGCGAGCGGGATCGGCGACGCCGCCCGGGTCCGCGCCCAGCACCGACCGCAGCACGGCCACGCCGCCACCGTCGGGCATGTGCACGTCGAGCAGCACCACGTCGGGGTGCGCCCGACCGATCCCGGCGACGGCCTCGCCCACCGACCCGGCCTCGCCGACCACCTCGATCGCCGACTGCCCTGCGAGTTCGGCGCGGACGCCACTGCGGAACACCGCATGGTCGTCCACGAGGAACACACGACACGGCCCGTCCGTCATTCGCCCTCCAGCGGCATCTCGATCCCGATCTCGGTCCCGCGCCCGAGCGTACTGCGCACCCGTACGGTTCCCCCGCGGCTCTCCACGCGGTGTCGGATGGACTGCGCCAGGCCGTGCCGGTCACCGTCCACGGCGTCGGGGTCGAAGCCCCGGCCGCGGTCGCGGACGAACGCGCTGAGGACGCGCCCGTCGTTCTCGACGAACACGTCAGCGGTGTCGACCCCCGCGTGTTTGGCGACGTTGACCAGCGCCTCGCGGACGGCGCCCAGCACGGCGTCCTCGGCATCGCCGACCGGGCCGTCGCCGCCGACCACGACCTGGTCGACCCGCAGTCCGTAGACGTCCTCGACGTCGCCGATCATCACCTCGACCGCCCCGGCCACCGTCGCGGCGCCGGAGGACATCCGGGAGCCGGCGCCGAACAGCCACTGCCGCAGCTCGCGTTCCTGTCGGCGGGCGAGGCGCGCGACCTGCGCGGGGTCGTCGGAGCGCTTCTGGATGAGGGCCAGGGTCTGCAGGACGGAGTCGTGCAGGTGGGAGGCGATGTCGCTGCGTTCGGCCTCGCGGATCCGCGCCGCGCGTTCCTCCTCGAGCGACCGCCACAGTCGCAGTCCGACCGGCACGCTGAGCAGTCCCACGCCGACGAGGGTGGCCACGACCGCGAGGAGGGACGACCGCAGCGCGGCGAACTCGACCTGACCGAGGACCACGACGGCGAGCCCGACGACGACGAGGGTGGCCCCTGCGGTAACCCTGGCCCAGTCGAAGACCGACCGCGGCGCGACTCGTCCCCCACCGTCGTACTGCTGCCAGACCAGCCCGGCCCCCAGGGCCACAACGAGGACGGGGACGATGACGCTCAGGCCCGTGGCGGTGGTCACCATGAACGAGAGCACCGCGCCCGCCACCGCCACGACGGCCAGTGCCATGCCGCGTCTGCGCTCGCGCTCGTCGCCCCGGCCCGCGCCCGCCGACGCGGGCCCCGTCGGGGTGAGCGCCCACAGCGCCGAGTACAGGGCCACGCCGGCGCCCGAGAGCGTGGCCAGCAGAACCATGACCAGGCGCACGTGGACGACCCGCACCCCGAGGTGGTCGGCCAGACCCACGCACACGCCCGCGACCACGGATCCGTCGCTGCCGCGGGTCAACCGCGGGTACCAGCGGAAGTCGGTCGTCGCCACGGCGGCGGACCGCGCCTGTGGTCCGGCGACCGGGGACGCCGACCGGGCCGCGGCGGTCGGCGCGCGATCGGTCGCGTTCTCACTCATGGACGCCATCGTCACAGATCATCGCCCCGAGGGGAATCGGGAAGTACCCGGATATCCACGGCCACGCTCGCCGGCGAGACACCCCCCTCCCGCAATCCGGCGACCAGGTCGCGGGAGATGGCGTCCTTGACCGCCCGCGCACCGTGACTGCCCACGATGAAGCGGACGGTGGCGAGGATCCCGTCCTCCTGGAGGGAGATGAACACCTGCGGCCCGAACTCCCGGACATCGACCGCGTATACGCGGCTCATGCGCTGCATGCTCGCCATCGCCTCGTCGCTCAGTTCCCTCGTGTGCCGCTCGGCGCAGGCGTGGAACACGGTGTCGACACGTCGGAGATCCACGTCGAACGGCAGCTTGAGCGACAGTTCCTCCCAGAGGAAGGGGAACCCGCGGGTGTAGTTGTAGACCGCCTCGTCGAAGATCACGCCGTTCGACACCGTCACCACTCGGCCGGTGAACTGACGGCTCGGTACCCAGTTGCCGGTCTCCGCGCCTGCCATGGATGACGGGGACCCCATCTCCATGACGGTGGTGCGGAGGAACCCGAGCGACATCACATCGCCCCGGACCGATCCGACGGCGATCCGGTCCCCGACCGCGAACACCCTCCCCCGGAGGATGACGAAGTACCCCGCCAGACTCGCGATCATCTTCTGCAACGCGAACGCCAGGCCCGCGGTGACGAGTCCGACGCCCACGGTCAGATCGGTACCCGGGGTCACCCAGATCGAGAAGAGCGCCAGCACGGCCACGATCGCGGTGAACAACTGCAGACTCTGCTTGGTCCAGAACCTCGACGCCGACCCCGCGGGCCCGGTGATCAGCCGCATCACCGACCGTGAGACCGAGGTGAACAGGGACAGCAACGCGAAGAGCAGAATGCTGAGCAGCACCTTGAGAACGGTCCGTCCGCTGACGCCGACGAGCGTCACCCCGAAGAGCCGCAACTGTTCGTCGGAGCCCAGAAAACCCATGACGGTGTCGACCATCCCGCCATCCTCCCTCCCCTGCGCTCTCGGGGTCGGAAATCAGGGTCGGACCCCGATGTGTGGCGGCCCCCCGAGGACCACTATGGGGTCATGTCCAGAACGAACAGCCAGGACCTCTCGTCCGAGCTCCGCTCCTTGTGGCGGACCCGTCCCGTCCGGACCCCGGACGATTCCAGGATCGCCGGCGTCTGCGGCGGATTCGGTCGACGCTACGGAATCGACCCCGTACTCCTGCGCGTCGTGTTCGTCATCGCGTCCCTGTGGGGTGGGGCGGGTGTGTTCCTGTACGCGCTGATGTGGCTGCTCCTGCGCTCCGCCGGCGACGAGGTCTCCTCCGGGGAGGCGCTCCTGGGGAAAGGCCGGGCGTCGGGCTCCAAGGTCACCGCGGTGGTCCTCGTCGTCGTCGCCCTGTCCGCCCCCACCGTCGGCGGATCCGGGGAGACCCTCTTCGTGGGCACCGGGTTCCTCATGGCCGCGGTGATGCTCGCCGGCTGGTACGGCCTGCACCGACGCGCCCCCGAACCGCCCGCCGGGTGGGCGGAGGTCTCCGCGGTGCGGCCCTCCGCCGCTCGCGGACCCGACGCGTCGCGCGGCCGGGCCCCGGCCACCGGCGCCGGACCGTGGCGCGCGCCCGGGGCCCCCCAGGAGCCCGGCTCCGGCCCCGGCGCCCCCTTCGGTCCCCCCGTGCCACCGTCCTGGGACCCACTCGGGGCCGCCCCGTTCGCGTGGGACCTGCCCGAACCCGGCCTCGCCCCCGCCCCGGTCGAACCGACCCGGCCCCGGTCGCGGCTGACGACCATCACGCTCGGCCTCGCGCTCATCGCGACCGCGGTCGCCACCGGGTTGTCGACGCTGGGCGGATTCACCTGGCTCGACACCACGCGCATCGCCGCGCTCGCCCTGGCGGTGGTGGCGTGCGGTCTGCTCGTCGGCGCCGTCACCCGCCGCGGGTACGGGTTGCTCGTGGTGGCCGGACCACTCGTCGGGTTCGTGCTGCTCGCGCTGTCGGTCCAGGTCCCCACGGGTGGCTGGGAGACCATCGGCGACGAGCGGGTGGAGATCACCTCCCCCGTCCAGCTCGACACCCCGGTCACCCACGAGGTCGGCACCGTCACCGTCGACATGCGCGCGCTCGAACTGGACCGCGACCGCAGCTACAGCATCACCAACGAGGTCGGTGAGGTGCGGGTGCTGCTGCCCGACGGGCTCGCCGTGCAGGCCGACTGCCGGACCGAGATCGGCTCCGTCGACTGCCCCGAGCCGCCCGTCGACACCGACGGGCCGGTCCTGACCCTGGACATCACCAACGAGATGGGAAGCGTGAAGGTCACCCGATGAATACGAACACGCCCGCAGACGACCGCCACCACTCCACCGCGGGCGCCCCGCCCGACCGGTCACCGCGGTTCGACCCGCAGCTGTACGACCCGCTGCCCTACGGCACCGGCCATTCGACGGCTGAACCGTTCTCCCACGACGTGCTCGGATTCGGCGTCTCGCCCGAACCCGCTCCGGCCGGCGGCATCGAGGTGGCGGAGCGCCGGCGGTTCGGGTCGCCGGTGCTCGCCCTGGCCGGCGTGACCTCGCTGGGGGTGGCGGTGTGGGCGATTCTCGGCGCACCCGCGATAGCCCCGACGGCGTTGCTGGCCGCGGGACTCGTCCTGGCGGTGCTCGTGGGACTGATGATGGTCATCCGCCGCTGACGCCCGACCGCGATACGCGCCGCACGGCCCCTGCGCCATCCATCGGCCCCGAATTCGTCGGCGGCGTGGACAGCCGCCCGCCGCGAAGGCGTCTCGCGTGAGCCGCGGGGCAGGCCAGACGCCATCGCGGGGGGCGGCTGTATCCGGAACGTACAGGCGCGCGAGCGAGAGTTCAGGGGCGCGAGCGAGAGTTCAGGCGCGGGAGCGGATGCCCGGGCGGTGGGGTGGTGTGGGCGTGCGGGGGCGGCTCACTCCCACTCGATGGTGCCCGGCGGCTTGCTCGTCACGTCCAGCACGACCCGGTTGACGTCCGGGACCTCGTTGGTGATGCGGTTGGAGATCAGCGCCAGCGTCTCGTACGGCACGCGCGTCCAGTCGGCGGTCATGGCGTCCTCGGAACTCACCGGCCGCAGCACGATCGGATGACCGTACGTCCGACCGTCGCCCTGCACGCCCACCGACCGGACATCGGCCAGCAGGACCACCGGGCACTGCCACACCGTGGAGTCCAGGCCCGCCGCGGTCATCTCCTCGCGCACGATCGCGTCCGCCGCGCGCAGGGTCTCCAGTCGGTCGCGGTCCACGGCGCCGACGATGCGGATCGCCAGGCCCGGACCGGGGAACGGGTGGCGGCCGACGATCGCCTCCGGCAGACCGAGCTCGCGGCCCACGGCGCGGACCTCGTCCTTGAACAGCAACCGCAGTGGCTCGACGAGCGTGAACTCCACATCGTCCGGCAGGCCGCCGACATTGTGGTGGCTCTTGATGTTGGCCGTACCCGCTCCGCCACCGGACTCGACGACGTCCGGGTAGAGGGTGCCCTGGACGAGGAAGTCGACGGAGGAGGCGGCGGCCCCACCGGAACCCTGGAGCTCGAGCGCCTGCGTCACCGCCCGCTCGAAGGACCGGATGAACTCGCGGCCGATGATCTTGCGCTTGGACTCCGGGTCGGTGACATCGGCGAGGTGCCCCAGGAAGACATCGGAGTCATCCAGCGTGATGAGGCGGGCACCGGTGGCGGCCACGAAGTCGTTCTCGACCTGCTCACGCTCGCCCGCACGCAACAGTCCGTGGTCGACGAACACACACGTGAGGCGGTCCCCGATCGCACGCTGGACCAGGGCTGCCGCGACGGCCGAGTCGACGCCGCCCGACAGGCCGCAGATCGCGTGGCCGTCGCCGATCTGCTCGCGGACGGCCTCCACCAGCTGGTCGGCGATGTTCGACGCGGTCCACGTCGGCTCGAGCCCCGCCACCTCGGTGAGGAAGCGGCTCAGCACCTGCTGGCCGTGCGGCGAATGCAGGACCTCCGGGTGGTACTGGACTCCGGCCATGCGCCGCTCGGTGCACTCGAACGCGGCGACCGGGGCGCCGGACGACGACGCGGTGACGGTGAACCCCTCGGGCGCGGCCGTGACCGCGTCCCCGTGGCTCATCCACACCGGGTGGTGCTCCGGCAGGCCGGCGTGCAGGAGGCCGCCGGACACGCTCACGTCGGTGCGGCCGTACTCGCGGCTACCCGTGTGTGCGACCTCGCCGCCGAGGGCACCGGCCATCGCCTGGAAGCCGTAACAGATGCCGAACACCGGCAGACCCAGCTCGAACACCGCCGGGTCGAGCGAGGGCGCGTCCTCGGCGTACACGCTCGCGGGTCCGCCGGACAGCACCAGGGCGACGGGGTCCTTGGCGCGGATCTCCTCGATCGTCGCGGTGTGCGGGATCACCTCGGAGTAGATGCGCGCCTCGCGCACGCGGCGCGCGATGAGCTGCGCGTACTGGGCGCCGAAGTCCACCACGAGTACCGGGCGGGGCGCCACCGCCTCGGCGGCGATCTGGGAGTCGGTCTGTGCGTTCTCGGCCACGGGGTCGAGTCTAGGCCCCGCGGCCCATCCGCCGAACTCGGCCACATCCCCCGTGCCGGGGTTCACAATGAACTCCACCACGACCCCGGCCGGCCCGGGACCGAGAGAGCTGGAGCGCATCGATGGAGCGAATGACCGGTTTCGACGCGAGCCTGCTGTACATGGAAACCGCCCAGCAACCCCTCGTGGTGGGCGGAGTCCTCTTCGTCGACGTCTCCGGCCTCGAGGTCGGGTACTTCTTCGAGTGGCTCCGGACCGAGCTCGGCCGCCGGGTCAAGGAACTGCCCGAACTGCGCCGCAAGATCTACGACTCCCCACTCAACCTCGGTCACCCCGCGTGGGTGGAGGAATACGACCTCGACATCACCGCACACGTCCGCCGCGTCGACGTGGACCACCCCGGTGACGACCGCGCGGTGTTCGAGATGTGCGGCACCCTCGGCAGCCGCCCGCTGGACAGGTCACGCCCCCTGTGGGAGATGTGGGTCCTCGAGCGGCTCACCGAACCGGACACCATCGTCGTGTACTTCCGCGCCCACCACGCCATCCTCGACGGGGCCAACGGCGCGGACATCCTGCGCACGTTCGCCTCCGCCGGACAGCAGCCCTCCGCCCGCGACCTCGACATGGTCCGCGTCGAGGCGGGCAACGCCAACCCCATCCGGCTCCTCGCCGGCGGGTGGTGGGATTTCTCCGTACGGCGCCCGCTGACCCTGGCCCGGCTGGTGCCCGAGGTCGCCGCGCTCCCCTTCACACTGCGCAGGGCCACGGCGGCCAGGAAGAAGTCGGACGATCCGGCCCCGGAGGCGACGGGCACGGCCGACGCCACGGACGACCTCGTCGTCGTCCCCAGGGCGGCACCGTTCACCGCGCCCCGCACCCGCTTCAACGCCACCATCACCCCCCACAGGGCGGTCTGGGGTGCCTCACTCGACCTCGGCGAGATCAGCGAGATCAAGGACGCCTTCGGCGTGACCGTCAACGACGTGTTCCTGGCGGTCTCTCGGTCACCGCCATGTCGATGGGCGGTCGACTCGACGTGGGGATCAACGCCTGCGAGCATCTGGCCCCCGACCCCGATCTACTGGCCACCGAGATCCGGGAGGCGATGGCCCGACTGCTGGAACTCACCCGGGAGGCGGCGCGGTCGGCGGCCGCCGGGGAGCGCTGACACGTGGAACGGATGACCGGGCTCGACGCGAGCTTCCTCTACCTCGAGACCCCCGAGCAGATGATGGTGATCAACGGCCTCGTCCACCTCGATGTGACCACCGTCGAGGAGGGCTACTCGTTCGAACGCCTCCGATCCGGGCTCGCCCGCCGGGTCAAGGTCGTCCCCCCGTTCCGCCGCAAGGTCCACGACTCACCGTGGAACCCCGGCCACCCGGCGTGGGTCGAGGACTCCGACTTCGACATCACCCACCACCTACGCCGGATCGAACTCGGGCCGGCCGGCACCGAGGACGAGCTGCTGGAGACGTGCGGTCGGCTCGCCTCCACCCCGCTGGACCGCGCCCACCCGCTGTGGCAGGTCTGGATCATCGAACGGGGTGACCCGCACGCGCCGACCGTCAGCGCGTTCTGCCGGGTCCACCACTCGGTGATCGACGGGATGCTGGGCGCCGAGTTGCTCTCCGCCCTCGCCGCGACGGACGCCACCACGCCCGACCAGGATCCCGCGCTCGTGCGCACGCACGTCGGACGGGCCAACACCCTGCAACTGATTGCCGGTGGCGCCCGCGACGTGCTGGGCCGGCCCCTCGCCCTCCTCCGTCTGCTCCCCGAGACGCTGTCGGTCCCCGCGGCCATGAGACGCGCCCGCGGCCGGGCCGGCCACGGGGAATCCGTGCCGGCCCCGTTCACGGCGCCGCGGACCCTCTTCAACCACTCGCTCACCCCGCACCGCGCCGTGGCCACCGCGTCACTCGACCTGGCGTCCGTCAAGCTCGTCACCGCCCGCCTCGGCGGCACCGTCAACGATGTCCTCCTCACCGTGGTCGGCGGTGCTGTGAGGTCCTACCTCGAGGCCCACGGAGACGCCCCCGCCTCGTCCATGGTGGCGATCGTCCCCATGTCCACCCGAGACGATCTGGCCACCGGTGGCGCCAACCAGGTGTCGGCCATGTTCGCCTCCCTGGCCACGGATGTGACCGACCCGGTCGAACGGTACGATCGGATCTCCGCCGCAGCGGAGACCACGAAGCGCCAGGCCGCGAGCATCCGCCCGGCGCTCCTGGACAACTGGGCCCGCATGGGCCCCCGTCGGCTACTCGACATGGGCATGCGGGCGTACGAGGCGCTGAGACTCGCCGACGTCCACCCGGTGATCTACAACCTCATCGTCTCGAACGTGCCCGGCCCCCGTCACGCCCTCTACTTCCTCGGCGCGCGGATCACCCACATGCACCCCTTCGGCCCGCTGCTCCACGGTGCGGGGCTGTCCGTGACGAGCCTGTCGACCGACGGGCGGCTCGACCTGGGGGTGACCTCGTGCGAACACCTGGTGCCGGACCCGGACGCGGTGGCGCGCGGGATCACGGCGGCGCTCGACGAGTTGCTCGAGCTCACCGCCCCCTGACCGGGCTCACCGCCTCCTGACCACGGGTAGACCGTCAGCTGACCTGGACGATCGGCAGCCGCAGGGCTCCCGGCGCGGCCTCCGGGACCATCGGCGACACGGGCGGGACCGGCGACAGGCGCCGGTAGTCCTCGCCCTGGGCCGGGCGCTGGTCGGCCTCACCCTTGTTGGGCCACAGCGACATGGCCCGCTCGGCCTGGGCGGTGATGCTGAGCGCCGGGTTGACACCGAGGTTCGCGGAGATCGCCGATCCGTCCACGATGTGCATCGTCGGGTAGTTCCACACGCGGTGGTACGGGTCCACGACCCCGGTCTCCGGCGAATCCGAGATCACGCAGCCGCCCAGGAAGTGGGCGGTGAGCGGGATGTTCGCGATCTCGCCCCACGTGCCCCCGGGCAGGCCGCCGATCTCCTCGGCGATCTTGCGGGTGGCCTCGTTTCCGGCGGGGATCCAGGTGGGGTTGGGCTCCCCGTGACCCTGCTTGCTGGTGACGTACCTGAACGGACCGAAGCGCTTGACGTAAGTCTGCAGCGAGTTGTCCAGGTTCTGCATCACGAGCGCGATCACCGAACGCTGGCTCCAGCGGCGCAGGTAGAACAGCTGCATGAACATGGCCGGCTCGCGCCGGACCTCGTTCAGCAGGGTGCGCCACCGCGGGAGCGGCCCGTCACCGTCCGTCAGCAGGGTCTGCAGGATGGCGATGGCGTTGGAGCCCTTGCCGTACCGGACCGGTTCGATGTGGGTGTCCGACCGGGGATGGAACGACGACGTGATAGCCACCCCCTCGGAGAAGTCCTGCTCCGGCTTGTAGTTCGGACGCATGGCCCCGAGGATCGCCTCAGAGTTGGTCCGGGTGAGCCGACCGATCGCATCCGAGAGCCTGGGCAGGGACCCGGAGTCCTTGGCGTAGTGGAGCAGGTGCTGGGTTCCCCAGGTGCCGGCCGCCACGACAACCTGTCCGGCGGTCACCGTGGTGGTGCGCTTACCGCGACGCGTCCAGGCGCCCGTCCGCTCGAGGGTGATCTCCCACGTGCCGTCGCCGCGCTCACGCAGGTCGCTGACCGTGGTCCGGTCCAGGATGCGGGCGCCCGCGCGCTCGGCCAGGGCGAGGTAGTTCTTCATCAGCGTGTTCTTGGCGTTGTGCCGGCAGCCGGTCATGCACTCGCCGCACTCGATGCACGCGTTGCGGTCCGGTCCCACCCCGCCGAAGTACGGATCGGGGACGAGTTCACCGGGCTTGCCCTTGCCGCCGGTCTTCTCGCCGAAGAACACGCCGACCGGGGTGTAGACGAAGGTGTCCTCCGCGCCCATGTCGCGGGCGACCTTCTTCATGACCTCGTCCGAGTGGGTGTGCGTGGGGTTGGTGACCACGCCGAGCATGCGGCGGCCCTGGTCGTAGAACGGCGTGAGCTCGTCCTCCCAGTCCGTGATGTGGCCCCACTGGCGGTCCTTGAAGAACTGGCCGGTCGGCTTGTAGAGCGTGTTGGCGTAGTTGAGCGAGCCGCCTCCCACGCCCGCGCCGGCGAGGATCATCACGTCGCGCATCATGTGGACGCGCTGGATACCGAACAGCTTGAGCTTGGGCGCCCACACGTACTTGTGGAGACGCCACGACGTCTTGGGCAGGTCGGCGTCCTCGAAACGACGACCGGCCTCAACCACCGTGACGCGGTAGCCCTTCTCCGTGAGCCGCAGGGCCGTCACGCTGCCGCCGAAGCCTGATCCGATCACGAGGACATCGGTGTCCGTCGCCGCGGAGGGGGCGTGGGACGGGATCGACTGCGTGTGTGACGTCATGATGCAACTCCCGGGAGTGGTCGATGTTGTGGGTCACAGTACCTGAGCACGGCTAACTTACCCGACAGTAGCCCGCGGTTTGTCCAGAGGTCGGGGGCTGTCGGTGGCGCGGCTGACAGGGCCGCCTGCCGGAACGGCCGCGCACCCGGGCCCTGGTGCGGGCTTCCGGGTGCGCGGACTGGAGTCGGAGGGATCAGGGACGGACGGAGAGGTCCACCTTCTGGAAACCCTTGACGTCGGAGTACCCGCACTTGGCCATGGCCCGCCGCAGGGCGCCCATGAGGTTGCGGGTGCCGTCGGGGACGCTGGTCGGCCCCTCGAGGACCTCGGCGAGCGGCGCCAGGGCGGTCTCGTCCTCCACCTCGGCGACGTGCCCCCGCGGGACCTTGGGGTGCGCGGAGACCGAATTCCAGTAGACCCCGCGGCCCGGGGCCTCGAGCGCTCCGGCCAACAGCGGGCCCAGCACGACCGCGTCCGCACCGCACGCGACCGCGCGGGCGATGTCTCCCGAGGTGTAGATGTCACCGTCGGCCAGCACGTGCACGTAGCGACCACCGGTCTCGTCCAGGTAGTCACGGCGGGCCGCGGCCGCATCGGCGATCGCGGTGGCCATGTGGACCTCCATGCCGAGCACCGGCCCGGTGGTGGTGACGCCGTCGGCGCCGCCGTAACCCACGATCACGCCGGCGGCACCGGTGCGCATGAGATGCAGGGCGGTCTTGTAGTCCACGACGCCGCCGGCGATCACGGGAACATCGAGCCCGCCGATGAAGTCCTTCAGGTTGAGCGGAGCGTCCTCACCACTGACGTGCTCGGCCGAGATGATGGTGCCCTGCACCACCAGCAGGTCGATCCCGGCCGCGACCAGACCCGGCGTGAGTTCGCGCGCGTGCTGCGGCGAGACCCGCACGGCGACGGTCGCGCCCTCGTCGCGGATGCGCTGCACGGATGCGGCGAGCAGTTCCCGGTCGATCGGCGCGCGGTGCAGCTCCTGCAGACGGGCGACCGCGCGGTGACCGGTCAAATCCTCCAGAGCGAGCTCGCGCAGTTCCTCGATCACCGCCTCGGGGTCGGCGTGCCGGGCCCAGAGTCCTTCACCGTTGAGCACGGCGAGACCACCGAGCTTCGAGAACTCGACGGCCGAGGACGGGGAGACCACCGCGTCCGTCGGGTGCGTCATCACGGGGATGTCCATCTGGTAGGCGTCGATCTGCCAGGAGGTCGACACCTCCTTGGAACTCCGGGTCCGGCGGGACGGGACGATGTCCACCTCGCCGAGCCCGTACATCCGACGGGCCTCACGGCCCAGGCCGATCTCCACGACGTTGCGCACGCGCCCTCAGTCCTTGACGTTGTAGTTGGGGGCCTCGACGGTCATCTGGATCGCGTGCGGGTGGCTCTCCCTCAGCCCCGCGGCCGTGATCTGGACGAACTGGGCGTCGTTCATCTCCGGGATGGTCGCCGACCCCGTGTAGCCCATGCCCGCGCGGAGACCACCGGCCAGCTGGTGGAGGACCTGCGCGACGTCGCCCCGGTACGGGACACGCCCCTCGATGCCCTCGGGGACCAGCTTCTCCTCCGAGAGCACGTCGTCCTGGAAGTAGCGGTCCTTGGAGAACGACTTCTCCTGGCCCGGATTGCCGCGCCCGCGCATCGCTCCCAGCGAGCCCATGCCGCGGTAGACCTTGTACTGCTTGCCGTCCACGAAGATCAGCTCGCCCGGGGACTCGGTGCAGCCCGCCAGCAGCGAGCCGAACATGCAGGACGACGCGCCAGCGGCGATCGCCTTGGCCACGTCCCCGGAGTACTGCATCCCGCCGTCGGCGATCACCGGGACCCCGGCCGCCTTCGCGGCCACCGAGGCCTCGAGGATCGCCGTGATCTGGGGCGCACCCACGCCCGCGACGACGCGGGTGGTGCAGATGGAGCCGGGACCGATGCCCACCTTGATGGCGTCCGCTCCCGCGTCGATCATCGCCTGGGCGGCACCGCGGGTGGCGAGGTTGCCGCCGATGACCTGGACGCGGTCGCCGAGCTCACGCTTGACGCGGGCCACCATGTCGAGGGCGTTGCGGTTGTGGGCGTGCGCGGTGTCGACGACCAGCGCGTCCACACCGGCGTCGGTGAGGGCGCCGGCGCGCTGCCACGCGTCCTCGCCGGTGCCGATCGCGGCGGCCACCCGGAGGCGTCCGTCGGAGTCCTTGGTGGCGTTCGGGTGCTGCTCGGTCTTGACGAAGTCCTTGACCGTGATGAGGCCGGTCAGACGTCCGTCCCCGTCCACGATCGGCAGCTTCTCGATCTTGTGCCTGCGCAGCAGCCCGAGCGCGGCCTCGGCGGTCACGCCCTCGCGCGCGACCACGAGGGGCGCGCGGGTCATGACCTCGTCGACCCGCCGCGACTTGTCCATCTCGAAGCGCATGTCGCGGTTGGTGATGATGCCCACCAGCTCGCCGCGCTCGTCGGTCACCGGCAGGCCCGAGATGCGGTAGCGGGCGCACATCTCGTCGACCTCGGCCAAGGTGTCGCCCGGGGCGCACGTGACCGGGTCGGTGACCATCCCGGCCTCGGACCGCTTGACCGTCTCGACCTGCGCGGCCTGGTCCCCCACGGACAGGTTGCGGTGCAGGACACCGATGCCGCCCTGGCGGGCCATGGCGATGGCCATGCGCGCCTCGGTGACGGTGTCCATCGCCGAGGAGATCAGGGGCACCCGGAGGGTGATCTCCCGGGTCAGTCTCGTGCTGGTGTCGACCTCGCTGGGGACCACCTCGGACGCGGCCGGGAGGAGGAGAACGTCGTCGAACGTCAGGCCCACCATCGCGACCTTGGTCGGGTCGTCGCCGCCGGTGCGTACGGGGCCTTGCGACTCGCTCATCTGCCGTCCTCCTGGGGGGTCGTCTCGGTGCTGGGTTCGAGGATAGTGCTTACCGGGCCCGCGGCTCGAACCGTCGGCCCCGTGAGACCGTGGTCACGGGTACGGTGGAGGGCGTGAACGATCCCCTACGGCACGGAATGCCGCCCGACCCGTTCGCCGGCGATCCGGATGACCCGGCCGCGGAGCTGGCCGGGCTCGACCCCATCGACGACGGGGTGCCCTCGGGCCCCCTCGACGCCGATGAGCGACGCGCGATCGAGGAGGACCTGGCGGACCTCGCGGAATTCCGCCGGTTGCTGGCCCCGATCGGGGTCAAGGGTGTCGCGGTACAGTGCGAGGACTGCGCGGAGGAGCACTACCACGAGTGGGACATGCTGCGCGCCAACCTCATGCAGTTGCTCGACGACGGTTCGCTGCTGCCCCACGAGCCCGCTTTCGACCCGATCCCCGACGACTACGTCACCTGGGAGTACTGCCGCGGTTACGCGGACGCGGTGCGCGCGATGCGTCCCCGCCGGCTGAACTGGCGTCGCTGACGCCGGGTCAAGAACAGGGACACCGATCCCCGCCTCCCTGTCACGGGAGACGGGGATCGGTTCGTTCGGCGCGTGACACGGGCGGTCACTCGGCCACAGTGCCGGCCACAGACCCCGGACCCCGGATCAGTTGGTCGGCGCGGTGGACTCCGGCGCCTGCTGCGACGACGTCGGGGGCTGCTGGGTCGGGGTGGGTACCTGGGTCACCGTGGTGCGGGACGGGGACGGTGGCACGCCCAACTGGTCCTCCCCCACGTCCCCGCTCGGTCGGCCCGTGGTGGGCGCCAGGAAGTCCTGGATCCGCTGGGTGTCGATCGGGATCTGGAGCGTCGTGGAGATGCGGAGTCCGTCGAGCGGCAGCGGGATGACCGGCATGCCGGGGGGCGGCGGGGGGATCAGGTTGGACGGCAGCGGCACCGGGACACCCGGGACCAACGTCGCCGCTCCCGGTGCGGGGGCGGGCGCCGGATTCGGGGCGGGCGCCGGTGCGGGCGACGGCACCGTGCTCGGGGTCACCCGGCTGAGATCGCGCTTGATGGCGTCCCTGCGCTTCATCAGCTCCACGCGCTCCGAGGCGTCGGAGACCTCGTCGAGCCGCTCGCTCACCTCGTCGAGGAGGCGTTCGGCTTCCCCTCGGTCGCCCTCGCGGGCGGCGAGGTCGGCGGCGGAGAGGAACTCGGTGAGGTCGTTGACCAGCTCGACGTCTCCGGCGCGGTCGGAGAAGATCGTCTTGGACACGCCCCAGAGGGGATCGCCGGGCATCGCGCTGTGCGCGGCGACGGACAGTCCACCGACGATCACGGCGGCCACGGCCGCGGCACCGGTCACCGCCTGCCAGAGCGCGGGCCGCCTGCCGTGATGGTGGTCGCCGGAGGAGACCCACCCGCGCCGGGGCCACAGCCGCGACACGTTCGGGGCGAGAGCGACCTCGATCTCCTCGTCGCTCGGGAGAGCGGGCAACTCGGCGGATCCGGTCTCGGAGCGCCAGTCGGCGAACAGGGCCAGGAGCGGATCGTCCCCGTCGGGGCGCTCTCCGCGTCCGAGGGCGTCGAGGAGCTCATCGTCCCGGTCGACCTCGAGCGGGTCCACCTGGTGCTCGTCGAGCGAGGCGTCGTCGTCCCGGGCGCCGGGGTCGACATCGTCGTCGTTCATCGCCATCGCTCCTCTCCGTCCTGTTCGATTCTCGCGCGGAGCTGCTTCATCGCCCGGTGCTGGGCGACGCGCACGGCTCCGGCCGTGCTGTCGACGATCTCCGCCGTCTCCTCCGCGGAGAGTCCGACCACGACTCGCAGTCGGATGATCTCCCGCTGCTTCTCGGGCAGGGTGTCGAGCAGGCGGCTCACCGCTCTCGACACCTCGCCGTCGAGGACGTGGTCCTCCGGCCCCGTGTCGGTCGAGAGCACCTCGGGGAGGTACTCCACGGGATCAGACTTGTTCCGCGCGGCGCCACGATGGGCGTCCGCGACCTTGTGGGCCGCGATCCCGTACACGAAGGCCATGAAGGGACGTCCCTGGTCCCGGTATCCCGGCAGAGCCGAGAGCACCGCGATCAGCACCTCCTGGGCGACATCGTCAGCAGACAGGTTGGCCCTCTCCGAGCCTCCGACGCGGGAGCGGCAATACCGCACCACACCGGGTCGCACGAGCTCCAGCACCCGCGCGGCAGCGGCGCGGTCACCCTTGACCGCGTCGGCGACGGCGAGTTCCAACTCGTCTGCTGTACCTGTCATCGGATTAGGGGGGCCACGCGTTACACGGATGTGTTACGGGGCACGGCCTTTCTCTCGGGGCGCGACACGGGTCGCGACGGGTCCCACGCCCGGGCCCGGGGGCGGCCGGCGCGGCTCGCGCTCAGAATAGGCGCGTGACCGGAGTGTCGGGGGTGTACTGCTGAGCGCCCAGCGTAACCCTTGCCGCGGGCGCGGGACCACACGACCGGCGTGGAACGGCGACGGGCCCCGCTCCCCGCCGGTGCGGGGAACGGGGCCCGTGAGCGGGTCGCGATCAGTGGGAGTGACCGGCGTGCGAGTGCGCGTCGGCGCCCTTCTCCTCGGGCTTCTCGACGATCGCGGTCTCGGTGGTGAGGACCATGCGGGCCACCGAGCACGCGTTGACGACTGCGGAGGACGTGACCTTCACCGGGTCGATGATCCCGGCGGAGACCAGGTTGCCGTACTCGCCCGTCGCGGCGTTGAAACCGTCCCGGGGGCCGAGGTCCGCGACCTTGCTGACGACGACGGAGCCGTCCTCGCCGGCGTTGGCGGCGATCCAGAACAGCGGGGCGGACAGCGCCTTGCGGACCACGGTCACGCCGACCTTCTCGTCGGAGTCGGTGGTGTCCTCGGCGAGCCGCTCGAGCGCGGCGGCCGCCTGGACGAGCACGGAGCCGCCACCGGCGACGATGCCCTCCTCGACGGCGGCCTTGGCCGAGTTGACGGCGTCCTCGACACGGAGCTTGCGCTCGGTCAGCTCGGTCTCGGTGGCCGCGCCGACACGGATCACGGCGACGCCGCCGGCGAGCTTGGCGATCCGCTCCTCGAGCTTCTCGCGGTCCCAGTCGGAGTCGGTGGCCTCGGCCTCGCGGCGCAGCTGCGCCACGCGGGCGTCGACGTCGGCCTGGTCGCCCGCGCCGTCGACGATGATCGTCTCGTCCTTGGACACGGTCACGCGGCGGGCCTGCCCGAGCACCTCCAGTCCGCACTCGGACAGCTTCATGCCCAGGTCAGGGCTCACGACCTGCCCCTTGGTGACGATCGCGAGGTCCTCCTGGAAAGCCTTGCGGCGATCACCGAAGTACGGAGCCTTGATGGCGACGACCTTGAGCGTCTTGCGGATCGAGTTGACCACCAGCGTCGACAGCGCCTCGCCGTCGACGTCCTCGGCGACGATCAGAAGCGGCTTGCCGGTCTCGGCGACCTTCTCCAGCAGCGGGAGCAGGTCCGGCAGGGAGCTGATCTTCTCGCGGTGGAGCAGGACCAGGACGTCCTCGTAGATGGCCTTCTGCTCATCCGGGTCCGTGACGAAGTACGGCGAGAGGAAGCCCTTGTCGAAGGCGATGCCCTCGGTCACGGACACCTCGGTGTGCAGCCCCTGCGACTCCTCGACGGAGACCACGCCGTTGACGCCGACAGCGTCCATGGCCTCGGCGACCATGCGGCCGATCTCGGGGTCACGCGAGGACACGGTCGCGACCTGCGCGACGGCCTCGGAGCCGGAGACGGGCGTCGCGGCCGAGCGGAGGAACTCCACGACGGCGGAGGCGGCCTTCTCGATCCCCTTGCCCATCGCCATCGGGTTGGAGCCGGCCGCGACGTTGCGCAGCCCCTCACGGATGAGGGCCTGGGCGAGCACGGTGGCGGTGGTGGTGCCGTCGCCGGCGACGTCGTTGGTCTTGGTGGCGACGCTCTTGACTAGCTGCGCCCCGAGATTCGCGAACGGCTCGGCCAGCTCGATCTCACGGGCGATGGAGACGCCGTCGTTGGTGACGGTGGGGCCGCCGAACGCCTTGGCGAGCACGACGTGGCGCCCCTTGGGGCCGAGCGTGACCTTGACGGTGTCGGCGAGCTCGTCGACACCGGCGAGCATGCCCTTGCGGGCCTCCTCGTCGAACGCGATCAACTTGGACATTGATGGAACTCCTGGAGGGAAGTGGGTGGTCGGGTCGATACGGTGTCGCGGCGTGAGACACCACCGCCCCGGTGGTGCCTGGCAGTCGCCGGCGCCGCCGGGGCGGGGTTGACGCGGCTCACGTCAGTCGATGACCGCGAGGACGTCACGCGAGGAGAGGATCAGGTACTCCTTGCCCTCGTACTTGATCTCGGTGCCGCCGTACTTCGAGTAGATGACCTTGTCCCCCTCCTTGATGTCCATGGGGATGCGGTCGCCGTCCTCGTCGAAGCGGCCCTTGCCGACCGCGACGACGGTGCCCTCCTGGGGCTTCTCCTTGGCGGTGTCCGGGATGACGAGGCCGGACGCCGTGGTGGTCTCGGCCTCGATGGCCTCGACGAGAATCTTGTCCTCAAGCGGCTTGATCGCCACGATGATCCTCCCGTATGGGGTGTGGCCGCCCGGATCCCGGGCGGCTCGGAGTGTGGTTCGAAGATCCGGGACACCGTGGGCGTCCCGTGGTTTCCGTACGACCCGGCCCGCCGCGTGCGCCGTCGCGGGTGACGCCCTCGGTGCACCGTGTCTATTGGCACTCTACACAGGCGAGTGCCAGCACTCAAGGAAACCGCGTGCAGGCTCTTCGCGTTGCGGATCCCCGCGCCGCCGGTAGGCTCGCCCGCACGCACGGACGTCTGCCACCAGAACACCTCTGCCCGATCCGATCACCCATCGAGGACAGCGAGGCCCAGCGATGACCGCAGTAGCCCCTTCCGACATCGTCACCGCCACCGTCGACGCCGGGGAGAAGAAGGCCCACATCCCGGGATGGCAGCTGGCACTGCGGGGCTTCCTCGCCGTCTATCTGCTCGGCGCGGCCACGACGCTGGCCGTCATGGTCACCGACGCGACCGGGGTCGAGATCGTCGGCGCCGTCCTCTTCCCCATCGGCCTCACCCTGGTCGTGCTGCTCGGGTGGGAACTCGTCACCGGCGCCTACGGGCTCGTGCCGCTCGCGGTCATGGAGAAGCGGGTCCGGGTGCGGGCCTGTCTGCGGGTCTTCGGCTGGATGATCCTCGGCCACACGATCGGCGGACTCGCCGCCGCCTGGATGATCACCTCCGTGCTCACGGGGATGGGCACGGAGCCGGACGCGACCGGCGCCCAGGCCCTCGCCGACCTCGCGGTGGAGAAGACGATCGCCTACAAGGAGGCGGGCCTGGTCACCGGGCTGAGCTGGGTGACGCTCAGCGCGGTGCTGTGTAACTGGCTGGTGGCGCTGGGCGTGATCATGTCGTTCTCCTCCTCGAGCACCTCGGGCAAGATCCTGGCGATCTGGCTGCCGATCCTCACGTTCTTCGCGCTCGGCTACGAGCACGCGGTGGTCAACCACTTCACGATCCCCGCGGGGATGATGCTCGGGGCGGACGTGAGCGTCGCCGACTGGCTGCTGTGGAACCAGATCCCGGTCCACATCGGAAACTTCATCGGCGGATTCACGCTCGCCGGGCTCGGCCTGTACTTCGCACAACGGACCCGCGTCCACCGCACCGAACCGGCCGGGGACTGACCGGCCGGTGTCCGACCCGTATGACCCGGTGCACCCGGCAGGCGGAAACGAGTTGGCTCTCGTAGCCCTCGTCGTCGCCGTGGGCAACGTCGTCTTCGGCTCGTTCCTCGGCCTGTTCGTCCCGCTGGTGCCCGCGGTCATCACCGTGATCGTGGTGATCCTCGGGCACGTGTCGCTCGCGCAGATCAGGCGGCGGGGACAGGAGGGCCGCGCGATGGCGATCTCGGCCCTCGTCATCGGCTACCTCGGCATCGCGTGGATGCTCATGTTCCTCGTCCTCGCGCTCACGTCCGCCGCGATGGGGATGGCGATTCTCGGGTTCTAGCCGCGTCGGTGCCGCGCCGGCGCCGTGCCGCCCGCCGCGCCGGCGCCGGGCGCCGTGCCGCCCGCCTGCGGAGTCAGGCGACCTGCGTGACCTCGACCGGCAGGCCCGGGTCGGCGGCGACGGTCAGCGGACTGGGCGCGGCGCCCGAGGCGAGCAGGGCGGAGGCGACCCCCACCACCATGGCGCCGTTGTCCGTGCACAGGCGCGGCCGCGGGACACGCAGTGTGAGGCCGGCCTCGGCGCACCGGTGGGCGGCGAGGTCGCGCAGCCGCGAGTTGGCCGCCACGCCGCCGCCGATGAGCAGGGTGTCCACCCCAAGATCGGTGCAGGCCCGCACGGCCTTCATGGTGAGAACGTCGGCGACCGCCTCCTGGAACGACGCCGCGACGTCGGCCACGTCGAGCTGCTCGCCCTCCCGCTCGGCGGTCTCGATCCGCCGGGCCACGGCGGTCTTGAGCCCGGAGAAGGAGAAGTCGTGGCGGGCGTCGCGCGGGCCGGTCATCCCGCGGGGGAACGCGATGGCGCGGGGGTCGCCGGTGGCGGCCAGGCGGTCGATCACCGGTCCGCCCGGGTAACCGAGACCGAGCAGACGGGCGACCTTGTCGTACGCCTCGCCGGCGGCGTCGTCGACGGTCGACCCGAGCTCCGCGACCGGCTCGGTCAGCGAGCGTACGTGCAGCAGCTGGGTGTGGCCGCCGGAGACCAGCAGGGCCACGCACTCCCCCAGCGGCCCGCCATCGAAGCCCGCGACGGCGACGTGGCCGACCAGATGGTTCACGGCGTAGAACGGCACGCCCCAGGCGGCGGCGTAGGCCTTGGCCGCGGACGAGCCCACGAGCAGCGCTCCGGACAGCCCGGGTCCGATGGTGGTGGCGACGGCGTCGGGTCGCTCCACCCCGGCCTCGGTGAGCGCGGCGCGGACCGTGGGGACGAGCGCCTCGAGGTGGGCGCGGGAGGCGATCTCGGGGACGACGCCGCCGAAGCGGGCGTGCTCGGACATCGACGAGGCGACCACGTCGGACAGCAGCTCGGCCCGCCCGTCGTCGTGGACCCGGGCCACGGCCACGCCCGTCTCGTCGCACGAGCTCTCGATCCCCATGACGGTCCTCATCGGCCGCTCCCCTCTCCCGTGTCGTCGCCACCAGTGTCCGCGCTTCCGCCGCCCGCGCTGCCGGCGACGTCACCGTCCGCGCGCCCGCCGGCCCGCGCCGACCGCACCATGAGATGCGCGTCGGCCATGCTGGGCCGGTAGTACCGGGGCCGCAGGCCGACGACCTCGAACCCGTGGGTCTCGTACAGCGTGCGCGCGGGGACGTTGTCGGTCCGCACGTCCAGGACGACCGGCGCGCCCTCCGCGTCGGCCACCGCGAGCATCCGCCGCAGCAGCGCGCGTCCGATGCCGCGCCCCTGGTACTCCGGGTCGACGCCGATGGTGTGCACCTCGAACTCGCGGTCGCCCTCGGGCCCGAGCCCGGCCAGGACCGCGTAGCCGACCAGCCGCCCGTCGACGCGGGCGGCCAGGCACGTGGTGTGACGCGAGCCGATCTCGGACAGGAACGCCGCCGCCGACCACGGGCCGTCGCCGCGGAACAGGAGCCTCTCCAGGTCGGCGCAGCGCATGGCGTCGTCGGGGGCCAGCGCGTCGTGGACGACGTCGGCCGGCGTCGCGGTCATCGCCCCACCCCGCGCAGGGCCGCGGAGGGTTCGGCGCGCCGGGGCGGGACCGCGTCGGGGCGTCGCAGGTAGAGAGGCTCGAGCGGGGCCGGCGTTGCGCCGGCGAGCAGGTCGTCGGCGGCCGCGGTGACGAGTCCGGCCGGACCGGGCGCGTGCACGCCGTCGAGGACACGCGGCAGTGAGTCGCCCGCGCCGTGGTCGCCGCGGACGGCGCCGGGACCGTGGGTGTCGGCGGGACCGTGGACGTCGGCGGGACCGTGGGCGTCGGTGACCTCGCGCAGGCGGCCGGGATCCCCGACGAGGTGGCTGGCGCCCGCGACGTCGATGTCGGCGGCGGGCCCCACCGTGGGACCCGACGTCCGCACGCCCTGCGGTGAGTAGCGGGCGTGATACGCCTCGCGGCGACGGGCATCGGTGACGACGACGAGGTCCCCGTCGGCCCCGGCGGCGCGCGCGGTGGCCGCGAGCCCGTCGAGCGAGCACACCCCGTGGACCGGTCTACCGAGGGCGTCGGCGAACGCGGCGGCGGTGGCCATCCCGACCCGCAGCCCGGTGAACGGACCCGGACCGGTGCCCACCACCACGGCGTCGAGGCCGTCCGCGGCCAGGCCGGCATCGGCGAGACAGTCGAGGATGTGCGGGGTCAACAGCTCCGCGTGGGCGCGGGCGTCCTCGGTGACGCGGATGGCCAGCGTCTCGACCACAGGGTGGTCGTCACCGGGCACGAGGCGGCACACCCCCGCGGTGACGAAGGGGGTGGAGGTGTCGACGGCGAGGACCAGCACGGGGTCAGGGTACCGCCGGGCCGACCGCGTGGCCGGGCGAGGCGCCCCGGCTCCAGACGGCGGTGCGCACGTCGGTGCCGTCGGGCCGGCGCAGGGTCACCACGAGCGGGGCCTCGACGAGCGAGTCGACGAACCCGGCGCCCCATTCGACCACCACGACGTCGGTGTCGAGGGCCGAGTCCAGGTCGAGGGACTCGAGTTCGTCGGCCAGGTCGCCCGTCGTGGGCCGGGTCCCGTCCGGGTCCTGCCCGCCGAGAAGTCGGTAGGCGTCGACGTGGACGAGTCCCGGGCCGCCGGGCGTCGTGGGCGGGTGGCGGCGCGCGATGACGAAGGTCGGCGAGGTCACGCGGCCCCGCACGCCGAGGCCAGCGGCGATCCCGGTGGTCAGGGCGGTCTTGCCCGCGCCGAGGGGTCCGTCGAGCACCACCACATCGCCGGCGCGGAGCAGCCCGGCCAGCTCGACGCCCAGCGCGCGCGTGTCCTCGACCGTCGGCAGGTCGCGCTCCCCCGGCACACCGATCGTCACGATGTCCGGCTCCCGTCGGCGCGGCCCGCCCGCTCGAGGCGGCGCCACTCGATGATCGCGTCGGCCACGAGGTCGCCCAACACCTCGGACACGTGCGCGGGCTCCTCGAGCATCACCATGTGCCCGGCGCCCGGGACCACGACGAACTCGGCGTCGGGGAGCTCCTCGACGATGTCGACCGACCTGTCCAACGGGGTGAGCAGGTCGCGGTCGCCGCTGAGGACCGTCGTGCGGACCTCGCGGAGAACGGGCATGGCGGCCGACTCGTCGTGTCGCGTGAGGGTCTCGAAGAAGTTGGCGATGGTCAACACATCGGTCGAGGCGATGAGCTTGTCCACGAACCGGGCGACGGTCGGACTGACCGTGGCGGGGTCCCCGAACGACCCGCCGTAGATGAACGGCGAGATGATCGCCCCGAGCGCGCGCCGGCTGCTCGTGAACACGCCGGGGCTGCGGCCGGCCAGCCCGGCGAGGCGGGCCACGCTCCTGTTGTCGAGCACCGCCCCGAGTCCGGCCTCCGAGAGCTCCGCCATCGCGGTGGAGACCAGCCCGACCCCCAGGACCCGCTCACGGACCGTCTCGGGGTGCCGGGCGGCGAACCCCATCACGGTCATCCCGCCCATGGAGTGGCCGATCACGACGACGGGCCCGGTGGGGGCGGTCGCCGAGATGACAGTGTCGAGGTCCCGGGACAGCTGGTCGATGGTCGCGTTCTTCCGCGAGCCGGCCCCGCTCAGGCCGTGCCCGCGCTGGTCGTAGAAGACCATCCGGATCTCGGAGCCGAACCGGTCGGCCAGGTGCCGGCGCTGGAAATGCCAGGTGTCCATCGACAGGGTGTAGCCGTGGACGAACACGACCGTCATCGGAGCGTCGGTGGGCCCCGCCTCGCGTACCGCGAGCGGGACACCGTCGGTCGCGGCGACCATGGAGCCCCGGTCCACCCCGAGCTCCCACATGTCCTCGCCGGCCCAGGGGTCGTTGGCGCGTCGGCCGGGCAGCAGCGTGACCACCGACCCCAGGGTGGCGGCGCCGAGCGCGCTCAGGCCGGCGCGCAGGCCACCGGGCGTCCGGATCCGTTCGGCGACCGCCTCCGCGTCGCGCGGCGTGCCCCCGGCCATCTCGGGCGGTCGGATCTCGACCGGCGTCTCGGCGGCCGACCGCTCGGGCCGTCTCGGCAACCGCAGCCGGGGCCCACCGCGCGGGTCGTCGCCGACCTCGTCGTCGTGGTCCTCGCTCATCCCCAGACCCCCCGCCCGGCCCCCGGTGCGGCGTCGTCGCTCCGCGCGACGGCGCGGGTCCCACGCGCGGACGGCGCGGCATGGCTGCCGCGTACCACGTGGTGGCGCGCGGCCCGGCCACGCACCGCGGTGACCACCTCGTAGTGGATGGTGCCCAGGGTCTCGGCCCACTCGGCGGCGGTGGGCCCGCCGTCGGCGCCCGTGCCGAACAACACGGCGGTGTCCCCCACCCGCACCGCCTGTCCGGGGTCGGGTCCGAGGTCGACGACGAACTGGTCCATGCACACGCGGCCGACGTTCGGATAGCGCCGCCCGCCGATCGAGACGTCCAGCCGGCCCGAGAGCAGCCGCCACACTCCGTCGGCGTAGCCCGCCGCGATGAGGGCGACGGTGGTGTCGTGAGGGGCGTGCCACGTGTGCCCGTAGCTCACACCCTGCCCCGCGGCCAGCCTCTTGACCATGAGCACCTCGGCCGAGAACGTCATGGCGGGCACCAGGTCCACCTCGAGTCCCTCGACCGGGTTGAGGCCGTACAGCGCGATGCCCGGGCGGACCATCTCGAACCCGTCCTCGGGGCGGGTGAGCGTCGCGGCCGAGTTGGCGTGGTGGTTGACCGGGCAGTCCAGACCACGGCCCCGCGCCTGGGCCACACACTCGTGGAGCCGCGCCACCTGCAGGTCGATGACCGGGTTACCCGGGTCGTCCGCGTGCGCGAAGTGAGCCATCAGACCCGTGACCTCGACCAGCCCGCCGGCCGTGGCCGTGACGAGCCGCTCGAGCACGGCCGGCCACTCCTCGAGGGAGATGCCGGACCGCGCGAGACCGGTGTCGATCTTGGGAGTGACGCGGGCACGACGGCCCGTGCGGCGCGCGGCCTCCAGGACGGTGTCCAGGTGGGCCGGGCTGGGGATCGCGAGGTCGACATCCGCCTCGACCGCCGCGCGGACATCGTCCGAGGCGGAGTAGAGCCACGCGAGGATCTCCGCGTCGATGCCCGCCGATCGCAGCTGCAGGGCCTCGGCGATGGTGGTCACCCCCAGCGCGTGCGCACCCCCGCGTAGCGCGGCCAGGGAGACGGGGACGGCGCCGTGCCCGTAGGCGTCGGCCTTGACCACGGCCATGACCCGGGCCCCGCGGGCAGACCGGACGAGGACGCGACTGTTGTGCTCGATCGCGTCCAGATCGATCTCGGCGCGGCACGGAGCCGGGGGGACAACTGGACCCATTCTGTCAATTCTGCCAAAAAGCGCCGGCGGGCAGCGATTCCCTCCCCCGCAGCGCCGAGATCGCCCCCGGTATCGCGGCCAGCAGGTCGGATGCACCGATCGGCGCGCCCGGGCCCCCGTGAGCACCGCCCGCGCCCACGGTGTGTCGGTGCGCCGCCCGGCGCGCGGCCTCCCCGTGCACCGTCGCCGCCTCGACCGCCGGCCACGCCGGAGATCCGTACGCCGCCCTGCCGCTCGCGAGCAACGCGCCCACGATCCCGGACAGCACATCGCCCGAACCGGCCGTCGCGGCCCAGGAGGAACCGGAGTCCACCGCGAACGTCGTCTCGCCGTCGTCGACCAGGGTGACACGTCCCTTAAGCAGCACCGTCGCCTCGATCCCACGGTCCCGCAGCCCCGCGACGTACCGGCGCAGCGCGCCGGGGCGGTCGCCGCGGTCCCACCCGCCGGTGAGCCGGTCGAACTCGCCGGCGTGCGGGGTGAGCAGCACCGGCGCGGCGGCGCTCCGCAGCAGGACCGGGTGGGTGGCGACGCAGGTGAGGGCGTCCGCGTCGAGCACCGTCGGCCGCCCCTCCGCGAGGACCGCGTCGATGTCCGCCACCGCGTCCGGCCCGGTCCCGCCGCCGGGTCCCACGATCCACGCCTGTGCACGACCCGCGTCGGCGACCGTCGGGTGGCACACCACCTCGGGGCGGGCGGCCAGCACCGCGTCCGCCCCCGACCCCACGTACCGCACCATCCCGGACGTGGCCGTCACCGCAGCCGACACGCACAGGACCGCCGCACCCGGGTACCGCTCGGACCCGGCGCGCACCGCCACAACGCCCTGCGTGTACTTGTCGTCGTCGAGCCCCGGCACCGGCCAGTGGCGCCCCACCTCGGCGGGGTCCGGGCACCGCACGGCCGCCGGCCCGGCCGGCGGTTCGGTCAGGCCGATGTCCACCAGCTCGACGCGGCCGCACTCCGGCGAGGCGAGCAGGTGCGCGCGGCGCAGCATCCCGAAGGTGACGGTGAGCGCCGCCCGCACATGCGGCTCGTGGACGGTGCCCGTGTCGGCGTCGATCCCGCTGGGCAGGTCCACCGCCACCCACGGCACGCCGGCCGCCGTCAAGCCCCGGACGATCGCTCCCGCCGGGTCACGCAGCGGTCCCCTGCCGTTCAGACCCACCACACCGTCGACGGCGACATCGGGGACGGGTACGTGGGAGCCCACGGTCTCCGCGCCGCGCACCCGCCCGCCCGCGCGGCGCAGGGCGGCGAGACCACGTTCGTGCACGCGGTCCGGGCTCAGCAGAACGGCCTCCACGCGGCACCCGCGGCCACGCAGGATCGCGCCCGCGTACAGGGCGTCCCCGCCGTTGTCACCGCTGCCCACCAGCAGCAGCACGGAGCGGCCGTAGACGCCGCCGGTGCGCTCACGCAACAGCGCCGCGGTGTGGTGGGCGACGCCCGCCGCCGCGCGCCGCATCACCGCGTCGGGGTCCCCGGCCGCGGCGGCCGCCTCGATGAGCGGACGTTCCGCGGCGCGGATGACCTCGACGGGATGGGCGCGCCTCATGATCTGCCTACCGCGGGCGGGTCACTCCACCGTGACGGACTTGGCGAGATTGCGGGGCTTGTCCACGTCGTACCCGCGCGCGGCGGCGACCTCGGCGGCGAAGGCCTGGTACGGGATGGTGGCCAGCAGCGGCTGGAGCAGAGTGGTCGAGGCCGGGATCGGGATGAAGTAGTCCGAGAGGGGCCGGGCCACCTCGTCGCCCTCCTCGGCGATCACGATGGTCCGCGCACCGCGCGCCCGGATCTCCTGGATGTTGCTCACCAGCTTGGAGTGGAGGACCCCGCGACCCTCGACCGGCGGCATCACGATGAAGACCGGCATACCCTCCTCGATAAGGGCGATCGGACCGTGCTTGAGCTCGCCTGCCGGGAACCCCTCGGCGTGCATGTACGCCAGCTCCTTGAGCTTGAGCGCGCCCTCCAGTGCCGTCGGGTACCCCACGTGGCGGCCGAGGAACAGCACCGACTTGGAGCCGGCGAGCTCGCGGGCGATCCCCCGGACCGGGCCCAGGGAGTCGACGACCTTCTGGATGTCCTCGGGCATGCGTTCGAGCTGACGGAACTCGGCCGCCACCTCGTCCGGGTACTTGGTGCCGCGAGCCTGCGCGAGCGCGAGACCGACCAGGTAGTTGGCCGTGATCTGCGCGAGGTACGCCTTGGTGGAGGCGACACCGATCTCCGGGCCGGCATGCGTGTACAGGACGGCGTCGGCCTCCCGCGGAATCTGCGAACCGTTGGTGTTGCACACCGCCAGGACACGGGCCTTCTGGGCCTTGGCGTGACGGACCGCCTCGAGGGTGTCCGCGGTCTCGCCGGACTGCGAGATGGCCACCACGAGCGTGGAACGGTCCAGGACCGGGTCGCGATAGCGGAACTCCGAGGCGATCTCGACCTCGCATGGGAGCCGGGTCCAGTGCTCGATCGCGTACTTGGCGACCATGCCCGAGTGGTAGGCACTGCCGCAGGCCACGATGAACACCTTGTCGATGTCGCGCAGGTCCTGATCGCTCATCCGCTGCTCGTCCAGCACGATGCGACCGTCCTGGAAGTGACCCAGCAGCGTGTCGGCGACCGCCCCGGGCTGCTCGGCGATCTCCTTGAGCATGAAGTAGTCGTAGCCGCCCTTCTCGGCGGCGGCCAGATCCCAGTCGATGTAGAAGGGACGCCCCTCGGAGGGCTCGCCGGCGAAGTCGGTGATCTCGTACGAGTCCGCGCGCAGGACCACGACGTTGTCCTGACCCAGCTCGATGGCGTCACGGGTGTGCTCGATGAACGCCGCGACGTCGGACCCCAGGAACATCTCACCCTCGCCGACGCCCAGCACGAGCGGGGTCGAGCGCCGCGCGGCCACGAGGACGTCCGGGTGGGCGGCATGGCTGAAGACCAGAGTGAAGGCGCCCTCGAGGCGACGGAGCACCGTGCGGCACGCGGCCACGAAGTCCCCGCCACTGGCACCCGACTCCATCTCCCGACGCAACAGGTGGGCCGCGACCTCCGAGTCGGTGTCCGACTCGAGCTCGACGCCCGCGGCCTCGAGCTCGGCGCGGAGCGGAGCGAAGTTCTCGATGATGCCGTTGTGCACGATCGCGACATCGCCGGAGACGTGCGGGTGGGCGTTGTGGTCACTCGGACGGCCGTGCGTCGCCCACCGGGTGTGACCGATACCGGTCGAGCCCGGGAAGCCGCCCTCACCCGCGGCCGCGAGCGCGGCCTCGAGGTTGGCGAGCTTGCCTTCCTTCTTCTCGACCCGGGAGGCCCCCGAGCCGTCGAGCACGGCGACGCCCGCCGAGTCGTAGCCGCGGTACTCCATCCGCCGCAGGGCCTCGACGACGACTGGGAGGGCGGGGCGATGCCCGACATAACCGACGATTCCGCACATGGGCGCTAAGTGTAACCGCGAGGTCCGACAGCCCAGGCACCCTCCGCGCTCGTGAGGCGATACTGTGGCCATCGTGGCCAAGAAGACCAAGGAACTGCACGCCAGGGTGGGCCGACGCGGACCCCACGCCGTCGACAGGGGTGACCTCGGGTTCACCGGTACCCCCGGCGTCGTCTACGTCCCGCGCGACGCCCCGTCTCCCGCGCCCGTCGTGGGATGGGCCCACGACTGGACCCGGGGGCCGCATCACTACGTCGACACCCTCAAGCACCTCGCGTCGTGGGGATTCGTCGTGGTGGCTCCGGCCACTGATCTCGGGTTGCGCCCGAACCACCAGCACTACGCGGACCACCTGTCCGCGGCGATCGAGGACACCCTCGAGGCCACCCTCGGTCGAGGGTCGGTCCGCGCGGATCCGCGGCGTATCGGCCTGGCCGGTCACGGCCTCGGCGCGGGCGTGTCCGCGCTGCTGGCGTCCCAGCGCACCGACATCGACGCCGTCGCGATGGTCTTCCCCACCGAGACGGTCCCGTCGGCCGCGGACCGGGCGATGACGATCGACTCCCCCGCACTGCTGCTGTCCGCCGGCGGCGGTGTCCACGCCGAGGACGCGCGGGCTCTACACCTCGCGTGGCGGGGCGATCTCGTGCACCGGCGACTGGACAAGGCGATCGAGGGCGGATTGGTCGAGCGCAACGCGCTGATCGAGCGGATCGGCCTGGCGGACCCCGACCGCCGCACGCATCGGACCGTGCGGCCGCTGCTGGCCGGCTACCTGCTTGCCACGCTCGCCGGCGACGACACCTATGCCGCGTTCGCGGATCCCGGGGTCGGGTTCAAGGACGCGGTCCCCGTGACGGACGAGATGCTGGAGGAGCCGGGGGACGACCCGCTGGCCACCACGCCGCCGTTGCTCAAGCTGTTCAAGTCCTTCACCGGCGGCTGAGCGGGTCAGACGGCGACGACGACGCCCGCGAGCCGCTCGGCGACCTCGCGGGCCAGGTCCGCGTCCTCGGCCTCGACCATGACGCGGACCAGGTGCTCGGTCCCCGAGGGGCGCAGCAGGACGCGGCCGGTGGCGCCGAGCCGCAGTTCCTCGGCGGCGACCGCGTCGCCGACCGCCGGGGACGCCACGACGGCGGCCTTGTCCTCGACCGGCACGTTGATGAGGATCTGGGGCAGCACTGTCATCACGGAGGCCAGCTCGGCGAGCGACCTGCCCGTCTCGGCCATCCGCGCCATGATGCGCAGCCCGGTGAGGACGCCGTCCCCGGTGGTCGCGTGCGCGGGCAGGACGAGGTGACCGGACTGCTCGCCGCCGAGGCTGTATCCGCCCTCGCGGAGGCGCTCGAGGACGTACCGGTCGCCGACCTTGGTCTCGGTCACCTCGATGCCGGCTTCCCGCATCGCCACTTTGAGACCGAGGTTGCTCATGATGGTCGCGACGAGAGCGTTACCCGTGAGCTCGCCGGCGTCCCTCATGGCCAGGGCCAGGATCGCCATGATCTGGTCCCCGTCGACGACCTCGCCGCTCGAGTCCACCGCGAGGCAGCGGTCGGCGTCCCCGTCGTGGGCGAGACCGAGGTCGGCGCCGTGCTCGAGGACCGCGGCACGGACGTCGTCGAGGTGGGTGGAACCGCAATTGTCGTTGATGTTGTAGCCGTCGGGGCTGGCGTGGATCTCGATCACCGTCGCACCCGCCTCGCGGTAGGCGCGCGGTGCGGCCACGCTGGCGGCGCCGTTGGCGCAGTCGACGACGACACGGAGCCCGTCCAGCCGGGCCGGCGTGGCGCTGAGCAGATGGCCGACGTAGCTGTCCAGGGCGTCCTCGGGGGTCGCACGTGAGATCCGGCCGATCGCCGACCCGGTCGGCCCGGTGATGGCGCCCTCGGTGAGCGCGGCCTCGATTCGGTCCTCGACCTCGTCACCGAGCTTGTGCCCGCCCGCGGCGAAGAACTTGATGCCGTTGTCCGGCATGGCGTTGTGCGAGGCGGAGATGACGGCGCCGAGCGCGGCGTCATGACGGTCCGTCAGGTGGGCCACAGCCGGGGTCGGCACCTCACCGACCAGCAGGACGTCGACGCCCTGACTGGCCAGCCCCGCCGCGAGCGCGGCCTCCAGCATCTCTCCCGAGACGCGCGGGTCACGACCCACGACCGCCAGCGGGCGCGCGCCCGCACGGTCGGGCACGGGCCCGGTCTCGGTGGCGAGGACCGCGGCGGCCGCCGCACCGAGCCGGACCGCGAGGTCAACGGTAAGGGTCCGGTTGGCGAGCCCACGGACCCCATCGGTGCCGAACAGTCGCGTCATGTCGTGTAGTCCTCCGGGGTCGTGTGGTCGCCGTCGCGGGGCGGATCGGGAACGCCCGGGTCAGGATAACCTCGCCCGGTCGCGCACTCGGCAAATGGACCAGAGCAGGCCCCCGCGTCGCGGGAACCTGCTCTGGTGTCGTGATCCTGGGGGATCAGCGCTTCGAGTACTGCGGGGCCTTACGGGCCTTCTTGAGGCCGGCCTTCTTGCGCTCGACCGCGCGGGCGTCACGCGTCAGGAAGCCCGCCTTCTTGAGCGCCGGGCGATCGTCCGGCGAGTACTGGGTCAGCGCCCGGGCGATGGCCAGACGCAGCGCGCCGGCCTGACCCGAGGGGCCGCCACCGTGGAGCAGCGCCACGATGTCGAACTGCTCCTCGCGCTCGACCAGCACGAGCGGCGACTTGACGAGCTGCTGGTGCACCTTGTTCGGGAAGTAGTCCTCGAGGGACCGCCCGTTGAGGGTGAACTGGCCGGAGCCGGGCAGCAGGCGGACGCGGGCGACGGCCTCCTTGCGGCGGCCGACGGCCTGGGCCGGGCCGGAGGAGACGACGGGAGCGAACTGGGCGTCGGCGTCGGCGACGAAGTCGGTGCCACCGGCGTAGTCGGCCTCGCTGTAGTCCTCGGCGACCTCGGCGGCGAGATCCGCCACCACGTCGTCGGCGACCTCGGCCTCGGGGGTGATGTTCTCGTCGGTCACTGGGCCACCTGCTTGATCTCGAAGGGCACGGGCTGCTGGGCGGCGTGCGGGTGATCGGGACCCGCGTACACCTTGAGCTTGGAGGCGACGGCACGACCGAGCTTGTTGCTCGGCAGCATGCCCTTGACGGCCTTCTCGACGACGCGGTCGGGGCGCGTGTCCATGGCCTTGCCCAGGGTCTGCGACTTCAGCCCACCGGGAAAACCGGAGTGGCGGTGCTGCACCACGCGGTCACGCTTGTTGGACGAGATCGCGACCTTGTCGGCGTTGATGATGATGACGAAGTCGCCGGTGTCGGCGTTCGGGGCGAACTGCGGCTTGTGCTTGCCACGGAGGATGTTGGCGACCTGGACGGCGAGTCGACCGAGCACCACGTCGGTGGCGTCGATGACATACCAGGCGCGCGTCACGTCCCCGGGCTTGGGGGTGTACGTGGACACAGGCAATACCTCTGTCTGTCTAGTGGGCTGCCGGCCGGCAGGCGCCCTCCCCCTCGTACGGCGGCCGGTGGTGACCCGTGCGAGGCGGTCCACCGTCTCCGATGAAGGAGACGACATGGACGCCGACGGTCAACAGTACCGTCCGACGGGCGCCCACTCCAAGTCGCCGATCACGACGGAGCGCCCATCGGTTAGACTCTCCCCGGTTCCCGCCCTCGTAGCTCAGTGGATAGAGCACGGCTCTCCTAAAGCCGGTGTCGGAGGTTCGATTCCTCTCGGGGGCACCATTGGTGGCCCGGGCCGCGCCAGCGTCCCGGGCCCGGCGGGACGTCAGCGCCTGAGTGTGGCCGAGAAGGCGCTCGTCAGCGCGAGGATCGGCAGTCCGATGAACAAGTGCACGATCGCGGCCGCGAGCCCGTCGAGGAACGGCACGGTCACCAGCAGCGGCAACGCCACGGCCGCCACGATGAGCAGCCCCACCGTCCAGGAGTAGAACTGCTGGGGATTGGCGGTGCCGATCAGTAGCAGATACCAGAGCAGCCCGGCGAGGATCGCCGCGACGGCGCCGTAGACGGCGTACATCGTCGGGGTGTTCCCGCCGTTGGCCCACTGGTGGCCGAAGCGGGAGAACACGGCGTCCACAACCCAGGCGATCAGCCACCCCGCGATGGCCGCGACCAGTGCGGTGGCGGCCACGCTGCCGACGAATTTCCCCACGTCGATCGCGGGCCCGCGGCGGGGTTGGCGGGGTTCCACATAGCCGTCGTCGTAGCCGCCCTCGGCGCCGTAGCCGTCGTCGTAGGCGGGGTCGTACGCCCGGTCGCCGCTCATCCGCGAGTAGGCACGCGAGTCGGGCTGCTGCCCCATGCGTCGGGTGTGGTCGTCCTGTCCGGGATACATCTCTACCGCCTCCGAATCGGTGTGGTGCCCACCGAGGGTAGTCCCTCGGCGGGCACGACGAGGCCCGCCCGACCGTCCGGCGACGGTCGGGCGGGCCGGCGAGGGTCCGGGTCAGTGCGAGATGGTCTTCTCCACACCGACACCGGTGAGCGAGCGGACCTCCATCTCCACGCGCTTCTGCGGGAACTCGTCCTTCTTGCCGATGAACGTCCCGACGATGCCCAGCAGGAACGCCAGGGGGATCGACACGATGCCCGGGTTGGAGAGCGGGAACAGGGAGAAGTCGACGCTCGAGATCATCGACTTCTCGCTGCCGGAGACCGCCGGCGAGAGCGCGATGAGCACCAGGGTGCTGATCAGGCCGCCGTACATGGAGAACAGCGCGCCGGTGGTGTTGAACCGCTTCCAGAACAGCGAGTAGAGGATCGTCGGCAGGTTCGCCGAGGCGGCGATCGCGAAGGCGAGGGCCACGAGGAAGGCGATGTTCTGCCCCATCGCGCCGATGCCCATGATGATCGACACGATGCCGATCACGACCACCGTGATCCGGGAGACCCGCAGCTGCGACTGCTCGGTCGCCTGGCCGTGCTTGATCACGCCGTTGTAGATGTCGTGCGCGAACGAGGCGGAGGCGGTGATGGCGAGTCCGGCCACCACGGCGAGGATGGTCGCGAACGCGACCGCCGAGATGATGCCGAGGAAGATCTCACCGCCCAGCGCGAACGCGAGCAGCGGCGCCGCCGAGTTCACACCCCCGGGGGCGTTCTCGATGACCTCGGGTCCGACCATCGCCGCGGCACCGAAGCCGAGGACGAGGGTGAACAGGTAGAAGCCGCCGATGAGCGCGATCGCCCAGGTCACCGACCGACGGGCCTCCTTCGCCGTCGGCACGGTGTAGAAGCGCATGAGCACGTGCGGCAGCCCCGCGGTGCCGAAGACCAGGGCGATCGACAGCGAGACGAAGTCGAGCTTGCTGGTCTCGGTGGCGCCGTACTGCAGACCCGGCTGCAGAAGATCCTTGCCCGAGTTGGCCACGGCCTCTCCGAGGAGCGCGGAGAAATTGCCTCGGACGGCGATCAGGACGAGGAGACACATGATCAGCACACCGCCGACGAGCAGGACGGCCTTGACCATCTGGACGTAGGTGGTGCCCTTCATGCCCCCGACGAGAACGTAGACGATCATCAGGATGCCGACGACGGCCACGACGATCGACTGCCCCGTGGAGTCGTCGATGTTCAGGAGCAGGGCGACGAGACCGCCGGCGCCGGCCATCTGGGCGATCAGATAGAACAGACACACCGCGAGGGTGGCCAGCGCGGCCGCCATGCGGACGGGCCGCTGGTTGAGTCGGAAGCTGAGCACGTCGGCCATCGTGAACCGGCCCGTGTTGCGCATCAACTCGGCCACGAGCATGAGTGCCACGAGCCAGGCGACGAGGAAGCCGATCGAGTACAGGAAGCCGTCGTAGCCGTTGATCGCGATGGCGCCGGCGATACCGAGGAAGGAGGCCGCCGAGAGGTAGTCGCCGGCGATCGCGAAGCCGTTCTGCGGGCCGGTGAAGCTCGAGCCGCCCGTGTAGAAGTCCTTGGTCGACTTGGTCGACTTCGACGCCCTCAGCACCAGGGTCATCGTGATGACGATGAAGACGGCGAACACCGCCATGTTGAGGAGGGTGCTGCCGACCTGCTCACCCGGCGCGAGTTCGTTGATGTTGATCAGCCAGTCCATCAGGCGACCCCACCTTCCAGTTCGAGGCGGATGGACTCCGCGCGCGGATCGATCTCACGGTTGGCGAAGCGGATGTACAGGAAGGTGATGAGGAAGGTCGTCACGAACTGCCCCAGGCCGATGATCAGACCCCAGGTGATGTTCCCGAACACCTTGGTCCCCATGAAGTCCGTCGCGTAGACGGCCAGGATCACGTAGAGGAAGTACCAGACGAGGAAGGCGATCGTCATGGGGAACACGAACGCCCTGAACTTGCTGCGCAGATCCTGGAAGGCGGGGCTGGCCTGCATCGCCGTGAATTCCGCCGCATCCGGGGTTCGTCGCGATGCTCCCCCCGCCGGCGGTTCGGTTGGTTGGGACACGGAGGTCCTCCGTTTCGGGTTCTCGTCAGCACACCCCTGTAGTGATGCGCTTCACAGACACTGACCGGGGAAGTGTGACATGTGACACAGAAGATTGCGGAGAGACCGTCGGCGAACTCTTATGACGAGCCGAAACCGCGGGTGGCGCCACCCCCGTCGGCGGGTAGCACTTACCTCCCTACGGGGCTACGGCTGAGCGGAGGAGCCGCGGCGCCCCACCGCCTCCGCGAATACCCGGACGATCTCTTCCGGAGTGCGGGCGACATGGCTGCTGCCGCCGGTAGCCTCCGCGATCTGCGCGAGGGTGCCCGAACTGCTCTCGTCCAGAAGGCTCACCGTCACCATGATGACGGGGCGGGACGGGTCCACCATCTCATCGAGCCGGGCGAAGAACTCGTCCGCTCCGATGTCCGAGGTCGCGTCGTCCGCCCCGTCGGAGATTACGATGATCGAGTTGACCATGTTCGGGTCGTACCCCGAGCGCACCATGGCGTAGGCGTCGAGCACGGAACGATAGAGGTCGGTGCCACCACCCACCATCCCGGGCAGCGAGGCCAACGCGCCTCCCAGCGCGGCACGGTGCGTGCCCCCGGGAGCCGCCGCGTCGAGGCGCTGCAGTGCGGCGACCTCCGCGTACGGGAGCCCGTCGCTCCCGGCGGCACCGCCGAACGCCCACAGTCCGAGCTCCGCGTCGTCGGGGAACTGGCCGAGCCCCGCGCCCGCCGTCTCGACGAGCGCCTGGATGCGGGTGCGGTCCGTGCCGGGAACCACGAAGCCCATCGAACCCGACGTGTCCACCAGGACGAGGGACCGGCCCGGCATCGCCAGGAGCCGCCAGTGCCGTAGCGCACTGTGGACCCGGTTCGCGTCCCGGACGACGAGCGCCTCGGCCCCGCCCACTCCCGCACTCTCGGCGAGCGGCGCCCGGAAGGCGGTCCGGAAACCGTCCCGGGAGAGCCCGTCGACGACAGCGGGCGCAGCGGTGGCGTCCCGGAGTGCCTCGGCGGCCCCGGACACCTCGGCCCGGCGCGTAGGGTCCTGGGTCGTCACGGCCACCGGATAGGTCAGGAAGACCGCCCCGGTGGCGGGCGCGTGAAGTTCCAAGCCCGAGTCTGGCGCCGCCCGCTGCGCGAGCACCGCGTCCCGCTCCGTCACGATCGCCGCGCCGCCGCCGGCGATCACCCTGTCGAGCATCTCCCGGGAGGTCGGCGGGACCTCCATCCGACTCATCTGCCCCTGGGCCAACATCGCCATCGAGGCCCCCAGCGCCTCCGGAGCCGACCGCAGCATCTCGACCTCCGACGTCGCGGCGAGGATCGGCGCGTCCGCGACGCCGGACCGGACCGGGTCACCCATCATCAGCCCCGGGGTGGCGAGCGCCGAGGTCCACGTCGACATGTCGATCGGGGCGTCACGGGAAGCGATGACCACAGGGGTCGACGCGAGGGAGTTGAGGACCGTCTCGAACGGGATCTGCACGTCCTGGGACATCTGGGCGAGACGCACGGCGGAGTCCGGCACCCAAATGTCCGGTAGCGCCTCCCGCGAGACGGTGCGGGTGGCCATGTCCGCGGAGGACACCGGTTCCACGTCGAAGGCGTGACAGCCGTCGGCGTGCTCCGCCAGGACCCGGACGTGCTCGACGATGTCGGGCTCGGCTGCCACGCTGATCCGCGGTTCCGCCCCGCAGAAGCCGGCGACACCGGCCCTCGACAGCCCGGAGACCACCAGACCCACCACGAGCACGACGGCGACGATCACCGCTCCCACGAGGACGACCCTCCGGGCCGTCGGGTTGCCGTTCTGCGGCGATGCGCTGTGCCTGGCCATCGGTGACGCTCCCCCCCGGTCATGCGATACCCGGGGCCGTGCCAGACGCCCACGTCGCGCGGATCCGGGTCGGGCGCGGAGAATCGTACCCGGGCCGGTCGGCCCGCGGTGCCCGTACGTGGGGCGCCACGGCGGCCTGCGTCACCTGCGGTGGAGCGGTTCAGCGCCCCCGGAAGACGGGCGGCCGCTTCTCGGCGCGGGCGGCCCGCGCCTCGGCCATGTCCTCGCTGCTCCACGCGCGCAACTGGAGTTCGGTGTGCTCCTCCCGCGGGAGCAGCCGGGCGTCGTCGTCGTTGATCACGGTCTTGATGTGCCGCAGACTCAGCGGTGCGAACCGCGAGAGTTCGGCGGCCAGCTCCATGGCCGCCTCGACGTCGCCGATCTCGTTGGCCAGGCCGATCCGGGCGGCCTCCTCCGCACCGACGGGGCGGGCGGTCATGAGCACCGAGCGGGCGTGGCCGCCGCCCACGACGTTGGCCAACCGCTTGATGGTCCAGTTGTCCAGCGCCAGTCCCACCTTCACGACGGGCACGGTGAAGACTGCGCCGGGCGCCACCACCCGCAGATCCGCCGCCAGTGCGAGCTGCACGCCCGCACCGACAGCCGGACCGTTGACGGCGGCTATGACGGGGACCGGGACCGACTCCACGGCACGGAGCATCCCGGCGTGTGCGTCGTAGAAATCGGAGTTGTACACCCCGCCGGACAGATCGGCGCCCGCGCAGAACGCGGTTCCCGCTCCGGTGATGACGATCGCGCGGACGGGATCCTCGGCGTCGGCCTCCGCGCCGGCGGCCTCGACGGCCTCGCGCAGGGCGGTGCACACCTCGGCGTCGAGCGCGTTGCGGATCTCGTGACGGTCGATGGTGATGACGACGACTGCGCCGTCCCTGCGGCTGACGATCATGGCGGCGGAGGGCTCCTCTGCGTGACGGGGGTACGGCAGTGCACCCTTACCCTCACGATACCCGCTGGTAGGTGCCCCACCGTACGATGCGGTCATGGCGCGCATCGGAGCTCTGCAGATCCTCGACATGGTCCTCGACGACGGCTCCTTCCGGTCCTGGGACGACGCCCCGGTCCGCCCGCCACAGGTCGACGCGATGCCCGGGTACGAGGAGGCACTCCAGCGGGCGGCCGAGAAGTCGGGGGTCGACGAGTCGGTCATCACCGGCGAGGGCACCCTACTGGGCCGCCGGGTCGTGATCATCGCGTGCGAGTTCGACTTCCTCGCCGGGTCGATCGGGATCGCCGCCGCCGAGCGGATCGTCTCAGCGATCGAGCGGGCGACGGCCGAAGGGCTCCCGATCCTCGCCTCCCCCACCTCGGGCGGTACGCGGATGCAGGAGGGGACGATCGCGTTCCTCCAGATGGTCAAGATCTCCGCCGCTGTGGCCGGACACAAGAACGCCGGGCTCCCCTACCTCGTCTACCTGCGGCACCCGACGACCGGCGGGGTGTTCGCGTCGTGGGGGTCGCTCGGTCACGTGTCGGTGGCCGAACCCGGCGCGCTCATCGGCTTCCTCGGGCCCCGCGTATACGAGGCGCTCTACGACGCACCCTTCCCGGACGGGGTCCAGGTCTCCGAGAACCTCGCGCGACGCGGGATGATCGACGGTGTGCTCCCGCCGGAGGGACTCCGTGACCTCACCGCCCGTGCCCTGCGGGTGCTGTGCCAGGACCCGCCATCGGACGACGAGCCGGCGCCGCCCCACGGGCCGGTCCCGGAGCCGGAGTCCGACGACGGCCTACCCCCGGATGCCTGGGACGCCATCACCCGGTCGAGGCGCCCGGACCGCCCCGGCGCGCGCGCCTTCCTCGACCGCGTGTCGCCCGACCGGGTGCCATTGTCCGGCACCGGTCAGGGCGAGGACAGCGGATCCCTCCTGTTGTCGCTGGTCCGGTTCCGTGGCCAGTCCGCCGTCGTGCTGGCGCAGGACCGGGACGCGGAGAACGAGAAGAGCCCGCTCGGGCCGTCCGCGTTGAGGTCGGCACGCCGCGGAATGCGCATCGCCGCTGAGATGGGGGTCCCACTGGTCCTGCTCATCGACACCCGCGGCGCGGCTCTGTCTCGGGAGGCGGAGGAGGGCGGACTAGCGGGTGAGATCGCCAGGAGTCTGGCAGACCTCGTCACCCTGCCGACTCCGACCGTCTCCGTGATCCTGGGGCAGGGCACCGGCGGCGCCGCTCTCGCCCTGCTCCCCGCCGACAGGGTCCTGTGCGCACGTCACGGGTGGCTCGCCCCACTGCCGCCGGAGGGCGCGAGCGCGATCCTCCACCACGAGACCAGCCGCGCCCCTGAGGTCGCCCGGTCGCAGGGCATCACCTCTGCCGACCTGCTGGAGGCCGGGATCGTGGACGTGGTCGTCCCCGAACGTCCCGACGCCGCGGACGAGCCGGAGGCGTTCTGCGACCGGATGGCCGACGCGGTCGCGTCCGCTCTACTCGAGGTCCGCCGACGTCCCCCTGAGCGGAGGTACGCCGAGCGGATGATGCGGTATCGCGAGCTTGGCCTCGCATTAGAGTGAAGCCTGTCACAACCCGTCGGCACGGTCGGCGGGCCCGCTGCCGTACGTGAGGGGAAATACCCGATGTCGGACTCGACGACCTCGACCTACGACGCCGCCCACCGGCTCTCGATCAGCGATCCCGACGCCTTCTGGTTGGACGTCGCCGGGGACATCGACTGGACCACGACCCCCACGACGGCGGTCGACGGATCCCGTCCACCCTTCTACCGGTGGTTCCCCGACGGTGAGCTGAACACGTCGTACAACTGCGTCGACCGGCACGTCGCCGCCGGGCGGGGCGAGCAGGCCGCGTTCATCTACGACTCGGCGGTCACCGGGGTCAAGGAGACCATCACCTACGCCCAGTTACTGAAGCAGGTCGAGGAGTTCGCGGGCGCGCTCGCCGCGGAGGGCGTAGGACGCGGCGACCGGGTCGTCATCTACATGCCGATGGTCCCCCGTGCCGCCGTGGCGATGCTCGCGTGCGCCCGGCTCGGCGCCGTCCACTCCGTTGTCTTCGGCGGATTCGCCGCACCCGAGTTGGCGATCCGGATCGACGACGCCCGCCCCAAGGTGATCGTCACGTCCCACGGCGGCATCGAGCCGACGCGCAAGGTGCCCTACTTCCCCATGGTCGCCAAGGCGCTCGAGCTCACCCGCCACAGCCCCGGGGCCGTCATCGTGGCCCCGCGTCACGACCAGTTCCCCGACATGGCGTTCCCCGACACCCCGGGGACCACCTGGAGCTACTGGGATGACGCCGTCGCCGACTCCGAACCGGCGGCGCCGGTCCCGGTGAAGGCCACCGATCCCCTGTACATCCTCTACACCTCCGGAACGACCGGGCTGCCCAAGGGCGTGGTCCGCGACAACGGCGGACATGCCGTCGCGCTCGCGTGGTCGATGTGGAACGTCTACGGCATCCGGCCGGGCGACGTGTGGTGGACCGCCTCGGACGTGGGCTGGGTGGTCGGCCACTCCTACATCGTCTACGCGCCCCTACTGGTCGGCGCGACGTCAGTGATCTACGAGGGCAAGCCCGTCGGCACCCCTGATGCCGGGGCGTTCTGGCGCGTGGCCTCCGAGCACCGCGCGGTCGCACTGTTCACGGCTCCGACCGCCGTGCGCGCGATTCGCAAGGAGGATCCCGAGGGCCTCGAGATCGGGAAGTACGACCTGTCGGCCATGCGCACTCTGTTCTGCGCCGGCGAGCGTCTCGATCCGGACACCTACCAGTGGGCCACCGACAACCTCGGCAAGCCTGTTGTCGACAACTGGTGGCAGACCGAGACGGGCTGGCCGATCGCCTCCAACCTCCGCGGCCTGGAGCCGATGCCGATCAAGCCCGGCTCCCCCACCGTTGCGGTCCCCGGGTACGACCTGCACGTACTCGACGAAGACGGCACGCCCCTGCCACCCGGCGAGGAGGGGAACCTGGCCATCAAGCTGCCCATGGCCCCGGGCACGCTGGCGGGCCTCTGGGAGGACGACGAGAGATTCGTCTCCTCGTACATGTCCGTCTTCGAGGGTTACTACTCCACGGGTGATGGCGGGTACATCGACGAGGACGGCTACGTCTTCGTGATGGGTCGGACCGACGACGTCATCAACGTCGCCGGCCACCGGCTGTCCACGGGGTGGATGGAGGCCGTCATCGCCCGGCATCCCGCCGTCGCGGAGGTCGCGGTGATCGGCGTGAAGGACCATCTCAAGGGCCAGCGCCCCGTCGGCTACGTGGTGCTCAAATCCGGCCAGGTCCGCGACCCCGACGAGCTGCGGTCGGAACTGGTGGCGATGGTGCGTGACGAGATCGGGGCGGTGGCCACCTTCCGCGACTGCACGGTCGTCCAGGGGCTGCCCAAGACCCGCTCGGGCAAGATCCTCCGCAAGACGATGCGGCAGATCGCCGATGGTCAGCAGGATGTGGCGGTGCCGTCGACGATCGAGGACCCGGCCGTCCTCGACGCCCTCACGCCTTACTTGCGGCAGCCGGGGTAAGCCCGAGGCCGCGCCGGCCGGGGCGGGGCGACTCGCGGCCCGGCCGGGGATCCGCGCCCGAGCCAGGCGTCTCGCTCCCGCCGATGGCGTCTCGCCTCCGTGCGTGTCCACGCAGCCGCTCCCGCCGATGGCGTCTCGCTCCCGCCGATGATGCTGTGCACTACAGCCGCCCCTCGCCTTGGCGTCTGGCGCGTACCGCGGGGCAGGCGAGACGCCATGGTGAGGGGCGGCTGTGGTCGTCGGGCACACGGGGGTCGTCGGCCGCGGGGCTGCGACCGGGCCGGGCCAGGCGGTGGGCGCGGGCCGGGTCAGCAGGCGCGGGCCGTGCCAGCAGGCGCAGGCCAGGTGGGTGCGGGCCGGGAGGCGGGCGGGTCGCCCTGCTCCATCCCGACAGACGACGGCGCCCCGCCCTCCCGAGAAAGGAGGACGGGGCGCCGCTGTCGGCTTCCGGGACCGCCCGATCAGGCGTCGAGCAGGTCGATCACGAAGACCAGGGTCTTGCCACCGAGCGGGTGCAGGGCCGCAGAGGTGCCGTAGGCCTTGTCCGGCGGGATCACCAGCTGGCGGCGTCCGCCCACCTTCATCCCCGGAATGCCCTCCTGCCAGCCCTGGATGAGGCCGTTCAGCGGGAAGGTGATGGACTCGCCGCGATCCCAGGAGGAGTCGAACTGCTCACCGGTCTCGTAGTCCACCCCCACGTAGTGCACGGTGACGTTACCGCCGGCGACCGCCTCGGCGCCGTCGCCCACCGTGATGTCCTCGGTGACGAGGTCGGTGGGCGCGGGGCCCGTCGGCATGTCGATCTCGGGCTTGTCCATGATGTTCTCCTGGGGGTGGGTTCCCGGGTTCAGCGCTGGCTGATCGGGGTGAAACTCCGCTCGGCCGGGCCGGTGTAGACCTGGCGCGGGCGGTTGATCTTGGTCGAGGGATCCTCGCGCATCTCGCGCCAGTGGGCGATCCACCCGGGCATGCGACCGAGCGCGAACAGCACGGTGAACATGTCCGTCGGGAAGCCCATCGCGCGGTAGATGAGGCCGGTGTAGAAGTCGACGTTCGGGTAGAGCTTGCGCTCGACGAAGTAGTCGTCGGCCAGCGCCGTCTCCTCGAGCTTGAGCGCGATCTCGAGCAGCGGGTCGTTGCTCTGCGACAGCAGCGCGTGCGCGTGCTTCTTGGCGATCTGGGCGCGCGGGTCGTAGCTCTTGTAGACGCGGTGGCCGAAGCCCATGAGCTTGACGCCGTCGACCTTGTTCTTGACACGGTCCATGTAGTCGGTGGCGTCGCCGCCCTCCGACTCGATCCGCTCGAGCATCTCGAGGACGGCCTGGTTGGCCCCACCGTGCAGCGGACCGTACAGGGCGTTGATGCCGCCGGTGATCGAGGAGTACAGCGGCGCCTCGGAGGAGCCGACCATGCGGACGGTGGAGGTGGAGCAGTTCTGCTCGTGATCGGCGTGCAGGACGAGAAGCATGTCGAGGGCCTCGGCGACCTCGTCGGTGATCTCGTAGTCCGGGCCGAACGTCATACGCAAGAAGTTGCGGACGTACCCGAGCGAGGGGTCCGGGTCGATGGCCTCGTGACCGTTGCGGATCCGGTCGATCGCGGCGGCCAGTGTCGGACCCCGGCCCAGCAGGCGCGCGGTGGCCAGGTCGACGGCCTTGGGATCGTCGATGTCCAGATCGTCACCATGGGTGCCGAAGAGGCTCACGCCGGCGGACAGGATGGGCATCGGGTGGGTGTTGCGGGGGAAGGCCTGCAGCAGCGGCATCATCTGGCCGGGCAGCGCGGTCTCGCCCAGCACCTTGTCGGTGAACTCGGCGAGCTGGGCCTCGGTGGGGTCCTCGCCGTAGATGAGCAGGTACGACACCTCGAGGAACGAGGCGTTCTCGGCGAGCTGGTCGATCGGGTAGCCGCGGTGCCGCAGGATCCCCTCGTTACCGTCGATGTAAGTGATCGAGGAGGTGCACGCGGACGTGTTGACGAAGCCGACGTCCAGGGTGGTCATCCCCGTCTCGGCCAACAGCGAGCCGAGCTGCACGGCGTCACTACCGCAGCTCGCCTCCACCACGTCGAGTTCGAGCTCACCGCCGGGGTAGGACAGTGTTGCTTTGCGGTCCGAACCGTTCGAGCCTGCGGTCACGCGATTCCCTCTCCGACGACTGGTCCCGGCGGTCGAGTCCCGCCACGAATGTGCTGTGCCACACCCTACCGTGGCCGCCGTTCGGGGTTCGAAGGGAGTTCTCCCGTTCTCCCCCCGGCGACCCGGCCCGGCGACCCGACCCGGCGTCAGGGCTGCAGCCGACGGGCCGTCCACCGGTCGCCGTCCCTGAGGCACTCGACGCGGTCGTGGAACCGGTCCGGCCCGCCCTGCCAGAACTCCACCCTGTCCGGGACCACCCGGTACCCGCCCCACCGGTCGGGCATGGGGATCTCGTCGACGTCGGCCAGGCGCTGCGCCGCGGTCGCGTACAGGGATTCGAGCTCGGCCACCGACTCCGCGGGCCGCGACTGCTCGGACGCCCAGGCGGCGATCTGCGACCCCCGCGGCCGGGTGCGCCAGTACGCGAGGCTGTCCGCCCGGTCGATCGGATGGCAGGCGCCCTCGATGTGCACCTGACGCTCGGCGATCAACCAGGGGAAGGTCACCGACGCGTACCCGGTCTGCGCCAACTGGACGCCCTTGCGCGACGTCGTTGTCGTGAAGAACGTCACCCCGCCCTCGTCGACGCCCTTACACAGGACGGTCCTCGTCGACGGCCGCCCCTCGGCACCGACGGTGCCGAGCACCATGGCGTTGGGTTCGCGGACCCCGCGCCGGCCGGCCTCGTCCAACCACTCGGTGAACAGGGGCAACCACCCGCCGGCGAGGTCGGCCACGTCCAGCCGCGCGTGCAGGCCGTACCCGACGCGCATGGTGTCGAAATCGGTGGGTTCCAGGACCGGTTCCTCCATGACCCCAGACGGTACTCCGGGCCCGGGGCCCGACCGGACTACCATGGAGCACGACCCACCCGACGACACCGAAACGGCATCCCAAGAGCATGAGCGATCAGCTGCCCACCATCCCCGCCGACCTCAAGCCCGCCGACGGCCGCTTCGGCTGCGGTCCGTCCAAGGTCCGCCCCGAGCAGATCTCGGCCGTCGCCGACGCCGCCACCACGGTGATGGGCACCAGCCACCGCCAGGCCCCGGTCAAGGACGTCGTGGGTCGCGTGCGCGACGGCCTGTCCTCGCTGTTCTCCCTCCCCGAGGGCTACGAGGTCGTGCTGGGCAACGGCGGCACCACCGCGTTCTGGGACGCCGCCGCGTTCGGCCTGGTGCGCGAGAAGTCGCTGCACCTGACCTACGGCGAGTTCTCCTCCAAGTTCGCCAAGGTCACCGGCGGCGCGCCGTTCCTCGCCGACCCGATCGTCATCTCGGCCGACCCCGGCTCGGCGCCGGAGCCGACCTCCGACCCGTCCGTCGACCTCATCGGCTGGGCCCACAACGAGACGTCCACCGGCGTGATGGTGCCGGTGTCCCGCCCGGCGGGCTCGCAGAACGCGCTCGTCGCGATCGACGCCACCTCCGGCGCCGGCGGCCTGCCCGTCGACATCGCGGACGCCGACGTCTACTACTTCGCCCCGCAAAAGTCCTTCGCCTCCGACGGCGGCCTGTGGGTGTCGATCATGAGCCCCGCCGCCCTCGCCCGGGTCGACGAGATCGCGGCCACCGACCGCTGGTGCCCGGACTTCCTGTCGCTGCCCACCGCGGTGGACAACTCGCGCAAGAACCAGACGTACAACACGCCGGCCGTGGCGACGCTGCTGATGTTCGCCTCGCAGATCGAGTGGATGAACGACCAGGGCGGGCTGGACTGGGCCGTGGCGCGGACCAAGGACTCGTCCTCGCGTCTGTACGACTGGGCCGAGGCCAGCGACTACGCCACCCCGTTCGTCGCCGAGCCCTCGCACCGCTCGCAGGTCGTGGGCACCATCGACCTGGCCGAGGAGATCGACGCCGCGAAGGTCGCCAAGACCCTGCGCGCCAACGGCATCGTCGACACCGAGCCGTACCGCAAGCTGGGCCGCAACCAGTTGCGCATCGGTATGTTCCCGGCGATCGAGCCCGAGGACGTCACGCAGCTGACCCGCTGCATCGACCACGTGGTCGGCCAGCTCTCCTGAGCCGCCCCCGGGCACGCCGGCCCCCTCCGGCCGGGCCCGTACTTTTCCGCAGCCCACCCGGCCCGTCCGCGCGCCGGGTGGGCTGCGCTGCCCTACCATGTGGGAACGCGCCCAGGCCCCGGGCAGCGGAGCAGCTCAGGCCGCCGACGGGGCCGCGAGGAGTCGAGGAGGCGGCATGCGGAAGCTGAGGATCATCGGTGTGGACACCGAGTCGTCGGTCGTCGAATGCGAGGTCCCGGACTCCGGTGAGAAGTTCACCCTGCCCCTGGACGACCGTTTCCGAGCCGCCGCGCGCGGTGAGTTCGTGGCCGGCGGGTCGGACCGGGCGCCGGTGACCGGCACGCTGCGTCCCCGTGAGATCCAGGACCGGATCCGGCACGGGGCCTCCCCGGAGGAGGTCGCCGCCGACGCGGGGGTGCCGCTGTCCCGCATCGAGGGTTTCGCCGTGCCCGTGCTGCTCGAGCGGGCCAACGCCGCCGACCTGGCGCGGTCCGCCCACCCGGTGCTGCCGGACGGGCCGGCGCTCAACACGCTCGCCGACCGGGTGGGGGCCGCCCTGGACCGACGCGGCGTGGATCCGGACCTGGTGACGTGGGACGCCTGGAAGGACCGCTCGGGCGGGTGGGTGGTCCGCACGTCGTGGCCGGCCGGTTTGTCCGACGACGCGAGCGCCACGTGGTCGTTCGTCCCGGATTCGCACGGGGGTTCCGCGCGGGCCCTGGACGAGGAGGCCGAGCGGATCCTGGACCCGTCGCGCGCCACGGAACTGCGGTCGGTGTCGGCCCCTCCGCCGCTGCCGCCGGGCCCCCC
>NZ_JAHBAV010000120.1 GCF_018390595.1 Dietzia massiliensis
GTCCGGGCGGGCCTGGGCGGCCGCCGGCCTGACGCCGCTGCCCGACTGGGACGACAGCCTGCGCGCCGCACTCGGAGCCGGGCCCGGGGCCGGGGGAGGGGACACCTCGTCGTCGTCACCCACACCGCGGTGACCCCGCGCCTCCACCGCCGATCCCGCCGCCGCGCCCTCCGCCGGGTCGCGGTCGGCGTCGGCGCGGCCGTGGTCGTCGCCGCGCTCGCCCTCACCGCCTGGGGCGCGTTCCTCCTCCAGCCCCACGGCGACGAGCCGGTGCGCGCCGACGCGGTCGTCATGCTCGCCGGCGCCGACGACGGCCGACACCTCTACGCCCGCGACCTCGTCGAGGCCGGCTACGCCGACACGCTGCTGGTGAGCAACCCCGGCGGCAATTCCGAGACCGTCGCCCGCCGGCTGTGCACGGGCATCGCCCGCCCCGCCGACGCCGAGGTGGTGTGCTTCTCGCCCGAACCGCGGACCACCTGGGGTGAGGCGCTCGCGGTGGACGCGATCGCGCGGGCCCGCGGGTGGGAGCGCGTCCTCGTCGTCACCAACCGCCCCCACACACTCCGCGCCGGGACGTGGGTGCGCAACGCCACCGACCTGGACGTGCGGATGACGCCCATCGACCGGGTCGACCGCGCGATGCTGCCCGTGCACCTGGTGTGGGAGGTCGCCGGGTGGATCAAGGGCCGCGTCAACGGCCACTGGTAACGCGGGGTCAGGCGCTCTGGGACCGCATCGACGACGGCACCGCGATCGGGGCGCGCGTGGTGAGCCGCGGCGACGTCAGCCCCTCGTGCGCGCGGGCGATCCGACCGAACACGGCGCTGCGGTCCATCGGCCGGTGCGGCAGATCCAACGCCCGCCGCACGTCCGACGGCACGAGGCTCGCGGCCGCGTCGACCACCGTCGTACACGACCGGTGCGCGGTCACCGAGTTCTCCGACACGCCCCGGCACGCCCGGGCGGTCTCCCGCAGCCGACGCGCCGCGCGACGCCCGGCGACCGTAGCTCGGGCACGGCCACGCGCGCCCCGCAGCAGCTGCTCGAGCTCACGAACGGTGGTGGGGAAGGCCCGCGCGCCCTGCAGCCGGGCCAGGCCCGCCCACTGGCACACGTACCGGTCCGACTCGGCCGGGGTGAGCGGCCGACCCGAGAACCGCTGGAACGCCGCGAGCAGCGCCCACGCCAGGGCGGCCTGCGCCCACTCCACCAACGCCGGGTCGGAACCGTAGTAGTAGTCCCCGTGCTCCGTGGTGCCGTTGAACGAGCTGCGGTCGCGGTGCGCGTGCTCGATCGTCACCATCGCGTCGTCGACGGTGCCGAACGTCGAGATCTCCACCAGGTCGTGCAGGTAGTCGTCCATCGTCCACGGGTTCTCGTCCGCACCGCACGCCACCATGACCGAGGCGTACGCGGGATCGGCGGACAGCATGAGCAGGCCGGTCGTGATGCCGATCGGCGTGGACGCGTCGCCGTGGACCCGCCAGATGGGGTCGCTCGACTGGAACCAGCGGGGGCCGGGGATGTCGAGGATCGAGCACACCGGCGAGTCCGCCGTACCGCGTGGAACTAGTGGTGACATGCACACACCCCGGGGTAGTGACGCCGCCCGAGGGGGGCGGCCGGATGGGACCTGTCGCAGACTCTAGCGCCCAGCCGCGCGCCAGAGAAGAAAAGACGGAGGGATCGCTGAGGAAATCCCATGAACGACCGACACACCGCTTACATCTAGGCTGGGCGGCGCACGCCACACGCATTCCGACCCCGAGGAGACGGCCGTGACCGCCACCCCCCTTCCC
>NZ_JAHBAV010000122.1 GCF_018390595.1 Dietzia massiliensis
ACTGGCGCACGAGAACGGACTCATCGTGTGGGCCGGCTCCGACGCCCCGGGGCCCGCCCTCTTCCCGGACGCCGAACGGGTCGACCTGGCGGGGGACTGGGTCGCCCCGGCGTTCGTCGAGTGCCTCGCCGACGGACTCGACCTCGCGGCCGCCGCCGCCCGCGGAGTCGTCCCCGCCGCACTCACGGAGGGCCCCGGGACGGACACTCTCGACGACCTCGCCGCGGTCGAGGAGAAGGTGCGCGCGGGGGAGCGGGTCGTCCTCGGCGCCGGGGTGGACCCGACGCGCCTCGCCGCGGAACTGACCCGCCTGGCCGACGAGCTCGGCGGGCCCGCGGTCGCCCGGTGCGCCCCGGTCCTCATCGGAGCGGTGTCCGGCGGGGCGGCGGCCCCGGACGACGAGACCCTCGCCGCCCTCGCCGCCGTCGGCGCGATCGTCCTGCTGCGTCCGCTCGTCGACGACCCGGCGGGCACCGACCTCGTGCGCATCGCCGCCTCCGGCGTCGCGCTGGCGGCGTCGACACGGGTCGGCGACGAGGTCCGACCGTGGGACGCCCTGCGGGCGCTCACCTCCGTCGAGGGCGGTCGCGGACTGTCCCCGCGGGCCGCGTTCACCGCCACCACCCGTGGCGCCCGCCGCGCCGCCGGCGCCCGCGACGGTGCGGCCGGCACCCTCACCCCGGGTGCGCCCGCCACCTTCGCGCGATGGGAGACAGGCGAGCTGGCCGTGGTCGCGGCCGACGACGCCGTCCAGCGCTGGTCCACCGACCCGCGGTCGGGGGTGCCGCCCATGCCCGACCTCACCGGCCCGGACCCCGTCCTCCGCGCGCTCGTCGTGGACGGCCTGCCCGCCGGCCCCGCGGTCTGATGCCCCTGATGACGAGGCTGGCCTTCGCGGCCGCCTCCGGCGCGCTGCTGGCCGCCTCGTTCCCCCCGGTCGGTCTGTGGTGGACCGCGGTTCTCGCGATCGCGCTCCTCGTCGTCGTCCTGGTCCCCTCCGGCGACCGCCCGCCACGGGCACGCACCGGCGCCCTCCTCGGCCTCGTCTCCGGCCTGGTCTTCTTCCTCCTGCTGGTGCCGTGGGTCGGCATGTACGTCGGCGCCTACGCCTCCTGGGGCCTGTCGCTGGTCGAGGCCCTCTACCTCGCCGCGTTCGGCGCGGGCGCCGTGGTCATCCTGCGCGCCGGACTCGACCCCGGCCCGCGGTCCGTCGCACGCGCGCTCGGCGCGGTGCTCGGCGTGGCCGGCTGGTGGTCGGTGTGGGAGTGGATCCGGTCGTCCTGGCCGTGGGGAGGCTTCCCGTGGGGCCGGTTGGCGTTCGGACAGGCCGACGGCCCCCTGCTGCCGCTGGCCTCGCTCGGCGGGACGCCGCTGCTCGGGTTCGTCGTCTCCGCGGTCGGCGCGGCCCTCGGGGTGGCGCTCCTCCTCCTGCTCCGCCGCGACACCGACAGCGGTCGGCGGCCCGTCCGTGCGGCCGCCGGCCTCCTGGCGGTCCCGCTCGTCGCGGTGGGCCTGGTCGCCGGCGCCGCCCTCACCCCGACCGGGGAGCACACCGACACCGTGGAGGTCGCGGTGATCCAGGGCAACGTGCCGCGCCTCGGCCTGGACTTCAACGCGCAGCGCCGC
>NZ_JAHBAV010000123.1 GCF_018390595.1 Dietzia massiliensis
GGGCAGACGGGGCCAGCGCACCACCCAGCCGGCTCACCCGAGCACCGCGAGCAGCTGCGCGGCGAGTTCACGCGGGCGCCGGTAGAACAGCGTCGCCGTCACGACAATCCGCGTCCACCCGGCCGCACGCAGCCGGTTGGCGCGTTCGGCGTCGCGCGCCTGCTGGGCCGCGGTGCGGTGTCCGCCGCCGTCGTACTCGACGAGAATCTTCCGTTCGACGAAGGCGAAGTCCCCGCGGAACGGCAACCCGGGGACGGGGTACTGCACCTCGAATCCTGTCAGCCCGAGGTCGATCAGGAGCATCCGCAGGCGCGTCTCCATCGCCGACTCGGTCTTCGGCTCGGCGTGGGTGCAACGCTCGAGAGCCAGCCGACTCCCCCGCAACCCCGGATACCGCGCGAGCAGCCTCGGCAGCGAGTACCGAGGGTTGTATCCGGGCCCCATCCGGTAGGCGCCGTCCAGCGCGACCATCGCCTCGACCCGGTCCTCGTATCTGGCGAGGTCGAACAGCGTCCATTCCGGGCTGGCGACCCGCAGGTCCACTCCGTCGGCCGAGAGGATGGTCTCCACGTGCTCGTCAGGAATCGCGTAGCGGCGCGCGACGATTCCCTCTCGGCGCACGCGCTTGGCCCCCACCGCCAGTTCGACCGGGTACTGCAGGGGCAGCCACGGATGTCCGTGGACCGAGGCGGCCAGCCACCCGGTGGCCACGGCGTCGGGACACGTCAGCGTCGCCGCCGCCAGCCGCGTGGTGGGCGTGGTGATGGTGGTCGCCGGTTCCCAGATCCCGTGATGCGCCTTCCTGTAACCGTTCGTGGCGCGGTGCGCTCCGCGGGTTGTGGTGAGGTCGCCGCGGCGTCTCGGGCCGCTGGGTGGAGGTGCCATGACCAATACTGTGGTGCACCGGCGGGGCCGCGAGCTCGCTTGCAGGCCGGTTTTCGGCCGGTCTGTGGAGGGGCACGGGCCTGTGGAACACCGTGTGGGGTCGACTGCCTGTCGACGACACGCGCAGCCCGGGCGCCCGGCGCTGGCACGCTGGAGGCATGCTCGTCATCTTCGGCTTCAAGAACTCGTCCCGGAATCTCGGGCTGGCACAGGCCACCTGCCCGCGGTGCGGTCACCGGGCGGCGCAGCGGGTCGACCGCCGTAAGCGCGCGTTCTCGGTGTTCTTCATCCGGATCGTCCCGTTGGGCTCGTCTTATGAGGCGACGTGCACGGCGTGCGGTGTGAGCACCGGGATCAGCCGCGCCCAGGCCGAGGGGATCCTGGCCGGCGCGTACTGAGCGCGCGGCGGCCCTCAGTCCGCATCCGACAGCTCAGCCCAGGCCTTCTCGGCCGCCCCGAGCCGAAGTCGCTCGTGAGCCGGTTCTTGATCGACGTGCGGGGGAAAGTGCGACTGTCAAGCGGTTCGGGCGAGGGCGTGGTCGTCTGCATCCGGTCGAGTCGGAAGCGTCTCCGGTCGTGGTGCTTGTCCCGCTCGTGTAGCCACCGCCATTCGCCGGGGTGACTTGACCGGGGGTGAGTGTTGTCCGCCCTGTGTCGGGCGCTGGCACGCCCTCACGGGGGC
>NZ_JAHBAV010000124.1 GCF_018390595.1 Dietzia massiliensis
CAGGCGCAGGGGCGGGCTCGGGCGCGGGCTCGACGGGCCCGAGCCACGCGTCGAGGTCCGCGCGGGTGCCGGCGAAGATGTTGAGGTCCACGTCGTCGGCGAACCCGGGGACCTCGCCGGTCTCCGAGCGCTGCCAGAACAGCCACTGGTCCCAGCCGCCGATCACGGGCAGCGTCGGCTGGGACACGCCGTACTCGGCGAGCCACAGCGGGTACTCGGCGAAGCGCGGGGTGTTGGCCATGCGGTCGATCCAGAAGTAGCGGTACGTGTAGAGGATCGGCGTGCGGCCGGTGCGGTGCGCGAGCGTGTCGAGGAAGACCTGCGTCCAGTCGGCGAGCTGCCGGGCGTCGAGCCCCTCGTCGGTCTCGAGGTCGAGCACGGGCGGCAGCTGCGGGCCGCCCACCGACTGCAGGCGGTCGGCGAACGCGTGGGCCTGCTGCGCGGGGTCCATCGCGGGGCGGGCCTTGTGGTAGCTGCCCACGAGCATCCCGGCGGCGCGCGCCTCGGCGATGTCGGCCTCGTAGTACCGGTTGGCCGGCCCGGTGCCCTCGGTGGCCTTGATGAAGGCGAAGGACTGTCCGGCCGCGGCGGCGGTGTGCCAGTCGACCCCGGCACCGTGCGGGTGCTGCCAGCTGGAGGCGTCGAGTCCCTGCGCGAGGCCGTGATAGACGGGGGAGAGCGGCACCTCGGCGTCGGCGCGGGGGGAGAGGACGACGACGAGGAGGCCGACCGAGAGAGCTGCTGCAGAGGCCAGGGCGACGAGGAGTCGGGGGAGGAGGGCGCGTCGCGCTGACGGTCCGGCAGTGGTCATGGGGTGAGTATGTGGCAACCACAACAGTCACACAAGCAACTCGCGCAACTTTTTCCACAACTGTCCAGTTCGGGCGGTCAGCCACGGCGCCGCTAGCCGGCGGTCGAGTGCGTAGAGGCGGGGTGGACCACAGGTGGGGGTGGCGTGGGTCACGGAATCACAACAACCTGTCACACGCTGTCCCACGCGTACGGTGACCTGCTTTTCTCACCTACTCTTAAGGCGATCCCACCGAACAGTCGGGAGTGCCCCTCATGACCGATGCCATCGACCTCACCACCCCTCGTTACCGGCAGGACCTCGTCACGGAAGTCGACGGTCCGGACGACGACCCGTTCCTCGAGGTGTCCGTCGCCGAGACCGTGGTGCTGGACGAGAACGGCGCGGACCGCGGGGTGCCGGAACTCCAGCTGCGCACCGGGGCGGACGGCATCACGCTCACCGACCGCGACCAGATCCTCCAGCTCCAGGCGATCATCAACCGGGCCGTCAACCAGTGGCGGACCTCCGCGTCGCATCTGGCCTGACGCCGCGGCGCGATCGGCCCGGCTGCGCTACTCGACCCGGATCCCCGCCTCGCCGATGAGGGCGAGCCCGACGCCCAAAACCTGTTCGGGTGAGATCAGCGCGCCCCGCAGCGCCGAGGCCCCACGCAGGTCCTCGAGGTCCGCGCCGCG
>NZ_JAHBAV010000125.1 GCF_018390595.1 Dietzia massiliensis
CGAACCGGTAGCCGATGGTCGAGCCGCCGAGATGCGGGATGTCGATGGTCTGGGTGCTCATGGCGATCCTTAGGGAGGGGAACTGAGAGGTTCTCCGACCATAGGCCGGTCGTCGTCTGTCGAGGCTGCGAATCGGTAGGCTCGCCCGCCGCTCGGATCAACAGGCCGGCTTGAGGAATGCCTTGACGTAGCCGCCGGTCTCGTGGAGAAGGGCGTAGCGCCGCGAGATCGAGGTGGGCTGGGGAGTGTCGGTCACGTAGACGGGTCCGTCGAAGCACTGCTCGAAGTACATCCGCACTCGCGACACGTGACCCCAGTAGGTCACCACCAGCAGTGAGCTGTACCCGCGCTCGCGGGCGATGCGGGTGGCGGCGGTGGTCTCACCCTCGGTGGTGTCCACGTCGGGGGCAAAGCACTCGACGTCGGTTTGTCGTCCATCGCGGGCGACCACCGGGGTGGAGGCGCAGTAGGCGTCGATTGCGGCGGCGTAGCGACCGGTGCCGCTGGGCGGCTGCGAGACGAGGATGTGGTCGGCCACGCCCTCTTCGGCGAGGCTGCGGGCGTAGACGTAGCGGTCGTCGTTGGAGCCTGCCACCACCACGATCGCATCGACCCGCTCCGGTGAGTCTACCTGCGGAAACAGCACGGCCCGCGCCGCGGTCAGCCCAGTGACCAGCAGCCCTACTACCAGGACAAGGGCGAGCACCACGATGCTGCGGCGGCGTCGGGAGCGTGGTCTCACGGATACAGGCTACGGAGCCCTTCCGAACCGGAGGGTCCTGGCGTCCGGCTGCCCCGAGCCTCCGTCTGTCGCATACTCGTCTCAGGCGATCCGTTTGGAACGGCGAGGTCTCCTTTGGTCTGGTGAATGTGCCGTTTCTCAAGGTGTATTCGGCAACGGAGGACCACGATCTACACGCTCGGCAGGCCGACAAGTAGGACGGCGTGCGCATCCGCTACAAGAAGCGTGCGCGACCACAACGGCGAGAAAGTCGAATTCGCCGACATCGCCAAGGCGTACTAGTCGGGGGACGGCGAGATGGTCATCCTCACCAAGGAGGACCTGGCGAGCCTGCCGGTGGAGCAGTCCCACGAGATCGAGGTCATCGAGTTCGTCCCGGCCGACCAGGTGGGTCCGGTCGCCTTTGACAGCGCCTACTTCCTGGAGCCGGCGTCGCGCTCGAACCGGGCGTACGTGTTGATGCGGGAGGCGCTGGAGCCCACGGACCGGTTGGCGATCTGCACGTTCACGCTGCGCAACCGCACTCGGCTGTGCGCGATGCGGGTGTACAAGGACATCCTCATGCTGCAGACGTCGCTGTGGCCGGACGAGATCCGCCCGGCATCTTGGAGGGCCTAGACAAGGAGGCGAAGGTCCGGCCGCAGGAGGTAAGACGGCGGCCTCGCTCATTGATGGCAGATAGGGCTTGTCGGTACTGCTGGTCCGGCGAGTTGGTACCGCCATTCCG
>NZ_JAHBAV010000126.1 GCF_018390595.1 Dietzia massiliensis
CCGCAGGTCAGAGGTGGTATCGGCACGGAGGCCGATGGGCAGACGCTCAGGCGTCTAGGGTCAGACGGCTGTGTGCGGCACGGGCACCGACTCGATGGCGGGGAAGTTGCTCTTCGCGTATCCGGCGATCGATCGGATGCCCGCGATGTTGATCGTGCCGCCCACGGCTGCGCCCGCCACGGGCACGACCTTCACCAGGTTGATGGACCCTGTGGTGCCGAACTTGGTCACCAGCCGGAAGCCCACCGCCTTGTTGATCTTGGTCAGGACAGTGCCCGGCACCCTCTTGAGGGCCGCAATCGCCGTCTTGGTGCCGATCTCGACGCCGGCCTTGGACATCGCCTCGACTCCGGCGGAACCGATCAGCGACACCGCGATGACGCTGCGGACCTCCTCACTGCGAACGTCGTAGCCGCGCAGGTGTGCGACCGCCGCGATCATGCGGGTGGCACGCGTATAGAACACGGTGACATCGGTGGGGAGCGCCACCGCCATCGTGGCCAGGCCCCCGAGCCCGGAGACGAAACCCGATGCGCCCACGACCCTGGTGTGCGTGGCGATGATCCGCTTGATCGCCTTCTCCGCGTCGTTCCCCGAGTGCTTCAGCGCCTCATCGGCAATGGCCTCGGCGCTCTTGACGGGGCCGAAGCCGTTCACTCCCGCGTCGAGGATGAAGTCGATGGTGGCGGTGGCTGCCGCCTCCATATCGCCTTCGGAGATCGACTTGGTGATCTCCTTGACACGCTTGGGTTGGGCGATTGCCATGAGGGGCGCCTTCCTGACAGGCCTGTGGGGACGGCTCTCACGGCGGCCGATTTGTGAGTCCGCGGCGCCGTCGAGGGAGACATTGCACCGAGAAAGAGAATAAACACTCTCTGCGCGAGTCGGTTAACGGTGTCGACTACCGGACGGGAGCAGTCGGACGACGGGAGACCCACGACGCTCTGACCTGCGGTGCCCTGAACACGCCTTCCAGGGCACCGCAGGTCGAACACGAGGCGGTGGTCTGAGAACGGCCTAACACTCTGCATCGGCCGGGGGCGGCTCGGCAGAGGGATGCGCGTCGCGACGAGGCATCGCGGCTCCTGGCGGAGAACTTTGGTGTCACCACTGCGATCCTCGAGCCGATTTCTCGCAATGGTCACACCAAAGTTTGGGACGCTCCACGGCCAGGTTCCGGCCCGAGGCGGAAACGGCACGGCTCGCCAGCACGCACGCCTCTGACCGGCGGTGTCAGCGCTCGAAGCCGGGAGAGGCCGACCCCCGCACCCCCGCCGGCGGGCGGCGCCGGGGCGGGGCCCCCGACCGCCCCGCCGTAGATGAACGGCGAGATGATCGCCCCGAGCGCGCGCCGGCTGCTCGTG
>NZ_JAHBAV010000127.1 GCF_018390595.1 Dietzia massiliensis
TCAGTACCAAAATGATGGTGCCCGGTGAGGTTGGCTCTTTTTTTCGCTGCCGAAGGTGGCTTGTCCGCGATGTGCCGCTCCACCGGGTTGGCATCGCTGATCGAGGCCGTGGCCTGATAGGAGCTTGCTCGCTCGTCCTGCCCGACTGAGGCGTGCCCGACCTCGGTCGGCGATGCCGCACTGCACGAGACGCAGCAGGAGGAGGTCCGCGGTGACTGTCATCGGAATTGACGCCCACAAGAACTGGCACACGCTGGTGGCTGTCGACGAGGTCGGCAGGAGGATCGATGTCCTCACGGTCGAGGCCCGGTCGGCTGGGCATCAGAAAATCATGAGCTGGCTCGAGCAGTTCGAGGAGGTGAGCATCGCGGTCGAGGACTGCCGGCACTTGACCCGCCGCCTGGAGGCCGACCTGCTCGACGCCGGGCACAGGGTCGTGCGAGTCCACACCCGGCTGATGGCGGGTATGCGCAGGTCGGGTCGTGAACCCGGCAAGTCCGACCCGATCGACGCGGAGGCCGTGGCGCGTGTTGCTCTGCGGGAACGTGACCTGCCCACGGCCGAGTTGCCGGGGCCGGCGCGGGAGATCAAATTACTGTCTGACCACCGTCGCAGCCTGGTCTCTCGCCGTACCGCTCTGCAGTCCAAGGTTCGCTGGTTCCTGCACGAGATCGACCCTGACCTGCGGATACCGTCCCGGGCGCTACGTCGCTACCACCTGCTGGATGAGCTAATCGCACGACTTGACGAGCACACCGGGGTGGTAGTTGAGATCGCCCGCGACATCTTGGAAGACATCCGATCGCTCACCCGGCGGATCAACGAGATCGAGGGCCGATTGGGCACGCTGGTACGCGCGAATCATCAGCACTTGCTCGACGTGCCGGGCCTCGGGGTGCTCGGAGCAGCCACGATCATCGGCGAGACTGCCGGGGTTGGGCGGTTCAAGTCCAAAGACGCCTACGCCCGTTTCAATGGCACGGCCCCGATTCCAGTGTGGTCTGGCAATAAGGTCCGCGTCAGGCTGTCTCGGGGCGGCAACAGACGCATCAACACCGCGCTGCACATGGCCGCGGTGACCCAGCTGCGGCTCGGCGGCGAAGGCACCGACTACTACGACAAGCTCATCGCCGCCGGCAAGACCCGAACCGAGGCATTGCGACTGCTCCGCCGCCGAATATCCGACCGGGTGTTCGCAGCGATGCGCGCCGACGAAACACGGCCCCTGCCCGACGCCACGTCGCCAACTCCTACAGCGTCCCCGCGCACTCCGATCCCTGCTCTGCAGGCGGCCGCGTGACGAGACTTGACATAGGAGCATCG
>NZ_JAHBAV010000128.1 GCF_018390595.1 Dietzia massiliensis
TGGGCTGTGTCAAGGAATGTGGACAGTTCCTCGGTGATTTCTGAACTGTCAGGCCGCCCGGGATAGGTCTCGGGCGGCGTGGTGATCGTTCCAGGCTCGGGCCGGGGTGCGGTACCCGATGCTGGAGTGTGGTCTGCGACGGTTGTAGAACACCTCGATGTACTCGGCGACGGCGAACCGTGCCCGAGCGCGGGTGGCGAACACCTGCTGGTGGTACATCTCGTTTTTCAAAGTGGCGAAGAACGTCTCCGCGGCGGCGTTGTCCCAGCACACCCCGGTCCGGCCCATCGACTGGGTGAACCCGTTGTTGGCGCAGTAGGTGACGCATTCATCTGAGGTGTATTGCGACCCGTGGTCCGAATGGAAAATCGCACCGGAGGCGGCCCCGCCCTGGGTACGTGCCATCTCGAGAGCATCGACGACCAGGCTGGCTCGCATGTGCTCGGCTGTCTGCCACCCGATCACCTTGCGGGTGGCCAGGTCGATCACCGTCGCGAGGTAGAGCCAGCCTTGCCCGGTGCGCAAGTAGGTGATGTCGCCGACCAGCGCCTCACCCGGGCGGTGGCTTTCCGGGGCGAAGTCACGATCGAGTTTGTCGCTGAACACCTGCGCTTTGTCGTCCGAGACGGTGGTGCGTTTGTACGCCTTGCGCTGGATCGCCGCTAGCCCGAGCTCGCGCATCAGATCGGCCACGAGTCCCACCGACGCCGGGTGCCCTTCGTCGTTCAAGATGGCAGCGATGCGCCGGCACCCAGCAGTGCCACGTTGCTCGTTGAAGATCCGCTCGATCTCGACCCCCAGCGCCTGGCGGCGGGCCTGGGTGGCGGTGACCTGCCCGGCGCTCTCGCGCCAGGCGTAGAACGACGAGCGCACTACGCCGAGCTGGTTGCACATCCAGTCGATCGGGAAGTTCGCCTTCTCGGCTTCGATCAGGGCTGATTTCTCGTTCAGTCCTGCTCCCGGGCGAAGAAGGCCGCGGCTTTTTTTAGGAACTCATTCTCCATCTTCAACTTGCGGTTCTGCTCTTCCAGCGCCGCCAGCCGGCCATGGTCTGCCGGACTCAATCCCGGTTCGGGTTCCGGATTGTCCTGGCGATGCTTTTGCACCCAGTTGCCCAACGTGCCGGGGTTGATCTCCAGCTCCCCGGCGACCTCGGCGATCGAGCGCTCGGACTGGATAACCAACTGCACCGCCTCAGCCTTGAACTGCGGACTGAACTTCCGACGTGATCGTGGTGCCATGATCTTGATCCTCTCGCATCAAGCGGCTGTCCAAGATCCTTGGTACACCCCA
>NZ_JAHBAV010000129.1 GCF_018390595.1 Dietzia massiliensis
GCTCGCGGGTGGAGCGTGCGGGCCGGGTCATCGTTGATGCCGTTGTCGGCCAGGACAAGTTGGTGACGTGCTATACCCTGAAGGGGTATGGGGTTCGGCCTTCGGAGCGCTGCGGTGGGGCAGCGGTTGCCCTATTCGGCAGCTTCGGCCGGTCCCGAGCTTCAATGTTTACGATGCTCGAGGTCGGCGGGGGTTTGGAGCTGCTGATGCCTTGCTGGTCGCAGCCTGCGCGACGGCGGTGACAACGAATGTGAGAGGGACAGAAGGGGCGTCTGGTGTCTATCGGTCGACGAACTCGCCTGAGTCTTAGCGCGGTCGTTGTGATCAGTGTGATGGCGGTGGCGGTGGTGGTGATCGGGCGAGGCGATGACCACAACGGTGCGCTGCTCACAGCGTCGGTCCCGCGCGCTGAAATGCCTGCGACCGTTACTGTCACTCCGGGCCCCGATGCGGTGAACGTTGATCCGCTGGGTGCGGTCACGGTGAGCGCGGTCAACGGCACGCTGTCTGACGTGCGGATGGTCAACGACCAAGACAAGCCAATCCCAGGTGTTATGGCCCCCGATCACCTGGTGTGGAAGCTCGGCGGGCCGCTGGGTTACGGCCGCAGCTACACCCTCACCGTGGTCAGTCGTGGGCAGACGGGAACTTTCGCGTCGCAGATGTCGAGTTTCACCACGCTCACGCCCAGCACTCAGGCTTCGGTGTCGCTGACCACGACGTCGGGTGCGGCGCTGCGCGACGGCGGCACCTACGGGGTGGGCACGGTCATTGTCGCCCACTTTGATGAACCCATCATCGATCGCGCGGCCGCGCAGCGCCGACTGACTGTGACGACCGCTCCGGCCGTCGAGGGTTCCTGGTATTGGGTTGATGACCACAACGCCCATTGGCGCCCGGAGCACTACTACGCGGCGGGCACGAAAATCACCGCGGCGGCCAACATCTACGGCGCGCCGCTGGGGAGCGGACTGTACGGTCAAGAGGACAAGCAGACGTCGTTCACCATCGGTGACGCGCATGTGTCCATCGCCGACGACAACACTAAACAGGTCAACGT
>NZ_JAHBAV010000012.1:0-20662 GCF_018390595.1 Dietzia massiliensis
CGCCGTAGCACCTCGCCGACCCCCACCCCGGCCACGACCACGGTCACGCGGCCGGCCGGCACCCTCGTCATCGACGAAGGGCATGCCGGCCGTCGGCTCGACAAATTCCTGCGGTCCCAGCTCAGGGGCGTGCCGGCCGGGCTGCTCTTCCAGCTTCTGCGCCAGGGCAGGCTGCGGGTGAACGGTCGCCGAGCCGAGCAGAACTACCGGCTCGCCGAGGGCGATGTGATCGACCTCCCCGCGCTGCAAGCCGGGGCCCCCGCCACGACGGTGACGCGGCCACCTACCGCCCTACTCGACCGGATGGCCAAGGCCGTCCTCTACGAAGACTCGAACCTACTGGTGGTGGACAAGCCCGCCGGGGTGGCCGTGCACCGAGGCTCGGATGTGCCCGCCGGCGTCATCGAGACGCTGAGATTCCTCCGCCCCGACCTGCCCGATCTCGAGTTGGGCCACCGGCTCGACCGCGACACCTCCGGGGTCCTGGTCCTTACCAAGACCCCGCCGATGCTGCGCCATCTCCACGAGATGCTGCGCGATCGGGAGAAGGAGATCGAACGGCACTACCTGGCGATCGTCGCGGGGCAGTGGCCTGCGAACCTCAGGGTGCTGGAGGCGCCGCTCCGGAGGCGAGACGCCGATGTGGTGGTGGACCCGCGGGGCCAGCGCGCGGAGACCCACGTCAGGGTCCGAAGGCGCGTGGCGGACTGGGCCACCCTGGTGGACGTGCGGCTTTTCACCGGCCGCAAGCATCAGATCCGCGTCCATCTGCAGCACGCCGGACATCCGATCGCCGGCGACGACCGGTACGGCGACCCCCGGTTCGACAGTGTGGTCGCGTCGCGTGGCGGTTCCGGGCTCCACCTACACGCCGCGAGGATGGTCATCCCGCTGCCCGACGGCCGCGACGTTGTGGTGTCGGCGCCGATGCCGGAACGGTGGCGGCGGGTGCTGGGCACCCCGGCGACGGGCGGTGCCGGGCGGGGGTCTCGTCGCAGCAGGCCGGTACGCAGCGGACGCTGACAGAGACCACCGCGCCCCCGTCGGAACATTTCGGCGGGGGCGCGGTCGGCTGAGGCGGGCGTGTCGGCTCAGTGAGCGGGAACGGCTGCCGACTCCGTCGACCCGGCGCGTGAGTCCAGGTAGCTGGTGATGGCCAGTCGGTTGATTGCCGATCTGCTGACGATGCCCACCATCGCGCCTGCGTCACTGACGACCGGCACCTTCTTGAGGAGTGCGTCCGAGAGCGCGGCGACGGCGTCGGCGATCGAGGCTCCGGCGTCGATCGTCACGGCCTCCCGGGTGGCCAACCGCATGACGTTGAGATCCGCGAGGTCCGCCATCGCGTCGACGAGGTCGTCGTCGGCCCCGATCGCGTAGGAGTAGATCGAGGTCGACGACGGGTGCGCCGCCGACAGGTAGCGCATGACGTCGCCGTCGGAGAGGAATCCGACCAGCGCGCCGTCAGCGTCGAGGACCGGGGCGCCGGAGATGCCGCGGACACCGAACGTGGTGAGGGCGTCGAGGACCGTGTCCGTGGAGGACAGTGCGTACACGTCGGTCTTCATGATCGACTCGACGGAGTCGACGGGGCGCGACCCGGTCTCGGACGCCGACGGGCGGGCGGTGCGCGCCGCCCGGTTCGCGGCGAACGCCAGCGCGATCCCGAGGAGGGAGACGATGACGACGACACCGACGGCGCTGCGGAAGCCCGTGAGCAGGGACTCGAACTCGTCGCCCGCGGAGTCGAGGTTGGCGCCGGAGACGGCGCCGTAGATGCCGGCGGCCAGCGACGTGCCCACGCAGCCCGCGATCTGGAAGCTGGTCGAGACCACGGTCACGCCGTGCGGCGCGGAGTCGCGGTCCAGGCTGGACAGCGCGAAGGTCTGCGACGGCCCGATCACCAGGGCGGTGGCCAGGACGGCCGGGATGTAGAGCAGGCCGAAGAGCAGGATCGACGAGTACCCAGCGGCGATGCCGACGCCGGTGACGAAGACCGCCATCACGAGGAAGCCGAGCGGGATCGACCAGCGACCGCCGTGCCGGTCGAACAGGCGGCCGGCCACCGGCCCGGCGACCACGGTGAGCAGGATGCCCGGCGCGAGGGTGAGCGATGCACCCAGCGGCGAGATGCCTTGAGCCGCCTGCAGGAACAGCGGGATCACGACGTTCATCGCGAAGACGAACACCAGGCCCAGGGGAGATTCACCCCGTTCGGGAGGTTGTCGGCGGTGGTGACCTCCAGTCGCCAGTAGCCGACGGGGCCGAAGTACGGAAGGGCGCGGATGCCGGTGAACCCCCGGTCATGGAGGTCCTCCACCGCGGCGAGCAGGAGTGGCCACACGTGGCGTGGGGCCGGGCGGTCGGTCACGTCGGTCACTCGATTCTCCCGGGAAATGGCGCACCGCACCCCGGGCGGGCCCGGGGTGCGGTGCGGCTGCAGCGTGGAACTCAGCCGGAGATGCTCGCGAGGGCGGCGTTGAACGTCTCGCTCGGACGCATCGCCTCCTTCAGCTTGTCGATCGCGGGCTGGTAGTAACCGCCGAGGTCGACCGGCTTGCCCTGCACCTCGAGGAGTTCGCCGAGGATCGTGTCCTTCTCGGCGTCGAGCTTGCCCGCCAGCGGCGCGAAGTGGGCCGCCAGGTCCGGGTCGTCGGACTGGGAGGCCAGCTCCTGGGCCCAGTACAGCGAGAGCCAGAACTGGCTGCCCCGGTTGTCGAGCTCACCGGTCTCCCGCGACGGGGACTTCCGGTTCTCCAGCAGTTTGCCGGTAGCGGTGTCCAGCGTCCGGGCCAGGATCGCGGCCTTGGGGTTGTCGTACTTGCGTCCGACGTCCTCGAGGCTGGCGCCGAGCGCGAGGAACTCGCCGAGCGAATCCCAGCGCAGGTGGTTCTCCTCGACGAGCTGCTGCACGTGCTTGGGCGCGGAGCCGCCCGCGCCGGTCTCGTACAGGCCGCCGCCGGCCATCAGCGGCACGATCGACAGCATCTTGGCGCTGGTTCCCAGCTCGAGGATGGGGAACAGGTCGGTGAGGTAGTCACGCAGGATGTTGCCGGTGACCGAGATGGTGTCCAGGCCACGCCAGGCGCGCTCGAGGGTGTACCGCATGGCGCGCACCTGGGACATGATCTGGATGTCCAGGCCCTCGGTGTCGTGCTCGGCGAGGTACTTCTTCACCAGGGTGATGAGGTTGTTCTCGTGCGGCCGGTACGGATCGAGCCAGAAGACGGCCGGCATGCCCGAGGCGCGGGCGCGGTCCACGGCGAGCCGGACCCAGTCGCGGATCGGCGCGTCCTTGACGGTGCACATGCGCCAGATGTCGCCCGCCTCCACGTTCTGGGAGAGCAGGACCTCGCCGGTGGCGGCGTCGACGATGTTGGCCACACCGCCGTGCTGGACCTCGAAGGTCTTGTCGTGGCTGCCGTACTCCTCGGCCTTCTGCGCCATCAGACCGACGTTGGGCACGGTGCCCATGGTCCGCGGGTCGAACGCCCCGTTGGTCTTGCAGAAGTTGATGATCTCCTGGTAGATCCGCGCGAACGTGGACTCCGGGATGACGGCCTTGGTGTCCTTCTTACGGCCGTCGGCACCGTACATTTTGCCGCCGATACGGATCATCGCGGGCATGGAGGCGTCGACGATGACGTCGGAGGGGGAGTGGAAGTTCGTGATGCCGCGGGCCGAGTCGACCATCGCCAGCTCCGGGCGCGACTCGTGGCAGCGGTGGATGTCCTCGATGACCTCCTCCTTCTTGGAGGTCGGCAGGGACTCGAGCTTGTCGTAGAGATCGCCCATCCCGTTGTTCACGTTCACGCCCAGCTCGTCGAAGAGCTCGCCGTGCTTGGCGAACGCGTCCTTGTAGAACACGCGGACGGCGTGACCGAACACGATCGGGTGGCTGACCTTCATCATGGTGGCCTTGACGTGGAGCGAGAACATGACGCCCGTCTCCTTGGCGTCGTCGAGCTGCTCCTCGTAGAAGTCCAGGAGCGCCTTCTTGCTCATGAACATCGAGTCGACGACCTCGCCGGCCTCGAGCGGCACGGTCTTGAGGACATGGGTCTCGCCGTCCGGGGTCACGATCTCCATGCGGGCGTCGCAGGCGCGGTCCAGGATGATGGACTTCTCGCCGGCGTAGAAGTCGCCGTGGGTCATGTGCGCGACGTGGGTTTGCGACGCCATCGACCACTTGCCCATGGAGTGCGGGTTCGCCCGCGCGTACTCCTTGACCGCCTTGGGCGCGCGCCGGTCGGAGTTGCCCTGGCGCAGCACGGGGTTCACCGCGCTGCCGAGGCAGGAGCCGTACCGCTCGGCGATCTCCTTCTCCTCGGGCGTCTTGGGGTCGTACGGGTAATCGGGGAGGTCGTACCCCTTCTCCCGGAGCTCGGCGATCGCAGCGGTGAGCTGCGGCACCGAGGCGCTGATGTTGGGCAGCTTGATGATGTTGGTGTCGGGCTCCTGGGTCAGCCGACCCAGCTCGGCCAGGTTGTCGGGGACGCGCTGCTCCTCGGTGAGCCGCTCGGGGAACGCGGCGAGGATGCGGGCGGCCACCGAGATGTCACTGGTCTCGACGCCGATACCGGCGGGCTCTGCGAAGGTGCGGAGGACCGGGAGGAACGCCTCGGTCGCGAGCCGCGGGGCCTCATCGGTGAGGGTGTAGATGATCTTCTGGGGACCTTGGGTCATGGATGTCGACTCTTCTCGTTTCGGGCTGATCGTGTTCTTGTGGAACTGCGCCATCTGGCCGCCCACCATCATCCCCCAGGTCGGACCGACGGTGCCGGAGCCCCCGGCGGGACGATGGGCGCCCCGTTCCGCGCGTGCGGCCCGGGAACCGAGGCGGCCTCCCCTGCAGTGTGGTCCAACTCGCGCGCGCTCGCCGGATTTCCTGACGTCGCCCACCCCGGTCGGGCCCGTTCTAGGCCGGGTCCGGGGCGCTGTCCACGGCGGTCGCCCGCCGGCCGGCGGACCAGGCGTTCCACAGTCGGTGGTAGATCCCGCCGTGGGCGACGAGCTCGTCGTGGGTGCCGCGCTCGACGATCCGCCCGGAGTCCATCACGAGGATGGTGTCCGCCCGAGAGGCCTGATCGAGCCGGTGAGCGATCACCAGGGCGGACCTGTCGCGGGTGACCTCGTCGGCCGCACGCTCCAGCGCCTCCGCGCCCGCCGAGCCGGCCTCGGCCGTGGCCTCGTCCATGACGATGACGGCCGGGTCGAGCAGGAGGACGCGGGCCAGGGCCAGCTGCTGCGCGGCGACCGGATCCAGTTGGAGCCCGCGCGCCCCGACGACCGTGTCGAGACCCTCCGGCATGCGCTCGAACCACGCGGTGGCGTTGACCCGGCGCAGCGCGTCGAGCAGCTCGTCGTCAGTGGCCTCCGGTCTGGCCAGGGTGAGGTCCTGGCGCAGGGTCCCCGAGAACACATGGACCTCCTGGCTGACGGTGGCCAGACGGGCGATGCGCTCGCGGTCGGACAGCGACGACACCGGGTGGCCGTCGACGAGCACCTCGCCGGCATCCGGGACCAGGAGGCCCGCCAGCAGCGCGGCGACCGTCGTCTTGCCGGCGCCCGATGCGCCGACGATCGCGACGGTGCGCCCCGGTTCGATGGAGAAGCTGATGTCGCGCACGGCCCACGATCCGCCGTAGCTGAAGCTCACGCCGCGCAGTTCGACCCGGCCCTGCGGCGCGTCGACGCCGCTGTCGGGCACCGGCACGGGCGGGTCCACCACGACGCCGACGATCCGGGACAGCGACGCGTAGCCCGACTGGACCACGTCGAGGATTCGCATGAAGGTCATGAGCGGGCCCCGCAGCCGGATGATCATGAGGACCGCCCCGGTCACCGCGCCCACCGTGAGGGCGCCGGTGGCGACCAGGTGGTAGCCCACCGTCAGGGCGATCGCGAGCATGAGGAACTCGCCCACCAGCATCCAGACGTTGAGCACGAGCATCGTCGTGCGGGCCCGGATGCCCTTGCGCACCACGTCCCAGGAGGCGTTGCCGATCCGGGTGTGCATCCGGCCCTCGAGCGAGAACGCACGTACCGTCGCCCGGCCGCGGATGGCCTCGAGGACACGTCGCGCCCGCTCGGCCATCGCCGCGCGCTCCGCGGCGTAGCGGCGCGGCGCCTTGGCGAGGTACCGGCGCGCGGCGACGTAGTAGAGGGGCGCGACGACGAGGGGGACGACGAGGAACTGCCAGTCCAGGGCGAACAGCGCGATCACGGTCGCCACGACCGTCAGGGCCGAGGTGGACAGCGTCGGGACGGTCTCGGTGACCGCCGAGGACAGCTCCGCCACGTCATCGGTGGACCGGCTGACGAGGTCGCCCGAGCCCGCGTCCTCGACCCGGTGGGTCGGCAGTCCGAGCGCGGTGCCGACCATGTCCTGGCGCAGGTTGGCGATCACCCGCTCGGACAACCGGGCCACCAGGTAGAAGCCGGAAGCGCTGAGTGCCGCGCCGCCGACGGCCGCGGTCAGCAACAGCGCGCCGATCTGCCACAGCGACCCCGGCGTCTCGCCGGAGACCAGGTCCACGATCCGGCCCATGAGCTGGGGGATGAGCACCCCTGCGGCCGCCCCGAGGCTCAGAAGGAGTAACGCCACCGCCAGCCACCGCCGGGCGTGGCGGACCCGGGCGAGCTGCCGGGCCACCTCGCGACGGACCTGGCCTGCAGAGGCGACCGGGAACCGGAGGGCGGTGTCGGTCTTTACGGGCGGCGTCGAGCTCGTCGTCGTCATCTCTCGGCCCCCACGAGCAGCCCCTCGGCGGTCTCGCGCAGCCGCTGCGCGCTCAGGCGGGCGTCCGCGACGGCGTTCCAGGCCGGCGCCTGACTGACGACGATCGTGGTCTTCTCGGCCCGCTCCCGGGCGATGTTGTCCGCGAGGTTCTGTTCGGTCACCGAGTCCACCGCGGTGGTGGGGTCCTGCAACACGAGTACCTCCGGGTCGAACGCGATCGCGCGCGCGAGGGCGACGCGCTGCCGCTGACCTCCCGAGAGCATCCGCCCGCTCTCGCCGACGCGCTTGTCCGGGCCGTCGGGGATGTCGTCGCAGCAGGCGACCCGCAGGGCGTGTTCGGCCGCCGCGCGATCGGGGTGGACGTTGTCCGCCACGCTGCCGTCGAACAGGTCGGCGGCGTGGGGCACGACCGCCACCCGCGTACGGGGCAGTGACTCGAGGAGCCGGATCAGCTCGGGGTCGGCGCCGTCGACGACCGTCAGGCCCGACGGCAGGGCGCGGATGAACCGCTCCGTGGTGGCGGCGTCGGCCTCGGAAACGCGCTCGAAGTCCGCGCCGAGCACCTCGCGAATCCGCCGGCCGGACGCCTCCGCCGACGCCCAGCGGGAGGCGATGTTGCGGCCGAACATGGTCATGGGCACCACGAGGAACTGGGTGAGGCCGACCACCGTGATCAGCTCACCGATGGTGACGTGTCCGGCGAGCGCTAACGCACCCGCCGCGAGGCCGAGCGTGGACACGAAGACGGCCCCCGTCGCCTCGGTGGCGCCGTTGAGCCGTGCCTCGGCGGCGTCGGCGTGAACGGTCTTGCGGTAGGCGTCGTCCGACACCTCGTCGTAGCGGCTCCGGACGGTGACGATGGCGCCCAGGCCCTTGAGGATCCGCAGCCCCTGCACCACGTCGGTGGCGGTGGCGGCGGCCTGGGCGATGGCCTGCTGGCGCGCCACCGACCGGCGCTGAAGGGGCCGCGCCACCCGGAGCGCCACGATGACCAGCACCGGGCCGCCGACCAGGGTGGCCAGACTCAGCCACGGGTTGATCGTGAACATCATCGCCGCGCCGTACGTGATGGCCGCCGCCTCGGCGACGGGCATCACGGTCATCATGACGATGTCCCCGACGCGAGTGGTGTCCGACGAGGCGATGGACAGCAGACCGCCCGCGGTGCGTTCCCGGCCCGCGAACCCGCGCGGGTCCTGGATGCGGTCGGTGACCGCGGTGCGCAGGTCGTGGCTGACGAGCTGCTGGCTGCGGACCAACATGAAGCGGGCGGTCCAGTTGGCGACCATCGCCACCAGGAACACGCAGGCGAGCACGCCGATCCAGAGCCAGAGCCGGTTCAGACGGCCGGTGGCGATCGCGTCGTCGACCGCACGGCCCACGACGACGGGGGTGAGCCCGTTGCAGAGGAATCCCACGGCCATGCCGCCGGAGGCGATGAAGCTCCAGGGACGCTGGGACAGCGCCACCTTGAGGGTCCACCGCGGTGAATCGACGGCGGGTAGCTTCGACCGGCGGCCCCCCGGCCCGGGAAGCGCCGAGTAGTCGACAATGCTGCCCGTTCCCGGGGTCTGCGAGTTGTCGGGCACGAGGGTCGATGTTACCGACGAGACGCCGGGGTCCTGTCATCCGCGAGCGGTGGTGAGAGGAGGCTCATCCGGCCGCGCCCCGCCCGCTCACGCGCCGCTCACTCGGCCGCGCGCCGGCCCGCTCACGCGCGGCGGCTGCCGTTGCGCGCGGCACGGCCGCCGACGATCTCCACCGTGTCCACGTCCGCCACCCCCAGCGCCAGGAGCGCCTGTCCCGTGGCGTCCAGCTCGTCCTCGATCGTCCGCAGCCAGCCCCGCACCACCTTGTCGGGGAGGCGGCGCCTCGCGGACAGCCCGACGACGAAGCCGGGCGACGCGATGGCGGGAAGGACGGCCATCGCGTCGCGGCGCTCGTGCGACGTGCACAGCCAGTCCACGTCGCTGATGAGGATGGGGGCGGGGAGGCCGACGTCGTGCTCGTCGCACGGGAGGATGAGCATCGTGTTCCGGCCGCGGTCGTGGTGACCGATGACGAGGTCGATCACGCCGGCGGCGAGCGGGGCGTCGTCGAGCGGGAGTGTGTTCCAGTTGTCGGGGAGGTCCTCGAATCTCATGCCCCGAGTCTCGGCGGGCCCGAGGTCCGGCGACAGCCCCGCGACGCGTTCTGTGGAGCCGCCGGAACGCCCTGTGGACAGCGGGATCCGCGGGAACCCGGAGGCGGCCGGAAGCGTCTGGTCAGGACTCGTGCCGGAACCCCACCTTGATGGTCACCTGCCAGTGGGCGACCGCGCCGCCGTCGAGCTTGCCGCGGACGGACTGGACCTCGAACCACTCGAGGTTCCGCAGGGTCTTGGACGCCTCCGCGACCGCGTTGGCGACGGCCTGGTCCGTTCCGTCCGGCGAGCAGCCGACGATCTCGGTGACGCTGTAGACGTGGTTCATGGTGACCTCCGGCGTGCGCGTCGCGACGTGTGATACAGATCACTCTACGGTGGTCCGCGGACCGGGCCACCGGCGTAGGGTCGGGAGGCGAAAGCTCACGTTCCAGAGGAGGATCGAGATGCCCGACGTACGCGCACGAGCAACCACGCTGGCCGAGCTCCACGAATCGGGTGAGCTGGCCGTCCTGCCGACCGTGTGGGACACCTGGAGCGCCCGGGTCGCCGCCGACGCCGGCTTCAAGGGATTGACGGTGGGCAGCCACCCCGTCGCCGACTCGATCGGCAGCGCGGACGGGGAGAAGATGGACTTCTCCGAGTACCTGCGCGTGGTCAAGCGCATCACGGACGCGGTGTCCGTCCCCGTCAGCGCGGACGTCGAGTCGGGCTACGGTCTCGACCCCGCCGAGTTGATCACCCGCCTGCTCGAGGCCGGCGCCGTCGGCGCGAACATCGAGGACGTCGTACACCGCGAGGGCAAGCGCGTCCGGGACCGTCAGGAGCACGCCGACTACATCGCCGCCGCCCGCCGCGCGGCCGATGACGCCGGGGTCCCGTTCGTCATCAACGGACGCACCGATGCCGTCAAGCTGGGGACGGACGTCTTTCCGGACCCGGTGGCGGAGGCCGAGGCCCGCATCACGCTCATGGAGGATGCCGGAGCGCGATCTGTGTACCCGGTGGGCGTGACGAGCGCCGACCAGCTGACGCGTCTCGTGCAGGCGGTGACGATCCCCGTCAACGCGACCGCCCATCCGGTGAAGGGACACGGCGCCGGCGACCTGGCGGCCCTCAAGAAGCTCGGCGTGCGCCGGGTGTCCTTCGGCCCGCTCTGGCAGATGTGGCTCGCCGAGGTCTCCACGGACCGGTTCGCCGACTGGCTCCCCGCGAACAGCTGACGTCGCCGACCTAGCCCGATCCGGCCGCGGGCCCGCCGGGACGGTGAGACGATGGAGGCATGGACACGCCTCCCGAACCTTCGCTGCCGGATACCAAGGACTGGACGACCGTGCTCGAGTCGGGCTGCGACGAGTGCGGCTACCGACCTCACGACCCGGCCGCCACGAGCGACCGTCTGGCCTCCGCCCGCGACCGGTGGCTCGCCGTCCTCCGGCGGCCCGGGGTCGAGCGTCGGCCGTCGCCGCGGGTGTGGTCGCCGCTGGAGTACGCGGGCCACTGCCGTGACCTCATCGAGGTCCTGGGGGACCGCATAGCGGCGATGCTCGACCGCGCCGAGCCGACGTACGACGATTTCGACGGCGAGGCGGCGGTCGTCGAGCACGGATACTGGCGCAGCAACCCGGCCGATCTCGCGCACCGACTCGACGCCGCCACCGCTCGGACGCTGGAGGTTCTCGACCGCGTCGGCCCCGCGGATCGTGACAGGACCGGTCGACGCGGCGACGGCTACATCTTCACCATCGCCTCCCTGTGCCAGTACATCGTGCACGACGTCGAACACCATCTGGGTGACGTCGACGGGTGAGAGTGGCTGACGTCGACGGGTGAGAACGCGCGGTTCGGAGTCACCCGCGCAGGGTCTCGGGATAGTTCCCTTACCGGAGGCCGTATACGCCGGTAGAGGTCGGCCCGGGGACGCACCCGAGGAGACGGATCGTGCACGACACGGCCGACCAGCACACCGATAAGCACACCGACCGCGGACGGCGGGTACTCGGCGCCCTTCTTGCCCTGGCGTCCGTCGCCCTGGGCGTGGTGTTGATCCTCGTCCACCTCGGTACGCCGGTGATGGTCACGCTGGCGGGGGCGGGACTCGTCGTCGTCGGACTCGCCACGGTCACCGGCGTCGACGGTGCCGGCCACTCCGGGCGGTGGACACGCATCGCGGTAGGGCTCGCCGCCGTCGTGGCCGGGATCGTGGTACTCACGTGGCGCACGGCGAGCATCCGCACACTGCTGTGGGTGATGGTCGCCGCCCTGGTGGCGCACGGGGTCCACACCATCGTCGGGGCCTGGCGCGGTAGCGCCGACCGGCGGGTGGCCGGCCTGTTCAGCGGCGCCGCGGCGATCCTGCTGGGCCTGTTGTGCCTGGTGTGGCCGGTGCTCGCGATCGAGCTGATCCGCTACGCCGTGGGTGCGTGGCTGGTGTTCGTCGGGCTGCGCGGGTTGATCGAGCTCGTCGTGGAACGTCCCCGCGCCCGCATGCGCGCGGGCCGCGCACGCGTCCGAAGGTGGGCGAGGACGGCGGCGGCGGTCGTGGTGTTCCTGCTCGTTCTCGCGATGGCGATCGGCAGCGCGGTCCTGCTCAGGGGCGACGACCGGCCCGAACCCGACGCCTTCTATACCGCGGTAGAGCCACTGCCCGACGAGCCCGGGGTGCTCCTGCGCGCCGAAACCCTCACTACCGGCGTGCCGGACGGCGCCGACGCCTGGCGGATCCTCTACACGACCACCCGGCCGGACGACACGGTGACGGTGGCCAGCGGTGTAGCGATCGCGCCGGCCGACCGGGGCGGCGACGAGCTGCCGCTGCTGAGTATCGCCCACGGGACGACGGGCATCGTGCCGCGCTGCGCCCCGTCGTTGAGCGCCACCCCGTTCGCGGACGGCGCCGCCGCGGCCCTCGAGCAGATGGTCACCGAGCACGGGTGGGCCGGCGTCATCTCCGACTACGTGGGCCTGGGCACGGCCGGCATGCACCCGTACCTGGTGGGGCGGGCCGAGGCGCGCAACGTGCTCGACGCCTCCCGCGCCGCGCAGCAACTCGACGGGCTCGACCTGAGCACCGGCACCGTCGTGTGGGGCCACTCGCAGGGCGGCCACGGTGCGCTCTGGACCGGGCAGATCGCCGGTGACTACGCGCCCGAGCTGACACTGCGCGGGATCGCGGGCATGGCGCCGGCCAGCGGCCTGTACCGGCTGGCCGACGAGGACAAGGACAGCGTCGGCGGCAAGACCGTCTCGGCCTACATCGCCACGTCGTGGAACGAGATCTACCCCGACCTCGATCTGTCCGGGCACCTCAATCCGGGCACGGCGCACGGCGTGGAAAAGATCTCCGACCTGTGCTTCAACGAGAAGGACGTCATCGCCGCACTCCTGCGCGGGACGCAGATCCCCGAGCAGGTCTTCCCGGACTCGGTCCTCGAGGGCGGGCTCGGCGACCGGCTGCGGGAGAACTCGCCGACCGGCCCGTGGCCGGCGCCCGTCCTCGTCGCGCAGGGCCTGGCCGATCCGCTCGTGACGCCGAGGATGCAGGAGAACTGGGTCGCCGGTCGGTGCGCCGCGGGCGATCCGATCGACTTCCGCACCTACCCGGGACTCGACCACATGGGCCTGGTCGCCGCCGACTCGCCGCTCACTCCGCAGGTGGTGCAGTGGACCCTCGACCGCTGGGCCGGTGTGGCGCCCTCGCCGACCTGCTGACCGACCGGTGCGGCGTCACGCACCTGACGTTCCAGCGGCGCCGCTGACAGGGGCGTGTGTGAGGGTCCGGCGCGTCACGAACCGTCGGGGCTCGCCGGTGACAGGGTCGGTGAACCCGAGCTCGCGGGCGAGGAGTTGCAGCGGCAGGTCGGGGTCGTCGGGGGCCTCGGGCAGCAGGTCGGGGTAGCGCCGGTCGCCGAGGATGCCGATCCCCAGTGCGGCGAGGTGCACGCGAAGTTGGTGGAGCCGCCCCGTGCGGGGCCGGAGGAGCGTGTGGACGACGGGCCGCCCGGAGGCGCTGGGTCCGGTGCCGAGCACGTCGACGAGGGTCTCGGAGTTGGGCGGTAGCTCGGGGTGGAGGGTGACGCGCAGCTCGCCGCGCCTCGACCGGATGTGCGCGCAGTGGGTGACGGGCGCCGGGTGGCCGCCGAGGGTCGGTGCGGCCGGGTCCCATCCGGGCGGGCGCGCGGAGACGGCCTCGTAGACCTTGGTGACCTCTCGCCGCTCGAACATGGACTGGTAGGCGCCGCGGGTGTCGGCGCGGGCGGAGAACATGACCACCCCGGCGGTCTCGCGGTCGAGTCGGTGGATCGGCGTGATGTCGTCGTTGCCCAGGCGGGTGCGTAGCCGAACCAGTGCGGTCTCGCGGAGGAAGTGGCCGGAGGGGGTGGTGGGGAGGAAGTGCGGTTTGTCGACGACGACGAGGTGATCGTCCCGGTGCAGGATCTCCTCCCGGTAGGGCAGGACGGGCTCGTCGGGCAGGTCGCGGTGGTACCAGACGAACTCGTGCGTGCCCAGCGGGGTGTCGTGGTCGATCGCCCGGCCGTCGGCGCCGACGAACTCGCCGGCGGAGATCCGGCGCCGCAGCTCGCCCGGATCGAGGTGGTCGAACCTCGCCTCGATGTACTCGGCGACGCCCGCCCACGGGCCGTCGGCGGGGACCCGCAGGCGGGTGGGGCTGACGCCGTCCCGGACCGGCAGGGGAGGGGTCACGGACACGGTCCCATGCTCCGTTCGGTGAGGAGTCCGGTGAGCTGCTCGAGGGAGTCGAGCACGAGATCGGCGGCGACCGTGTGTCGGCGGGACTGGATGAGCCCCCACGGTCCCCGCCGCAGGAACGCGGTACGCATCCCGGCCGCCAGGGCGGGCCGGATGTCGTTGTCGAGCCGATCCCCGACGTACATGATGCGCTCGGGTCCGACCCCGGCGCGACGGGTGACGGCGGAGAAGAACTCCGGGGCGGGCTTGGCGACGCCGAGGTCGCCGGACGAGACGAGGAAGTCGGCCCGGATCCCCAGCTCGGCGAGTCGGGCGACAACGCCGGCCGGCTGGTTGGCGGCGATCCCGACGCGCAGTCCCACGTCCCTCGCGGCCCGCAGACACTCCACCGCGTCCGGGTAGAAGTCCGACGGCGCCGGGAGGACCGGTCGTGTCGGCCGCCGGGTGCCGAGGGCCGCCCAGACCTCCCGGTGGTCCCGGTCCCTCTCGATCAGCGACCCGAGCATCGCCATGAGGGTGAACGGGGAGGCGCCCACCTCCCGGGCGTGCTCGGCCCACATCCGGGACTCGTCGACCAGTGTCTCGCCCACATCGAAGGCCAGGACCTCGACGCCATCGGGCATGCTCTGCTGTCCGACGACACGCTGCTGTTGCTCCACGAGAGGATCGTGTCACGGCCGACGACCGGTCCGGCCCGGCTCGCGCGCCGAATAGGGTGGAGGTCGCCCGGCAGGCGCGACGCGGAGGCGAGAACGGTGAGGAGTGGGGAGATGGCGCAACGCGAGGCCGGATCGAGCCCCGCCACCGAGCCGCCGGCGGGGGACCCGCCCCTCATCGGCCCCGTGCCCGCGCCCGACCTGCACGTCATGACGTGGAACATCCGGCGGCCGGTGCCCGCCGCGCTGACCCGCGCGGCGGATCGATGGCGCCACCGGGCGCCGCGCGTGCGGGCGCTTCTCGCATCCGAGCGGCCGACCGTGCTCTGCGCGCAGGAGGTCGTCGCCGAACAGATCCCCACCGTGCTCGACGGTCTCGGCCCGGGCTACGACCACGTCGGTCGTGGTCGCTCGGCGAACGGCGGGGGAGAGGCGTGCCCGGTCTTCTACGACGCGACCCGCCTCGAGTTGCTGGGCTGGGAGCAGTCCGCCCTGTCGGACACGCCCCACCGTGCCGGGTCGGTGTCCTGGGGCAACCTGTTCCCGCGGGTGATGGTCGAGGTGCACCTCCGCGACCGGATCACCGGGCACGAGTTGCTCGTGGTCAACACGCACCTCGATCCGCTCTCGGCCCGGTCCCGCCTGCGCTCCGCCCGGGCCCTCCTGGAGGTGGTGGCCGCACGGGGCCTGCCGGCCGTCGTGACGGGCGACCTCAACGCGGGATCGTCGAGCCCGGCCGTGCGCGCACTCCTCTCGGACGGGACCCTGGTGGACAGTTGGCGGGTCGCCCGCGCCCGGCACAGCGAGCAGTGGGGAACCTACGCCGACTACCGGCGGCCGCGGCGGGACGGCGCCCGGATCGACTGGATACTCACCACTCCCGATCTCACGGTCACCGACGCCGCGATCAACCCGCTTCGCCACGAAGGCGGGTGGCCCTCGGACCATCTCGCGGTGCACGCCGTGGTGCACCCGACCGGTCCGGACGACGAGGCGCACAATGGGCTGCGAGACGGGGCGCGAGGAGAGGGAGGGGCCCGGCGGACGTGATCGACAACTTCCTGCGCCCCGCCGGGAGCGCAGCCCAGAGAGTGGCGGACGCCCTGCGCCTGCTCGGCGTCCTCAGCGTGGTCTCGGCCCTGCTGTTCCACGGGGTCACCGACGCCGCCATCGTGGCCTTCGCCCTGCCCGGACTCATGCTGCCCCGGTTCCTCGGCATGCGCGCGTGGGCGGACGCCGCCGTGTCGGCCACGCTGCTCGTCGCCGCGTGGAGCAACGTGGTCGACCTCTACCGCGCCCTCTGGTGGTGGGACATCCCGATCCACTTCCTCCTGGCCGGTGCCCTGTCGGTGGTGGCGTACCTGTTCTGCGCCCACCGCGGGATCGTGCGGGCGCCCGGCACTCGCGGATTCACCGTCACCGGCGCGGTCGTGCTCACCACGGCGTTCGGGCTCGCGCTGGGGGCGATGTGGGAGATGGTCGAGTGGTTCGGCTACGCCTACCTCACAGACGACATCTACGTGACCTACGAGGACACCGTCGGCGACCTGGCGGCGGGCGGACTCGGCTCGCTGCTCGCCGGCGTCCTCATGGCCCGTGGCCCCGGGCTCTTGCTCCCCGAGGCCACGCCGCCCGCCCGGCCGGCGCCCACCTACAGGCACAGGTAGGCCTCGGCCCGCCCGTCTCCGGAGCGACCTGCGCCGTTCGAGAGGAGAGTCGGCCTCGTCGTCGTCGCCGTATCCGCGCGGGCGCGAGGCCGCTCGCGGAGCTCAGCCCCTGGCGGTGACCCGACGGCCGTCCCCGGCGCGGACCACCTCCGCGAGGACCGGGAAAGCCAGCACGGTGACCGCGCCGGCCGCCACGAGGACCGACGCGATCTCCGCGGTCATCAGGTCGTTGGCCACGGCGACCTGCGTGACCGCCACGATGATGGGCAGGCCCGTCGCGGCGTAGAGCCCCACCCGGGCCCGGTCCCGGGGCGACACGAGGTCGGGATGGGCGTGCAGCGCGGCCTCGCCCAACCACACCCCGCCGCCGCGCAGGATCAGCATGCTCGCCACCGCGGACAGCAACAGCCACGGCGCGTCGGCCACCGCGCCCACGCTGATCCCCATGCCCGACACCACGAAGAAGACGGGGATGAACACCGTGTAGCCCACGGTCTCGAGCTGGGACAGCAGGACCTCGGAGAGGTCGCGGTGGGGGCCGTCGGCCGGGCCGCCGGCCGGGCGCGGCATCCGTACGTCGAACCCGGCGACCAGGCGTCGCAGGATCATGCCCGCGGCGAACGCACCCAGGACCACGTCGAGCCCGAACACCGTGGCCACCACCATCATCGAGGCCAGCAACAGGATCACCGTCCGCATCGCCTGCTGGCTCGTCGACGTGGTACCGCGGATCATCGCGCGGCCCAGCGCCGGGATGTGCAGCAGCCGCGCGGGCACGGCCAGGATCAGCAGCGCCGCCACCACGAACAGGCCCACGGCCACGGCTGACGACACGACGTCGCGCGTTCCCAGCAGCAACGCCATGACCAGCACCGGTCCCAGCTCGCCGACCGCGCCGTGCGTGAGCACCGCCCGCCCGACCGGGGTGGTGTCGTGGCCGGCGCCCTTGAGGATCGGCAGCAGGGTCCCGATCGCGGTGGAGGTGAGCAGCAGGCCGATCGCCACCGCGGTCTCCCAGCGCCCCGAGACCAGCCAGCCGACCCCGGTCGCCAGGACCAGGCCGACCAGCCAGCTGAGCACCGCGCGGCGACCCGGCCGTCCGGTGAGCGACGACACCTCGAGCTCGAACCCGGCCAGCAGGAACAGCAGCCCCAGACCGATCTCCGCGAGCAACGCCACACCGCCGGACTCGGCCGCCAGCCCCAGCCCGGCGGGGCCGATGAGCATCCCGTCGATGAGCAGCAGCACCACCCCGGGGACCAGCGAGCGCGTGAGGCCGGACAGCAGCGGCGCGGCCCAGACCGCCAGCGCGATCCAGAAGAGGGAGACGAGTTCGGTCGAGGAGGGTTCCGCGGCCAGGAGGGTGGTGGTCACGATCCGGCCTTTCCGCGTCGACAGATGAGAGGGAGCTTAGTGCAGCCGCCGGGCCGACGGGCGGCGTCGCCCGGCGCGTCGCCCCGCCCGTGCCAGGGTGGAGGCCATGACCTCCTCGCCGTGCACCCGCTCCGACGGTGACCCCCGCGCCCTGCCGGGGTTCCGCCGCACCTACGCGCCCGGCCGCCTCACGCTGGGCCTCGGGTTCCCGCTGCGGAGCCGCGCCGACGGCGACGACGTCCACGACCCGGCGGCCCAGGTGAGGATCGCCCGGGCCGCCGAGGCCGGCGGGTTCGCGGCCCTCTACGTCCGTGACATCCCGCTGCGGGTGCCGTCCTTCGGCGACGTCGGTCAGGTCTACGACCCGTGGGTCTACCTCACCCACGTCGCCGCCCACACCTCGCGGATCGCGCTGGGCACCGCGGGCATCGTCCTGCCGGTGCGGCACCCGCTGCACGTGGCCAAGTCCGCGGCCAGCGTCGACCGGCTCTCGGGCGGCCGGCTCCTGTTGGGGTTGGCCTCGGGCGACAGGCCCGAGGAGTTCCGCGCGTTCGGCCTCGAGCAGGGCGAGCGCGGTGAACGGTTCCGCGAGAACCTGCGCGTGATGACGCACGCGCTGACCACCGAGATGCGCGGGATCCGGTGGTCCGGCGGATGGATGCACAGCGCCGACGTGGTGCCCAAGCCCACCGCCGCGTCGGTTCCGGTGATCATGATCGGGTCGTGTCAGCAGAGCGTGGCCTACCTCGCCGCGCACGGGGACGGGTGGATGACCTACCCGCGCGACTTCGACGCCCAGCGGCGCACCGCCGCGCAGTGGAGGGAGGCGGTGGCCGCCGCCGCGGCCGGCGGTGTCGGCGGGGGAGACGACGACGCCGACAGGGACGACGGCGAGGTGTACGACGGCGAGGTGTTCAAACCCTTCGCGCAGTCGCTGCAGATCGACCTCGCGGAAGACCCGGATGAGTCCGCCTCCCCGATCAGCTTCGGTTTCCGGATCGGCCGGCGCAGGCTGGTCGACCACCTCGAGGACCTGAGGGGGATCGGGGTCAACCACGTGCAGCTGGGCCTGGGGGCCTGCCGTCGCCCGGTCGGCGAGGTGATCGCCGAGCTGGCCGAGCACGTCGTGCCCCACTTCCCGGCGCTCGCGCACTAGGGCCGCCGGACTCACCGGAGCGGCTCCTGTTCGCGTTCCCGCGGCCGAGCGTCCGCCTGCCCGGCGAGGGGCCGCGCTTCTGCCACACTCGGGGGTCACGACGGCGGGTCCCGGTCGATCCGCCGCGAGCACCGACGAGGGAGGCCCCGTGGGGATCTCGATACTGTGGTTCCGCCGCGACCTACGACTGTCGGATCATCCGGCGCTGCTCGCGGCAGTGGAGGCGGGCGACGAGGTGCTGCCGGTCTTCGTCCGCGACCCGGCCCTGCTGTCCCGGGCCGGGGCGCGAGCCGACCGACTGGCGGCCTCGGTCGCGGCGCTGTCGGCCGACATCGGCGGAGCGCTGGTCGTGCGAACCGGCGATCCAGCCCGCGTCATCCCCGGGCTGGCCGCGCTCACCGGTGCGCGCGAGGTGCACGTCAGCCGTGAGTCCACGCCCTACGGACGACGCCGGGACACACGGGTCCGGGCCGCGCTCGAGGCCGACGGCCGCCGGCTGGTCGAGACGGGGTCGCCGTACGCCGTCGGACCCGGTCGCGTTCTCAACGGCAGCGGCCGCCCGTACCAGGTGTTCACCCCCTTCTCGCGCGCGTGGCGCGAGCACGGGTGGCCCGAGCCCGGGCAGCGGCCCCGGGACGTCCCCTGGGCGGCGACGCCCGCCGGGGAACTCCCCGGAGACGACGGCGACGGGTGGGGACGCGACACGGCGGATGGCGCGGTGCGCGGTGCAGCCGGCGACGCGGGGGAGGCCGCGTCCGGTGACGCGGGGGAGGCCGCGGCCCTCGCCCGGTGGCGGGCCTTCCTCGAGGACGACCTCGAGGACTACGGGCGGCAACGCGACCGCCCCGATCTGGACGCCACGAGCCGTCTGTCCGCTCCGCTGAAGTACGGAGAGATCCACCCGCGCACGATCCTCGCCGACCTCGGGGCGCACCCCGCCGCCGACGGCGAGGGGGCCCGCCGCTTCGTCACCGAACTCGCGTGGAGGGAGTTCTACGCCGACGTCCTGTGGCACCAGCCCCGGTCCGCGTGGAGGGACCTGCGTGACGCCCTCGCCGGGATGCCCTACGACCGGGGCCCCGAGGTGGACGACCTCGTCGAGGCCTGGCGACGGGGCCGGACGGGATTCCCGTTCGTCGACGCGGGCATGCGTCAGCTCCTCGCGCAGGGGTGGATGCACAACCGCGTCCGGATGGTCACCGCGAGTTTCCTGGTCAAGGACCTGCACGTGTGGTGGCCGGTCGGTGCCCGGCACTTCCTCGACCACCTGCTCGACGGCGACCTCGCCTCCAACAACCACGGATGGCAGTGGGTGGCCGGAACCGGGACGGACGCCTCACCGTTCTTCCGGATCTTCAACCCGGTCACCCAGGGGCAGCGCTTCGACCCGGACGGGGACTACGTCCGCCGGTGGGTCCCTGAGTTGCGGCATCTTCCCGGGGCGGCCGTGCACGAGCCCTGGCGGTGGCCCGACGGGCACGACCACGGGTACCCCGAGCGGATCGTGGACCACGCCGAGGAGCGGCTCGAGTCGCTGCGCCGGTACGACCTCGTCAGGAACCGCTCCCGCTGAGCGAGCGGGTCGCGGGCGGGGGTCAGTCGTCCGCGAGCCGGAACTCGAAGAACCGGTCGATCCCCAACTCGGCCGCAGCGGAAGTGCCGTCCGACTCGATGTAGCCGACGTACTCGGCGTAGGCCCGCCACTGGCCCTCCAGCTGCGCCACCTTCCCCGGGTAGCGGTCGGCCAGGTCGACCAGTTCGCGGGGGTCCTCCGCGAGGTTGAACAGCTGCCATCGGTCGCCCTGGCCGTACGGGGGCGCCATCCACAGCAGTTTCCAGTCGCCGCACAGCACCGACCGGCACTCGAGCATCTCGAAGCACAGTGCGTCCAGCCCACCGCGGACCGGCTGCAGGGTCTGACCGGTGAGCATCGGCGCGAGGCTCCGTCCGTACAGCGGTGGTACCGGTCTGCCGTCGATCTCCGTGGGTCGGCGGACCCCGGCCAGGTCGAGCATGGTCGGCAGGATGTCGGCCACGTGCAGCAGTTCGTCGGTCACCACGCCTTCCCGGGTCACCGGACCTCCGGCCACGATGAGCGGCGTCTGGGTGCCGCCCTCGTAGGTGGTGGTCTTGAAGTACGACAGCGGGGTGTCGGCGACCTCCGCCCATGCCCCGCCGATCGAGACGAACGACCCTATCCGGCCCATGTTGGCC
>NZ_JAHBAV010000012.1:20760-74364 GCF_018390595.1 Dietzia massiliensis
ACCTCCGCCCATGCCCCGCCGATCGAGACGAACGACCCTATCCGGCCCATGTTGGCCACACTGTTGTCGAATTCGGCCTCGATCGTCTCGACGGTGTTGGGCTGGTAGTACTCCGGCTGCTTGGGGTTGGCGCCGTTGTCCGAGAGGAAGAACACGACGGTGTCCTCGCGCTTCCCGAGCTGGTCCAGCTCGTCGAGCAGGCGCCCGAGCTCGTGATCCATCCGCTCGATCATCGCCGCGTAGATCTCCATCTTCCGGGCCTCGCGCTGCCGGTCGTGCTCCGACAGGTTCTCCCAGGTGGGGAACAGGCCGCTTCCCGGATTGACCTCGAGGTCGGAGGAGATCAGGCCGATCTCTTTCATCCGCTCCATGCGCTCGTGCTTGATCGCCTCGTAGCCGGCGTCGTAATGACCGGCGTACCGCTGCAGATCGGAATCGGGGACCTGGAGTGGGTCGTGTGGGGCGGTGAAGGCGAGGTATCCGAGGAACGGACGGTCGTCGTCGTGCTCGCGCAGGTAGCCGATCATCCTGTCGACGAACGCGGTCGAGGTGTAGAAGTCCTCGGGTAGCTCGTCGGTGCAGAAGCGGTCGTCGTCCGCGTACATCGTCTGCTTGCCCTCGAACACGCTCAGCGGTCGTGCGTCGTGGAAGTGGCTGGCGCCGCCGCCGAGAAAGGCGAAGCTGCGATCGAAGCCACGCGCCGCCGGTCGGGTGCCCTCGGTGATGCCGACGTGCCACTTGCCGGCGAGATAGGTGCGATACCCCGCGTCACGCAGGAGCTCCGCCATCGTCGGCACCGAGTGGTTGAGGTATCCCTCGTAGCCCGGCTGCATGTACTGGTTGAGCGCGTGCAGCGGCTGCATCACGCCGAGGCCCGCCTGGTGGTTGTCGCAGCCGGAGAGCAGCATCGACCGCGTGGGGGCGCAGAGGGAACTGGTGTGGAATCCGCGGAACCGGGCGCCGGACTCCGCGAGACGCTGGAGGTGGGGTGTGGCGATCTCGCCGCCGAAGGGCTGGCAGTCGGAGTACCCCATGTCGTCGACGACCACGACGAGGAAATTCGGACGGGAAGCGGTAGCGGTGGTCATGCCGCCATCCTGTCGGCTCACGCCGGCACCCGCGTGGGAATCCCCGCCCCGATCGGCGCTCGGTCGAGCCGCGGCGGAGGGTCCGACCGCGCAGTGGGGCGGACAATGCCTAGGCTGTGCGCATGAGCTCCGGAACCGACATGCCTCGCCCAGGACACGCGGCCACCGGCCGCGAGGCCGACATCAAGCCCCGAAGCCGCGATGTCACCGACGGGCTCGAGAAGACCGCCGCCCGCGGGATGCTCCGCGCGGTGGGTATGGGCGACGACGACTGGGTCAAGCCGCAGATCGGTGTGGCCTCCTCGTGGAACGAGATCACGCCGTGCAACCTCTCGCTCGACCGGCTGGCCAAGGCCGTCAAGGAGGGGACCCACGCCGGAGGCGGTTACCCGCTGGAGTTCGGCACCATCTCGGTGTCCGACGGCATCTCGATGGGCCACGAGGGGATGCACTTCTCGCTGGTCTCGCGTGAGGTGATCGCCGACAGCGTCGAGACCGTCATGAGCGCCGAGCGGCTCGACGGCTCGGTGCTGCTCGCCGGCTGCGACAAGTCCCTGCCCGGCATGCTCATGGCCGCGGCGCGGCTGGATCTGGCGAGCGTGTTCCTCTACGCCGGCTCCACCCTGCCCGGCTTCGCCAAGCTCTCCGACGGAACGGAGAAGCAGGTCACCATCATCGACGCCTTCGAGGCCGTCGGAGCGTGCTCGCGCGGTCTCATGAGCCGGGAGGACGTCGACACGATCGAGCGGTCCATCTGCCCGGGCGAGGGCGCGTGCGGCGGCATGTACACCGCCAACACGATGGCGAGCGCCGCCGAGGCGCTGGGCATGTCCCTGCCGGGCAGCGCGTCGCCGCCGGCCCCGGATCGTCGGCGCGACGACTACGCCAAGGCGAGTGGCGAGGCCGTGGTCGAGTTGCTGCGCAAGGGCATCACCGCGCGCGACATCATGACCAAGGAGGCGTTCGAGAACGCGATCGCCGTCGTCATGGCCTTCGGCGGGTCCACGAACGCGGTCCTGCACCTGCTCGCGATCGCCAGCGAGGCCGAGGTCGAACTCACCCTCGACGACTTCGCCCGCATCGGCGCCAAGGTGCCGCACCTGGCCGACGTCAAGCCGTTCGGCGCCCACGTCATGACCGACGTGGACAAGATCGGCGGCGTCCCCGTGGTGATGCGTGCGCTGCTCGACGCCGGGTTGCTCCACGGCGACTGCCTCACCGTCACCGGCCGCACCGTGGCCGAGAACCTCGCCGGCATCGCCCCGCCGGACCCGGATGGCAAGGTGCTCCGCGCGATGTCCGAGCCGATCCACCCGACCGGCGGCATCACGATCCTGCGCGGGTCGCTCGCTCCCGAGGGCGCGGTGGTCAAGTCCGCCGGCTTCGACTCGGACGTCTTCGAGGGCACCGCCCGAGTCTTCGAGCGAGAGCGCGCGGCCATGGACGCCCTCGAGGACGGGACCATCACGGCGGGCGATGTCGTCGTGATCCGCTACGAGGGCCCCAAGGGCGGGCCCGGCATGCGTGAGATGCTCGCCATCACCGGTGCGATCAAGGGCGCGGGCCTGGGCAAGGACGTCCTGCTCATGACCGACGGGCGCTTCTCGGGTGGCACCACCGGGCTGTGCGTCGGCCACATCGCCCCGGAGGCCGTGGACGGTGGACCGATCGCGTTCGTGAAGGACGGCGACCGGATCCGACTGGACGTCTCGCAGGGGACCCTCGAGCTGCTGGTGGACGAGTCCGAACTGCGGTCCCGGCGCGAGGGGTGGGAGTCCCTGCCGCCGCGCTACACCCGCGGCGTCCTCGCCAAGTACTCGAAGTTGGTGCAGTCCGCCTCGACGGGCGCCATCTGCCGCTGAGGCCGGCCGCGCGGAACGCCGCGCCGCCCGCTGACGCGCGGGCGGCGGTCAGCCTCGCCTGACCGGGGGAGCGTCTCCGGACAGGGAGGCCGGCGTCATCGAGATCCGCGAGGAGGATCCGGTGATCTGGCCCGGTATCGCCGCGGTCGGTGCGGGTCAGTCGAGGACGGTGCCGTCGTCGAGGTGGGAGAGCGAGCCGCCGTCAGGGCGCTCCCCGGTGGCGAGGTAGACGATGCGGTTGGCGATGCTCACGGTGTGGTCGGCGAAACGCTCGTAGTACCGCGCCAGCAACGCCAGGTCGACCGCGCTGACCGACCCGTGCGGCCAGTCCTCCGACGAGATCTCCTTCATGAGGTCGGCGTGGAGTTGGTCCACGGCGTCGTCGTCGTCGTCGAGAGTCCGCGCCTTGTCGGCGTCGTGGTCGCTGAGCAGGGTCGTGAGCTGTCGGGCCATCACGCCGTCGCGGCGGGCCATCTCGCGGATGAGGGGGACGACGGGCTCGGGAACGACCGGGTGCGGATGCCGACGTCGGGCCACTCGTGCGATGTGGCCGGCGAGCGCGGACATCCGTGTGAAGTGTTCGACGATGTAGATGCCCGAGACCACCTGGCGGAGGTCACCGGCGACAGGCGCCTCGAGTAGGAGGAGCTCGAAGGCGTGCTGCTCGCTCACCTCACGGAGGTCCTCCAGTTCGGCGGCGCCGTCGATCACCTCTGTGGCGGCGACCTCGTCAGCGTCGAGCAGGGCGGCGGTGGCGCGCTCGAGCAACCGGGTGTTCGTCTCACAGAAGCGGATCAGCTGGTCCTCGAACTCGTCGAGCTTGGATCGGAAAACAGTACGCATGACACGACTGTAGTTGCGCGGTCGGGGCTCCGGCTCTCCGTTCTCCCAGTGTTCACCGCGCCGCCGTCCGGAAAGGGGGAGCCCGCCCGGGAATAGTTAGACAGAACTGTCTGTTCTCTCTACCGTGGGGCCAGACGACGAGACGACGCCCCGGGAAAGGAACACCCCCCCCCAATGACCCTCTTCCTCTACGAGATCACCCCCTCGGCGGAGCAGCAGACCGACCCCTCCGCGCTGATCGATTCCATCGCCTCGACCCTCGCGGGCTCCGGCGCCGAGGTCATCGAGACCCAGGTGACCAAGGGCGCCTCCCGCGTCTTCACCATCATCGAGCTCCCCGACGACGAGAACGGTGCCTGCGCCGTCGAGGCACCCGCCCTGGACGCGTCCGCGATCGGTGCGGCCGAGGTCACCGAGCCCGCGCAGGTGCGTCTCGTGGGCACCGACCTCGAGACCATCAAGGCGGCCCGTCCCGAGGCCGGCTACCTGGTCGAGTGGGACATCCCCGCCGAGATCGACATGGACACCTACCTCACGCGCAAGAAGGAGAAGTCCCCGAAGTACGCGGAGATCCCCGAGGTCTCCTTCCTGCGCACCTACGTCCGTGAGGACACGGACAAGTGCCTGTGCTTCTACAACGCCCCGGACACCGACGCCGTCGTCCGCGCGCGTGAGATCGTGTCCACCCCCATCTCGCGTCTGCACGAGCTGGCATGAGCGACTCCGCGACCGACACCATCACCCACGACCTCGGGGCTCCCAGGGCCCGGCTCGCCGCCGGTGAGTTCGGCAGTGTCGACGTGGCGGGTCTCGTCGCGGTGATCGACTCCGTCGCCGCACGCGCCTCCGCGCTGGACCGGAACGAGGCGGATCTGCGTCAGGACATCGCCGCACTCGCCGACCTCGGCCTCTTCGACGTGGACCGCACGCCGGTCTCCGCCGCCGCCGCGGTCATCGAGGCGGTGGCCACGGAGAGCCTGGCCGTCGCGTTCGCAGCGTGGGCGCAGCGGATGACCGCCGCCTACCTGCGGCACTCGGCCGACCGCTCCGACGCGGCGGCCCGGACCTACCGGGCCGTCGCGGACGGCGGCCGCCCCGGCGTCACCGGGATGGCCGCAGCCCAGCGGCAGGTAGTTGGCCTCGGCAACGTCCCGATCTCCGCGACGAAGGTCGACGGTGGTTACCGGATCGACGGACCGATCGCGTGGGCGTCCAACGTGTACCCGGACAGCACGATCGTTCTCGCGGCCAACACCGAGGACGGGCGCAGCCTGGTCGTCACCTTCGACGCCTCCGCGCCCGGCGTGGAGATCCGCAATGCTCCGGACCTCCTGGCACTCAACGCGACCGCCTCCATGATGATCGGTCTGGACGGCGTGATCGTCCCCGACGAGCAGGTGCTCGGCGAGGATCTCGCCGACTTCCTGTCCGGCGTGCGCCCCCAGTTCCTGGTCCTCCAGGCCGCGTTCTGCTCGGGCGTCGCCGCCCGGTCTCTGATCGAGGCCGAGGGGCGGCTCGAAGGACTCGGTGCCTTCTACTCGGACGAGCACGCCGACCTCGCTGCTCGTCATGCGCATATGCACTCCGAACTGCACCGACTCGGTGCGGCACCGCACGAGGCGTCGCTGAAGGATCTTCTGCTCCTGCGACTCGACGGGGCTGAGATCGCGCCGGCGGCGACCCGGCTCGAGGCCGTCCTCTGCGGGGGGATGGGGTACGCCCAGGCGGCCCCTGCGAACCGTCGGATGAGGGAGGCGGCGTTCCTTCCCGTGCAGTCGCCCTCCCAGTCCCAGCTGCGGTGGGAGCTCGACCGGCTCGGGGTCGCGCCGTGACGGCCGGAGTGCTCGAGAAGCCCGTGGCCGTCAGCGTCACGGGCCTCCAGCACCGGTTGCCCGGTGGTCGGCCGTTGTTCACCGACCTCGATCTGCAGGTCCGGTCCGGTGAGTCGCTCGTCCTCCTCGGCCCGTCCGGCGTCGGTAAGTCCACTCTCCTCCGGCTCCTGGCGGGGCTGGAGGAACCGGCCGGCGGCGAACTCCTTGTCGGTTCGGGCAGCATCGGCGGCGGTGGCCACTCCTATGCCGTGGTCTTCCAGAAGCCGCTGCTGTACCCGTGGCTCACGGTGCGGGAGAACGTGGCGCTGGGCGGCCGGTTCCGTGCACTGCGAGGCCGCGTCGACGCGCGTCACGTCGATGATCTTCTCGACCACTTCGGTATCGCCGAGCTCGCCGACTCCCGCCCCGATCAGATCTCGGGCGGGCAGGCGCAGCGGGTCGCGGTCGTCCGTGCCGCGGCGACGCGCCCGGAGATCCTCCTGCTCGACGAGCCGTTCAGCGCACTCGACCCGGTCACCCGGGCTGATTCGCAGCGGTGGCTCGTCGGTGTGACGGCCGACCTCGGGGTCACCACGGTGATGGTGACGCATGACGTGGACGAGGCACTGGTCGTGGGCTCTCGCATCGCGCTGCTCGGCTCCTCGGGCCGCGTGCAGCAGGAGTGGACGAACCCCTCTCACGGCACCACCGACTCGGATCCGGCCCTGCGAGAGAGCATTCTCGCCGCCTACCGGACCGCCTGACCGTCGCGGCGATGTCTGATTCTGCCGGGGCCAGGGGCCCCCTTCTCGACCGGCGGGCTCTGCTCAGGGCCGGAGGTGCCCTCGCCGTCGGGGCCGGTGCCCTCGGGGGCGCCGCCTCGCTCGGCTCGCTGGTCACGGCGGCGACGGCGTCGCGGGGCGCGGCCACCGACGACCTCCGGATCGGCTACCTGCCGATCACCGACGCGGCCCCCCTGCTCGTCGCGCACGGTGACGGATACTTCGAGCGGCAGCGGCTCATCGTCGGTCGGCCGGTGCTGTTCCGGTCCTGGTCGTCGCTCATGGAAGCGTTCCTCACCCGCCAGGTGGACCTCATCCACCTGCTCATGCCGTCGGCCGTCCAGCTCCGGTACGTGATCGGCGCGGACGTCAAGGTGGTGAGTTGGAACCACACCGGCGGCGGGGCGATCACGGTGGCCCCGGACGTGACGGAGATCGGCCAACTCGCCGGCACCCAGGTGGCGATCCCCGGTTGGTGGTCGATCCACAACATCTTGCTGCAGCGGGTCCTACGCGCGCACGGTCTCACTCCCGTGGCGCGACGGGCCCCGAGCCGGTCGGAGGACACCGTCGAACTCGTCGTCATGGGGCCGTCCGACATGATCCCGGCGCTCGCCACCGGCTCCATCTCGGCCTTCACCGTCGCCGACCCGTTCAACGCCGGTGCGGTCGCGCAGGGCGTCGGCGCGCTGCACATGCTGCTCGATCAGGTGTGGCGGGATCACGCCTGCTGCGTCACGGTCGTGCACCGGGAGCTGATCGACAACCGACCGGACACCGTCCAGGCTCTCGTCGACGCCGCCGTCGCGGCGCAGCTCGGGATCACCGCGGATCGCTCCGCGGCCGCCGCGATCCTGTCCGGAAAGGGCTATCTGCCGCAGCCGCCCAAAGCGGTCGACGTGGCCATGACCGGCACAGTTCCCGACCCCGACGGCGGACCCGCGCGCAACCGGATCGACTTCCACCCGTATCCGTTCCCCAGTTTCACCGCCGAGCTGGTGAGGCAGATGCGGACGACGGTCGTCGACGGGGAGACCCGCTTCCTCGACGGCCTCGACCCCGCGGGCGTACACGGCGAACTCGTCGACGACGGGTTCGTCCGCACCGCGATCGCCCGCCACGGCGGGCCCGCCGCCCTCGGTCTCCCCGCCTCGCTGACCCGACACGAACGGCTGATCTAGATGACACGCACCGACTCCACGCCGGATCCGGGCACCGACCCGGTGGCGGCCGACCCGATGATCGCCGGGCCCGGCGCCCCGGACGCCGGAGCCAGCAGTGCCACCGCCGACCGGGCAGGGGCCGAGCCGGCGGCACCGAGGGCTCGCCGGGGCCGAAGCGGCACGAGCGCCGGAGGCGGTCCCGCCGCGCGCTGGGGAGCCGGATTCGTCGGCTTACTCCTCGGCCTCGCGGTGTGGGCGCTTCTCACCTCCGGCCTCGTCACAGACGACCCGGTGATCGGAGGCATGTCCCCGGTCGAGACGTGGGCCGGATTCGGCGAGCTGCTCGACCGTGGGGTCTTGATCTCGGATGCCGCGGTCAGTCTGTACCGGCTGGTCGCGGGGCTCGCCGTAGCCGCCCTCCTCGGAGTTCCGCTCGGCCTGTGGCTCGGTCTCCGTCGACGCGCGGAGGCCGTCGCGGGCCCGCTCGTCCAGTTCCTCCGCATGATCTCGCCGCTGTCATGGGCGCCGGTCGCGATCGCCGTCTTCGGGATCGGCAACGAGCCGGTGATCTTCCTCGTCGCCGCGGCGGCGATCTGGCCGATCATGCTCTCCACCTCCTCCGGCGTCCACGCGATGGACCCGGGTTATCTCGACGTGGCCCGCACGATGGGCGCCAGCGGGTCGGAGCGACTGACGCGGGTCGTCATCCCGGCGGTGAGACCGGCCATCCTCGGCGGCATCCGACTCGCTCTCGGGACGGCGTGGATCGTGTTGGTGCCCGCGGAGATGCTCGGAGTTCGGTCGGGGCTGGGTTATCAGATCCTCAACGCCCGCGATCAGCTGGCCTACGACCAGGTCATGGCCGTGATCCTGGTCATCGGCGTGCTGGGGTTCGCGCTGGACTCGCTGTCCCGGCTCATCCTGCGGGAGCGCACCGCGCGCTGACACTCGGGCCCCGTCGATGGACGGTGCTGGTGCAGGTGCAGGTGCGGGCGCGGGGGTCACACCCGGCGCAGCTCCGAACGCAGGTGGTGCGTGAGGGGTACGCCGACGGCGGCCATCGCGAAGGTCGTCACCATCCGGTCGCCGGCGATCTCTTATCGGCGACGGGTGGTGACGACCTCCTTGGCGGTGGCAGTGCCCACGACGCGCGAGTCGAACTCCACCACCACGGTGTCGGCCTCGGCGACGACCGTGCCCTCGCACAGTTCGGTCTGCCCGGTGGGCTGGGCGAGGACGAACTCGGCCACGCCGTCGCGGGGCGCTCGGAGGTACCCCGTCTCGGTGTGCATGGGCGAGCCGTTCGGTGCCCACGTCCGCTGTATGTAGTGGAGGAAGGGCTTCCCGACATCCGTGAACGTGAGCTCCTCGGTGTAGGTGAAGTCGTCGATCGTCGGGTACGTTCCCGCGCCGTCGCCCTTCCAGGTGCCGAGAAGTGCCGCCAGGGGCGTGAGGTTCGGGGCGAGCGTCGATGCAGGGTCCATGGCCGTGAGACTAGGCCACGGCCGGACACGCGGCGATCTCCGCGCCGGGCTGACGCCGCTCGCGGTACTCGGGGCGCCTGCTGATCAGCCGTCCCAAACCGGGTTGCCGTCCTCGTCGAGCCGCAGGCCCTCGCTCGGGGTGTGCTCGGTGATCGAGCCCGAGTGCATCAGATGACCCACCGGTAGCTCGTGGACGGTCGCCACCACGTCCGCCACGATCCTGCGGTGGCAGCGCCACCACACCGATTCCGAGCACATCACCGCGACCCGCCGCTCGCGCGCGTCCGCCACGACGCGGGCGAGGGCCTCGCGGAAGGCGGGGTCGCGGGTCCAGGCGCTGTACGCCCGGAACGCTTCCACGCGCCACCACGTGTCGGGCGACCGGCGTCGTTGTTCGGCATTGAGGTGTCGGCGCCCGCCGAGGTCCTCCTCCCAGCGGTAGTCGATGCCGGCCTCGCCGACGATCTCGGGTACGGCGCCCTTGGCCGCCGCCTCGTTCGCTCGGCTACCGGGGAACCGCCGGATGTCCACGAGGAGCTCGACTCCGGCGCCGCGGAGCAGGCGGGCGAGTTCGTCGCGGTCGAGTCGGCCGTGTCCGACGGTGAGGAGCATCAGCGATCGGCCTCCCGTCCCGTCCCCTCGGTCGCCCGCGGGTCGCCGCCGCCCGCAACGCCGCCGCCGCGAGCCGCATCGCCGTGTTCGTCATCGGATCCCCGCCGCGGGATCAGGTGCATGACCGCGACGATCACCGCGCCCACGGCGAGTCCGAACACGAGGGCGCACGCCGTGTCGACCAGCCATCCGAGCACGGCGCCCACACCGGCGACGCCGGCCGCTGGCTCCGCAAGGACGTGCACGAGGTGGTACGGCGCGGTCACGCCGAGCTCGTCGAGGCCCACGAGGAGGATGTGACCGCCGACCCACAGCATCGCGAGCATGCCGACGAACGAGATCACCTCGAGGACGGTCGGCATCGCCTTGACCAAGCCGCGGCCGAACCGCTGGACCCCCGGGGAGTCCTTACCCGCGAGGTGCAGCCCGACGTCGTCCATCTTCACGATCACCGCGACGACGCCGTAGACGAGCGCGGTGATCCCCAGGCCCACCACGACGAGGATGATCGCGCGCGACCAGAACGACTCGGAGGCGACTTCGTTGAGGGCGATCACCATGATCTCGGCGCTGAGGATAAAATCGGTGGTCACCGCGCTGCGCACCATCCGCGCCTCGGCCTCGGGGCCCTTCTCCACGACGGGCGCGGTCTCCTCGTGGTGACCCGAGACGCGCTCCCACACCTTCTCGGCGCCCTCGAAGCAGAGGTAGAGGCCGCCGAGCATGAGGATCGGGGTGAGGAGCCACGGGACGAACTGGCTGAGCAGGAGCGCGAAGACGATGATGATCGCCTTGTTGCCCAGCGATCCGAGCGCGATCTTCCGGATGATGGGCAGTTCGCGGGACGGATCGACGTCGCGCACGTACTGGGGCGTGACGGCGGTGTCGTCGACCACCACGCCCGCGGCCTTGACGCTGGCCCGACCCGCGGCGGCCGCGACGTCGTCGGCACTGGCGGCGGCCATGCGTGCGAGTACAGCGACGTCGTCGAGCAGGGCGGCGAGTCCACCGGCCATGGAAGACCTCATTTCTGGCGGGCGGGCGCGGCCCGGTGATCGGGTGCGGCCCCGCGGACGGGTGATCCGACCGTGCCGGATCGCGTGGCCACAGCGTATCGCCGGGGCGGCGCCCGCGCCGCCGCAGACCCGGCGCTCAGTCCAGGGCGTCGAGGACCCAGCGCAGCGTGGACACGCCGGTGCGTCCCGCCGCCAGGCCCAGGTCGCGGGAACCGAGCGGCCCCGCGGGCAGCTCCAGCATCGCGCGCGCCCAGCCGGGCAGCGCCGCGACGGCGCCCGCCCGCAGGAGCGCGTACGCGGGCTTGTCGGTCCACGCCGTCGGCGGACCGTCGAGGAGGAAGCGGCGGGCGTCGAGCGCGGCGGGGGAGGCCTCCAGCTCGGGACGGTAGGACTCGAGGGCGTCCTCGAGCTCACGAACGGTCAGGGGTACGTCCCTCGCGCCGAGCATGAGGCCGGTCCGCGCGGCCTGGCGCACGTAGTCGTCCCGATCGGAGGCGAACAGCTTCTCGCGCCCGTAGAGGCGGTGGCACTCGAGGAAGCTCCAGATCTCGGCCACGTGCACCCAACGCAGCAGGTGGGGGTCGCGGGCGTCGTAGGGGCGTCCGCGGTGGTCGGTGCCCACGACCGTCCGGTGCGCGCCGTTGATGGCGCGGATGAGGGCGGAGGCGTCGGGGATGGTCCCGAAGGTGGTGGTCGCGATGAACTGCGAGGTGCGCTGCAGGCGGCCCCACGGGTCACCGCGGTAGTCGCTGTGGTCGGCGACCCCGGCCATGGCACCGGGGTGCAGGGATTGCAGCAGGAGCGCGGTCAGTCCGGCGGCGAACATCGAGGCGTCCCCGTTGACGCGGCAGATGGCGTCGTCGGGCGAGTTCCACCGTTCGCCCTCGGACAGCCAGATCTGGTGCCGGCGGGCGTCGGCGTCGTCGCCGGCGATCCTCGAGCGGACCACCAGGCCCACCCTGCGGCGGGCGCCGGTCAGGGCGCGGGACCCGGTCATCGTCACCGTGGTCATGGCGGACACCACCTTGTGCCGGAGCGGTCGTCGAGGGACGAGAGCCGTTGTGCGCGTCACCATACCCCCGGTACGGACCCGGCGCGAGGTATCGTCGGGACGATGTCACCGCACGACCGCGTCCTGTTCGACCGCTCTCGCCTCCGGGGGGTGGTCGGGGTCGTCGGGGTCCTGGGGACGTTGGTGGCCATCAACCTCACCGCGAATCTGGCGCAACTGCCGTACCGCGAGTGGATCGTGCCGCTGGCCGTGCTCATGATGGTCGTGGTGGTCAAGGCCCGCGGCATGCACTGGGCCGAATTGGGCCTGTCCGTGCGCCACATGCCGCGCGGACTGGCGTACGGCCTCGCCGCGACCGTGGCGGTGGCAGTGGTGGTGACGGCCGGGTGCCTCATCCCGGCGACCAGCCCGTTCTTCCTCTCCGAGCGCTACTCGGACCTGCGGATGGCGGTGTTCTCCGCGCTCGTGCTCATCCCGTTGATGACCGTCCTGCCCGAGGAGTTCGCGTTCCGGGGCGTCCTGCAGGGTGCCCTCGAGCGCACCTTCGGGACCACCGGGGTCTTCGTGATTGGCTCGTTGGCGTTCGGTCTGTGGCACGTCACGTCGTCGCTGGGTCTGACGGCCGGCAACGCCGGGCTGGCGGAGGTCCTGGGGACCGGCCTGGTCGGTCAGCTGGCCGGGATCGGCCTGGCGGTGGCCGCGACGTCCGTGGCGGGCGCGGGGTTCATCTGGATCCGCCGCCGCAGCCGGAGCCTGCTGGCACCGATCGGCCTGCACTGGGCGTTCAACGCCGTCGGCGCGCTGGCCGCGGCGCTCACGTGGCGCGCACTGGCCGGCTGAGGACCAGCCACGCGGCCACGACCGCGATCGTCGCGCAGGTGCCCATGACCGCGAGCATGGGGACGGCCGAGTGCGGTCCGGCGAGGCCGGTGAGCGGCGAGACCAGCGCGGCCAGGCTGAACTGTGCGGCGCCGAGCAGCGCGGACCCGGCGCCGGAGTTGCCGCGGGTGGCCTGCATGGCCAGGGCCACCGCGTTGGGCAGGACCGTGCCGATCGACAGCGTGAGCAGGATGAACCCGACCGTGACCGGCGCCAGTGCGAGGGTGCCGGCGGGGGAGAGGGCGACGACGACGACGAGGAACACGATCGCCACGACCATGCCCGTCACCCCGGTGCCCATGAGCTTCTCCGGTGCGAACCTGCCCACCAGCCGCGCACCCGCGAGGTTCGACACGAGGATGCCCAGTGCGTTGACGGTGAAGGCGATCGCGTAGGCGGTGGGCGACAGGCCCACCATGTCCTGGAAGATGAACGGGCTGGCCGAGATGTAGGCGAACAGGACGCCGAAGGTGAACACGAACACCGACACCCGGGCGGCGAACGCCCCGTGCGTGGCCACGGCCCGCATGCCGGAGAGGGTCGCGCGCACGCCGCCGGCGCGACGGTCCGCGGCCGGTAGTGACTCGGGCACGGCCACGGCCACGCCGACGGCCGTGACGGCGGCCAGTGCGGCGAGCAACCAGAACACGCCCCTCCACCCACCGAAGGGCACCACCGCGCCGCCGACGAGCGGGGCGATCACCGGGGCGACGGACTGGATGGCCATGAGCGTGGCGAACGCCTTGGCCACCCCGGCGCCCCGGCCCACGTCGACGACCACGGCCTTGGCCAGCACGACGCCGGCGGCGCCGAAGAATCCCTGGGCCACCCGCCCGGCCAGCAGCACCCAGATCGTGGGGGCGAGGGCGCAGACGACGGCCGCGAGCGCGGTCCCGATCGCGCCCGCCAGGAGGAGGGTCCGACGGCCCGTCCGGTCCGAGAGCGGGCCGATCACCAGCTGGCCCAGCGCCAGCGACACCATGAACGCCGTGAGTGTGAGCTGCGCGGTCGAGGCGGTGACCCCGAACTCGTCGACGATCAGCGGCAGCGCCGGCAGGTAGGTGTCGGTGGCGAAGGGGCCGATCGCCCCGGTCAGTGCCAACGCGACGAGCATCGTGGCCGGGACGGCACCGGCGGTCGGAGGCGGTGTCGGGGAGGGGGTCGGCGTCACGACTGGACGATATCGCCGCCGTGACCGCCCGGCCCGGCCGGGTCAGTCGGTCTCGACCTCGGCGACCCCGTCGAGGTAGGTGATGACGCCGCCCTCGAACGTGGAGATCCAGCCGCCGTCGGTTGTGGCCTCGTCTGCCGTGGGGAAGCCGAGATCGCCCGCCGGGCCGCCCGCCTCGCGGTAGGCGGCGAGGATCTCGCCCTGGACGACGAACGGGCGACCCTGCGGAGTCAGGACGATCGCGCCCCGCTCGAAGTCGACGACCGAACCACCCTCCACCTCCGTCGCGGGCCCCGTCACCCGGCCGAGCGTGCCCTGCTCGCCGCCGAGTTCCTCCCAGCGCTGGGCCACCGTCGCCGGGATGTCGACCGGGGAGCCGGCGGGCCCGGGTACGGGGGTCGAGCTCGTCGTCGTCGCCGTCTCCGCCGTCGTCACCGCGGTCGGTGACACCGGCGCGGCGGGGTCCCCCGGGGTGGGGCCGTCGTCGGACGAACAGGCCACCAGGCCGGCACCGGCGACCACCGCCAGGGCGAGAGGGGCGAGGACACGCGTGATCCTGTCCATGGCACCGATCCTAGTCGCCGGGTGCCACGGTGGGACCGTGGCCGAATCGCAACGCCGGTCCTCTTCCCGGCGACGCGCCCGGGGCGGAGACTGGGAGCCGACGCCGCCCGCCGCCGGCGGCCCGGTCGTGAGGAGCCCGTGATGGCCGAGATGAGCACCTGCCTGTGGTTCGCCACGGAAGCGCGGGAGGCCGCCGAGTTCTACTGCTCGATCTTCCCCGACTCGCGGGTGCGCGCGGTCGACACGTCGCCGATCGACACGCCGGGGCCACAGGCCGGCGACGTTCTGACCGTCGAGTTCGAGCTCGACGGGCGGCTGTTCGTCGCGCTCAACGGCGGGACCCCGCCCGAGTACACGGACGCGGTGTCCCTCGAGATTCGGTGCGACACCCAGAAGGAGCTGGACCACTACTGGGACCGCCTCCTCGCCGGCGGCGGTCGGGAGGTGCAGTGCGGCTGGCTCATCGACCGATACGGGGTCCGGTGGCAGGTCGCCCCGCGGATGCTCTACGACCTGGCCCGGGGCGACGACCCCGAGGCAGCGCGACGCGCGTTCACCGCCATGATGAGCATGGTCAAGCTCGACGTCGCCACGCTCGAGGCCGCCGCCCGCGGGGACTGAGCCCCGCGGACGACGGCCGGGAGGACGGATCAGAGGCCGGGGCGCTTGCCGATCGTCAACGTGACCTCACCGGTGTGGGCGAAGAAGTCCTCGCCCTTGTCGTCCACCACGATGAACGCGGGGAAGTCCTCGACCTCGATCTTCCACACCGCCTCCATGCCGAGTTCCTCGTACTCGATGATCTCGACGTGCTTGATGCAGTCCTGCGCCAGGCGGGCGGCCGGGCCGCCGATCGAGCCCAGGTAGAAGCCGCCGTACCTCGCGCACGCGTCGGTGACCTGCTTGGAGCGGTTCCCCTTGGCCAGCATGACCATGGAGCCGCCGGCGGCCTGGAACTGCTCGACGTAGGAGTCCATACGGCCGGCCGTGGTGGGGCCGAAGGACCCGGACGGCATGCCCTCCGGCGTCTTGGCCGGGCCCGCGTAGTACACGGGGTGGTCCTTGAGGTACTGCGGCATCTCCTCGCCCGCGTCCAGGCGCTCCTTGATCTTGGAGTGCGCGATGTCGCGCGCCACGACCAGCGGACCGGTCAGCGAGAGCCGCGTCTTGACGGGGTGCTTGCTGAGCTCGGCGAGGATCTCCGGCATCGGCCGGTTGAGGTCGATCTTCACCGCCGCGCCCTTGCCCGTGCCGGAGACGCCGTCGGTCGCGGCGTCGAGCTCCGCGTCCGTGGTGGCCGGCAGGTACTGGCCCGGGTTGAACTCGAGCTGCTCGAGGAACACGCCCTCCGGGGTGATCTTGGCCTTGGCCTGGCGGTCCGCCGAGCACGAGACCGCGATCGCCACGGGCAGGGAGGCGCCGTGGCGCGGCAGGCGCACCACACGCACGTCGTGGCAGAAGTACTTGCCGCCGAACTGCGCGCCGATGCCGATCTTCTGGGTGAGCTCGAAGACCTTCTCCTCGAGTTCCGTGTCCCGGAACCCGCGGCCGGTCATCGCGCCCTCGCGGGGCAGCTCGTCGAGGTAGTGCGCGGAGGCCAGCTTGGCGGTCTTGAGCGCGAACTCGGCGGACGTGCCGCCCACGACGATCGCCAGGTGGTACGGCGGGCACGCGGCGGTGCCGAGGGAGCGGATCTTCTCCTCGATGAACTGCATCATCCGCTCGGGGTTCAGGATCGCCTTGGTCTCCTGGTACAGGAACGACTTGTTGGCCGACCCGCCGCCCTTGGCCATGAAGAGGAACTTGTACGCGTTCTCGGACCCGGGCGTGGTGTTGGCCCCGATCTCGATCTGCGCGGGCAGGTTGGAGCCGGTGTTCTTCTCGTCCCACATGGTGATGGGCGCGTTCTGCGAGTAGCGCAGGTTGAGCCGGGTGAAGGCGTCGTAGACGCCGCGGGCGACCGCCTCCTCGTCCGGGCCGGGGGTCAGCACGTGCTGGCCGCGCTCGCCCTTGACGATGGCCGTGCCGGTGTCCTGGCACATGGGCAGCACGCCGCCGGCGGCGATGTTGGCGTTCTTCAGAAGGTCCAGCGCAACGAACTTGTCGTTGTCACTGGCCTCGGGGTCGTCGAGAATCTTGGCGACCTGCGCGAGGTGGTCACTACGGAGGTAGTGGGAGATGTCGTGCATCGCCGTCTCGGTGAGCAGGCGGATGGCCTCGGGGTCCACCTTGAGGAATGTCATGCCGTCGGGGCCCTGCACTGTCGAGACGCCCTCGGTGGTGAGAAGGCGGTACTCGGTGGTGTCCTCCCCGACGGGAAGAAGGTCCTCGTAGAGGAAGTCGGCCATCGACGGCTCCTGGGTCTGCAGGTGGATGATCTGCGCCCCAGGATAGTTGCCGGATCATGCTGGTCAGAATCGGGTGTGGATCAAGGGCACGAACCGATATCCGCCGTGCTCGCTGAGCTCGAGATCGCCGCCCGATCGCCGCACCCGGTGCATCCGGTTCGCCCACGGCGCGACCATGATCCCGTTCTCGCCGAGTTGGGCGACGAGGTCGCGGGGGAGGTCGTCGGCCATCGCGGAGACGAGGATCCGGTCGAACGGCGCGAGGCCCGGAAGGCCCAGGACGCCCGGTTCGGCGTGGTGGACGTGGACCCAAGGTTGATCGATCGCCTCGCGGGAGCGTTCCACGAGCTCCGGGACGAGTTCGACGGCGTGGACCTCCGACTCGGGCCCGCCGAGCTCGCCGAGGATCGCGGAGGTCCATCCGCTGCCGGACCCCACGTCGAGCACCCGCATACCGGGGAACGGCTCGAGGAGGGTCAACATGTCCGCCACGGTGGACGGTTGCGAGTTGGTCTGCCCGTACCCGATCGGCAGCGGAGCGTCGAGGGCGTGGTCTCCGACGACCTCCGGCGGGAGGAAGCGGCGGCGGTCCTGCGCGCGCATCGCGTCCGCGATGTCCGGCACGCTCACGGCGACACCTCCCTCCCGCCGGGGTCGGTCGCGTCTATCAGGCCTCGCCGAGGACCCGGGTCTCGCCGTCCGGGTCGAGCTCGTCGATCTCGTCGCGGGGCTCGGGGGAGACCCCCTCGTCTTCCGGCTCCGGGCTGTCGACGTCCGGACGCTCGGCCGCGAGCTTGTCGTCGAGGTCGTGGTTCTCCTCGATCGGCTTCCACGTCTCCGGCGCGTCGACGGTCAGGTCCTCGTTGTCGTTGGTGATGACGTCGGCGTCGAGGCCCTCGCTGCCGTCCAGCGTGTTCTCGTCGTAGTCACCGTCGGTGTCCTGGTCGTACTGTCGTTCGGTCATGCCCCCGATTGTCCTGAATCCGGGGCGTTCCCGCATCCGGTCCTCCGTCCCCCCCCCGGGACGACGTCAGCAGTGCGCGAGCCGTGGTAGTGAGGCAAGCCATACTTAAGACTTGCCTATCGGCCACGGGGGTGGTTAAGGTGAGCCTAACCTTCCGAACTAGCCCAGGAGTGAAATGAAGCGATTCCCCAAGATCGTCGCCGCGACGGCCGCGATCGCGTTGACCGGTGGCGCGGTCACTGCGTGCGGCAGCTCGGACGCACAGTCCGCCGGCTCCGAGGGGGAGGGACCGACCCGGGTGGTGCTCACGAGTCACGCGGCGGCCGACACCCTGGACGAGCTCGATCTGGAGGATCGGGTCATCGGTCTGGTGAAGACAGGAGTCTTCCCGGCGGCGTTGGACGTGTACGCGGGAGACGAGTACACGGACATCGGCAGCCTCAAGGAGCCGAAGATGGACGTCATCGCCGAACTGGGGCCCGACCTGATCCTGTTCGGTAACCGCACCCGGGAGATGGAGCCGGAGTTCGCGAAGATCTCCGACCAGGTGATCGCCGGAGATCCGGACACATCCGACACGATCGCGTCGAACCGCGCCAAGGTCGAGGAGATCGCGGCGCTGTTCGGAGCCGAGGACAAGGCTGTCGATGAGCTCGCCGAGATCGACGAGATGGTGGCCGAGACCCGGGCCAAGGCGGAGGGGGCGGGCACGGCCCTCGTCCTGATGACGTCCGGCGGCAAGGTGACCGGGTACGGACCGGGCTCGCGCTTCGATCTGATCTTCAACGAGCTCGGGATGTCGCCTGCAGGTGAACTCGAGGCGGAGGGCAGCCACGGTGCCCCGCTCAGCTGGGAGCAGATCGCCGAGCTGAATCCCGACCACGTCTTCGTCATCGATCGGGACGCGGCGATCGGTGCCGAGGGTGAGGCCGCCGCGGCCCTGCTCGACAACCCGCTCTTCAACCGGACCTCGGCTGCGGTCAACGACAACGTCCACTTCCTGGACGGCCAGAACTGGTACCTCGTCGGGGGCGGGCTCGGCGTCCTCGAGTCGATGATCGACGAGATCGACTCCGCCGTCTCCTGACGGTAGGCAGCCACCGCAGATGACGACGACCCTGGCCGAGCGCCGACCGCACCGTTACTCGCTGTGGCCGGCGCTCGGCGTCGTTGCGCTCGTGCTCTCGCTCGTCGCCAGCGTGTTCGTCGGCGCAGCGAATATCACTCTGTGGGACGCACTCACGGGTGGGCTCACCGAGGCGCACCGCGTCTACCTCGTCGAGGCCCGTCTCCCGCGCACGGCGGCGGCCGCCCTCGCGGGGGCCTCGCTGGCGATCGCCGGACTGCTGATGCAGCTGCTCACCCGGAACCGCTTCGTGGAGCCGTCGACCGCAGGCACAGTCGAATCGGCCGGTCTGGGTCTGGTGGTGGTGGCGATCATCGCGCCCGGTGCCCCGATCGTCGCCAAGATGATGGTCGCCATGGTGTTCGCGCTCGCCGGGACCGCGCTCTTCCTCGCGTGTATCCGGCGCGTCCCGGTATCGGACTCCTTCGTGGTGCCGCTCATCGGCATCATGCTCGGGTCCGTGATAGGTGCCGTCGCGGCGTTCCTCGCCTTGTCCCGCGACCTGCTACAGATGCTCAACTCGTGGATGCTCGCCGACTTCTCCGCGGTCCTGGCCGGACGGTACGAGTTGCTGTGGCTGGTGGCGGTGCTCGGCGGACTCGCCTACATCGCCGCCGACCGCTTCACCGTCGCGGGGCTGGGAGAGGACGTCTCGACCGGTCTCGGGCTCGACCACAAGACCGTCGTCGCGGCCGGGATGGCCATCGTGGCCGCGGTCGCGGCAGTCGTCGTGGTCACCGTGGGCGCGCTCCCGCTGCTCGGGCTGGTCGTCCCCAATGTGGTCTCACGGCTGGTGGGCGACGACGCCCGCCGCGGTCTGCCTCTCGTGGCGCTCCTCGGGGCGGTGACCGTCCTGGTCTGCGACATGGTGGGCAGGTCGCTCCCCGGTGTGTTCGCCGGCGGTGCCCCCGGCGCCGGCGAGGTTCCCGTGGGCACGATCGTCGGGATACTCGGCGGTGCCGTCTTCCTGACCATGATGCTGCGAGGAGTGCGCAATGCCTGAGACCGCCATCCTCGTAGCCCCGCCGGAGAGCCTCTCGCGCGGACGGACGCGAGTCGAGGCCGATCGTCGCCGTCGCTGGCTCGTGGTGCTCGTCTGCGCTGCGGTCGCCGTCGCGACGATCGCAGCCCTGGTCCTCTCCGGGCTCCCGGCCACGGTGGGGTCCAAGGCCTGGAGCTACTCGCTGGACCGACTAACACGCCACGCCGTGGCGATCGTCCTGGTCTCGGTCGCGGTCGGGGTCTCGACGGTGCTCTTCCAGACCGTCACCGGCAACCGGATCCTCACTCCGGCGCTGATGGGCTTCGACTCGCTGTATCTGCTCATCCAGACGATGCTCGTGTTCTTCATGGTCCCGCGCGACGCCGCGGTCATCGGGGGACTGACCAGCGGCGGTCTCTCCGGCTTCCTCGGCCAGACCGCGATCATGGTGGTCGCGTCGACCTCCTTGTACCTGTGGCTCCTCGGGGGCCGGAGAACTGACATCCACCTGCTGCTTCTGGTGGGTGTCGTGTTCGGCGTCTTCTTCCGCTCCGCCTCCACGTTCTTCCAGCGACTGCTCGACCCGGCGGCATACCTGCAGGTTCAGGACGCCATGTTCGCGAGCTTCCGCGGCGTCCAGCTCGACGTGTTGGTCGCCTGTGGGGTCATCGTCGTGGCGGGGCTCGTCGTCGTGGCGGTCCTCGGTCGGCGGCTCGACGTGATGCTGCTGGGGCGCGATCCCGCCGTCGCGCTGGGCGTCAACCACCGCAGGGCCACGATCGTGGTCCTCGTGGTGGTCTCCTTCCTCGTCTCGGCCTCGACCGCGTTGATCGGACCGGTGATGTTCTTCGGGCTCATCGTGGCGAACGCGGCCTACGCTCTGCTCGGCACCACCCTGCACCGGTTCACGCTCCCGGTGGCCTCGCTGCTGGGCGTGATCGCTCTGGCGGGAGGAGAGATGGTGCTCGGTGCCCTCGGCGTCGAGTCCGCGCTGAGCATCGTCATCGAGTTCGCCGGTGGCCTGCTGTTCCTGTTCCTGCTCCTGACCAACCGCGCACGCTGAAAGAGAGGCACGCCATGTCCCTTCTCCCGTTCCGACGCCGCGGCGACCGATCCGGTGAAAGCCGGTGGTCGGCCGGCTGCGGCATCGAGGCGCGGTCGGTGTGCTCGTCCTACGGCGACACGCAGGTTCTGCACGAGGTGTCGGCGTGCTTCGCGCACGGTGGCGTCACCTCTCTCATCGGGCCCAACGGCGCCGGAAAGTCGACACTGTTGGGAGTCATGAGCCGGCTCCAGACAGCGGATTCCGGAGAAGTACTCGTCGACGGGGTCGACGTGTCCGTCGACGGGGGGCGTGAGCTGGCCCGCCGCCTCGCGGTGCTGCGGCAGGAGAACGCCGTGTCCATCAGGCTCACCGTGCGTGAGCTCGTCGGGTTCGGCAGGTTCCCACACAACGGTGGTCGGCCCGGCCCGGGCGACGCCGAGCACATCGACTACGCCCTGGGGGCGATGGAGCTCGAGGACCTCGCCGACCGATATCTCGACGAGTTGTCCGGTGGCCAGCGGCAACGCGCGCACATCGCGATGGTGCTGGCGCAGGACACGGACTACGTCCTGCTGGACGAGCCGCTCAACAACCTCGATCTACGGCACGCCACCTCGATCATGCGGTTGCTGCGGCGCACCGCCGCGGACCGGGGCAAGACCATCGTGCTCGTCATCCACGACATCAATATCGCCGCGGCCTACTCGGACCGGATCATCGCCATGAAGGACGGCCGGATCGTCTCCGACGGCACTCCGGCCGAGATCATGCGGACCGACGTCCTCAAAGCGGTGTACGACATGGAGATGCAGGTCGCCGAGGTCGCCGGGCGCTACGTGGCGCTGTACTTCGACGGAGAAGAAGAACTGGACGAGTTCGGCATGGCGATGTCCACGGCCTGACCTCTCGGTACGGTGCGGGCGACCAGTGGGTGAGCGCTCCCGCTCCGGTTACAGTGTCGTTCTCAGACGGGGTCGGGTTTCCCCTCCCGCCCGGAAAGGAGCCCTCACATGGCACCGTTGTCCGTGGTCACGATCGTCCTCGCTGGTGGCGCGGGATCCCGCCTCCGCGCTCTCACCCGGGACAGGGCCAAGCCGGCCGTGCCCTACGGCGGCGGGTACCAACTCATCGACTTCTCGTTGAGCAACGCGGCCAACTCGGGGCTGAGAGACGTCTGGGTGGTCCAGCAGTTTCACCCGGTATCGCTTGGCTCACACCTGCGCAGCGGCCGCCCGTGGGATCTCGATCGTCTGGGCGGGGGACTGCTCGTGCTGCACCCGTCGCAGGGCACCGGCCGCGACGGGTTCCACTCGGGGACGGCCGACGCGCTGTGGAAGCAGGTCGAGCCGCTGCGTGAGGCCGGCCCGGAGGTGACCGTCGTGCTCAGTGCCGACGCGGTGTACCGCCTCGACTACGACCGGCTGGTCCGCGACCACCTGGAATCCGACGCCGAGGTCACGATGGTCACCACCCGCGTCGACCCGGAGGACGCGGGCCGGTACGGCGTGGTCCGCGTGTCGGACGACGGCACGATCACCGACTACGCGTACAAGCCCGACGAGCCGGCCACCGACCTCATCTGCGCGGAGATCTTCGCCTTCGACACCGCTGCCCTCATCCGCTACCTCGAGAAGGCGCACGCGGACGCCGCCGCCGACAGCGACGACGGGGGCGACGCCGACATGGGCGACATCGGCGACAACGTCCTTCCGGCGATGGTCGGTGCCGGGCGGGCCCGGGAGTGGCGGCACGACGAGTACTGGCGCGACGTGGGCACCGTCGAGTCCTACTGGGCGGGGCACATGGATCTGCTCGGCGAGCCCCCCGTGCACGAGCTCGACGTCCCGGGCTGGACGTTGCGGACCGCCTCGGCGTTCAGCGGACCGGCCAGGACAGGCCCGGCGGCCCGGGTGACGACGTCGCTGGTCGGTCACGGCGCGATCGTGGGTGGCGTCGTGGAGCATTCGGTCATCGGCCCCGGAGCCGTCGTCGAGGAGGGCGCGCGGGTCCGCGACAGTGTGATCCTGCCCGGCGCCATCGTGCGTTCCGGGGCGCGGGTGGAGACCGCGGTCGTCGACGCCGGGGTCGAGGTGCCGGCCGACGCGCGCATCGGGGAGCCGCAGCCGGGCGCCGACGAGTCCACGGTGCGGGTGGCGCTGTTGGGCTCCGCGCCCGACGGCGCACGGCCGTCCGGCTTCACGCTGGAGGCGGGGGAGCTGGATCCGCCCGACGACGACGAGGACTCCAGCGTCTGACGTGGGCCGGACGCCGGGTGGGTCGGGACCTGCCGGCTCGATCCCGCCGGGACGGCCGGCGCGGCGCTACGCTCGTGCCATGCGATTCGGTCTCTTCCTGCCCCAGGGCTGGCGCCTCGATCTGGTCGACGTGCCGGCCGACCGCCACTGGCCCGTGATCTCCGATCTCGCCGCCCGCGCCGACGCCGGCCCGTGGGAGTCGGTCTGGGTCTACGACCACATGCACACCTCGCCCCTGACCTCGTCCGAGGCGACCCACGAGGCGTGGAGCCTGATGTCGGCGCTCGGCGCGGTGACCTCGCGGGTGCGGCTCGGCCAGATGTGCACGTGTCTCGGGTACCGCAACCCGGTGCTGCTCGCGAAGATCGCCGCGACCGTCGACCACATCTCCGGTGGCCGGGTCGAGATGGGGATCGGCGCGGGGTGGTACGAACACGAGTGGCGCGCGTACGGATACGGCTTCCCGTCCGCCGGTGACCGTCTGGGGATGCTCGACGAGGGCGTGCGCATCATGCGTGAGGCGTGGGCGCAGGGCGTCGTCTCCCTCGAGGGCGAGCACTACCGGGTGGACGGGGCGATCGTGCAGCCGCGGCCGCTGCAGCCGGGCGGCATCCCCGTCTGGGTCGCGGGCGGGGGAGAGCGCAAGACCCTGCGGATCGCCGCCCGGTACGCCGACTACACGAACTTCGACGGCACCCCCGACGGTTTCGCCCACAAGGCGGAGGTCCTGCGAGGGCACTGCGCGGACCTGGGCCGCGACCCGTCGGAGATCACCATGACGGCCAACTACAACGTGGCCATCGGCGAGACGGAGAAGGAGGTCGCCGACCGGCTGGCGTCACTGCGCGACCGCATGGCCCGTCACGTGGGCGCGGACGAGGCGGATCGTCAGCTGGGGGCGTACCGGGGCCTGCCCGGCGTCGGGACGCCCGAGCAGATCGTCGAGAAGCTCACCGCGCTGCGGGACCTGGGCATGGGCTACGGCATCTTCTACTTCCCGGAGATCGCGACCGACACCTCTGGCCTCGAGCTGTTCGAGCGAGAGGTCGTCCCGGCGTTGAGCTGATACCCGTATTGGCGGCCTCCGGTGGCAGCGGTGCCGCGCCGGGGTTACGTTCCAGGATCATCCGACCCCGCAACGAGGGAGGCAGCCGTGGACCCCATGGTCTGGGTCGTCATCGGGGTGATCGCGTTGATCGTCGTCATCGCGCTCATCGCCCTGGCAGCGAAGAACAACAACCGTAGGAAGCTCACCGAGGCCGCGGAACTCCGCCGCGACGCCCGGGATCGCGAACGCCAGCTCGAGCGGCAGGACGCCGTCGCCCGCGAGCAGGAGCACCGGGCCGGCGCCGCGGAGCAGGAGGCGCAGGCCAAAGCCGCCGAAGCGGAACGCCTGCGAGCGGACGCGGAGAAGCACCGTGGCGCCCTGGACGAGCAGAAGCGGGACGTCAGTCGTATGGAGCAGACCGCCGAGAAGCTCGACCCGCGGCACCGCGCCGATGACCTCGACGGTGACGGCGGCAATGGTGGCCGTGGCGTTCGGGGCGACGGAGTGACCACCGGTGGCTCCGCGGGCGTCGGCGGGCGTCACGCCAGGGCCGACGACCACCCGGCCACCGAACCGCGCGCGTCCGCGGACCGGGGGCCGGGCATGTCCGGAGACCGCGCCGACCAGGCCGCCGGCCCCGTCGACCCCGCCGACCCGACCGGCCCGGCCACAGGCACCGGTGATCGGCCGACGATCGTCGACAAACTACGGGGAGGTTCGCACCGCGACGAACCGCGGCGCTGACCGGCCCCGCTGTCCGGCCCGCTGAGCGGCGTCAGCGCGCCGTGCTCCGGTCGCGCTCGCCGAACAGCGGGCCGTACAGTGCTCCGGCGATGAGGGCACCCGCGATCGGAGCCACCCAGAACAGCCACAGCTGACCGGGAGCGCCGTCCCCGTTGAAGAACGCGACGGCGGTGGACCGTGCCGGGTTCACCGAGGTGTTGGTGATCGGGATGGAGATGAGGTGGATGAGCGTGAGGGTGAGACCGATGGCCGCGGGCGCGAAGCCGGCAGGGGCCCGGCGATCGGTGGAGCCGAGGATGACCCACACGAAGACCGCCGTGAGGACGATCTCGATGAGCAGGGCCGAGAGGAGCCCGTAGCCGTCGGGGGAGTTCGCTCCGTAACCGTTGGCGGCCATCCGCCCGGTCGCCTCGAACCCGTCCTTACCGCTGGCGACCGCGAGGATCACCGCGCCCGCGACGAGCCCGCCGACGACCTGACTGACGATGTAGACCGGCGTTCGGGACCAGGGCAGACGGCCGGCGACCGCGGCGCCGACGGTCACCGCCGGGTTGAAGTGCGCGCCTGAGATGTGACCGAAGGCGTAGGCACCGGTGAGGACGGTGAGCCCGAACGCGATGGCCACACCGAGGTATCCGACGCCCACGGGAACGTCCAGGGTGTCGGCCGTGGCGATCTGCACCGCCGCGAACACGGCGGTGCCACATCCGCCGAGGACGAGCCAGAAGGTGCCGACGACCTCTGCGGCGATAACGGCGCTGATCGGCGGCGTCGCGGGTGGCGTGGTCGGCGCGTCGGCGGACGGGGCTAGTGGCGTGGACGGGGCGGTCGGGGACGTATCGGACATGTGGTGATCTTCTGGCCATTCCGCGGTAGCGGGGACACGGGGCCGCGGGAGTGAGGTCCCGTTCCGGTCACGCTAGCGCGACGATCGCGCGACGGCGGTGGAATCGCGAGCCGATGTGCGGAGGGAAGAGCGTGCGGCCGACGATCAGGGATCGAGCAGCGCGGGGAGGGACCGCCCGGCCGAGGCGCGCACGTGGACGGACACCTCGGGGCCGAGGCCGGACGGCCCGGGGTTCACCTCGACGACCGGGAGCCCGGCGTCGGCGGCGAGACCGGGGAGGGACGCCGCGGGATGGACCAGGCCGGAGGTGCCGACGACGAGGACCGCCTCGGCCGAGGTGACCGCGTCGACGGCGGCCTCCCAGGGCTCGCGCGGGAGCATCTCGCCGAACCATACGACCCCGGGGCGCGCCCGGCCGCCGCAGCGGTCGCAGCCCGGCGGGGTGAGCCGGTCGACCGGGTCGGCCGGCGGGGGACCGACGTCCAGCGGTGACCCGCAGGTGTCGCACCGGTGGGCGAAGAGGCTCCCGTGGACGTGGTGCACGCGCCGTGAGCCGGCGCGCTCGTGCAGATCGTCGACGTTCTGGGTGACCACCGTGACGTCGCGCCGGGCCTGCGCGCGGGACACCGCGAGGTGACCGGCGTTCGGCTGCGCACGGGAGACGAGGTGCTCGCGCCAGCGGTACCAGGCCCAGACCGTGTCGCGGTCGCGCGACCACGCCTCCGGGGTGGCCAGGGCGGTGGGGTCGTAGCGCTCCCACAGCCCGGTCTGCGCGTCGCGGAACGTGGGCACACCGCTCTCCGCGCTCATGCCGGCGCCCGTCAGCACGACCAGAGGCCCGCCGCCCGAGAGGGCGAGGCGGGCCTCGGTCAGTGCCTGGTCCGGGTCGTGTCCGGGCCGATCTGGCCCCGTACCCCCGCCGGTCACGGGACGAACGCGGTCCCCACGGTGGGGAAGGCGACGCAGTTGGAGGTCCCGCCGTTCTCGAGGTTCGTGGTGACCCCGCCCTGCAGGAGCATGAGAACCTGCCCGGGGCCGGTGTCGGCGACCCCGTTGATCGTGGCCGGTCCGCCCTCGTTGATGCCGTTGTAGCCCAGCACGGTGGTGCCGCGGCGACCGTTGTTGATGTTGAACCAGTCCACGGTCATGGGCTGGGCCTGCTGGGCGGCGACGCCCTCGGTGCCCAGGGCGGTGAAGATGAAGCCGAGATGGCCGGGCGCGACGCCGGGCAGCGGGAGATCCGCGGGGCCGGGGACCGCGGTCGCGGCGCCCACGGCGGTCTGCTCGCCGCCGATGCACTGCTGCATGATCGTCGGGTAGGCGAACTGCGCGATGACCGGGCCGTTCTCGGGCAGCGGCGTGCCGGGCTCGCCGGTGCCGCGGAAGAAGCCGACGAGACGGGCGATGGTGCCCCGGGTCTCCTCGGGGATCCACTGCTGCGCGGCGAGGTTCTCGACCGCCTGGAGAACGGGCTCGGTCGGGCGCCCCAGCTCGTCGAGTGACTGTGCACCGGCGGTGGCGGGAGCGGCGAGCCCCAGCACGACGGCGGCGGCGGCGCCGAGACCGAGGGTCCGGAACGAGGTCCTGAGCGAGTGGCGGGTCACTGGCGAGTCCATTCTTCGGCAGGGGCGGGCGGACCGGTCGGCGGCCGACCGGGCGACCGCTAGATGTTCTCACAGCGCCCCCGTATCGGGGACAGGCGGAGCCGGAACGGCGAGCTGACTGGGGCTGATGTTACAGAAGTTATACGTGATGTAAATAACATCGCAGGTCCCGGGTGGTGGCACCGGAGCTCGAGATAGCGGTCCGGAGCCGATCAGCGGGTAATGTGGTCACGCAACGCGCGCTCGACCGGACGCGCTTGTGGATCACGCGGGAGACCCCGCCGATTCCCACGCCACGCGCCCCGGCGGTGACCTCAGCCGCCTCGGCGCCGAAAGCCTCCGAGGGAGAACCCAGCGTATGGCCCAGACCGAGTTCCGTAACGTCGCGATCGTCGCGCACGTCGACCACGGTAAGACGACCCTCGTCGACGCGATGCTGCGTCAGTCGGGCGCGTTCGACGAACGCGCCGAGCTCGTGGACCGCGTGATGGACTCGGGGGATCTGGAGCGCGAGAAGGGGATCACGATCCTCGCGAAGAACACCGCCGTCCGCCGCCCGGGCGCGGGCTCCGGCGGTGCTGACCTCGTCCTCAACATCATCGACACCCCCGGCCACGCCGACTTCGGCGGAGAGGTCGAGCGCGGCCTGTCGATGGTCGACGGCGTCGTGCTGCTCATCGACTCGTCCGAGGGGCCCCTGCCCCAGACCCGCTTCGTCTTGCGCAAGGCGCTCGCCGCCTCGCTGCCGGTGATCATCGTGGTCAACAAGACCGACCGCCCGGACGCCCGCATCGACGAGGTCGTCGAGGAGGCCCAGGACCTCCTGCTGGACCTCGCCTCGGATCTCGAGGACCCCGACGCCCAGGCCGCCGCCGAGCGCGCCCTCGAGCTGCCGGTCGTGTTCGCCTCCGGGCGTGCCGGCAAGGCCTCGACCACCCAGCCGGCCAACGGCCAGGAGCCCGACGCGGAGAACCTGGACGACTTCTTCACGCTGCTCTACGACGTCATCCCCGCCCCCCGCGGCGACGCCGACGCGCCGCTGCAGGCACACGTGACCAACCTCGACGCGTCCAACTTCCTGGGCCGCATCGGCCTGGTCCGCATCCACAACGGTCGTCTGCGCAAGGGCCAGCAGGTCGCGTGGATCCACCACCTGCCGGACGGCGGGACGGAGACCAAGTCGGTCCGGATCTCCGAGCTCCTCGCGACCGAGGGCGTCGAGCGGGTCCCCACCGAGGAGGCCGTGGCCGGCGACATCGTCGCGGTCGCCGGCATCAGCGACATCATGATCGGCGACACCCTCGCCGACCCGGAGAACCCGGTCGCGCTGCCCGCAATCACCGTCGACGAGCCCGCCATCTCGATGACCATCGGCGTCAACACGTCCCCGCTCGCCGGCCGCAACGGCGGCACCAAGCTCACCGCTCGGATGGTCAAGGCACGTCTCGACCAGGAGCTCGTGGGCAACGTCTCCCTCAAGGTGCTCGACACCGAGCGCCCCGACGACTGGGAGGTGCAGGGTCGTGGCGAGATGGCGCTGTCCATCCTCGTCGAGACGATGCGCCGCGAGGGCTTCGAGCTCACCGTGGGCAAGCCGCAGGTAGTCACCAAGCGTATCGACGGCAAGGTCCACGAGCCGATGGAGCACATGACCATCGACGTGCCCGAGGAGTACCTCGGCGCGGTCACCCAGCTCATGGCCGCCCGCAAGGGCCGCATGGAGCAGATGAGCAACCACGGCACCGGATGGGTCCGGATGGAGTTCCTCGTCCCGGCCCGCGGCCTCATCGGCTTCCGCACCACCTTCATGACCGAGACGCGCGGCTCCGGCATCGCCAACTCCGTCTCCGCCGGCTACGAGCCGTGGGTCGGGGAGATCCGCTCGCGACACACCGGCTCGCTCGTGGCCGACCGCGCCGGCAAGGCCACCGCGTTCGCGCTGCTCGGCCTGGCCGACCGCGGCGACTTCTTCATCGAGCCCGGCTCCGAGGTGTACGAGGGCGTCGTCGTGGGTGAGAACCCGCGCTCCGAGGACATGGACGTCAACATCACCAAGGAGAAGAAGCTCACCAACATGCGGTCGGCGACCTCCGACGCCACCGAGACGCTGCAGAAGCACCGCAACCTCTCGCTCGAGGAGGCCATGGAGTTCTGCGCCGGCGACGAGTGCGTCGAGGTCGGCCCGGACGCGATCCGCGTGCGCAAGGTCGCGCTCACGGCGACCGAGCGGGCCAAGGCCCGCAGCAAGGCCAAGTCGCGCGACAAGGCCTCGGCCAACTGACGGGGGACCGGTGACGGCGAAGGGGGCGTCGGCGCGCCGGCGGGCATCTGCCACGCTGGGCGCTGCGCTCGCCCTCGTCGTCGTCGCCGGGTGCGTCGCCGACCCCCCGCCCCCGACGGTCGTGGGTGACGACCGCACCGACGGCACCACCGTCAGCCTCACGGACGGCGGCATCCTCCTCGCGCTCGACCGGGTCGAGGAGGGTTTCAACCCGCACCTCCTCGCCGACCAGGGCGTGGACACCGACCTCGTCGCCTCGCTGCTGCTCCCCAGCGCGTTCGTCCCCGGCGTCGACGGCGAGCCCGTCCTCAACCGTGACCTGCTGTTGTCCGCGACACCGCTGCCGGACGCCCCGGAGACCATCCGTTACACCATCGACCAGCAGGCCCAGTGGTCCGATGGCGTCCCCGTGGCGGCCGAGGACTTCGAGTACCTGTGGCGGCAGATGACCGGTCAGCCCGGCGTCGTCGACCCCGCCGGTTACGAGCGGATCGTCGACGTACGCTCCGGCGCCGGAGGCAAGGTCGTCGACGTCGTCTTCGAGTCCGTACCCGCGCACTGGCGGTCGCTCTTCCAGCACCTGCTGCCCGCGCACATCCTCAAGGGCGCCCCCGACGGTTTCCAGGGCTCGATGGAGGCGCTGCCGGTCATGAGCGCGGGGCCGTTCATGATCCGTGCGGCCGACATCGGCCGTGGCGAGATCGAGTTCGTCCGCAACGACCGCTACTGGGCCGGAGCCCCGGAGATCGAGCAGATCGTCGTCCGCCGCGCCACCGGCCCCGGCCAACTCGGGGCGGCCCTGCGTGACGGTCCGGGGTCGATGGCCCTGGTCTCCGCGACGCCGGTGGCCACGGACGTCTCCGAGACCGTCCCCGGGGTGACGGGCACGCCGTTGGCCGGCACCGCCCAGCTGGAGCTGGCGTTCAACACCGTCGCCCCGACCGTGTCCGAACCCGCGGTCCGTCGCGCCGTCGCCGCCGCTCTCGACCCGCAGGTGATCGGGCGGGTCGTCACGGGGGAGGCGCGGCCCGAGGTGACATCCCATCCTTTCCCGGCCGGGTCCGCCGTGACCACGACCGCCGATCCCGCGCTGACCGAACGCGCGCTGACGGGGGCCGGTTTCGCCCTGACCGGTCCGCGCTGGCAGCGCGACGAGGTCCCGCTCTCCCTCACGCTCGGCGTCGAGGCCACCGACGACCGCGCCGTGACCGCCGCGTACTCCGTCGCCGACCAGCTGCGCGGCGCCGGGATCGGCGCCCGGGTGTGGGAACTCGGGTCGACGGCTCTGTACGCCGACGCGTTGCCGCACGGTCTGGTCGACGCCGTCGTCGGCTGGCAGAGCACCGACGGGCAGCCGGAGCTCGCCGCCGTCTCCCGCTTCGCCTGCGCCCCGGCCGCTCCCCGACCGGGATCGGGGGCGTCCGCGTCCGCGTCCACGTCCGGCTCGGCCACGTCGGAGGAGGCGACCACGACACCGTCCCGGCCCCGCACGACCGTGCCGAGCCTGTCACCGCCCGAGCCGGACACCGGCCGGAGCCGCCAGCGCCGTACCACCGACACGAGTGCCAGCGCCGGAGCGACCAGCACCACGCCTACCACCCCGCCCCGGACGATCGGCCGGGACGCCACCGCCCGCGCCTCCGACGTCTCCGGGATCTGCGACCCCGTGCTCGACCGGGCGTTGGGCGTGTCCGGCGGGGACGCGTCGGCGCCGACGGCCACACCCGATCTGGTCGCCGCGGGAGAACGTGTCGCTGACCTGGCGCTGCGGGTGCCGCTCGTGCGCCCCACCCTGCTGCTGGCCACCGACGGGGTCGACGTGAGCGGACCCGGTACCGACCCCGGCGCCGACCCGGACGGCGGGGCACAGGTCACGCGGCCGGTCACCGACGTCTTCGACACCGCACCCACCTGGAGGAGGACCGGATGACCCCGACGCCCGCGACCCCGGCCGCGGACGGGCTGCGCGCCCTGTTCGTGCACGCCCATCCCGACGACGAGGCGATCACCACCGGTGGCACGATCGCCGCGCTGGTCGCGGCCGGCGCCGAGGTCCGCGTGATCACCTGCACCCTCGGCGAGGAGGGGGAGGTCATCGGAGACGCGTTGTCCGGGCTCGTCGCCGACCGCGCCGACCAGTTGGGCGGGTACCGGATCGGGGAACTGGGGATCGCGCTGCGCGGGCTCGGCGTGGACCGCACCCGGTTCCTCGGCGGGGCCGGCTGCTGGCGGGACTCGGGGATGGCGGGCACGCCGTCGGCCGGCCACCCTCGCGCGTTCGTCCGGTCCGGTGACGAGGCCGTCGCCGAGCTGGCGGCGATCCTCGACGACTTCCGGCCCCACCTCGTGGTGACCTACGACCCCCGTGGCGGGTACGGACACCCGGACCACATCCGGGCCCACGAGGTGGTGCACGCCGCGGTCGAGGAGTCCGCCCACCGGCCCGACCGCGTGGCGTGGACCGTCACCGCGCGCTCCGAGCTCGACCGAACGCACCCCGAGCCGCCCGCCCACCTCCGTCACGCCGAACCGGACGAACTGCCGTCTGTGCCGGACTCGCGCCTCACCCACCGCGTCCCGCTGGACGACGCGGACTACGCCGCCAAGCTGGAGGCCCTCACCGGGCACGCCACCCAGCTCGAGCTCGTGCCCGGGCCCGGGCCCGAGGGGGAGCCGTGGTTCCTCGCCTTGACCAACGGCGTCCTGCAGCCCGTCCCGCAGGTGGAGTGGTACATCGCCCACGACCGGTCCGGCGACGACGGGCCCTACGTCAGATGCCAGCCCGGCTCGGCCCACCTGTTCGACGGCCTCCGCGGGGACGCGTCGTGACCGCTGCGGCCGGTGCGGCCGCCGTGCCCACGGCCACCGACCCGGCCCGCCCGGCCCGGCCCGCCTCGGCGGTGGAGTTCGGGATCGCCCTGGTGCTCCTGGCGATCGCCGCGGCGACCAGCTGCGTGCTGGCCTCGGCCTGGCTGACGATGTACCTGGGCCCCGTGCCGATGCCCGTCAGCGTGCTGGCGGCCGGCGCCTGGTCTCTGTTCCTCGTCCGCGTCGCCTCGACGTGGTCGGACCGGAGGATCGTCGCGGCGTTCCCCGCCCTGGTGTGGATCCTCACGCTCGTCGCGCTCGACCTGGGCCCGGGCGGCGACATGCCGGTGCCCGTCGGCCTGCGCGGACTGGCGCTGCTGGTCTTCGGCGGCCTCATCCCGCTGTGGGTGGCCACCCTGCGGGTCTCACCCGCGCCGGACCCCCAGCGACGGTGACACGCGGACGCCCGGGTCGGTGTCGTGGTGCCAGACGTCGGTGATTCCCGGCGTCAGCGCCTCGGCCAGCGCCCACGCCTCGTCGGCGTCGATGTCCATCACGGAGTAGACACCGTTGCCGGCCGGGGTCGCCGCAGCCACCGTCGCCACGCCCGCCGAACGCTGGAAGACCGACTGGGTGACGGTCCAGCCGATGATCCCGTCGGCCTCGAGGACCGTCCGCTTGGCGGTCCACGACCCGTGCGAGGTGACCAGCATCCCCGGCAGCAGCGCGTGCCCGAGCATGCGGATGCGGTCCGCCGCGAGCAGCAGGAAGAACACGAGCGCGGCCGGGATGCCCCACTCCACCCAGATGTCGGCGGACGGGCCGGAGTCGATCCGCACGAGCACGATCAATCCCGCGACGATCCAGAAGGGCAGCAGGCCGCGCGTGATGCGACGCCGCGCCGCCTTCCACGGGTGACGACGCAGCGGGACGGTCACGGGCGTCGAATCCCCGAGGATGCGGATCGCCACGCGGCGCACGTCCTTGATCGGCGCCTGCGGCAGCAGCGTGGACGCCGTGGCGCCCTTCTTGGTGCCCGTCATGATCGGCTCGAGGCGGCCGCCCCCGAGCATCCGCAGGTACACCGGCAGACGCATCTCCACGCCGCGCAGCCGGGCCTTGTCCAGCGCCTGGTGCTTACGGCGCAGGACGCCGTTCTGCACGTAGAGCAGCTGGCCGTGGTCGGTGAGCGCGTACTTGCCGTAGCGGATCGCGTACGTGATGATCGCGAGCACGCCGGCGACCGCCCAGATGGCGATGCCCTTGCCCACGAACGCCCACGGCTGCCCCAGCGAGTCCAGCCAGGCGATGGTGCCCTCGACCACCGCGAGGTCCATGATCCGGTCGTGCATGTCGCCCATCTGCCACGTGATGAGCCACAGGGAGAACAGGACGCCGAACCCGATGAAGGAGAACGGCGCGAACCGGGCCCACGTGACCTTCCACTGCGCGATGTCCTCGCCGTACTTGGACCCCCACTGCACCTCGTCCTCCTCGGAGAGGGACGGGTCCAGCGCACGCCGGTGCTTGAGCAGCTCGTCGCGCAGCGGCTCCACGAGCGCCGTGTCGATCGCGTCCAGTCGGAACCGCTCGGCGTCGGACTTTCCCGAGTCCGCGCGGCCGGTGCCCACCTCCACGATCGAGACCCTCAGGACCCGGTGGAACAGGTCGGACTCGGTGTCCACGCTGCGGATCCGTTGCCGGGCCACCGTGACGACCTGGCGGCTGAAGAAGCCCTTGCGCAGGATGATGTGCGTGCTGCCGACCTGGTAGCTGGTCGAGAGCCACCGCAGCACGCCACCGAGGATCACCATCGAGACGATGACGATCTCGAACCAGTAGTTGCTCCGGTTGGAGCCCAGCCAGAGGGAGATGAGGAACAGCGGCAGGAGCCTGGTGAGCATCCCGAGGGGATAGACGAGCAGCATGCGCCACGAGAGGCGCTCCCACGGCGCCTCGGGGTCGACCTTCTCCGCCACCGCGGGTTCGTCGGCCGCCAGGACCTCCTCCGCCGGTCCGGCCTCCGGTGCGGTGGCGGTGTCGACGGTGGAGCGGCCCTCGTCGTCGTCGCCGTCAGGTCGTCCCCCCGCGCCGGGCGCGGTCACCGACCCGCTCACGTCCCGTCCCCCGCGTCCAGGTTGGCGATCGCGATGAGGTGCTGCGCCAGCGCCTCGGCGTCCGCGAGGTTCAGGCCGCGGATCTGCACCGTCCCCTGCGCCGAGGCGGTGGACGCGTTGACCGTCGCGAGGCCGAACCACCGCTCGAACAGCGTCCGCGTGGTGTACACGCTCTGCAGTCGTGCCAGCGGCGCGATGCGGAACTGGGTGGTCCACCACCCCTGGCGCGAGCACACCGCCGTGTCCGACACGTCCCACCGCGCGACGAGGTAGCGCCACCACGGGGCCACGACGATGCCCATGAACGCGAACGGCACCGTCACGCCCAGGGCGACCCAGTTCCAGAAGCCCATGACGTTGTCACCCCAGTAGAACCAGGCGACCTGCAGGCCCGCGAGGACCGCCCACGACCAGATCCCCTCGATCACGAACAGCAACGCGGTGCGCTTCTCGATACGGTGCCGCGGCGCGGTCACCAGCACCCGGTTGGAGGTGAGCAGGGCGTCGCCGGTGTCCAGCGCGGCGTCGGGGGAGCCACCGTCGGCCGGACGGGGCTCGCGGAGCGCGTGGGCGCCCCCCTGTCCGGGCGCCGCGGAGGAGACCAGGGGGTCCCCGTTCGTGCGGAGGGGCACTGCGTGATCGGGCATGGCGACAACAGTAACGCCAGCGGGGCGCCGGTAAGCCCGTGACCACCGTTGGAGCACCGCTCCGCTCGCGCCGCCACAGCGGTGGGGCATCATCCCGGGTATGGATCCCGCCGTGCCGCCCGCCGATCCCCACCCCACGCCGTCGGCCATGCGCCGCGCCCTGCGCCGCGCCTCCGACGGCCTCACGCTCGACGTGACCGAGGCCGCGGTGCTGCTGGCCGCGCGGGGCGAGGACCTGGACCGCCTGATGGCACTGGCCGCCGCCCGCCGGGACGCGCGCCTGGCAGACGAGGGCCGCGCCGGCGTGGTGACCTACTCGCGCAAGGTCTTCGTCCCGCTCACCCGCCTGTGCCGCGACCGATGCCACTACTGCACGTTCGTCACCGTGCCGGGCAAGCTCCGCGCGGCCGGCGAGGGGATGTTCCTCGACCCCGACGAGGTCGTCGAGCTGTGCCGCCGCGGCGCGGAGGCCGGCTGCAAGGAGGCGCTGTTCACCCTGGGGGACCGGCCCGAGGACCGGTGGCCCGAGGCGCGGGAGTGGCTCGAGTCGCGCGGCTTCTCCTCCACGCTGGACTACGTGCGCGCCATGGCGATCCGCGTGCTCGAGGAGACCGGACTGCTGCCACACCTCAACCCCGGCGTCATGAGCTGGGCGGAGCTGTCGCGTCTCAAGCCCGTCGCGCCGTCGATGGGCATGATGCTCGAGACCACCGCGACCCGCCTGTTCACCACCCCGGGCGCCGCCCACCACGGCAGCCCCGACAAGGACCCGGCCGTGCGGCTGCGGACCCTCACCGACGCCGGCCGCCTCGCGGTGCCGTTCACCTCGGGAATCCTCGTGGGAATCGGGGAGAACCGCACCGAGCGCGCCGAGAGCCTGCTGGCGCTGGCCGGGCTCGCGCGCGAGTTCGGGCACCTGCAGGAGGTGATCGTCCAGAACTTCCGCGCCAAGCCCGACACCGCGATGCGCTCGGCCGACGACGCCGGCCGGGACGAGTTCCTCGCCGCGATCGCCGTGGCGCGTCTCGTGCTGGGGCCGCGCGTGGCCGTGCAGGCGCCGCCCAACCTCGTCGACCGCGGCGACGTGCTGGCGCTCATCGACGCAGGAGTGGACGACCTGGGTGGCATCTCGCCGCTGACCCCCGACCACGTCAACCCCGAGCGGCCGTGGCCGCACCTGGATGAGCTCACCGCCGACCTCGCCGCGCGGGGGTGGGCGCTCACCGAGCGCCTCACCGCGCATCCGCGCTACGTCGGCGCCGGCGACGCGTGGATCGACCCGAGGGTGGCGGGCCACGTCCGCGCCCTGACGGACCCGGTCACGGGGCTGGCCCGGGTGGGGGACGACGACGAGGTGGTGCAGCCCCAGGGGCGGCCCTGGCAGGAGCCGGACGACGACTGGGACTCGAGCGGACGGACCGATCTGCACACGGCGATCGACTCCGAGGGCCGCAACACGGACACCCGGTCCGACATCGGCGAGGCGTTCGGCAACTGGGACGTCATCCGGGCCCGCGCCGCGGAGCTGGGGGCGGCGGCCCTGACTCCCGAGCGGGCGGACTCCGAGGTCCTCGCGGCGCTGCGGGCGGCCGAGGCGGACCCCGCCGGTCTCACCGACGAGCAGTACCTCGCGCTGGCCACCGCCACGGGGGACGGCCTCGCGGCGGTGGCCGGGCTCGCCGACCGGATCCGCGCCGACGTGGTGGGGGAGATCGTCACCTACGTGGTCAACCGGAACATCAACTTCTCCAACATCTGCTACACCGGCTGCCGGTTCTGTGCGTTCGCCCAGCGCAAGGGTGACGCGGACGCCTTCTCGCTCTCCGCCGCGGAGGTCGCCGACCGCGCGTACGAGGCGTACGTCACCGGGGCGTCCGAGGTGTGCATGCAGGGCGGGATCGACCCCGACCTGCCCGTGTCCGGCTACGCCGATCTCGTCCGCGCGGTCAAGGAGCGCGTGCCGTCGATGCACGTCCACGCCTTCAGCCCCATGGAGATCTCCAACGGCGCGTCGCGCTCGGGCGTCGGCGTGCGCGAGTGGCTCACCGAGCTGCGGGCCGCCGGTCTCGACACCATCCCGGGCACCGCCGCGGAGATCCTCGACGACGAGGTCCGCTGGGTCCTCACCAAGGGCAAGCTGCCCGCCGCCGAGTGGATCGACATCGTCACCACCGCGCACGAGGTGGGCTTGCGGTCGAGCTCGACCATGATGTACGGCCACGTCGACACCCCGCGCCACTGGGTGGCGCACCTGCGGACCCTGCGCGGCATCCAGGAGCGGACCGGCGGGTTCACCGAGTTCGTGCCGCTGCCCTTCGTTCACCGCAGCGCGCCGCTCTACCTGGCCGGGGCCGCCCGCCCGGGGCCGACGCGCGAGGAGAACGTGGCGGTGCACGCCCTGGCCCGGATCATGCTGCACGGGGCCATCGACCACGTCCAGACCAGCTGGGTCAAGCTCGGTGTCGCGGGCACGCGGACGATGCTGCGGTCGGGCGCCGACGACCTGGGCGGCACGCTCATGGAGGAGACCATCTCACGGATGGCGGGGGCGGAGAACGGCTCGGCCAAGTCGCCGGAGGAGATCGAGGAGATCGCCACCGGGATCGGCCGCCCGGCCCGCCGTCGCGACACCGTCTACGGACCCGCCCACCGACCCGTCGGGGTGACCGTCGTCACATAGGTCGATCGGCTCGCGGGGCGGCTTCCGCATCCGCGTGGCCTGTGACATACCATTCAGGTCATACCGCTACGAGGAAGGTGGCTGACGTGACCTACACGATCGCAGAGCCGTGCGTCGACGTGATGGACAAGTCCTGCGTCGAGGAGTGTCCTGTCGACTGCATCTACGAGGGTGGACGGATGTTGTACATCCACCCCGACGAGTGCGTCGACTGCGGGGCGTGTGAGCCGGTCTGCCCCGTGGAGGCCATCTTCTACGAGGACGACGTCCCGGACGAGTGGACCGAGTACAACGCCGCGAACGCGGACTTCTTCGTCGAGCTCGGATCGCCGGGCGGCGCGGCCAAGGTCGGCAAGGTCGACTACGACCACCCGATGGTCAAGGCGCTCCCGCCCATGAACCAGGAGTGACCCCGGTGGTGTCGCGCCCGGAGCGTCGACCGCCCGGGCGCGCGCTCCCGGTGTTCCCCTGGGACACCCTCTCGGACGCCCGCTCGCGCGCCTCCGCCCACCCGGACGGTCTCGTCGACCTCACCGTCGGTACGCCCGTGGATCCGGTCGCCCCGGTGATCCGCGAGGCGCTCGCCGCAGGCTCGGACCGGCCCGGGTACCCCACGACCGTCGGCACCCCCGCTCTGCGGCGGGCCGCGGTTGATGCGCTGGAGCGCCGGTACGGCGTCACGGGGCTCACTCCCGACGCCGTGCTACCGGCGATCGGCACAAAAGAACTCATCGCGGGCCTGCCCGCCCAGCTCGGACTGGGGCCGGGCCACTCGGTCGTCGTGCCCGAGGTCGCCTACCCGACCTATGAGGTCGGCGCACTGCTGGCGGGGGCCACGGTGGTTCGCGCCGACTCGCTCATGCAGCTCGGCCCGTCCTCGCCGACGTTGCTGTACCTCAACTCACCGTCGAACCCCAGTGGCAAGGTGCTCGGCGTGGACCACCTGCGCAAGGTGGTCGGCTGGGCCCGCGACCGCGGCGTGATCGTGGCCTCCGACGAGTGTTACCTCGGACTGGTGTGGGAGGGCGAGGCGCCCTCGATCCTCGATTCGCGTGTCTGCGACGGCGACCACACCGGTCTCCTCGCACTGCACTCGCTGTCCAAGACCTCGAACCTCGCGTCCTACCGCGCCGGGTTCGTCGCCGGTGACCCCGGCCTGGTCGCCGAGCTGCTCGAGGTGCGCAAGCACGCCGGGATGATGATGCCGCTGCCCGTGCAGTCCGCCACGGCCGCGGCGTTGTCCGACGACGCCCACGAGAACGAACAGCGCGAGCGGTACCGGGCCCGCCGCGCGCGTCTGCGGCCCGCCGTGGAGGCCGCCGGCTTCCGGATCGACCACTCCGAGGCCGGGCTCTACCTGTGGGCGACCCGCGACGAGCCCTGCCGGGACACGGTGGACTGGTTCGCCGAGCGCGGCGTACTGGTCGCCCCGGGCGAGTTCTACGGTCCCGCCGGCGCGCGACACGTGCGCATCGCGCTCACGGCCACGGACGTGACCGTCGACGAGGCCGTGCGCCGGCTGGCCTGACCGGCTTCCGGGCGCCCGCTCGCACGGTCCGCCGCCCGGCGCGGCGCCGCCCGGCTCGGGCCCCTCGTCCCCCCACCGCACATCGAAAAGACGGTTCCGCACACATCGCCCGAGTGGGGGTGTGCGGAACCGTCTTCTCGTTGCTGGACGGGTCTCAGTCGTTGGCGTGCAGGTCCGCGTTGAGCTCGACGCCCTCGCGCTTCCACGGCACGGCCTCGACCGCACCGGAGACGGAGTTGCGACGGAACAGCAGGTTGTCCATCCCGGACAGCTGCCCGGCCTTGACCGGCTCGCGCTCCGCCCAGGCCCCGGCGCGGACGTCCACCTTCGTGCCGGCGGTCACGTAGAGGCCGGCCTCCACCACGCAGTCGTCACCGAGCGAGATGCCGACGCCCGAGTTGGCGCCGAGGAGGCAGCGCTCGCCGATCGAGATGGTCTCCTTGCCGCCCCCGGAGAGGGTGCCCATGATGGAGGCCCCGCCGCCGACATCCGAGTCCGCACCGACGACGACGCCCGCGGAGATGCGGCCCTCGACCATCGACGCGCCCAGCGTCCCGGCGTTGAAGTTGACGAAGCCCTCGTGCATGACGGTGGTGCCCTCGGCCAGGTGCGCGCCGAGGCGGACGCGGTCGGCGTCGGCGATCCGCACGCCCGACGGGACCACGTAGTCCACCATGCGCGGGAACTTGTCCACCCCGTACACGGTCACCGGGCCGCGGGCACGGAGCTTGGCCCGGACCAGCTCGAAGCCCGGGACGGCGCAGGGGCCGAAGTTCGTCCACACGACGTTGGTGAGCTTGCCGAACAGGCCGTCCATGTTGGCGAAGTGCGGCCGGATGAGGCGATGGCTGATCAGGTGCAGGCGGAGGTAGGCGTCGTAGGCGTCCGCCGGGGGTTCGGTGAGGTCGGAGATCTCGACCCGCACGGCCACCCGCTCGACGCCGCGGTCCTCGTCCGGCCCGATCAGGGACGCGAGCTCGGCGGGCACCTCGTCGCCGGACAGGACGGTGTGACCGCTCGAGGAGGCGGCGCCCAGCTCCGGCTCGGGGTACCACACGTCGAGGACGGTGTGGTCGGACGTCAGGGTGGCGATTCCGGTGGCCACGGCTCCATGTGCACTCATGGCCCCGATGCTAGCGGTCCGCCCGGACCCACACCGGTCACGGTCGAGTCGCGCACCGGCCCGGGCAACTAGGGTGGAGACCGTGACCGCCGCCCTCGATCTGACCGCCGACCCGGTCGACCTCACCCGCGCCCTGGTCGACATCCCCAGCCCCTCGCGGCAGGAGGACGCGATCGCCACAGCCGTACACGCCGCGCTCGAGTCGACCGTCGCGGCCTTCACCGGCCCTGCCGCGGGGCGGACGGAGGTGATCCGCGACGGCAACCGGGTGCTCGCCCGAACCCGACGCGGGCTGCCGTCCCGGGTCGTGCTGGCCGGGCACCTCGACACGGTGCCGCTCGCCGACAACGTCCCGTGCCGGATCACCGGCGAGGCAGACGAGCGGATCCTGCACGGCTGCGGGACGGTCGACATGAAATCAGGCGACGCGGTGTTCCTCCACCTGTTCGCGCTACTGGCGGACAGTGAGGACCTGGCCCACGACCTCACCCTCGTGCTCTACGACTGCGAGGAGATCGAGGCGACGGCCAACGGCCTCGGTCACCTCGAACGCAGCCACCGCGACTGGCTGGGCGGGGACGTCGCGATCCTCGGGGAGCCCACCGGCGGACTGATCGAGGCCGGGTGTCAGGGGACCCTGCGGATCCGGGTCCACGGTCGCGGCGTGCGCGCACACTCGGCGCGCAGCTGGCTGGGCGACAACGCGGTGCACCGCCTCGCGCCGGTGCTCGCCGCACTCGCCGCGTACGAGGCCCGGTCGGTGGACATCGACGGCTGCGTCTACCGGGAGGGGCTGCAGGCGGTGCGGATGTCGGCGGGCGTCGCCGGCAACACCGTGCCGGACGAGGCCTGGCTCGACGTCAACTTCCGTTCGGCCCCGGACCGCGACACGGACGCCGCCCTCGCGCACGCGCTCGACGCCCTCGGACTCGCCGGGTTCCCGCGGGTGGAGACCGGAGAGGTCCCGCCGACCGAGCCGGGTCTGTACTGGGAGCTGACCGACCTGTCGCCGGGCGCGCTGCCGGGCCTGAGCGCCCCCGCCGCGGCGGACCTCGTCCGGGCGGCCGGCGGGCGGGTCCGCGCCAAGTACGGCTGGACCGACGTGTCCCGGTTCGCCGCACTGGGTATCCCGGCGGTCAACCTCGGACCCGGCGACCCCGGGCTGGCGCACAAGCGCGATGAGCATTGTCCCGCCGTCCAGATCACCGAGGTGACCCGGACGCTGCGCGACTACCTCACCACCTCGGGCTGAGACGGCCCCGGGCCCTGCCCGAGCCCGGGCCCCCGCGCCGCCGCCCGACACACCAGACCACAGAAGGAGACACGGCCATGGCCCCCAACGACCCGGTCCACATGCGTGGACCCGTCCTCGTCCGTCGGGAGAAGGACGGCGGGCGCACGACGACCGACCAGCGGCTGCTGGACAAGAACCAGGACACCGACTGGCTGCACACCGATCCGTGGCGGGTGCTGCGCATACAGAGCGAGTTCGTCAACGGCTTCGGCGCGCTGGCGGAACTGAAGGACGCCGTCAGCGTGTTCGGCTCGGCCCGCACCCGTCCCGGCGACCCCGCCTACGAGCAGGCGGTGGAACTGGGCCGCGCACTGTCCGAGGCGGGCTACGCGGTGGTGACCGGCGGCGGCCCGGGCCAGATGGAGGCCGCCAACAAGGGCGCGTGGGAGGCCGACGGGCAGTCGGTCGGACTGGGCATCGAGCTGCCCCACGAGCAGGGCATGAACCGGTGGGTCGACCTCGGTCTGCACTTCCGGTACTTCTTCATCCGCAAGACGATGTTCGTCAAGTACACGCAGGCGTTCGTGTGCACGCCGGGCGGATTCGGCACCCTCGACGAGTTCTTCGAGGCCATCACCCTGGTCCAGACGGACAAGATCACCCGGTTCCCGATCGTGTTGTTGGGCGTGGACTTCTGGTCGCCGCTGGTGGACTGGATCCGCGGCACGCTGGCCGAACAGGGGATGATCTCGGCGTCCGACCTCGAGCTGTTCCTCGTGACCGACTCGGTGCCCGAGGCGGTGGAGTTCATCCGCGAGGCGCACCACCGGGCCGCGCTGACATCCGAGCAGCGGGAGGACCTCATCGGCGAGGAGCACCGGGGGGTCGAGCGCTGATGGCGCCGGTCCCGAACCGTCGGGTGTGCGTCTACTGCGCGTCCTCGACCTACGACCCGCGCCTGCTGGAGATCGCGACCGAGGTCGGTGACGCGATCGCCCGTCGGGGGTGGTCGCTGGTCTCGGGCGGCGGCAACGTCTCCATGATGGGTGCGCTGGCCGAGGCGGCACGCGCGGGCGGCGCCCGGACGGTCGGTGTGATCCCCGAGGGGCTGCGGGTGCGGGAGGTCGCCGACACGGCGGCCGACGAGCTCGTCGTCGTCACCACCATGCGGGAACGCAAGCGGGAGATGGAGGAGCGCTCCGACGCGTTCCTCACCCTGCCCGGGGGGATCGGGACCATGGAGGAGATGTTCGAGATGTGGACCTCTGCCTCGCTGGGGTTCCACTACAAGCCGGTCGTGCTCTACGACCCCATCGGCTTCTACCGCCCGCTGCTCGACTGGGTCGACGGGCTGGCGGAGGCCGGGCTGGTCAAGCCGGAGGCGCTGGAGTGCCTCGTGGTGCGCGAGGACCTCGACGCCGCTCTCGACGCCTGTGGAGGGCGCAGGTGACCCCGCCCGGCCCTGCCCCGCGGCCGGTCGCGGCTCCCACCCTCTGCGGGCGGCCGGTCCCGGTGGACCGTCCCCTGGTCATGGCGATCGTCAACCGCACGCCCGACTCGTTCTACGACCGCGGCGCGACGTTCACCGACTCCGCGGCGATGCGCCGCGTCGACGAGGTCGTGGCGGCGCGGGCGGACATTCTCGACATCGGCGGCGTCAAGGCCGGGCCGGGGGACCTCGTCGACGCCGAGGAGGAGACCCGCCGGGTCGTGCCGTTCGTCGAGGCGGTGCGCGGGCGGCACCCCGACGTGTTCATCTCGGTGGACACATGGCGCGGTGAGGTGGCGCGACGCGCGCTCGCGGCCGGCGCGGACCTGGTCAACGACACGTGGGCGGGCCACGACCCCGGGGTGCTCGCCGCGGCCGGGGAGGCCGGCGCGGGCTTCGTGTGCTCGCACACCGGCGGCGCGGTGCCGCGGACGCGCCCGTTCCGCGTGGGATACGCCGACGTGGTCCGTGACGTCGTCGAGGAGCTCACGTCCGCGGCCGAGCGCGCGTTGGCCGCCGGGGTGCCGGCCGACGGCGTCCTCATCGACCCGACCCACGACTTCGGCAAGAACACCTTCCACGGTCTCGAGCTGCTCAGGCGGATGGACGAGATCGTGGCGGTGGGCCACCCCGTGCTCATGGCGCTGAGCAACAAGGACTTCATCGGCGAGACCCTGGACGCCGGGGTCGACGACCGGGCGGAGGGCACGCTGGCGGCCACCTCGGTCGCCGCCTACCTCGGCGCGCGGGTGTTCCGCACGCACGACGTGCCGGGCACGCTGCGCGCTCTGGAGATGGTCGCGTCGATCGTGGGCACCCGCCGACCTGCGCGGACGGTACGCGGTCTGGCCTGAGTCGTGTGGGAGACTGGGCGCGGCGGTCGTCACTACAGGAGGGGAGCGCGATGCTCACCATCGTCGTCTACGTGGTCGTGACGCTGATCGTGGCCGCGGGGCTGTTCGCGCTGTCGCTGCTGGTGTTCGGGCGCTCGGAACTGCTGCCCCCCGTCGAGGCGGGCCACACCGTCACCCGTCTGCCGCAGGGCCCGCTGTCCGGGGACGACATCCGGGCGGTGCGCCTCGGGGTGTCCGCGCGCGGGTACACGATGGCCGAGGTCGACTGGACCCTGGAGCAGGCCGCGCTGGAGATCGACCGGTTGCGGGCGCGGCTGGGGGAGACCGCCGTCGGTGACGCGGCGTCTGACGCGGCGTCTGACGGCGCGCCCGTCGGGGCGCCCGTCGGGGCGGATGGTGCGGATGGTCGGTCTGCTACGACGTCCGAGTCGGGCCGGACGCGCTAGAATCTGTTGTATCCACTGGAGCAGTACCGATCGTGGGCACGGGCGCCCGGCAGGGCGCGCCCCGCGGACTAGGACGAAGGGAATCGACCTGATGGCGGCTATGAAGCCCAGGACCGGTGACGGACCGATGGAGGCGGCCAAGGAGGGCCGCGGGATCGTCATGCGCGTCCCTCTCGAGGGCGGCGGTCGACTGGTCGTCGAACTGACCCCCGATGAGGCCAAGTCGCTCGGCGAGGAGCTGACGCAGGCCACCTCTTGATCGATCGTCCCACCGATGCCGGCGCATCCGACCCTCGTGGCGGGTGCGCCGACTCATGTCACCGGAAGGTTCCGCCGATGTCGGATGTCCCCAGTCGCCCCCTGCCCGCGGTCCGTGTCGCGTCCGGGGAGGTCCCCGCGTCCGCGCGAACCGTCGTCGTGCGTCGTCCGGAGGCCGGTCGGGTGACGCGCGGCCTGGCCCGGGAGGTCCGTGCGACCGTCCGTGACGGGCGTGCCGCGCTGGAGGTGGAGGTCGACGCGTCGACGCCGCGAGCGGGCTGGTCGGGCGCCGTGGACCACGGCCTGGGGCATCGCCGCGCGGGTGCGGCGCTCGCGCGTCACCTCCGCGAGGCGCGTTCGGTCGAGCCGGTGGCGGTCGCGGTGCCCGGGGAGGTCCCGACCGACCGGGTGGCGGACGTGGTCCTGGGCTACCTGTTGGGCGCGCGCGGCCAGGACGTGTTCGCGGCAGACCCCGCGCCGGTGGCGCCGGAACTCGTCGTGGTGGTCGCCGCGGGACCGGGAGGGGGCGACGACGACGAGGAGCGCGTCTTCCGTGAGGTGGCGGCCGCCGTGGAGGCCGCGCGGGCGACGGCCGTGGCCCGCGATCTCGCCGGCGCCCCCTCGGACCTGAAGACGCCGGAGTGGCTGGTGGGCCGCATGGCCGGGGCGCTGCGCGCCGTGGGGATGCGCACGGACGTCCTCTCGGGCGACGACCTCGTCTCCAGCGGGTTCGGCGGGGTGCTCGCGGTGGGCGGTGGCTCGGCGAACCCGCCGGCCGTCCTGGTGGCCCGTCGCCCCGGCCCGGGCCCGCGGGTGCTGTTGGTGGGCAAGGGCATCACGTTCGACACGGGCGGGATCTCGGTGAAGCCGGCCGACGGCATGCACCTCATGCGGACGGACATGGCGGGATCGGCGGCCGTCGTGGCGGCGGCGGAGGCGTTCTGCGCGGACCCCTCGCCCGCGTACGCGGGGGTGGACCTCACGGTGGTGGTGCCGTCGGCGGAGAACATGCTCTCCGGCTCCGCCTATCGTCCGGGGGACGTCGTCACCCATGTGGGCGGGACGACCTCCGAGGTCACCAACACCGACGCGGAGGGCCGAATGGTCCTGGCCGACGCCCTGGCCCACGGTATCGCCGAGTGCGACCCGGAGGTGGTGATCGACGTCGCGACGCTCACCGGCGCGATGAAGGTGGCGTTGGGGATGCGGACGGGCGCGGTCATGGCCACCGACGACGACCTCGCCGACCGGGTCGCCGCCGCGGGGGCGCGGGCGGGGGAGCGGTGGTGGCGGCTGCCGCTGCCCGACGACCTGCGCTCGGCGGTCCGCTCCGACATCGCCGACCGTCGCCAGGCGCCGAAGGGGCCGGGCGCCATCACCGCGGCGCTCTTCCTCGAGGGCTTCGTCGACGGCCGCCCGTGGGCGCACCTGGACATCGCCGGGCCGGCCCGCTCGCCCGAGGAGATCGACGAGGTCGGGCCCGTCGCGACGGGATTCGCCACCCGTACGCTGCTCGGGGTGCTCCGCGACCTCGCGGATCGACCGCGCCCGTGACCCCCGGACCCGCACTCGGGCGGATCCTGCCCCTGCTACGCTGCCCGCTCTGCGGAGAGGCGATGCGGGCGACCGATCAGGGCGTCACCTGCGGTTCCGGGCATCCGTTCGATCGGGCCCGCCAGGGGTACCTCAGCCTCTTCGGCCCCCGGGGTCGGCGCTTCCCCGGGGACACCGCCGATCAGGTCGCGGCCCGCGACCGGGTGCTGTCCTCGGGGCTCTTCGACGGGGTCCTCGACTCGCTGGCGGCGGTGGCCCGTGACGCCCTCGGCGCCGGTGCCGCGCAGCCGGCCCCGGACGCAGCGGGCGCCCAGGCCGAGCCCGTCTCCCGCCGCGTCGTCCTCGAGGCGGGCGCGGGAACCGGCCACTACCTCGCCGGGGTGCTCGACGCCGTCAGCCGGGACGGGGACGGGGCCGACGTGGTGGGGATCGGTACGGAGATCTCCGCGGCGGCCGCCCGACGGCTGGCCCGCGCGCACCCCGCGGCGGCCGCGTTGGTCGCGGACACATGGGACGGGTTCCCGCTCGCCGACGACTGCGTCGACCTCGTGCAGGTGGTCTTCGCGCCCCGCAATGCGGCGGAGTTCGCGCGGGTGCTGCGCCCGGGCGGGACACTGGTCGTCGCAGTGCCCGGGGAGGGGCACCTCGAGCCGTTGCGTTCGGCCGGGGGGCTTCTCGAGCCGGCGCCGGACAAGGCCGCGAGGCTGGGCTCCGAGCTGGCGGGCGCCTTCGAGCCGGGCCCGGTCCGCGTCGTCGACCAGCACCGCGAGGTGCCCGCGGCGGTCGCCGTCGACCTCGCTCTCATGGGGCCCAGCGGGGTGCACCTCGACCGGGCGCGGCTGGAGGACGCCCTCGGCGCCGACGACCAGCCGGTCCGCCTCCACGTCGAGGTACACACCTACCGCGTGCCGCTCGGCGACCTCCGACCCTGACGGGGCGCTACAGAAGCGAGGCGTACATCCGGTGCGTCTGCTCGGCGATCGCCTGCCACGAGAACCGGGACACGGCCCGCTCCTTCCCGGCCCGGCCCATCCGCGTCGCCCGCTCGGGGTCCGCGATCAGCTCGTTGACCGCCTCCGCGAGCCCCTGCTCGAACGCCCCGGTCGCCGACTCGTCGTAGTGGACGAGGACGCCCGTCTCGCCGTCGACGACGACCTCCGGTATCCCACCGACGTCGGAGGCCACGACGGCGGTGTCACACGCCATGGCCTCGAGATTGACGATGCCCAGCGGCTCGTACACCGACGGGCAGGCGAACACCGTCGCGGCGGACAGGATCTCGATGACCTCCTCGCGCGGCAGCATGTCCCGCAGCCAGAAGACGCCGTCACGCGCCGCCCTGAGCTCGGCGACCAGTGACTCCATCTCGGCCGCGATCTCCGGGGTGTCCGGCGCACCCGCACACAACACCAACTGGGCGTCCGGGTGGAAGTCCCGGGCGGCCCGCACGAGATGGGGCACGCCCTTCTGGCGGGTGATGCGCCCGACGAACGCCACGATCGGCCGGTCCGGGTCGACCCCGTGCCGCCGCAGGACGGAGTTCTCCCCGGAGAACGTCTCGACGGGTGCCCACACCGCGGTGTCGATGCCGTTGAGGATCACGTGGATGCGGTCCGGCTCGACCTCGGGGTAGACACGCAGGATCTCGTCCTTCATCCGGGCGCTCACCGCGACCACGGCGTCAGCGCCTCCGAACGCGTTGCGCTCCGACCACGACGAGACCCGGTAGCCGCCGCCGAGCTGCTCGGCCTTCCACGGGCGGCTCGGTTCGAGCGAGTGCGCCGACACCACGTGGGGGACGCCGTAGAGCTGACCGGCCAGATGCCCCGCGAGCCCGGCGTACCAGGTGTGGGAGTGGACGAGGTCCGCCCCCTCGGCCGCGACGGCCATCCGCAGACCGGCGGACAGGGTCTGGATCGCGGGGTTGGCGTCCGGCCCCAGTTCCGGGTCGGGGCGGAACGCGCGAGCGGTGTCGCGGTCCGCGCCCATGCACAGCACGTCCACGTCGCACAGCGGTCGCAGGTTCGCCACCAGTTCGGTCACGTGCACGCCGGCCCCGCCGTAGACCTCCGGCGGATACTCCCTCGTCATCATCGCTACTCGCACACCGGCCAAGGTAGTCGCTCGGCCCCCCGCCCGAGGCGTGCCCGGTGAACACCGTCCGTCGCCGGGGTGAGCACCGGGCGTGGGACGGGGGTCAAAGCGCCCGTTGCCCCGTGACGAGTCGCGCGGAGTCGATACGGTGGGGTCGTGAGGAACCAGCCGCATGTCCTAGCAATCGTCCTCGCCGGCGGCGAGGGCAAGCGACTCTTCCCGCTCACGGCGGATCGCGCGAAGCCGGCCGTGCCGTTCGGCGGGTCCTACCGGCTCATCGACTTCGTGCTGAGCAATCTCGTCAACGCCGGGTTCATGCGGATCTGCGTCCTCACCCAGTACAAGTCCCACTCCCTGGACCGCCACATCGCGCAGGTGTGGCACATGCGGGGCATGGGCGGCGAGTACGTGGCCCCCGTTCCGGCCCAGCAGCGACTCGGGCCCCGCTGGTACACGGGCTCGGCCGACGCCATCCTGCAGTCGCTGAACCTGGTGCACGACGAGAAGCCCGACCACATCGTCGTCTTCGGCGCCGATCACGTGTACCGCATGGACCCGCGCCAGATGCTCGATCACCACATCGCCACCGGTGCCGCGGTGACGGTCGCCGGCATCCGCGTCCCCCGCGAAGAGGCGTTCGCCTTCGGCTGCATCGACGCCGGCGAGGACGACATCATCCGCGGCTGGGTGGAGAAGCCCTCCGACCCGCCGGGCACCCCCGACGACCCGGACGCGACCTTCGCATCGATGGGCAACTACATCTTCACCACGGACGCGCTCATCGAGGCCCTGAGGGCGGACGCCGAGAAGCCCGACTCCTCCCACGACATGGGCGGCGACATCATCCCCGCCCTGGTGGAGCAGGAGCGCGCCTACGTCTACGACTTCGCCCGGAACGACGTGCCCGGTGAGACCGAGCGCGACCGCGGCTACTGGCGCGATGTCGGCACCATCGACGCGTTCTACGACGCCCACATGGACCTCGTCTCGGTCCACCCGGTGTTCAACCTCTACAACGACCGGTGGCCCATCCGCACCCAGCAGGACAACCTGCCGCCGGCGAAGTTCGTCAACGGCGGGATGTCGCAGGAGTCGATGGTCGGGGCGGGCACGATCATCTCCGCGGCGACCGTGCGCAACTCGGTCGTGTCCAACAACGTGGTCGTCGAAGACGGCGCCGTGGTCGAGGGCAGCGTCCTCATGCCGGGCGTGCGCATCGGCCGTGGCGCGGTGGTGCGCAAGGCGATCGTCGACAAGAACTGCCACATCGGTGACGGGGACCTCATCGGCGTCGACCACGAACGCGACCGGAAGCGGTTCCCCATCAGCGCCGGCGGCGTCGTCAGCGTCGCCAAGAACACCGTCACGTCCCTGCCGGGCTGATCGCCGGGCTGCGCGACGGGTCAGAGCGTGACGACGGTGAGCCCGACGCCCACGGGCAGCAGCGTGACGTGGGCGTGCTCCGGCAGGTCCGTGTCCTCGGGCAGGGGCGCGTGCTCGCCGATGAGCACGAGTGCCCCGCCGGAGCGCAACAGCTGATGCGAGCGCGAGATCAGGCGCGTCACCGAGTGGGCGGGGACGTCCGCTACCACCAGGTCGTACGCGCCGTCGGCGAGCTTGTCCGCGACCTCCAGCGGGCGGGCCGCGATGTAGCGCGCCGCCGAGGAGGGATGGCCCGCCCCGCGGACCGCGGCCCGCGCGGCGTCCAGGTGGTGCGGATCCTCGGTGATGCACGTGACCACGGCCCCGGAACCCTGGCCCGCCGCGGCGAGGATCGCGAGAGCGGGAACGCCGGGGGCCGGCGTGATACACACCGCGGCGCGGGTGCCGTTCAGCCGGGCGATCATCCGGATGGTCTCCGCGGTCGCGGCGTCCGGCGAAGGGGCACCCAGTTCGTCGGCCTCGGCGCGGGCCGGGGCGTAGAGCGAGTCGTCGACGAGGGCCGCACTCCTGTGCGCCAGCCCGTCGGTCCCGGAGCGGTCGGTGGCGGGGAGATCAGTGGAATCGGACACCCGAGCAGCGTATCGCCGCGGACGGGCGCAGCGGCGAGCAACGCGCGGTGACCGGATCGGTATACAACTCTCAGCGCGATCTCAGTACTCGTATACCGGGAGGACAGCCCGATAGGGGACAGTGGTCAGACGTCGCGCCACGAGGGCGCGAACCACCACCGCGCGGGGACATGCCCCGCGCCGGAAGGCGGCGGCAGCGCATGTACTCACGAACCGTGCACGGGACGACGATCGCCCCGGTGGCCCCCGACGAGTCGGCAGGCACCGCACGATTCGACTCGACCGGCGACGCGGCGGACATGCCGACGTGGTCCGAACTGGTGGCCCAGCACGGGGACCGCGTCTACCGCCTCGCGTTCCGCCTCTGCGGCAACGCCCATGACGCGGAGGACATCACACAGGAGGCGTTCATCCGCGTCTTCCGGTCCCTCGACCGCTACAAGCCGGGGACCTTCGAGGGGTGGATGCACCGGATCGTCACCAACCTCTTCCTCGACATGGCCCGGCGGCGCTCGCGCATCCGCTTCGAGACCCTCCCCGAGGATGCCGAACGCGTCCCCGGGCGCGAGCGGAGTCCGGAGCAGGTCCTGTCGGACGAGACATTCGACCCGGTCCTGCAGGCGGCGCTCGACAACCTGACCCCGGAGTTCCGTGCGGCCGTCGTCCTCAGCGACATCGAGGACCTCAGCTACGAGGAGGTCGGGCGGATCCTCGGGGTGAAGATGGGTACCGTCCGCAGCCGTATCCACCGCGGCCGCGCCGCCCTTCGTGCTGAGCTCGAGGCGGCCGGTGTCACCGGAGCGCACCAGCGTTCCAGCTGAGCCGCCGCGTCGGACGGCGGGAACAGCGGAGCCGTGCCGGACGTTGACCCATCGAGACCGGGGCGGGATACCGCCCCGCAGGCCGACGGTCGGGAGGGCGTGGCGTGGATCGACATCGTCACGGGCGCGGCTCCGCGCCCGAGTTCAGGTTGTCGCAGACGTCCGCGCGGGAAGTGGTCGGCCGGACCGGGCCGCCGCGGACGCGGGAGCACTTCCTGTCCACCGACCACCTCTCCATCGAGGCCGCGGCCGCGTACGTCGACGGCCGGTTGCCCGAGGCCGGCCAGTCCCGCGCGGACGCGCACCTCGCCCGCTGCGCCGACTGCCGCCGTGAGGTCGAGGGGCAGCGCGAGGCGCGCCACGCGCTGCGGGGCTCGGGACCCATCCACATGCCCCGCGAGCTACTCGAGCGACTACGCAACCTGGACGATCTGACCGTGGCCGCTCACGGGCGAGCCGACGACCGGGACGGGACGCCCGCTCCCGTGGAGACGTCCGCGACCGCGTGGGCGAGGCTACTTCGCCGGCTGCGGCGACGCGGCCGTTAGGGTGGTCCGGGTGGAGGACCAGAGTGGCGTGCGCGGGTCGACGGGGCGCGACGAAGAGCCGGACCGCCCCCTGCGCGAGCCGGCACCCATCCACCCACCGGCCGTCGATCCGGACGTCGTCGCCCTGTTCTCCCGCCCCGAGGGCGTCTCCGGTGGATTCGACCCCACGACCGCCACCGGCGCCGTGGGCAGCGCCGACCCGGGCGTCGTCCGTGACGCCGATCCCGCACTGGCGCAGGCGTTCGGCCCCGGTCCTGAGAGCCCCCGGGGTATCGAACGTCATCCGGAGTGGCAGGACGAGGCCGCCGCGCCCCCGGCGCGCACACCCGACCCCTGGCGTGACCCGCAGGCCCCGGTCGGTCTCGGCGCGCCCGCCGTGGCGGCCACACCCGAGCCGCGCCCCGTCGACCTGTCCGGTGCGGACGAGGCCCCACCGGCCCGGCTCTCGCTCTCCGAGGCGCTGTTCGAGCGCCGACTGAGCAGGCGAGCGCTGGCCGGGGCGATCGCGGCCGTCGCCGTCGTCGCCCTCGCCGGCGGTGCCATCGGCGCCGTCGTCGCCGATTCCGCCCGCGTCCTCACCACCTCGACCGTCCGCATCGCCGACGCGCCGGACAACGTCCTGCGCCCCGACAATCCGGTCGGCGAGGTCGCACGGCGGGTCCAACCCGCCGTCGTCAACATCCAGGTCTCCACCCCGTCGGCCCGCGGGGAGGGCTCCGGCATCGTCATCGACCCCCAGGGATACATCGTCACCAACAACCACGTCGTCACCATGGACGGTGCCGCCGACCGCGCCGACATCGACGTCATCTTCCCCGACGGCTCCCGCGCCGCGGCGGAGATGGTCGGCCGCGACCCCGCCACCGACCTGGCGGTCCTCAAGGTCGAGGACGTCCAGAACCTCACCGTCGCCACCCTCGGAAACTCCGACGACGTCCAGGTGGGGGAGCAGGTCATCGCGATCGGATCCCCACTCGGACTCGCGCGGACGGTCACCGAGGGTATCGTGTCCGCGACCCGGCGGCCGATCGCGCTGGGGGAGTCGACCTCCGACGGCGACGTGGTGATCGACGCCATCCAGACCGACGCCGCCATCAACCCCGGCAACTCCGGCGGGCCGCTCATCGACGGCACCGGAGCGGTCATCGGGATCAACACCTCAATCTTCACCCAGTCCGGCGGATCCATCGGCCTCGGCTTCGCGATTCCCGTCAACGACGTCCGCGACATCGCCACCTCCCTCATGACCGAGGGGTCGGTCCGGCACGCGACGATCGGGGTCAACGCCCGTAAGGCGGACAACGGCGCGGTCGAGGGCGCGGAGATCGTCAACGTGCGCGAGGGATCGCCCGCCCAGTCCGGCGGACTACGCGAGGGCGACGTCGTCACCCGCGTCGGGGAGCGACGGGTGCGCTCGTCCGACGAACTCGTGGTGGCGGTCCGCCGCGCCGGTGCGGACGTCGACGTCCCGGTCGAGGTCATCCGCGGCGGATCACGCGTCGAGCTGACCGTCCGTCCCACGCTCGGCTGAGCCCGGGGGGCACCTGCGCAGGTCACGCTCCCGCTCGCGCGCGCCACGACGTATCCTGACTGCGATGTTCACAAACGTGGGGTGGTCCGAGCTCCTGGTCCTCGGGGTGATCGCACTGGTCGTCCTGGGGCCCGAGCGTCTGCCCGAGGCCGCCCGCTGGCTGGCGTCCGCGATCCGCAAGGTCCGCGAGTTCGCCAGCAACGCGCAGCAACAGCTCAAGGACGACTACGGGACCGACTTCGAGGAGTTCCGCGAGCCGCTCAAGCAGCTCAACGACCTGCGCGGCATGAGCCCCCGCGCCATGGTCACCAAGCACCTGCTGGACGGCG
>NZ_JAHBAV010000130.1 GCF_018390595.1 Dietzia massiliensis
TCGCCCTATTCGGACTCGCTTTCGCTACGGCTTCCCCACACGGGTTAACCTCGCGACATACCACTAACTCGCAGGCTCATTCTTCAAAAGGCACGCCATCAGCCCAAAAGGCCTCTGACGGATTGTAAGCACACGGTTTCAGGTACTATTTCACTCCCCTCCCGGGGTACTTTTCACCATTCCCTCACGGTACTAATCCGCTATCGGTCACCAAGGAGTATTCAGGCTTACCGGGTGGTCCCGGCAGATTCACAGCAGATTTCACGGGCCCGCTGCTACTTGGGTACACAAATCGCCCCGCCGCGCAGTTTTCAGGTACGGGACTCTCACCCTCTCCGGTCGACCCTTCCAAGTCGTTCCCCTAACCCACGGTCAATCGGCGCCCGGTCCGGCAGAACCAAGGACATCGCGCCCCACAACACCACACACGCAACCCCTGCCGGGTATCACACGCATGCGGTTTAGCCTCCTCCGCGTTCGCTCGCCGCTACTGACGGAATCACTGTTGTTTTCTCTTCCTGCGGGTACTGAGATGTTTCACTTCCCCGCGTTCCCTCCACACACCCTATGTATTCAGATGCGGGTAACACGCCATCACGCGTGCTGGGTTCCCCCATTCGGACACCCTCGGATCACAGCTCGTTTGGCAGCTCCCCGAGGCTTATCGCAGCCTACTACGTCCTTCATCGGCTCTTGGTGCCAAGGCATCCACCGTGTGCTCTTACACACTTACATTCACAAACAATTAAAGATGCTCGCGTCCACTGTGCAGTTCTCAAACAACACACACCAACCCCACCCACACCCCGGCCACGCATGGCGCATCAGGTGCATCGGGAATCAGTGCCACCAGAAACAACCCAACCCGCTCTGCGGGTCAGACGGTGTTGTTTCAGACACCCAACAGTGTGTTTCGTCCCGGACCCTCGCTCCCCCACCAACAGTCGGCCCTGAGCCGACGCCAGATGAGATCACAGCGAGATCCTGCGCGATAGTGTTCCACCCAATTGAGCGTCCGGCCGGCCCACGAACGGGAC
>NZ_JAHBAV010000131.1 GCF_018390595.1 Dietzia massiliensis
GAGACGCCGGTGTCGGCCAGCGCGGCTACCTTATCCAGCTTGGCCGACACCGGCGTCTCTTCGCGCTCGGCCACCCGCACCGGCGGCACGCGCACCACGTCGCCGGCCGCCAATTTGTATTCGACCTTGATGCGCCCTTTATTGACCCGCACCTCGCCCTTACGCACGATGCGATAAATCATGCTCTTCGGCACGCCTTTCAGGCGAGCGAGCAGAAAGTTGTCGATTCTCTGACCGGCTTCGTCGTCGGAAATCGTGATGAATTGTACTGCTGGATTGTTCGTTTTCATGGTGCGGGATTCTAAATAGAGCGCGTGAATAGCGCCACATCTTTTTCTGTGCTTAACTGTCTCTCTGACGGCGGGCGAAAACCCAGCGGACAATAAGGCAGCAAGCCGGTTTGAACGGTTGCGATTTCTTCCGCAGTTAAGGGAAAGTCACCTTGCTATAACGGCATCAGCAGTGGAATAATGCAGTCACTTTCCGCGTTGATTCTCGTTAAACAGGGAAAACGGTGGAATTATAAAATTTGTCTGATCGCGCAAAAACGCAGCAATGGCGTAAGACGTAATGCGAAATCAAACAATTAGCGGGCTGCGGGTTGCAGCTTGGCCGGCAAATGGAATCAGATCTGTCGACGTAAATCAGAGGCTATTCCCCTAGTAAAAGTGCTGTCTTTCACAAAGAAAAGCAGGCTTACCGAGATAATGCGCCCCTATGCAGGCGACAACCGTGAGGTTGACGGCTTTGCGAGAAGACACGGGGCTTTCGGTTTAACTCCGGCCATGAGGTTATTTTGCCCGCAGCTTTGTCGATAATGTAAAAATAACGAGTAAGTTAAGATGAAAAGAATGTTGATTAACGCAACTCAGCAGGAAGAGTTGCGT
>NZ_JAHBAV010000132.1 GCF_018390595.1 Dietzia massiliensis
GGCAGGTCGCGCCTCACGAGAGGAACGATGAGAAGGGTGAGCGCCGGGATGGCGACGACCGGCCGCCAGCCGAAGGGGTCGACGAGCAGGGCCCCGGCCACCGGACCGAGTGCGTTGATGGTCGCTCCGATGCCTGAGTACGTCGCCATGGCACGCGCTCTCGAGTCGCCCGAGAACAGCGCTTGGACTGCGGCGATGGTCAGCGCCGGGACGGCTGCAGCTCCCAGTCCCTGCAGAGTGCGTGTAGCGATGAGGGCCGGGAGGGAATCGACGAGCGCCCCCGCACAGGCCGCGGTGACCATGATCGACATTCCCACTAGAAGGGGCAGCCGGATGCCGAAAAAGTCGCCCAGGCGTCCGAAGATCGCGCTGCCCACCGCAAGGGCCAGCGAGTAGCAGCTGACGACGAGAGCGGCACGGCCAGCTGTGAGGTTGAGATCGTTCGCGATCGCCGGCAGGGCGACAGCGACCGCGGCACTTCCGAGGCCGGTCACGCCGAAGAGCACGGCGATGGCCCAGGCGAGCGTCCCGCGGTGCGGTGCCGGTGGCGGGCTGGCGCTGGAGATGGTCACTCCTCAGGCGAGGCGGCAAGGACTTGAAGGCGAATCAGGGTTCAAGTATACCTGTAGTCAGATGAACCGTGAAGGAGTCCCGCTTTGACGTCTATGTCTCCGGTGACGGCCCCGTCCGACGAGCGCCGTGTGCGGGCACTTCTGATCGACTACGGGGGAGTGCTCACGGTCCCGCTGGGTTCAGCCTTCCGCGGAATCGCCGAAGACGCCGGACTCGAACCGAATCAGGTGCTTGGCGTGCTCGGCACCCATGAAGGGGCACGCTCTGCGCTGGTGGAGCACGAGGTGGG
>NZ_JAHBAV010000133.1 GCF_018390595.1 Dietzia massiliensis
CCGCCACGCCCACCACGTCACACCCGTTTTTTTTTTATAAGCACCCGGCCCCCCCCGAACCCTCCCCCGTCAAATCCGCCGCCAGCGCCAGATGTGTAAAGGAGCCATCCCCGGGCCCCACCCGACCCCGCGCGGCCCACTACCCCGCCTTGCCCGACTAGCCTCGGCGGGCATGAGCACAGTCGTCATCACCGGCGCCTCCCGCGGGATCGGGGCGGCGACCGCCCGCGCCCTGGCCGGCAGCCACGACCTGGTCCTGGTGGGCCGCGACGCCGACGCGCTGCGGGCCGTCGCCGCCGACTGCCGCTCCGCGCACCCGGACGACGGCCGTTCCGTCGACATCGTCGAGGCCGACCTCACCACCGCCGACGGGGTCGCCCGCGTCGCCGACGGCCTCAGCACGCTCGACGGGCTCGTCCACTGTGCCGGGGTCGCCGATCTCGGCCGGATCGAACACACCGACGCCGAGCAGTGGCGCCGGGCGTTCGAGGTCAACGTGCTGGCCGTGGTCGAGCTGACCCGGTCACTGCTCCCGGCGCTGCGCGCGGCACGGGGACACCTCGTCGTCGTCAACTCCGGCGCGGGGACCACCGCCAAACCCGGCTGGGGCTCCTACAGCGCCTCCAAGTTCGCACTGCGCGCCGTCACCGACACCCTCCGCGGCGAGGAACCCGACCTGCGCGTCACCTCCATCCACCCCGGCCGCGTCGACACGGACATGCAGCGCGCGATCGTCGCGCACGAGGGCGGCTCCTACGACCCCGGCGCCTACCTCCGCGCCGACTCCGTGGCCACCGCCGTCCGCCACGCGTTGGAGTCGACCCCCGACGCCCACCCCACCGAGGTCGTCCTG
>NZ_JAHBAV010000134.1 GCF_018390595.1 Dietzia massiliensis
CGGAATGGCGGTACCAACTCGCCGGACCAGCAGTACCGACAAGCCCTATCTGCCACCGAGCACGAGAAGTCGGAGTTGATCACTCTGCCCGAGGCGCGGTGGCAGCCGGTGACGTAGAGAAAGTCGAAGGTCAACAGGGATTACCACGTGGAGGTCGCCACGGTGAAGTACTCGGTGCCCTACACGTTCGCCGGACAGCACGTCGATGTGAAGATCACCGGTCCCACGCTCACGGTCATGGCGGGCGGGGAGGTCATCGCCTCCCATGCCGTCTCCGGTAGGCGGCACGCCTTCGTCACGGACCCTGACCACGTGCCCGCGCAGCATCTGCAGTCATCGGACCTGTGGTCGCGGGCGTATTTCGTGCGCCAGGCCCACAAGATCGGACCGCACACCGTGGCCGCGATCAGTGAGGTCCTGGATCGTCAGCGGATCGAGGCTCAGGGCTACCGTTCGTGCCAGAACATCCCCGCCCTGGCCCGCGGGGACAACAAGATGCTGCTCGAGCGGGCCTGTGGCCAACTCGTCTCCGAGACCTCACGCCGGGCGATCAGCTACACCGCCGTCAAGCAGCTGAATATTCGTCGCACTGGGGTCCACCGGTATTGCCTTCGGGGGCCAGTGGCCGGTATCGCGAATATTGCGCTTGGGGGCCAGGAGTAGCGCCCGTGGGGGCCACCCGCTTCTAGGCTCCTTCCGCCGCGTGTATAGGGCGCGCGGCGGAAGGAGCAATCCGTGATGGTACGGAAGATCAG
>NZ_JAHBAV010000135.1 GCF_018390595.1 Dietzia massiliensis
CCTCGGGCAAGCGGGAGGGCAAGATCGCGATGTACAAGCTCCTGCGCTCGATCCGTGCCGGGGTGCCCACCGAACTGCCCGAGCTCGCCCAGCTGGGCCGGTCGCTGTGGAAGCGGCACCGCGAGATCCTCGCCCACTTCGACGTGGGCGCCTGCATGCGGCCCCGTCGAGGCCATCAACGGACGCCTCGAGCACCTGAACCGCCCTAGGTTTCCGCAACCTCAAGCACTACATCTTGCGGTCGCTCATTCACTCCGGACAGCTCCAGAACCGGATCAACGCACTCTAAATCCGGAAGAGCCGGTAATGCCCACGTGGATCGGGCGACCGCCGCCGCGCCCGGCCTGACGCGGGAGTTCCAGCAATTCATCACCGACTACGCGTGGGGCGGTATCTGGACGCGGCCCGGGCTGGACCGCCGGGCGCGCTCGATGATAACGCTGACGGCACTTGTCGCCCGCGGCCATCACGAGGAGCTGGCGATGCACCTGCGCGCGGCCCGCACCAACGGGCTGAGCCTGAACGAGATCCGCGAGCTGCTGCTCCAGACCGCCATCTACTGCGGCGTTCCCGACGCCAACAACGCTTCCAGGATCGCGAAGCAGACGATGGAGGTGTGAACGCGTCGCGAGGTGACGCGTAGGCAATTTCCAGAACTTCGACGGCCTGTGTCTCGTCGTGTGAGTATTTGAAGGCTTGGGGGCCACCGGATATTGCCTTCGGGGGCCAGCAGTA
>NZ_JAHBAV010000136.1 GCF_018390595.1 Dietzia massiliensis
GTCTGCCCGGGCAGCGGGACCTCGGACTCGTCGACCGGTGCGGGCGGGGTCGTGCGGTGGGGACAACCGGTGATGTCACGGGGGGTGTCGAAGTACGACGACGAGGTGGTCGACGGCAACACGGCCGCCGGCGGCGCCTCCGTGAGCGAGAGATCCGGCGCGGGCTCGACGGCCGTAGCGGGGCCCGCGGCGGCGAGGGGCGTCAGCGCGACGAGGGCTGCGGTCGCGAGGCCGGCGGCGCGGTGTGCGGGCCGTCGTCGGGTGCTGGTCACGGGTCCAGATTGTAGGACCGGCCTGGGCGTTCGCGGGCCGGACCCGCCGTGAGACGGGCCCGCCGAGGGTCGGGCCTGCCGAGGGACGGGCCCGCTCGAGGGTGGGGCTCGCTGAGGGTCGGGCCCGCTCGACACGGCCCGCCGAGACCCGCACGGCGCGCGCGAACTACACCGCGTCCGCCCCTCTCGATGGCGTTTCGCTCCCGGTGCCGCTTGCAGCCGCTCTCGGCGATGGCGTCTCGCTCGCGCATCGGTACGCGCCAGACGCCATGGCGAGAGGCGGCTATGGGAGGCACGGGAGGCATGGGTAGGTAGGTGCGCAGTGACGCGGGCAGCGCAGGCCCAGGCGGGACGCCGTTGCGCGCAGGGCGGGCCGCATTCGCGGGCGGGGCTGGCCGGAGACGCAGGCTGGCCGGAGATGCAGGCGGACCGCAATCGCGACCGCGGGCGGGGCG
>NZ_JAHBAV010000137.1 GCF_018390595.1 Dietzia massiliensis
TCCATGAAGTCGGAATCGCTAGTAATCGTAGATCAGAATGCTACGGTGAATACGTTCCCGGGCCTTGTACACACCGCCCGTCACACCATGGGAGTGGGTTGCAAAAGAAGTAGGTAGCTTAACCTTCGGGAGGGCGCTTACCACTTTGTGATTCATGACTGGGGTGAAGTCGTAACAAGGTAACCGTAGGGGAACCTGCGGTTGGATCACCTCCTTACCTAAAGATATTGCTTCGAGTGGCGTGCTCACACAGATTGTCTGATGAAAAAGTAACGAGCAGAAATACCTTTATAGGCTTGTAGCTCAGGAGGTTAGAGCGCACCCCTGATCAGGGCGAGGTCGGAGGCTCAAGTCCACTCAGGCCTACCCCTTCTCGGCAGGGGAAAAGGTACTGCGCGTGACTGTATGGGGCTATAGCTCAGCTGGGAGAGCGCCTGCCTTGCACGCAGGAGGTCAGCGGTTCGATCCCGCTTAGCTCCACCATATAGTCCGGTATTTCACTACTTCAGAGTATATTGGCAACAGTATGCTGCGAAGTATTTTGCTCTTTAACAATCTGGAACAAGCTGAAAATTGAAACATGACGGCTGAAATTCATTCCTCCGTAGATGTACCGGAATGAAGAGTAACCTGTCATAGAGTCTCTCAAATGTTTGCAACTTGAACGATGGAAACATCTTCGGGTTGTGAGGTTAAGTGACTAAGCGTACACGGTGGATGCCTAGGC
>NZ_JAHBAV010000138.1 GCF_018390595.1 Dietzia massiliensis
CAAGTATTTCCTGCTGGGCGCGTTCTCCTCAGCGTTCTTCGCCTACGGCGCGGCCGCGATCCCGCCGAAGTCGACGGTCCCGGCGTAGCCGTAGATCAGCGCCGCGCCGTAGGCGAAGAACGCTGAGGAGAACGCGCCCAGCAGGAAATACTTGACCGCGGCCTCCTGCGAGAGGAGCCGTCGGCGCCGGGCCATGCCGCACAGGACGTACAGCGGCAGCGACAGCACCTCGAGAGCGATGAACAGGGTGATGAGGTCGTTGGCCGCCGGGAAGAGCATGAGCCCGCCGGTGGCGAACAGCGCGAGCGGGAACACCTCGGTCTGGGTGACGCCGGCGCGCTCGGCCTCCCGCTCGGCGTCGCCGCCCGGGGCCAGCGCGGCCTGAGGTGCGAACCCGGCGAGCACGGGCGGCCGCGGACGTGTCGCGCCGCCCACCGCGGTGCCGCCCACCGCCGCCCCGCCCACAGCGGCGCGGACCCCACCGGGTGGGGCCCCGCTCCCCAAACGCCCGGACACCACGACCCGCGCCGCGCGGACCACAGGGACCGCCGGGGGCGGGGGCGCCGCCCGCAGGGGGGCGGCGCCCGCGGGCGCGGGGGGCCCGTCATGACGTGATGGATCTCGTGGTCCACCCGGTGGCGCTCGGAGGTCTGGAGCAGCTTT
>NZ_JAHBAV010000139.1 GCF_018390595.1 Dietzia massiliensis
CCGGTGAAAGAAAGCTCTCCCAGCCCCGGCAACGTCTGCCATTGCCAGTTGAGTTCATTGCGCCAGTAGGCGCCGCGATTTCCGGTCAGGTACTGCTCTTTAAAGCCACGCACCGAGTATTGCCCGCCAATGGAAATGCGCTCGCCGGCATACAGGTTGTCTGCGCTGGTTTGCCCATAGGCCGAGGTCAGGTAATAGAGAGAGGGGGCGAGCGGATAAAAGTAGCTGGCGCTGAGGCCAAGCTTGCGGAACTCGCTGCGCGGCGCCCCGTCGCGCTCAGGATCGTCGGCGGTGGCGCCCAGCATGCGCAGCCCGCGGCTTACCGTCGGGTTCAGCGTCATATAGCCGCCGCCCGCAGCCGCACTGTAATTGAGGCCCAGGCTGGCGACGCTGAGCGTCGGGCTGCTGACGCCCAACCGTTCCCCCGCCAGCTTATTTTCCGTGGTACGCCGCGCCAGCCCGATATCGACGGCCAGCTTGCGTTTGCCATCCCGCAGCAACGTGCGGTTGGCGCCCAGACGCTGGGTCTGGTTGTTGCCCTGATAGCGGTAAGCCGCGCCGTTGAACGGCACCCGCTGGAAAAAATCGTTCCAGGCGTACTGGTAACTGAACAGCCAATAGCCGTAGGGTAAGGTGACGCCGCCGTTCAGGCTGCGGCTG
>NZ_JAHBAV010000013.1 GCF_018390595.1 Dietzia massiliensis
CTGCGGTGACCACGGCGACGAGGGCGGCGCGACGCATGGGCACTCCTGTGGCGGGGGCGGGGGGCGGGGGCGCCCCCGGGGGCGCCGCCCCCCCCCCCCCCCGGGCCCCCCCACCAATTCTTTTCCTGCCCCCTCCCCCCTCTCCGCCTGCCCCCCCCGGGGGGGGCCCCCGCCGGGCCCCCCAACCCCCCCCGCGCCCCCGCCGCGCCCGCGCCCGCCGCACCGGCGTCCAAGTCCGGCCGGTGCGTGCGCCTCGCGCAGGCGCCGGACGACCGGTGCCTCCAGCGTCGACGACGCGGACTTGACGAACTCTCCCTGATCGCGGAGCTTCGTCAGAAGTTCTTTACTGGTGATACCGAACTCTTTGGCCAGTTCGTGTACCCGGGGCTTGCCTGCCACTGCTCTCCTCACTGCGAGGTCTCACGGCAGGGCTGGCCGCGCGACCTCGGTCTACATTCGATGGACGTTCATCGCTGGAGCTTCACGGTGTGCTCATCGTGTCTGGTCCGTTCCTCTTCTTGTGCTCCCCCGCCGGGCCGTACGGCCGACGGGTGGTGTCGTGCCCGGGGCGTAAGGCCTCGAGCACCTCCGAGATCGCGTCCTGGGACACGTTCCCGGCGACCCGCAGCGACCTGATGAAGGCCTTGCGGTCGAGTGCTGTCGCGATGCACCGCTCGTCGCGGTGCACCCAGGCTCCTCGTCCCACCGCCCGCCGGCGTGGATCGGGCGAGAGCGCCGCCGTCCGCGGATCGTGGACGATCCGCAGTAGCCGGGAGTCATTATCCCGGCCACGGCAACCGACGCAGGTCCGGATGGGACCCCCAGCCTCGATGGCGTCTGTCCGCCGATCCTGACGACCCGACATACGGCCACCTCGGTCTCTCGCCGCCCGACCCGTGGGGGCGGGTGAACGTGAAGTCACTGTGACAACTGATCAGTCTACAGAAGATGCTGTGTCGACACGAACGGCGCGCCCGACCGCGTGGCGCGGTGGCCGACGGGCCTCACTCCGCGTCGCTGTGGATGTCGATCCGCCACTGGGTGAGGCGGTGTGCCAGGCGGGCGTTCTGCCCTTCCTTACCGATCGCCAGGGAGAGTTGGTAGTCCGGCACGACGACCCGGGCCGCCCTCGCCTGCTCGTCCGCGACGGTGACCGAGATCACCTTCGCTGGCGACAGGGCGTTCCCCACGAACACGGTCGGGTCATCGTCGTAGTCGACGATGTCGATCTTCTCGCCGTTCAGCTCCGCCATCACGGCACGGACGCGTGCGCCGTTCGGGCCGATGCACGCACCCTTGGCGTTGAGACCGGAGATGGTGGACTCGACCGCGATCTTCGTGCGGTGCCCGGCCTCCCTCGCGATCGCCGCGATGCGCACCGAACCGTCGCCGATCTCGGGAACCTCGAGGGCGAAGAGCCCACGGACGAGATCCGGGTGTGTCCGGGACAGTGACACGGAGGCCCCGTGCGGACCCTTGTGGACACCCACCACGTGACACTTGATGCGGTCGCCGTGCCGGTAGCTCTCGCCGGGCACCTGCTCGGCCGGGGCGATCGTGCCCTCGGTGCCGCCGTTCTCCGGACCGATGTGGACCACCACGATGCCCCGGGCGTTGGCCCGCGAATCGGACTGGATGACGCCGCTGACGACCTCACCCTCGCGCGTGACGAGATCACCGTAGATGCGATCGGTCTCCGCTTCACGCAGGCGCTGCAGGATGATCTGCCGCGCGGTCGCGGCCGCAACCCGCCCGAAGTCGGAGGGGGTGACGTCGAACTCGCCGATGCGGTTGCCGTCCTCGTCGACCTCTGCTGCCAACACGGCGACGGTGCCGGCCTTGCGGTCCAGCGCGATCCGGGCCACGCGGTGCGCTCCGTCGGTTCGCTTGTAGGCGGTGAGAAGCGCGTTTTCCAGCGTCTGCACCAGATCATCCAGCGGGATCTCGCGCTCCAGGGACAGCATGTTGAGCGCTGCCATGTCGATGTTCAACGGTCTTCTCCTTCTCGCGCGCCACGACCGGGGTCCCCCGGCTCCGACAGCAGGTCCAGCTCGTCCTCCGGGGCGGGCCGGAACTCGACCCGGATCACGGCGTGGGCCACCTGGTCCAACGCCACCGGCTCCACCTTCTTCTCCCGCGCTCCGGACACGAGACGGACCACTCCCGCGCCCTCGTCCAGGTCGCCGACCCGTGCGCGGGACGGGCCCTTCGCGCCCTGTACGTACGTGATATCCACCTGGCGCCCACGGGCCCGACGCCAGTGCCTCGGCTGCTCGAGGGGTGCGTCGACCCCACGGCTGGTCACCTCGAGGGTCACCGGTCGGTCGGGCCCGCCCCATCCCTCGGCGAGCGGATCGAGGTCGGTCGACAGATCGGCCAGGTCGTCGAGTGAGACCCCGGCGTCCCCGTCCACGACGATCGTCACGCGCCAGGCGGACGAGCGGGCGTCCTCCCGGATGTCCTCGAGATCGAGGCCGCGGTCGGATACCGCTCTGAGAATGTGGGCCCTGTCGGGCTCGGGGACGATCACTGTGCTCCTGGAGTGCGGGCCGGGGAACCCGTCCGGGACGCGGACGGGCCGCATCACTGTACCGCCTCGACGCCCCCACCTCCGAGCCCTGGCAGGATGTCGGAGTGCCCCATTCCGCCCCCGTGGTCCTCTCCCGCCGTCGATTCGTGGGCGCGGCCGTCTGCGTCACCGGGTTCGCGGTCGCCGGCGGCTGCGCGCTGCCCGCGGTCGTCGACCGTCCGGACCCGCTGATCCCGTTGATCGACGCTGCCACCCGCGACGCCCGCGAGTTGGCGGCTGCGGACGCCACCCACGGGGACCGCGTCGGCGCGTTGCGCCGGATCGCCGACGCCCGTCGGATGCACGCCGACGCGCTCGCGGGACTGACGGACACCGCGGACGAGGGCGAGGGCGAGGAGCAGCCGGCGACACCGGCCCCGCCTCCGGTGTGCCCGCCCGTCGACGAGGTACGGGCCAGGTTGCGTGCGGACGCGGCGCTGGCCGCGGACGTCGCGGCGGAGATCGACGGGGCCCGCGCCGAGATCGCCGGTGCCGTCTCCGCGGCGTGCACGGCCGCCGCCGAGGTGGTGCTCGCATGAGCCGGGCCGTGGGACTGGCGGCGGAGGACGCCGCGGTGTACGGGTACGGACTCGTCCTCTCCCGCGCCGACGCGAGTATCCGCGCGGCCGTCCGGCGCGAACTGGCCGCCCACCGTGCCCGCCGCGACGAGGCGGAACGACTGTGGCCGGGATCCCCGCCGGCGCCGGTGGGGTACCTCGCGGGACCGGAGACCCCGTCCTCCCCGGTCCTCCTGGCCATCCGACTGGAGTCGGACTGCTGTGAGGCGTGGCGGGTGGAGCTCGGCCGTTCGGACTCGCCGGAGATGCGCAGGTTCTGCGTGGACGCCCTCAGCGCGGCGGCGGTGCAGCTCGCGCGATGGAGGACGTTGGTCCCGGGCGCCCCGTTCGAGGCGTTGCCCGGGTTCCCGCCCTCCGCCTGACGGCTCTAGTGCCCGGCGCCGATGAGCCGGATGATCTCCTCGGCGGCACCGTCGACCGCCACCTGCGTGACGTCGCCGGTGGCGCGGTGGCGGAGCTCGACCGTCCCCTCGGACCAGCCGCGACCCACCACGACGACCCAGGGCACGCCGATGAGTTCGGCGTCCTTGAACTTCACGCCCGGTGAGGCCTTGCGATCGTCGAAGAGGACCTCGAGTCGCGCCCGGTCGAACGCCTCCACGAGGGTCGCCGCCCCGTCGATCGCTGCCTGGTCCTTGTTGGCGATCACCACGTGCACGTCGGCCGGCGCGGCCTCCGCGGGCCAGACGAGGCCCTTGTCGTCGGCGAACTGCTCGGCGAGGACGGCGACCAGGCGCGAGACGCCGATCCCGTACGAGCCCATCGTGACGCGTGCGGGCTTTCCGTTCTCCCCCAGCACGTCGAACCCGAAGGCATCGGTGTACTTGCGGCCGAGCTGGAAGATGTGGCCGATCTCGATACCGCGGGCGAGCGTGAGGGTGCCGTGACCGTCCGGTGCCGGATCGCCCTCGCGGACCTCGGCGACCTCGATCGTCCCGTCGGGCGTGAAGTCGCGCCCGCACACCAGGTCCACGACGTGGCGGCCCGGCGCGTCGGCGCCGGTGATCCATGCGGTGCCCTCGACCACCCGGGGATCGACCAGGTACCGGACCTCGTTGTCCCGGAGCGCCCGGGGGCCGATGTACCCCTTGACGAGGAAGGGGTTGGCGGCGAAGTCGGCTTCCTCCAGGATCGCGACCTCGGCGGGCTCGAGGGCGGCCTCGACCCGCTTCATGTCCACCTCACGGTCGCCGGGCAGGCCCACCGCCAGGAGCTCCCACTCCTCGCCGGGGCGGCGCACCTTGAGCATCACGTTCTTCAGCGTGTCGGCGGCGCCGACCTCTCGGCCGAGACCGGCGGTGTTCGCCCACGCGACCAGCGAGTCGATGGTCGGGGTGTCGGGTGTGTCGTGGACGGTCGCCTCGGGCAGCCCCTCCAGCGGACGTGCGGGGGGCGCGGGGGTGACGACGGCCTCGACGTTGGCCGCGTACGCTCCGTCCGTCGATCGCACGAACGTGTCCTCCCCGGCGGCCGACACCGCGAGGAACTCCTCCGACGCCGATCCGCCCATCGCGCCGGACGTGGCCGCACAGATGACGTACTCGATGCCCAGTCGGTCGAAGATCCGCTGGTACGCGTCACGATGCGCCTGGTACGAGCGCTCGAGCCCGGCGTCGTCGACATCGAAGGAGTAGGAGTCCTTCATGACGAACTCGCGGCCGCGCAGGATTCCGGCGCGGGGCCGCTCCTCGTCGCGGTACTTGGTCTGGATCTGGTACAGGGTGACCGGCAGGTCCTTGTACGACGAGTACTCGCCCTGCACCGTGAGCGTGAAGAGCTCCTCGTGGGTGGGCCCGAGCATCATGTCGTTGCCCTTGCGGTCCTTGAGGCGGAACAGGGCCGGACCGTATTCGGTCCACCGGCCGGTGGTCTCGTACGGCTCGCGGGGCAGGAGCGCGGGCAGGCTGATCTCCTGGGCGCCGAAGGCGTCCATCTCCTCGCGGACCACCTGCTCGACCCGCCTGAGCGTGCGCAGCCCCAGCGGGAGCCAGGAGTACACACCGGGCGCGACGCGGCGGATGTAGCCGGCGCGGACGAGCAGCTTGTGGCTGAGGACCTCGGCGTCCGACGGGTCGTCGCGGAGGGTGCGGAGGAACAGGTGGGACAGGCGCGTGATCACGGTGATCCAGAGTAGCCGCCGGGGGTGCCGGACCGGCCCGACGGTAGCCTCTGCCGGGTGCGTATCCTCCTCTCGCCTTCCGAGACGAAGTCCGTCGGCGGCTCCGGTACCCCGCTCGATCTCACGGCGCTCTCGCTACCGTCTCTCGGCGACACCCGGAAGATGGTCGCCGACTCGCTGGTCTCCCTGTGCACCGGTGACCCGGAGGCTGCGCGCGCCGCTCTGGGGCTGAGCGAGCGACTCGCGGGCGAGGTCGACCTGAACGCGCAGCTGTGGTCGTCCCCCACCGCCCCGGCCTTGAGCCGGTACACGGGCGTCCTCTACGACGCGCTCGACCAGCCGTCGCTGAGCGGCGCCGCGCGATCACGGGCCGAGGCGCGCCTGTGGATCGGCTCCGCGCTCTACGGCCTCGTCGGCGCCTCCGACCCGATTCCCCACTACCGGCTCTCCGCGGCGACGAAACTGCCCGGGCTGGGGACGCTTCGCTCGGTGTGGAAGCCGTCGCTCACCGCCGCCACCGCGGCGTGGGCCGACGACCTCGTCGTGGACCTCCGTTCGGGCGGCTACCACCAGCTCGGTCCAGTCCCGGGCGCGGTGACGGTCGACGTGGTCACGGAGTATCCGGACGGCACCCGCAAGGTGGTCTCCCATTTCTCCAAGTTCCACAAGGGGCTGCTCGCGCGGACCCTCGCGACGTCGCGGGCGGAGATGGACGACGTCGCCTCGCTGCTCCGGGTGGCACGTCGTGCCGGCCACACGGTCGAGCACGAGTCCGACTCGGTCGTCACGATGGTCACCGCCCCCTGAGCCGACGACCCCGCACGGGGCATCGCCCCCGGGCGGGCCTCCCCGGGCGGCCTCCCCGGGCGGGCCACCGTCACCCGGCGGGGATCAGCGCCAGCCCAGCTCCGGCGCGACATGGTTGAGGATCGACTCGAGCAGGTGGGCGTTGTAGTCGACGCCGAGCTGGGTCGGAACGGTCACGAGCAGGGTGTCGGCCGCGCTGATCGCCTCGTCGGCCCGGAGCTGTTCGACCAGCTCCTCGGGCTCGGCCGCGTACGAGCGGCCGAAGACCGCACGCAGGCCCGGTTCGATGTCCCCGAACTGATCTCCGCGTTGCCCGCCGCCCAGGAAGTAGCGCCGGTCGGCGTCGGAGGTGATGGCGACGATCGACCGGGATACCGAGACCCTCGGCGCGAAACCGTGGTCGTGGCGCGCCCACTCCTCCCGGAACGCCTCGATCTGCCGGCGCTGCTGGACGTGCAGCGGCTCTCCGGACTCGTCCGCCTTCAAGGTGGAGGACATGAGGTGCATCCCCGTCGAGGCGGCCCACCGGGCGGTCGCGTCGGAGGCGGCGCCCCACCAGATGCGTTCCCGCAGGCCCTCGGAGTGGGGCTCGATGCGCAGGAGCCCCGGCGGGTTGGGGAACATCGGACGCGGATTGGGTTCGCCGAACGCCGCGCCCTCGACCGCCCGGAGGAAGACCTCCGTGTGGCGGCGGGCCATGTCCGCGTCCGTCTCCCCCTCCCCGGGCCGGAAACCGAAGTAGCGCCAGCCGTCGATCACCTGCTCGGGCGATCCACGGGAGACCCCGAGCTGGACGCGCCCGCCGGCGAGGAGATCGGCAGCAGCGATGTCCTCGGCGAATCCGAGCGGATTGACGTAGCGCATGTCCACCACGCCGGTACCGATCTCGATCCGACGGGTCCGGGCGCCGACGGCCGCGAGCAACGGGGCGGGGGTCCCGAGCTGGCGGGCGAAGTGGTGGACCCGGAAGTACGCGCCGTCCGCGCCGAGTTCCTCCGCCGCCTCCGCGAGCTCGACGCTCTGGAGCAACGCGTCGGAGGCGGACCGGACCGCGGAGTCCGGATGGTCCATCCAGTGTCCGAAGGACAGGAAGCCGATCTTCTTGGGTGTGCCCACGACGCCATCATGCCGGAGGTCGGCGCGGAACCGCGGCGCCGCGGGCGCGACCGGGTGCGTCAGTCGGCGGCGAGCACCTGTGGGAGGCCGGTGACGTCGCCGATCACGACGATGGCCGGCGGCCGCACCTCGTGCTCGTCGAGGGTCGCGGCCAGGGTGCCGAGGGTGCAACGGTATGTCGACTGGCCCTCGAGGCTGCCGTCGACGACCACCGCGGCCGGAGTCTCGGGCGACCGGCCGCCGGCCATGAGCGACCCGGCGATCGCCGGCGAATTCTTGACGCCCATCAGCACGACGAGCGTGCCACGCATCCGTGCGAGCGCCTCCCAGTCGATGAGGGACCCCGGGTGCCCGGGGGGGAGGTGTCCGGAGACGACGGTCAGCTCGTGGGTCATCCCGCGGTTCGTGACGGGGATGCCCGCGAGGGCGGGTACGGCGAGCGCGCTGGACACGCCCGGCACGACCGTGCACGGGATCCCGGCCTCCGCGCAGGCCTGGGCCTCCTCGAAGCCACGTCCGTAGAGGAAGGGGTCGCCGCCCTTGAGCCGCACCACGAACTTCCCGGCCCGCGCCCGGCTCACGAGTACCTCGTTGATCGCGTCCTGGGCCATCGCGCGGCCGTACGGGATCTTCGCTGCGTCGACGATCTCGACGTCCGCGCGTAGTTCGGCGAGCGGACGCTGCGGGGCCAGCCGGTCGGCGACCACCACGTCGGCGCGGGCGAGCAGTCGGCGCCCACGGACCGTCATGAGGTCGTCCGCCCCCGGCCCCCCTCCGACGAGGGCGACGGTCCCGCGTAGGGATTCGTCGACCTCCGGGGCCTCGGCACCGGCCTCGTCGAGGGCCTTCGCGACGACGTCGCGCGCCTCGGCGGTCCGGTCGCGGTCACCGGTGAGGACCGACACGAGCATCTGCCCCCGCCGGACGACGGCGGGGGTCACGGCTGTGCCGGACGTGACGGCGTCGGAGCGGACGCAGAAGGTACGGTACTGCTCCGCCTCTGCGGCGACGCGGGCGTTCACCAGGGAGTTCCTGGTCGCGGCCACCGCATACCACGCGCCCTCGAGATCCCCCGTCCGGTACTCGCGGGGTTCCCACCAGACACGGCCCGCGTCGATGAGCCCCTGGAGAGTGGGCGTGACCTCCGGGCTGATGAGGTGGACGACCGCGCCGGCCTCGAGCAGCACGGGGACGCGGCGTTGCGCCACGGATCCACCGCCGATCACCACGACGCGACGGCCCTCGAGGTCCAGGCCGACGGGGTACGGGTTCACTGGCCGGATCATGCCCCGATCCTATCCGCCGTCGGCGGCGTCCCGGTCGTCGACCCGGGCCGTGTGAGACGACTCATCCCCCGGCCTCGTCGAGGAGGCGGCCGGGGGATGAGGGCGTCGGGACGGCGGCGCGACGGCGCCGGTCGATCAGACCTTCTGGTCGAGCTTGAGTGTCCGGGTGGACCGCTCGAACTGCTCGGTGAACAGCGCCGGCTCCTCGGCGAGCTTGCGACCCAGCGACGGGATCATCTCCTCGAGCGCGGGCTTCCACTCGGCGAACCGGCTCGGGAAACAGCGCTGGAGCACGTCGACCATGGCGTCGACAGCGGTGGAGGCGCCGGGCGACGCGCCGAGCAGGCCGGCGATGGACCCGTCCGCGGCGTTGACCACGGCGGTGCCGAACTCCAGGGTGCCGCCGCGACCGTTGGGCTTGATCACCTGCACCCGCTGGCCGGCGACGACCTTCTCCCAGTCGCCCTCCTGCGCGGACGGGACGAAGTCGCGCAGGGACTCGACGCGTGCGCCGTGGTTCTTGGCCAGCTCGGTGATGAGGTACTTGACCAGACTCATCTCGGTGAGACCGATGTTGGCCATGGGCAGGAGGTTGCCGAGCCGGATGCTCGACGGCAGGTCGAGGAAGCTGCCCATCTTGAGGAACTTGGGGGTCCAGCCGGCGAAGGGACCGAACAGCAGGCCCTTCTTGCCGTCGATGACGCGGGTGTCCAGGTGCGGAACGGACATCGGGGGCGCGCCGACGGAGGCCTGGCTGTACACCTTGGCCTGGTGCTGCTCGACGAGCTCGGGGTTGGTGCAGCGCAGCCACTGGCCGCCGACCGGGAATCCGCCGATGCCCTTGATCTCGGGGATGCCGGACTTCTGCAGCAGGTGCAGGGCACCGCCGCCCGCGCCGACGAACACGAACTTGGCGTCGACGGTGCGCTCGTCACCCGTGTGGCGGTTGGCCACCGTGAGGCGCCACGTCCCGTCGGTGTTGCGCTCGAGGTCCTTGACCTGGTTCTGGTAGTGCACCTCGGTGCCCGTGCGGGTGAGGTACTTGACCAGCTGACGGGTGAGGGCGCCGAAGTTGACGTCGGTGCCGTTGGAGAAGTGGCTCAGCGCGAACGGCTGCTCGGGCGAGCGGCCCTTCGCCATGAGGGGGACGAGCCGCTCCAGCTCGGAGAAGTCGGTGGTGTGGTTCATGCCCGGGAACAGCGGGTGTCCGGCGAGCTTGTCGTACCGCTTCTGCAGGTAGTCCTGGCCGTCCTTGCCGGCGACGAAGCTCATGTGCGGCACGGGACGGATCCACTCCGTCGGGTCGCCGAGGATGGTGTTCTCCACCGCGTAGGACCAGAACTGGCGGGAGACCTGGAACTTCTCGTTGACGTTCACGGCCTTGGTGATGTCCACGTCGCCGTCGGCGGTCTTGGGCGAGTAGTTGAGCTCGCACAGGGCGGAGTGGCCGGTACCGGCGTTGTTCCACGCGTCGGAGGACTCCATGGCGGGGCCCTCGAGCCGCTCGAAGACCTGGATGTCCCAGTCCGGCTGGAGCCGACGCAGCAACGCCCCCAGGGTCGCGCTCATGGTGCCCGCGCCGATGAGCGCCACATCCGTCGTTCCGTGCTTTGCCACCTGGTCTGAAGTCACCGGCTACCCTCGCTCATTGGTCGTGGACCCGAATCTCACGTCGACGCGGGGCGGTCCCTCGGGGGCCCGCGCCCACAGGGCTACAAGCCTACTCACGGGGACGCCGCCGCGGCACACCGGACTAGGGTGGTCGTCGTGTCGCCGCACTCCCCCGATCCCGCCGCCCACGGAGACGACCCGCGATGGATCCCCGATCTGCTGGGCCCGTCCTATCGTCGGCGCGAACTCCCGCTCGGGACCGATCCGGACGGCGAGGGGCCGATCTCGGCGACCCTGGTGCGGCACGAGGACGCGCCGTTCCGGCCGGACGCCGCGGTTCTCGTGGTCCACGGACTGTCCGACTACTTCTTCCACACGCACCTGGCCGAGTTCCTCGCCGCGCGGGGGATGGCGACGTACGGCATCGACCTGCGCAAGTGCGGCCGGTCGAGGCGGGAGGGTGTGACGCCCCATTTCACGACGGACCTGGAGAGGTACGACGACGAGCTGGATCAGGCGCTCGAGGTGATCGTCGCCGAGCACCCGGGCGTGCCCGTGTTCGTGTTCGCGCACTCCACGGGTGGCCTGGTGGTCCCCCTGTGGCTGGCGCGGCGTCGCGACCGGTCCGCGCTGGAGCCCGTCGTGGGAGTGGTGCTGAACTCCCCCTGGTTCCAGCTCGACGTGCCGGAGCGCGCCCGGGCCGTGCTCGATCCGGTGATCCGGACGTTGGGCTCGGTCCGCCCGTTCTACCGGCTGCCGTTGCCCACGTCGGACCGGTACGTGATCAGCACCCACGTCGACCACGACGGTGATTTCCACTTCGACACCACCCTCAAACCCCCCGGAGGGGTGGGTGTCCGCGCCGGGTGGCTCGCCGCGGTACGCCGCGCCCAGCGCCGCCTGCAGGCCGGCGTCGGTCTGCCGTTGCCTGTGCTGCTGTTGCGTTCGACCGCATCGTCGGTGGGGACGAGGTCCCGCGGCGGCGAGATCGACGTCGACACGGATCTCATCCTCGACGTCCGGTCGATGCAACGGTTCGCCGATCGCGTCTCCGCGGACGTCACGGACGTCGCCGTCGACGGCGCCCGCCACGATGTCTTCCTCTCCCGCGCCGACGTGCTCGAGGTGGTCTTCGATCATCTCGGGCGTTGGCTCGACCAGACCTTGTCCGCACACCCCAAGGAGTCCTGACCGCAATGACACAGACCCCCTGCCGCCACTTCGATCTCGTCGTCATCGGCACGGGCAGCGGCAACTCGCTGGTCGACGAGTCGTTCGCCGACAAGTCCGTCGCGATCTGCGAGAAGGGGACGTTCGGCGGCACCTGCCTCAACGTCGGGTGCATCCCCACCAAGATGTTCGTCTACGCGGCGGACACGGCCACCTCGGTCACCCATTCGTCGACCTACGGGGTCGACTCGACGCTTGACGGCGTCCGGTGGCCGGACATCGTCTCGCGGGTCTTCGAACGCCGGATCGACCCCATCGCCGCCAGCGGCGAGGACTACCGGCGTCACCGCTGCGACAACATCACGGTGTACGACGGTCACGCGCGGTTCGTCGGGCCGCGCACGATCGACACCGGTACCGGGGAGATCATCACCGCCGACTCCGTCGTCATCGCCGCCGGCGGCCGTCCGTCGATCCCCGACATCGTCACCGAGGCCGGCGTGGCCTACCACACCAGCGACGACGTGATGCGTATCCCGGAGCTGCCGAAGTCCATCGTCATCCAGGGATCCGGCTTCATCGCCTGCGAGTTCGCACACATCTTCTCCTCCCTCGGTGTGGAGGTCACCGTGATCGGCCGCTCCGACGTGCTGCTCAAGCATCTCGACCGCGAACTCGCGGAGCGGTTCACCGCCGCGGCCGGGCGTCGCTGGGACGTGCGACTCGGTCAGGAGATCACCAGCATGACCGCGACCGGTGAGGACCGTCGGGGCGTGGAGATCAGCTTCGAGGACGGCTCGAGCTGCTCGGGCGACGCGCTCCTCGTCGCGACCGGGCGCACGCCGAACGGCGATCTGCTCGGGCTCGACTCCGCCGGGGTGGAGATGGACGGCGCCCGGGTCCGGGTGGACGAGTACGGCCGCACGACCGCCGACGGGGTGTGGGCGCTGGGCGACGTGAGCTCGCCGTTCCAGCTCAAGCACGTCGCCAACCACGAACAGCGCGTGCTCGGGCACAACCTGCGTCACCCCGACGATCTGCACCCGTTCCACCACAGCAACGTCCCGTACGCGGTCTTCACGTGGCCGCAGATCGCGTCGGTCGGCCTCACCGAGTCGGAGGCGCGGGCCGCGGGGTACGACGTGACCGTCAAGACCCAGGACTACGGCGACGTGGCCTACGGCTGGGCGATGGAGGACTCGGTCGGCTGCTGCAAGCTCATCGCCGACCGGGCGACCGGCCTCCTGCTCGGCGCCCACATCATGGGTGCCCACGCGCCGTCGCTGATCCAGATCCTCATCCAGGCGATGGAGTTCGAGATCACGGTGCCCGATCTCGCGCGGCGTCAGTACTGGATCCATCCGGCGATGGCCGAGGTGGTCGAGAACGCGCTCCTCGGGCTGGACTTCCCCGACCGCGGTTTCTAGTCCGCGGCCGACGCGGTCAGGTGAGGACGAAGTCCTCCGGGTCCACGGCGCGGACCTGCTCGCGGTACCGGAACGTGAACGTCGGCCACTGCAGCGAGTTCCGGCCGCGCGAGTCGATGTACCAGCTCGAGCATCCGCCCTGGTTCCACACCGTGTGGGCCAGCTCGCGGTCCATGCGATCGGCGTAGGCCCGCTCCACCTCGGCCCGCACCTGGATCGTCCCGCTCCCCGACCGCTCCGCCAGTTCGACCAGGCGGAGGACGTGCCCGGCCTGCGATTCCAGCATGTACACGATCGACGAGTGCCCCAGATTGGTGTTGGGTCCGTAGAGCAGGAACAGGTTGGGGAAGTCGGCGACGGTGACGCCATTGTGGGCGCGCGGGCTACCGTCCCAGTGCTCGGCGAGCGTGCGGCCGTCCGCTCCGGTGATCACCTTCGAGATCGGTGGCTCGGTCGGCTGGAACCCGGTGCCGAAGATGATCACGTCCGCCGCGTGCTCGGTCCCGTCGTCGGCGACCAATCCTCGCGGCGTGACCGCGGACGCCGCTCCGGGGACGAGGGTCACGTCGGGGCGCGTCAGTGCGGGGAGCCAGTGGCTGGTGAGCAGGACACGCTTACAGCCGATCGAGAAGTCCGGGGTGAGCGCTCTGCGCATGCGGCGATCGCGGACCTTGAGGAAGAGGTAGAACCGCGCGAACCACTCGAAGAAGCGCAGCAGGAACTGCGCGCGGGTGAACACGACGACGTACAGCTCGCGCCCCAGATAGATGCGCCCGCGGACGAGTTTCTGCAGGATCGGCAGTCGCCGGTACAGCTTCTTGCGGCGTTCGGAGATCGGACGGTCGAGCCGGGGCAGGATCCACCCGGGTGTCCGCTGGAACACCGTCACGTGCTCGGCCGTCCCCGCGATCTCGGGGACGAACTGGACGGCGGAGGCCCCGGTGCCCACCACCGCGACCCTCTTGCCCTCGAGTGGGATGTCGTGTCGCCACCGGGCGGAGTGGAACACCTCCCCCTCGAACGAGTCGAGTCCCGGGAGACGGGGAACCGACGGTGCGGAGAGAGCGCCCGTCGCCGCCACGAGGTGACGCGCCCGCACCTGCCCGCGACTGGTGTCGACGACCCACGTCCCCTCGGTCGCGTCCCACTTCGCCGCGGTCACCTCACACGACGTGACGAGCCGCTCACGTAGGCCTATACGGTCGGCGACCGACACCAGGTAGGAGTGGATCTCGGGCTGGCGTCCGAACGAGTGCGACCACCCGGGGTGGGCGTGACGGGACAGCGAGTACAACGCCGTCGGCACATCGCAAGCGCAGCCCGGGTACGTGTTGTCGCGCCAGGTCCCGCCGACCTCGTCGGCGGCCTCGAGGACGAGGAAGTCGCGGCCCCGCCCCTCGCGCAGGAGACGGTCGGCCATGGCGATACCGCCGAAACCGGCGCCCACCACCAACAGGTCGATCTGGTCCACGGGTCCGCGGGGCGAGTCGATCATGCTGGACAGTATGCACTGTCGTGTCCACGCTCGAGGCCGCATCGGGACGACCGTCCATATCCCGGTCGCCACGGGCCGGGCGCGCGCCCGGCGACATACGGGCCGGGCCGCGTCCGGTCCGGGCGGGTCAGGAGCCGGAGGGCAGGGTGAGGATCTCGTAGCCGTCCTCGGTCACGACGACCGTGTGCTCGAACTGAGCGGTCCACGCCTTGTCCGCGGTCGTCACGGTCCAGTCGTCGTCCCAGACCTCGAATCCCGGGCCGCCGAGGGAGATCATCGGCTCGACGGTCAGCGTCATGCCCGGCTCGAGCACCTCGGTCCGCGACGGGTCGTCGTAGTGCAGGACGACCAGACCGTTGTGGAAGGTCGGCCCGACGCCGTGACCCGTGAACTCACGGACCACCGTGTAGTCGAACCTCCGGGCGTAGGACTCGATGACGCGACCGATGACGTTGACCTCGCGTCCGGGGCGGATGGCCTTGATCCCGCGGTTCATCGCCTCCTCGGTCCGCTCGACCAGCAGTCGCACCTCGTCGCTGACCTCGCCGGCGAGGAACGTCGCGTTCGTGTCGCCGTGCACGCCTTGGATATAGGCCGTCACGTCCACGTTCACGATGTCTCCGTCCCGGATCACCGTGGTGTCCGGGATGCCGTGGCAGATGACCTCGTTGAGCGAGACGCAGCACGACTTGGGGAACGCCTTGTACCCCAGCGTCGACGGATAGGCCCCGTGGTCACACAGGTACTCGTGGACGACCCGGTCGATCTCGTCCGTGGTCACGCCCGGCGCGACGGCCTCGCCGGCGGCGACGAGCGCGTCCGCCGCGATCCTGCTGGCCACGCGCATCGCGTCGATCACCTCGGGCGGCTGCACCCACGCCTCGCCGTTGGCCTCGTCGACGCGGTCGCGCCACACGTACTCCGGACGCGGGATCGAGTCGGGCACCGTCCGTATCGGGGTGGGATCACCGGGGACGAGGGGCTGGCGGGTGGAGGTGGTCATACCACCAGGATAGGCCGCGTCGAGCCGACCGGCCCCGCCGGTGCTCACGGGCGGGGGCGGCGGGTCACCAGATGACGAAACAGATCGAGGCGATGATCACCATGGCCCCGAAGAGGCACATGGTGAGCACGTCGCCGCCCGGGGACCGGCCGGTCTCGTCGGGCTCCACCCGGTCGTCCTGCTCGGCCCCGGTGTCGGGGTTCTGTCGCGGATCCATCACATCACCCCCAACCGGCTCAACTCGGAGACCATGGCCACGCCGAGGATGACGAACACGACGCCCATGAAGGCGGTGTAGGTCCAGCGCCGGGCGTGGTCGGACGCCCAGAAACGCCGCACACTCACCATTCCGTTGACCACGGCGATGACGCACAGCGCGATGCCGACCGGGGCCGCCACCCACCCGGACAGGCTGAGCAGCGGCACGAGGATCGGGATCGCGAGGTACGTGATGAGGCAGCGCACGGCGGACACGAGAACGGAGATCCGGAACGCCCGGTGCGCGCCCGAGCCGGCCTTCCTGTCGATCTCGTGGATACCGAGGAGGCGTCGCATGACCCGGTCGGCTCCACGCTGCGACCGGAAACCCGGATCGGCCACGGCACCGCCGACCGGCGCCCCGGTGACGGGCGCAGTCGTGACGGCCGCGGTGGTGACGGGCCCAGTGGTGACGGGCCCAGTGGTGACGGGTCCAGTGGCTGGGGCGGGAACGCTCACGCGGCCCTCCCCTGCGAGGTGCCGTGTCCGGTGATCACCGTCGCTGTCCTGTCCATCGCCGTCCTACCCTCCGTGCGATTCGAGAAATCCGAGCTCACGATCCGACTTCCGGTCCACTGTCCCACAGCGCCCGACCCGGGCCGAAGCCGCGGTGGCCGCGGTACCCCGCTCGGGGTCGGGCCCGCGCGGCGGCGGCCGTGCCGATCACAGCAGGACCGTCGCGTAGTCGACGGCGTCGGTCATGCCGACGCGGCGGTAGGCGGCGCGGGCGGCGACATTGGCCCCGTTCACCACGAGCGACGGCGTGAGCCCGCGGGACCGGAGCGCCGCGCACACCGCGGCCGTCCCCCCCGATCCGAGACCGGCGCCCCGCTTGTCCCGGTGGACCCAAATGCCCTGGATCTGCGCGACCCGCGGGGCGAGAGCGGCGACGTCGGCCTTGAAGACCACCTCGCCCCGCTCGAGCCCGATCCAGGTCCGTCCCCGCGCCAACGAGCGGGCGACGCGACGACGGAACGGGATCCCCGCTCCCACGGCGAACGGGTCGGCGCGCAGCTCCTCGCGATACATGGCCGCGGCGGCCGCCAGAACCGGCTCGAACTCCTCCAGGGTGGCCGGACGGATCCCGTCGGGAATCATGGCGGGATCCACCGGGCGCTCCAGCGTCATGAGGTACTGCTGGTCCCGGTACTCCCTGGCCTCCCCCCAGGCGTCACGGAGGGCCGGCCACAGGGAGGCCACCTGCTCCCGCCGACCGTGGACGGACATGGGACCGAGCCCGAGGCCGGCGACCGCGCGGCCGAGCGCGCGGTGATCGGCGTCGTCACCGCGCAGCGGCAGCACGGAGCTGCCGACGAAGACCAGCGACCGCGCGGGACCGCCGAGGGTGAGGAACCGCCCGTCCGCACCGGCCACCACGCCCGACGTCGCGAACTTCTCCGCGGCGGGCGCCGCGACCAGCGGATCGGACGCCAGCACATCGGACACGGCCCGGGACTCGCCCGGGCCGACCTCCCGGCACCCACCGATCCCGGTGTCCGGCGCAGCCGTGTCGGTCACGGCCTATCGCGTGACCTTGACCTGGGGGCCCTGGCCCTCAGTGGCCTCCCCCACCGTCTCGCCCATCTCGTCGGCGATCCGCATGGCCTCCTCGATGAGGGTCTCCACGATCGCCGCCTCCGGCACCGTCTTGATGACCTCGCCCTTGACGAAGATCTGCCCCTTGCCGTTACCCGAGGCGACACCCAGATCGGCGTCACGCGCCTCGCCCGGTCCGTTGACCACGCAACCCATCACGGCCACGCGCAGCGGAACGCTCATCCCCTCCAGGCCGGCGGTGACCTCCTCGGCGAGCTTGTACACGTCGACCTGCGCGCGACCGCAGGAGGGGCACGAGACGATCTCCAGCTTCCGCGGTCGCAGGTTGAGCGACTGCAGGATCTGCGCGCCGACCTTGATCTCCTCGGCCGGCGGGGCCGAGAGGGAGACACGGATCGTGTCGCCGATGCCCTCGGCCAGCAGGGCGCCGAACGCGACGGCGGACTTGATGGTGCCCTGGAACGCCGGGCCCGCCTCCGTCACGCCGAGGTGCAGCGGGTAGTCGGTCTGGGCGGCGAGCTGTCGGTACGCCTCGACCATGATCACCGGATCGTTGTGCTTGACCGAGATCTTGATGTCACCGAACCCGTGCTCCTCGAACAGGGACGCCTCCCACACGGCGGACTCCACGAGCGCCTCGGGCGTGGCCTTGCCGTACTTGGCCAGCAGCCGCGGGTCCAGCGAGCCCGCGTTGACGCCGATACGGATCGGGATGCCCGCGTCACCGGCCGCCTTGGCGACCTCCTTGACGCGCCCGTCGAACTCCTTGATGTTGCCCGGGTTGACGCGCACCGCCGCACACCCGGCGTCGATCGCCGCGAAGATGTACCTGGGCTGGAAGTGGATGTCGGCGATCACCGGGATCGGCGACTTGCGGGCGATCGTCGACAGCGCGTCGGCGTCCTCCTGACGCGGGCAGGCCACGCGGACGATGTCGCAGCCGGACGCCGTGAGCTCGGCGATCTGCTGCAGCGTCGAGTTGATGTCGTGCGTCTTGGTGTTGGTCATGGACTGGACCGAGACCGGGTGATCACTGCCCACGCCGACCGGGCCGACGTACAGCTGCCGGGTTCTGCGCCGCGGCGCCAGCACCGGCGGCGGTGCGTCGGGCATACCCAGTCCGACCGGGATCGAGGATGAGTCGTTCACAACAGGCCTTCCGTAGGGGCTGCGGGCCGGGTGCCCACGAGTCCCGACCGCCATTATCCGGGTAACCGGCGACGGGGGCGAGGTGGGTGTGGGTCGGCTCAGCCCGGCAGCAGGATCGGGTTGACGAAGTCGGCGGTGATGACGATCGCGGACACGCCGATCAGCAGGACGAACACCGCCATCGTCAGCGGCGCCAGCTTCTCGTAGTCGGCCGGGCCGCCGGGGGCCAGCCCGCGCAGCCTCCGCACCGCGTCGCGGATCTTCTCGTAGAACACCACCGCGATGTGGCCGCCGTCGAACGGCGTCAACGGCACGAGATTGAACGCGCCGAGGAAGAGATTGAGCCCGGCCAGGAAGAGCAGGAACAGACTCCACAGCCCCTGCTCGACCGCCTGTCCGCCGATGTAGCTGGCCCCGACCACTGACACCGGCGAGTCCTCGGCCCGCTCCGCTCCGAAGATCGACGCCGCGACGGCCGGGATCTTCGCCGGGAACGAGATCAGCCCCTCGACGGTCGCCTCCACCATCTCGCCGGTGAAGACGAAGGTCGCGGGCACCGCGGAGAGCGCGTCATAGGTGTTGACGGTCTGATACGCGGGGTCGTCGAGGATCTCCTGCGGGATCCCGTCCTCCGAGAGCCGGACACCGAGCGCTCCACGCTCCTGACCGTCGACGGTCGACGACGTCAACCTCGTCGTCGTCGTCACCTCCTCCCCGTCCCGCTCCAACGCCACCGGCACGGTCTCGCCGGGGCGCGCCGACACCACCTCCGACAGGTCGGCCCAGCTCACCACGGGGACCCCGTCGACGGCGGTGATCCGGTCGCCCGGGAGGATCCCCGCCTCACCGGCGGGGCCCACGCCGATGCCACAGTCGTCCGCACTCGCGCACGTGTCACCGACCACCGCGGCGACCCGGTCGGTCGGGATCGGTTGGACGTCCCGGTTGGCCAGCCCCCACCCCAGGGCGACCGTGTAGAAGAGGGCGATCGCCAGCACGATGTTCATGAACGGCCCCGCCAGCAGCACCGCGACGCGCTTCCACCACGCCTGACGCCACATGGCCTTCGGCTCGTCCTCAGGAGGCAGCCGGTCGTACGCGGTCATCCCCGCGATGTCGCAGAAGCCTCCCAGCGGGATCGCCTTGAGCCCGTACTCGATCCCGCCCCGCCGCACCGACCACATGGTCGGGCCGAAGCCCACGAAGAACCGGCGCACCTTCATCCCCGACCACAGGGCCACCCTCATGTGCCCGTATTCGTGGAGCACGATCGATACCATGATCCCCAGCGCGAACAGGACGATCCCGACGATCAGCACGACTCAGCCCTCCAGGCCCGTGACGATGGCCGCGGCGTGCCGCCGCGCCCAGGACTCCGCCGCCGCGACGTCGTCGGGATCCCGCGGATCAGACGACCACTCGTCCGCGGCGCCGACGGTCTCCGCCACCACGTCCACGATGTCCGTGAACCGGATCCGACCGTCGAGGAACGCCGGCGCGGCCTCCTCGTTGGCCGCGTTGAACACCGCCGTGCGCAGGCCACCCGCCTCGCCGGCCGCGCGGGCCACCTCGACCGCGGGGAAGGTCCCGGTGTCGACCGGCTCGAACGTCCACGTGTGCGCGCGGGTGAAATCCAGCGGCGTCGACGCACCCGGGATGCGGTCGGGCCAGCCCAGGGCCAGCGCGATCGGGAGCTTCATCGACGGCGGCGACGCCTTGGCCACCGTCGCGCCGTCGACGAAGGTCACGGCCGAGTGCACCACCGACTGCGGGTGGACCGTGACGTCGATCCGGTCGTAGGGCACCCCGAACAGCAGGTGCGCCTCGATGAGCTCGAGAGACTTGTTGACCAGCGTCGCCGAGTTGAGCGTGATCATCCGGCCCATCGCCCACGTGGGGTGGCGCAGGGCCTCCTCGGCCGTGACGTCGGCCAGCTCCGCGCGCGTCCGACCGCGGAACGGGCCACCGGACGCGGTGAGGACCAGCGAGGCCACCTCGTCGCTCGCGCCCGCACGCAGGCACTGCGCCATCGCGGAATGCTCCGAGTCCACCGGGATCAACTGCCCCGGCGCGGCCGCCCCCGTGACGAGCGCGCCCCCGGCGACGAGCGACTCCTTGTTGGCCAGAGCGAGCCGGGCGCCCGAGCGCAGGGCGGCGAGGGTCGGCCCCAGTCCCCTCGACCCGTCGATGCCGTTGAGCACCACGTCCGACTCGACCGCGTCCACCAGTCGCGTCGCCGCGGACGGGCCGGACAGGACCGTCACGTCCGGGAACGCCGAGCCGATTCGCCCTGCCGCGGTCGGGTCCGACACCGCGACGAAGCGCGCACCGGTCGTGCGGATCTGCTCCGCGAGGAGATCGACGCGGCCACCACCGGCGGCCAAACCGACCACCTCGAAGCGGTCGGCGCCGGCCTGCGAGGTCACCTCGAGTGCCTGGGTCCCGATCGAGCCGGTACTGCCGAGGACGAGAACGCGCGTGGTCACCCCGCCATTGTCCACGCCGACGGCCGTGTGTGCCGCATCGGACGACCCCCTCGGGGCCTCCCGCGGCGGGTTAGGCGTCGACCTGAGAACGCGGTGTGACAAACTGGGCACGATGTCGGCGGCCCGCAGGGCTGCCAGCGAGCCGTGAGGAGAACCGGGGAGCATGAGCGCTGACGGACACCACACCAGCAGGGAGATCGTCGTCAACGGGATCAGTTCCGTGGACGAGCCCTCGGTCGCCTGGGGCTGGCACAAGCACAGCAGGATGGTCGGCGTCGCCGTGGGCGGGTTCTTCGTCCTGTTCCTCCTGGCGATGCTCTTCGGGAACCACATCGGCCGGGTCGAGAACATCTGGCTGGTGAGCATCGCCGCGTTCCTGGCCATCTGGATGGTCATCTCGCTGCGTCCCAAGAAGGACGACACCCTCAAGAAGAGCCGGATCCACGAGGTCTCCGCTCACCACTACGCCGCGGCCAGCGCTGTCGCGACCGGCGAGGCAGCCCGGAACCCGGAGGGCGTCGCTCCCGCCAAGCACTGACGACGGGCGGACCATGACGAAGGGCCGCCATCGCTCCCCGGAGCGGTGGCGGCCCTTCTCGTCGGTGAGGCGATCAGCCCTCGGCCGCCAGCTGGCCGCACGCGGCGTCGATGTCCGACCCGCGGGTGTCGCGGACGGTGCAGGAGACGCCGGCAGCGCGCACGGCCGCGACGAAGGCGTCCTGCTGGTGGCGGGGGCTGGCGTCCCATTCGCTCCCCGGGGTCGGGTTGAGCGGGATGAGATTGACGTGCGCCATGGGTCCGAGCCGCTGCGCGAGCAGCCGACCGAGCATCTCCCCACGCCAGACCTGGTCGTTCACATCGCGGATCAGCGCGTACTCGATGGACACGCGCCGGCCCGTGGCGTCGGCGTAGTGGCGGGCGGCGTCCATCACCTCGGTCACCGGCCACCGGTTGTTCACCGGCACCAGGGTGTCGCGGAGCTCGTCGTCGGGGGTGTGCAGCGACACGGCGAGGGTGACCTGGAGTCCTTCCTCGGCGAGCTTGTGGATGGCGGGGACGACCCCGACCGTCGACACGGTCACCGACCGCTGCGAGAGCCCGAAACCGGACGGCGGGGGCGAGATGATCCCGCGGACCGCGGCGAGGACGCGCTTGTAGTTGGCCAGCGGCTCACCCATCCCCATGAACACCACGTTCGACAGGCGCCCCGGTCCCCCCGGGATCTCGCCGTCCCGCAGCGCCCGCGCCGCCACGCGGACCTGCTCGAGGATCTCCGCCGTCGACAGATTCCGCTGGAGGCCGCCCTGACCCGTCGCGCAGAACGGGCACGCCATGCCACAGCCGGCCTGGCTCGAGATGCACACCGTCGCCCGATCCGGGTAGCGCATGAGCACGCTCTCCACCAGCGAGCCGTCGTGCAGCTTCCACAGCGTCTTGCGGGTGGTGCCCTCGTCCGCGGAGACGTGACGCAGCGACGTGGTGAGCGGCGGGAAGAGTTCCTGCCCCACCCGGTCACGCAGATCGGCCGGGAGGTCGGTCATCTCGCGCGGGTCCGCCTCGAGCCGCCCGAAGTACTGGTTCGCCAGCTGCTTCCCGCGGAACGAGGGAACCCCGAGGTCACCCATCGCCACCGCGCGGCCGTCGGAGTCGAGGTCGGCGAAGTGGCGCGGGGGCAGCCCGCGGCGGGGGGCGTCAAAGACGAGGGGAAGAGGATCAGCCATGATTCGGCCATTCTGTCAGAAACGAACGCGCAGGACACACCGCCAACGGTGCCGCCCGGGGAGATGAGCACATACAGTTCTGCTATGGCCACACGATCACACGATCCCGTCGACCCTGATCATCCGGGCGCAGACGACGCGCCGGGCGGGCTGCCCGCCGCGCGAACCGATGTCGGCGACTCGGCGCCGGCCCCCCTGGACGGGGCGACCGATAGTCCACGACCGGGCCGGGCAAGCGGGGATGACGTCTACCCCGACACCGCCGGCGGCCTCCTGGGATCGGCATGGGTCGGTCTCGTCCTGGGCGCACTGGTGACGGTCCTGCTGCTGATCTTCATCGCGCAGAACACGACCTCGACCGACGTCCGCTACCTCGGGTGGGAGTTCAGTCTCCCACTGGGGGTGCTGATCCTCCTGGCGGCGATCGCCGGGGCGCTCATCATGGCACTGTTCGCCGGATTCCGGATCCTCCAGCTGCGGATGCGCGCGCGCAAGGCCCGCAAGCTCTCGGCCCGCGCGCACTGACCACGTCGGGCCGGCGGCTCCCCACGCCGTCGGCCCGGGCGGTCCCGCGGCCGGCCCATACGGGCCCGGCCGCTCAGGTGGGCACGACGTAGGTGAAGACGACCCAGACGACGACGGCGCTGGGCAGCACGGAGTCGAGGCGGTCCATGAAACCGCCGTGGCCCGGCAGCATCGTCCCCATGTCCTTAATGCCGAGGTCCCGCTTGACCTGCGATTCGACGAGGTCGCCCAGCGTCGCGGTGAACACGGTGAGGACGCCGAGCAGGATCCCCTTCCAGACGCTGTCGTCGAACATCGTCGCCACGACGGTGGCGCCGCCGACCGTGGCGAACAGCAGCGACCCCGCGAAACCCTCCCAGGACTTCTTCGGGCTGATCGCCGGGACCATCGGGTGTCTGCCGAACAGCACCCCTGCGACGTAGCCACCGACGTCCGAGCACACGACCAGCAGGATGAGCGCCACGACCCGCTGCGCCCCGAACTCTCCGTCAGACAGCATGGCGCCCAGCGAGCCCGGGACGGCGATCCACACCAGGACGAACACCGCGACCGAGGCGTCCCGCATGTAGTTCTTCGGCGCGGTGGTCAACCCGCCCATGAGCAGTCGCCACACCAGCACCACGACGGTGGTCACGGCGAACGCGGCGAAGGCGCCCTCCGCCCCGCTGAGGAAACCCGCCCACACCGTCGCCTGGCCGCCCAGCAGGAGCGGGATCAGCGGGAGCCGGAACCGCGCCTGGCGCAGACGCTTGAACACCTCCCAGGTGCCGATCGCGACTGCTCCCGCGGCGACGATGTACCAGGCGCGGGGGGCGAAGGCGATGCTCGCGATCACGAGCGCGCCGAGGCCGACCCCGACGGGAATGGCTCGGGTCAGGTCCCGGCCGGCGCGCGACGGAGGTGCGGCGGCCGCGGCGGTGGGCCCGGGCGGTCCGGGGGGAGCGGTGTCCACGGCGTACTCCTCGACTGTGAAGGGCGGATCGGGGTGGGAGGTCAGACCTCCATCAACTCGCCTTCCTTGACCTTGACCAGGTCGTCGACATCGGCGACGTAGCGCTGGGTGAGCTTGTCGAGCTCCTTCTCGGCGGCGGTGACCTCGTCCTCGCCGGCCTCGCCGTCCTTCTGGATGCGCTTGAGCTCGTCCATCGCCTTGCGACGGACGCCGCGGACAGCGATCCGGCCGTCCTCGGCCTTGGCCTTGGCCTGCTTGACCAGGTCACGACGCCGCTCCTCGGTGAGCTGCGGCACCGTCACGCGCAGGACCTGCCCGTCGTTGGTCGGGTTGACGCCGAGGTCCGAGTTGCGGATCGCGTTCTCGATGGGGCCGATCTGCGACATCTCATACGGCTTGATGATCAACATCCGCGGCTCGGGGACGGTGATGCTGGACATCTGGGTGATCGGGGTGAGCGTCCCGTAGTACTCACAGAGCACACGGTTGAACATGCCCGGGTTGGCTCGGCCGGTGCGGATGGAGGCGAGCTCGTCACGGACGTGCTCGAGTGCCCTCTCCATCTTCTCCTCGGCCTCGAGCAGAGTGTCGTCGATCATGTGCGTCTCTTTTCGTTCTCGTCGGTGGCTGTGGTCCGGTGGCGGGCGGGTCGGTCCGGGCTGCTCCGGTCAGAGCTGCTCCAGTCAGAGCTGCTTCAGTCAGAGCTGCTGACCAGGGTCCCTATCTGCTCACCGGCCACGGCGCGAGCGATGTTGCCCTCGGTGAGGAGGTTGAAGACCAGGATGGGCATGTTGTTGTCCATGCAGAGGCTGAACGCGGTGGCGTCGGCCACCTTCAACCCGCGTTCGAGGCACTCGCGGTGCTCGATGCGGGTGAACAGCTCGGCATCGGGGTTCGTGCGCGGATCGTCCGAGTACACTCCGTCGACGGCCTTGGCCATCAGCAGCACGTCGGCCTTGATCTCCAGCGCGCGCTGCGCCGCGGTGGTGTCGGTCGAGAAGTAGGGCATGCCCATGCCGGCTCCGAAGATCACGACGCGCCCCTTCTCCAGGTGCCGCTCGGCGCGCAGCGGGATGTACGGCTCGGCGACCTGCCCCATGTGGATGGCGGTCTGGACGCGCGTGGAGACACCCTCCTGCTCGAGGAAATCCTGGAGGGCGAGGCAGTTCATCACGGTGCCCAGCATCCCCATGTAATCGCTGCGGGCGCGGTCGAGGCCACGCTGCTGCAGCTGGGCGCCGCGGAAGAAGTTCCCGCCCCCGATCACGATCGCGATCTGCGCCCCCGTGCGGGACACCTCGGCAATCTGACGGGCGACCGACTGGACCACATCCGGGTCGATACCCACGCCGCCGCCGCCGAACATCTCGCCGCCCAGCTTGAGCATCACTCGCCTGTAGCCGTCCCGCGGGTCGGTCATCGTTCTCCTCGTCCCGGGCGGATCGAGCCCGTGTCGCGCGTCAACGCCCCCGACGGGGTGTCGTCGGGGTGGCGTGCGGCCCATGGTGGGACCGCGTTCATTCTGCCCTATCGCCCCTGCCGCCACACCGCAGCCCGCCGGACGCGGGGACACCCGGGTCTGCAGACCGCCGACAGACGCCGACGGCGGCACCCGGGATTCCCCCGGGTGCCGCCGTCGTGTGGGACCCCTGGTGACGGGTCCGGGTCGGATCAGGCCTGGCCGACCTCGAAGCGCAGGAAGGCCGAGACCTTCGCGCCGGCCTCGTCGAGCAGGGCACCGACGGTCTTCTTGCTGTCGGTGACCGACGGCTGGTCGAGGAGGCAGACGTCCTTGAAGAAGCCGTTGAGGCGACCCTCGACGATCTTCGGGAGGGCCTGCTCCGGCTTGCCCTCCTCGCGGGCGGTGGCCTCGGCGATCTCGCGCTCCTTGGCGACGATGTCGGCGGGGACGTCGTCGCGGGAGACGTACTGGGCCTTGAGCGCGGCGATCTGCATCGCGGCGGCGCGGGCGGCGGACTCGGCGGCCTCGCCCTCACCCGAGTAGGCGACCATGACGCCGACGGCGGGCGGCAGGTCGGAGGAGCGCTTGTGCAGGTAGACGGCGACCGGGCCGTCGAGCTTGCCCACGCGGCGCAGGACCAGCTTCTCGCCGGACTTGGCGGAGAACGACACGACGGCGTCGGCGACGGTGGCACCGTCGAGCTCGGCGGCGTTGAGGGCGTCGAGGTCCGAGATGCCCTGCGAGGCGGCCACGTCGACGATCTTGTCGGCGAGCGCGATGAACTCGGCGCTCTTGGCGACGAAGTCGGTCTCGGAGTTGAGCTCGATCATGACGCCGTCCTTGATGGCGACCAGGCCCTCGGCTGTGGTGCGCTCGGCGCGCTTACCCACGTCCTTGGCACCCTTGATGCGTAGGACCTCGACGGCCTTGTCGAAGTCGCCGTCGGTCTCCTCCAGGGCCTTCTTGCAGTCCATCATCCCGGAGCCGGTGAGCTCACGCAGACGCTTGACGTCGGCAGCGGTGTAGTTCGCCATTGTGGGGCGACCCTCCTTAAAGGGGTTCGTGATGTGTCGGGAAAGGTGTTGAAGAGTCGGTCGGCGGGCGCGATCGTCTCCACCCTAGACGCCGGGGCGTCCGGGGACGGCCGCCCACCGCCTCAAGACACCTCGGGCCCGGCCCCCGGAAGATCCCCTGGGGATCGTGGGCGGCCGGGCCCGATGGCGCTCGAGCTGGAGGTGCGGATCAGGCCTCGGTGGCCGGGGCCTCGGCGGGGACCTCGGCCGCGGGGGCCTCGGCGGCGGGCGACTCGGTGCCCGTGACGTCCGCGGCGGGACCCTCGGTGCCCTCGGTGGCGGCGCCACCGGTGACCTGGTCGAGCTGCTCGGTCTCCCACTCGGCGAGCGGCTCGGCCTCCTCGCCGGTGGCCTTGCCGGCCTGCGAGCGGGCCTTCAGTCCCTCGGCGACGGCGGAGGCGATGACGCGGGTCAGCACGGTGACCGAACGGATGGCGTCGTCGTTCGCCGGGATCGGGTAATCGACGACATCCGGGTCACAGTTGGTGTCGAGCAGCGCGACGACCGGGATGTTGAGCTTGCGCGCCTCGCCGACGGCGATGTGCTCCTTGTTGGTGTCGACGACCCACACCACGGAGGGGACCTTACTCATGTCACGCATACCGCCGAGCGTGCGCTCGAGCTTGTTCTTCTCGCGCGTGAGCATGAGGATCTCCTTCTTGGTGCGACCCTCGAATCCACCCGTCTGCTCCATCGACTCGAGCTCCTTGAGCCGCAGGAGCCGCTGGTGCACGGTCTGGAAGTTGGTGAGCATGCCACCCAGCCAACGCTGGTTGACGTACGGCATCCCGACCTTGGCGGCCTCCTCGGCGATGGCCTCCTGGGCCTGCTTCTTGGTGCCGACGAACAGGACGGTGCCGCCGTGGGCGACGGTCTCCTTGACGAACTCGTACGCCTGGTCGATGTACGTCAGGGTCTGCTGCAGATCGATGATGTAGATGCCGTTGCGGTCGGTGAAGATGAACCGACGCATCTTCGGGTTCCAGCGGCGGGTCTGGTGGCCGAAGTGGGCGCCTGCGTCGAGCAGCTGCTTCATGGAGATGACTGCCATGATGGGTTGAGGGCTCGTCCGGCTTGAAAGCAGCCGGACCGCGAGGCCCTCGTCCTCGCTTTCTGGTACGTATCGGGTTGTGCCCACTCGCCGGGCGGCGGCGGGCCCTGGTGTCCGCGCCGGGCCGGACCCCCTGTATACGGGGGCACCTGCTGGTCCGACGTCCGGGAAGGCCGGGGCTCTTCTGCAGCCCCGGGGCCCGGATGCGGCGCCGTTGACCGGGTCGCCGCAGGACACGCGAAGTCGATCGACGAGAGTCGACCGCACGGGAGAGCATATCCCCTCGGCCTCGCACAGCCAAGGCGGGCCTCTCGCCACCGGTCGCCTGACCCTGGGGATGGTCGTCCACCCTGTCCACAACCGGCGCGCCGCCCCTGGCGGTGGGCGGGCCGGTGCGGTGCACTCGTGGCGTGGCGATGATCAGGTCCCGCGGACGGGGTGGACGCGACGGGGCGCCCGCCGGCGTCGTGACCGCGGCGCTCGTCGTCGTCCTCGTCGTCGTGCCCCTCGCCTCCGCCGCTCCGCCCGCCTCCGTGCCGCCCGCCTCGGGGCCTTCCGCCTCGGTGCCCTCCGCCTCGGTGACGTCCGCGGGCGCCGTGTCGGTCGGTCCACGTCCGGCGATGGTCGGCCCCGTGCCGGGCCCGCTGTCGGTGGTCACCCCGTTCGACCCTCCGGCGCGGCGGTGGTTACCCGGCCACCGCGGGGTCGACCTGGCCGCGGAGCCGTACTCACCCGTCCTCTCCCCCGCCGACGGGACGGTGTCCTTCGCAGGCGCCGTGGCCGGGCGGCCGGTGGTGTCGATCGACCACGGCGGCGGGCTGCGCACGACGTACGAACCGGTCGCCGCCGAGGTGAGCGCCGGGGACGTCGTCGCCGCGGGTGCGCGGATCGGCCGACTCCTCGCCGGCCACCCCGGGTGTTCGGTGGTGGCGTGTCTGCACTGGGGCGCGCGGGTGGCCTCGGGAGGCCCGTCCGGTGACGACGACGACTACGTCGATCCGCTCGCGCTGTTGGCCGCCACCCATCGTCCGATACGTCTCAAGCCCACACTGCCCGGCGACGGCGTCGGCTGAGAAGCGGCGGCGGCCCGATCAGGCGCGGGGATGGGCTCCGCGGTAGGCGGCGCGGAGGCGCTCGGCCGATACGTGCGTGTAGATCTGGGTGGTCGCCGGCGTGGAGTGCCCGAGCAGCTCCTGGACGTGTCGCAGGTCCGCGCCGCCCTCGAGCAGGTGCGTGGCCGAACTGTGGCGCAGCGCGTGGGGCGAGACGCGGGGCGCGCCCGGCGTGGCCTCGCTGACCTCGTTGACGATCCTGCGGGCCGCCCGAGGGTCCAGGCGTCCGCCGCGGGCACCCAGAAGGAGGGCCGGCCCCGAGCGGGCGTTCGTCAGGGCCGGTCGGCCGGTGTCGAGCCAGGCGCGCAGTGCCCGGTCGGCGGGCGCCCCGTACGGGACGGCACGCTCGCGGTCGCCCTTGCCGATCACGCGGAGGAGTCGCCGTTCCGCGTCGACGTCGTCGACGTCGAGGCCGCACAGTTCGGCCACCCGGATGCCGCACGAGTACAGCAGCTCCACCACGAGGCGGTCGCGGACGGCGAGGGGGTCGCCCTCGGCCGCGCCGAGTTCGCTCGTCCGGATGGTCTCGCCCGCCTGGGCGGCGTCGAGGACCTCGGGCAGGTGCCGTCGGGCGCGCGGAGCCTCCAGTCTGGCCGCGACGTCGGTCGGGAGCAGCCCGGTGCGCGCCGCCCACGTGCTGAACGAGCGCGCCGCCGCGACCCGGCGTGCGACGGTCGACCGCGCGGCTCCGGCGGCCACCTGGGCGGCGAGCCAGCCCCGCAGGGCGGGCAGGGTCAGCGCGGCTCCGAGCTCCGGGCCGGTGGTGGGCCCGCCGTCGCCCGCCGCGAGGTGGCCGAGCAGTCCGCGGACGTCCGATCGATAGGACCGGGCGGTCGCCTCGGAGCGAGACCTGCCGGTGAGGAGGTGCTCGACGTAGTCGTCGAGCACCTCCTCGAGGTGGTCGGACAGCGCGTTCCCATCGTCCTCACGAGTGCGCGTCTGTCCCATGGACACCGATTGTTGCGGTCCTTCGACGGGCACGCAACCATCCGGAACCGGGCCCCGCCTCAGGACACCGGCAGGCTGAGCTGCGTCCCGCCGTCGCCGGATCTGCGCCAGCCCCCCGGGCCGCGCACGGCCGCGCCCGTCGACATCAGCCGGCCGAGTACGGCCCGCACCGTGGTCGGCGCGATCCCGGCCGACCTGGCGACCTCCGCGGGAGCGGCCCCTCCGGAGGTCGGGAGCGCCTCGAGGATCCGCCGCGTCACGTCGTCCATCCCATCCCACGACGTGGCCTCCCCGGCCGGCGGCGGCGCCGTCTCCCCCATCTCGCCGGCCAGCTCGACCACGTCCGCCGTGCGCCCGATCAGCACCGCCCCACGGTCCCGGAGGAGGAGATGGCATCCGACCGACGCGACCGAGGTGACCGGACCCGGTACGGCACCGACCGGCCGGTCGAGGGCCGCCGCCCACGCCGCCGTGCTCAGCGCACCGCTGCGGGCCGCCGCCTCGACCACCACCGTCGCGCTCGTCAACGCCGCGATGATGCGGTTGCGGTCGAGGAACCGGTACCGCGTCACCCCGGTCCCCGGCGGCTGCGCGGAGATGACCGCGCCTGTCTCCGCGACCTCACGGAGCAGGCCGTCGTTGCCGCGCGGGTACAGACGGTCGACGCCCCCGGCCAGGACCGCGATCGTCGGGCCGCGCACCCCGAGCACGGCGCGGTGCGCGGCCGCGTCGATGCCGAACGCGCCTCCCGAGACCACGGTGAACCCCTCCGCCGCGGCCCCGGCGCTCAGATCCGCGGCCACCGTCCGGCCGTACGGCGTGGGCGCCCGGGTGCCCACCACCGCAACCGACCTGCCCAGAGCCGTCGCCGGCTCGGCCGGCCCCCGCCACCACAACCCGAGTGGGCGCAACGCGGTGGGCACCCCGCCCGCGCCGTCCCGGCGACGCCCGCGTGGCCGGTCGAGTGGCGCGAGCGCGTATCCCGGCCAGCCCGGGTCGCCCGGCACCACCAGGCGGGCACCCACGGTCGCGGCCGAGTCGAGCAGGGCCGCCCCGTCCACGTGCTCGCGACGGGACTCGGCCTGGGCGTTCAGCGTCTCGCCCGCCCGCCCGGCCCGGATGAGGTCCCGCGCGGCGACCGGACCGACCGAGTCGACCAGGTCCCACACCTGCGCGGTCGGTCTTTCGGTGACCGCTCCCAGATACGCGTACGCCTCGCGGACGTCCCACGGCACCGCCACGGCCTCTTGCTCGCCCACCGACATCAGTCCTCTCCTCGCAGCATCAACGCCTCGGCCACATGGGGCTCACGCGGCACGGTCGCCCCGTCCAGGTCGGCGACCGTCCACGCCAGGCGCAGGCATCGATCGACGCCCCGCGCGGACAGCACCCCGTGGGCGAGCGCGCGGTCGAGCGGCTGCACCGCGCTCCGATCGAGCCCCCACACCGAGCGCAACACGCGCCCGGGTACCTCGGCATTGGACCGGGCGCCCGCCGCGTCCGGGCACCCCGCCCACCTCTCGGCGGCTGCCGCGCGCGCCGCGGCCACCCTGGCGCGTACCGCGGCCGTGTCCTCCACCTCCCCGACCGCGAACAGACCCGATCCGATCGGCAGGGTGCGGGCCGCGATATCGATGCGGTCCCGCAGTGGGCCCGTCAGCGAGCGGCCGTACCTCCGCCGCGCGTCCGGCGTGCAGGTGCACGCGTCCGGTCGCGCGCTGCCACACGGGCAGTCGTTGGCGGCCATCACCAACTGGAATCGCGCGGGATAGACCGAGATACCGTCCCGGCGGGCGATCCTCACCTCCCCGTCCTCCAGAGGGGTGCGCAGGCTGTCGAGCACGCGGGCGGGGAACTCGGCGCACTCGTCGAGGAACAACACCCCACGGTGCGCGAGCGTCACCGCCCCCGGACGCGCGACGTTGTTCCCGCCCCCCACCAACGAGGCCACCGAGGCCGAGTGGTGCGGGGCGACGAACGGCGGCCGACGCAGCAGCGGATCCCTCGGGGCGAGCTTGCCCATCACCGAGTGGACGGCCGTGGCCTCGAGCGCCTCGCACTCCCCCAGATCCGGCAGGAGGCCGGGCAGTCGACGCGCCAGCATCGTCTTGCCTGTCCCCGGCGCCCCGCGGAGGAGAAGGGCGTGCCCGCCGGCGGCCGCGATCTCCACCGCCCGACGGCAGTCGTCCTGGCCGTGCACCTCGGCGAGGTCCTCGCGGGGCCGCCCGCCCACGGCACGCGCGGCCGGCGCGTCCGACACCAGCGCCCCGCCACCACGGCTCCACACCCCGAGCATCGCCAGCGAGTCCACGCCCGCGGAGTCGATTCCGCGCACCAGCCGGGCCTCCGCGAGGTTGGCGGTCGGGACGATGGCCCGGGGCAGCCCGGCGTCCCGGGCGGCGAGCACCGCGGGAAGGACCCCACGGACCGCACGGACCCGCCCGTCCAGGGCGAGCTCACCCACCAGCAGCGTGCCGTCGAAGCAGGACGCGGGCAGCTCCCCGGACGCGGTGAGGGTCCCCACCGCGAGCGCCAGGTCGAAACCGGAGCCCCGCTTGGGCAGACCCGCCGGCGACAGGGACAAGACGACCTTGCCCACTGGCCACGACAGTCCGCTGTTGATCACCGCCGCCCGAATCCGCTCCCGGGCCTGCAGGACCGCCGAATCCGGCAGCCCCACGATGCTCACCCCCGGCAGCCCGCGGCCCACGTCCGCCTCGACCTCGACGATCTGACCGCCCACCCCGTGCAGGGTCACCGCCCACGTCCGCCCGAGCGCCACGGCTAGAACACGTCCTCGAACAACTCGAGCCGGGGGCGCGAGCGATCGGCCAGATCCACCCCGACCACGTCGAAGCACACCTGACGCCAGCGACCCGGGTGCTCGGCCAGCCAATGGGCGGCCAGCAGGCGCAGGCGCCGGCGCTTCTTCCCCGTCACGGACTCGGCCGGGCTGCCGAAATCTTTACCGGTGCGGGTCCTCACCTCGACGAAGCGCAGTCTGCCCGCGGAGTCCAGGACCACCAGGTCGAGTTCTCCGACCGGACACCGCCAGTTCCGGCTGATCACCACCGCACCGCGGGCCTCCAGCAGGCCCGCCGCGTGTTCCTCCCCGATCCGACCCGTCCGCACCCGCTGGTCCGCGCCGCCCCTGGCGCGTCCCGCCCCGTCCCCTGTCATCGCCGTCCTCCCGGCGGCCCGGCCCGTCCGGGTCCGCCGGGGCACACCCTTCCGGACGACGACGGCCCGATCCGCTGGTCGCGGACCGGGCCGGGAGCCTCCTGTGGAGGCGGATCGGGCTGTGGAGAACCGGGGCCGAAGACTACTCCGGCAGGCGCAGCTCGGGCTTGTCGAGTTCCTCGATATTGACGTCCTTGAACGTCAGGACGCGCACGTACTTGACGAAACGAGCAGGTCGGTACATGTCCCACACCCACGCGTCGGACATGCGTACGTCGAAGTACACCTCCCCGTCGGCGGACCGCGGGATCAACTCGACGGCGTTGGCGAGGTAGAAGCGCCGCTCCGTCTCGACGACGTAGGTGAACTGACCCACGATGTCGCGGTACTCGCGGTACAGCGAGAGCTCCATCTCGGTCTCGTAGTTCTCCAGATCCTCGGCGCTCATCTCGTGCTGCTCCTCGAATGCGCCTGCGCGGCGCGACGGACGTTGGCGTACGACATCCGATGGATGTCGCTGGGACCGAGCTGCTCGATCGCCCTGGCGTGACCCGTGGTGCTGTACCCCTTGTGGGCGGCGAAGCCGTAGCCCGGATACCGCGAGTCGAGGTCCACCATAATCCGATCGCGCGTGACCTTCGCGAGGACACTCGCGGCGGCGATGGATGCGACCACCGCGTCACCCCCGATCACCGCCGTGGACTGACACCCGAGACCGTCGACCGCGAACCCGTCCGTCAGGACGAACCCGGGTCGCGGGTCCAGGGCGGCGACCGCCCGGCGCATCCCCTCGATGTTGCAGCGGTGGATTCCCCGCGCATCGATCCGATCCGGTTCGATCACGACGACCGAGACAGCCCTCGCGCGCCGCAGGACCGCGTCGTGGAGCCGGTCGCGGGCCGCGGCGGTGAGCTTCTTGGAGTCGTCCAGGTCCGCGAGTTCCGGGTGGAGGCGGTCACCGAGCACACACGCCGCCACGACGAGCGGTCCCGCACAGGAACCGCGGCCGGCCTCGTCGACGCCCGCGACGGGACCCAGCCCCCGTCGGGTGAGCGCGGCCTCCAGCGCGAGCCGGCCGTCCCTGCGGGTCACCCGCGCCCGGGTGGGCAGCAGGCGGTGCCGTCGCGACCGCTCGGGACGTGCCCGGGTCACCCCGCGCTGATGTCCGGCGAGGAGACCGTCCCGATCCGGTCGAACGGGAGGATGATCGCCTGCACCTTGCCGATGATGTTCTCCGCCGGCACCGTGCCCTGGTGTTCGTCTCCCATATGGAAGCGGGAGTCCGCGGAGTTGCCGCGGTTGTCGCCCATCACCCAGTAGTTGCCCTCCGGAACGGTGACGGGACCGAACGCGCAGTTCAACGGGTTACGGGCGGGCGACGGGTCCTCGTTGAGGTAGGGCTCGTCCAGCGGTTTGCCGTCGACGAGGAGCGACCCGTCCGGCGCACATCCCCCCACGGTCTGCCCGCCCACCGCGATCACGCGCTTGACCATGTCGTTCTGGTCGGGCGGGACGATGCCGATCACGCCGCCGATGTTCTGGAGGGTGCGGATGACGGGGTTGTCCGACCGGATGGACTGGTACCCCTCGTTCCACGACTCGGGCCCCTCGAAGACGACCACGTCGCCGGGCCGGGGATCACCGAACCGGTAGCTGATCTTGTCGACGAAGATCCGGTCGCCCGTGCAGCCCGCGCAGCCGTGCAACGTGGGTTCCATGGACTCGGACGGGATCTGATAGACGCGACCGACGAAGGTCTGGAAGACGAACACCAGAGCCAGGGCGATCACCACCAGCAGCGGGATCTCGATGTACCAGGGCTGGCCCTTCTTCTCGACGCCGCGAGCCGGGGCCCCGTGATCACGGGGTCCCGGCTCGGCGGTGTCGTGTCCGGGCGTGTCGGTGCTGCTCACCCGGATGAGCGTAGTCGATCCCGCACCGCTGACGGCGGTCGAGTCCGACGCGCTCTATGCGCTCAGCGCTTCTCCTTGATCTTCGCGGCCTTGCCGCGGAGCTCACGCAGGTAGTAGAGCTTGGCGCGGCGGACGTCGCCACGCACGAGCACGTCGATGCGGTCGATGTTGGGCGAGTGCACGGGGAACGTGCGCTCGACGCCGACGCCGAACGAGACCTTGCGGACGGTGAAGGTCTCGCGGACGCCGCCGCCCTGGCGACGGATCACGACGCCCTTGAAGACCTGGATGCGCTCCTTGGAGCCCTCGATGACCTTGACGTGCACGTCGAGCGTGTCGCCGGCACGGAACTCCGGGATGTCGTCCCGGAGGGACTTATTGTCGATGAAGTCGAGAGTGTTCATTGTGTTCCTTGCATGTCAGGAATGAGGACAGAGGACCCTGGCGCCCGCCGTCAGGCGGGTCGACCGGTTCGTGCCCCGGATCAGCGCGACCGTCCCCGGGCGCGCGTGCGCCCGAAAGGTCAACCTCGCTAGTGTGCCATCCCCGCCGGGGGTGGTCCAAATCAACCCTCTGGCGGTTCCCAGCCCAGCTCGGCCAGGGTCTGCAGGTCGGCGGCGCTGAGCGGGGCCCCGCCCAGGAGGTCCGGGCGCCTCTCCGCGGTCCGCCGCAGCGATTCGTCGCGGCGCCAGCGTGCGATCCTCGCGTGATCGCCGCTCTTGAGGACGTCGGGCACCGGGCGGTCGCGCCATATCTCGGGGCGGGTGTAGCTCGGTCCCTCGAGGAGACCGTCGGAGAAGGAATCCTCCTCGTGACTACGCCGGTTCCCCAGCACACCGGGCAGGAGGCGTACCACGGCCTCCGCGATGACGAGGACGGCTACCTCGCCTCCGATCAGGACGTAGTCCCCGATGCTGACCTCTTCGACGTCCATGCGCTCGGAGGCCTCGTCGACCACGCGCTGATCGATGCCCTCGTAGCGGCCGCACGCGAACACGATCCGACGGCGGCGGGCGTACCTGTGGGCGTCGGACTGGGAGAAGGGCCGCCCGGCGGGGGTCGGGACGATCAGCAGGGGCCGGGAGTCCGGATCCGAGGCGGCCGGCCCGGTCGTCAGCCCGGTGTCGGTCTGGGGAACTAGGTCGTCGAGCGCGTCGCCCCACACCGTCGGCCGCATCACCATCCCCGGCCCGCCGCCGAACGGGGTGTCGTCGACGGATTTGTGCACGTCGTGGGTCCAGGCGCGCAGATCGTGGACGCCGACCTCGATAATGCCCCGGTCGACGGCGCGACCGAGGAGGGCGAGCCGGAGCGGCGCAAGGTAATCGGGGAAAACGGTGACGACGTCGAGACGCATGATCGGCCCGCGCCGCTCCTCGGCGGCGGGCCCGGTCACGACGTGCCCAGGTCGAGCAGCCCCTCCGGTGGGTCGATGACGCACGTCCCACCGGGGACGTCCACCTCGGGGACCATCTCGGTGACGAAGGGCACGAGCGCGTCGGCACCGTCGGTCAGTCGGATCCCGAGGAGCTCACCGGCGGGGGTGTGGACGATCTCGGTGACCTCGCCGAGCGGTGCGCCCGAGGTGTCGAGGACCCGGAGCCCGACGAGCTGGTGATCGTGGTACTCGTCCGGGTCCTCTGGATCGGGGAGCTCGGCGGAGTCGACCAGCAGGAGCATGCCGCGCAGCGCGTCGGCCGTGTCGCGGTCGGATACACCGGCCAGGCGCACGAGAAGCCGCCCGGAATGGCTCCGGGCGGCTTCCACTGTGACGTCACGGTCGGTGGCGCGGTCCCCCTTGCCGACGCGGCCGGTGAGCCGCGCGCCGGGGGCGAAGCGCTCCTCGGGCGAGTCGGTACGGACCTCCACCACGAGCTCGCCGCGGACGCCGTGCGATTTGACGACGCGGCCCACGACGAGCTCCATGGTGTGTCAGGTCCTCCGGTTGTCGGCGCGTACGGGGGGGGGGATCAGCGGTCGGTGTCGACCACGTCGACCCGGATGCCCTCTCCCCCGACGGCGGAGACGATCGTCCGGATGGCGGACGCGGTTCGACCGCCCCGCCCGATGACACGGCCGAGATCCTCGGGCGCGACCGCCACCCGGATCACGGTGCCGCGCCGACCACCACTCGACCGGACGGACACGGCGTCGGGATCCGACACGATGCCGCGGACGAGGTGGTCGACGGCGTCGACGACCATGTCGTTCATCTGTCTCAGGCCTCGGCGGTCTCGGCGTCAGCCGACGCGGCCTCACCCTCGGCGGAGTCGGTCGACGCGGCGGCCTCCTGCTCGGCCTTCTTGGCCTCTTCGGCCTTCTTCGCCTTGTCGGCCTTGCGCTTGGCGGTGATGGCCTCGGCGGACGGCTCGCCCTGGGCCTCCTCGAGCGCCTTGTTGAACAGGTCCAGCTTGGAGGGCTTGGCCTCCGGGGCGCGCAGGGTGCCCTCGGCGCCCTCGATGCCCTTGAACTTCTGCCAGTCGCCCGTGATCTTGAGCAGCTGCTCGACGGCCTCGGTCGGCTGGGCGCCCACGCCGAGCCAGTACTGGGCCCGGTCGGAGTCGATCTGGATGAAGCTCGGCTCCTCCTTCGGGCGGTAGAGGCCGATGGTCTCGATGGAGCGACCGTCGCGGCGGGTACGGGCGTCGGCGACGACGACCCGGTACTGCGGGTTGCGGATCTTGCCGAGTCGGGTGAGCTTGATCTTGACGGCCATGAGCGCGTCTCACTTCCTGTAGTGGGTCACATGGCGATTCAGCGACGCCCGCGCTGCTCGCGGGGTCCGGTTTCGCCTTCCGGGTGACCGCCGTTCGGCCCGGACCCCCGCGTGGGGACCCACCGGTGACGGCGTCCAGCGGTCCAGTCTAGACACGCGCGGCCCGCGCGCACCAATCGGCGCACACGGGCCGTCGGGTCACCGCTTGGGGAACTTGAGGTTGTCCAGATCGATGCCCTCGAGGCCGGGCGGGAGCTGGTCCAGGCCCGGCGGCATCTGGGACAGGTCCGGCATGCCCCCGGGCGGCATGCCCGGCATCCCACCGGGCGGCATCCCCGGCATCCCAGGCATCCCAGGCATCCCCGGCATACCGGGCATCATGCCGCGGTTCTTCGGCGGCGTGGGGCCGCGCCCCTTGCCCTTCCCCTTGCCCTTCTTGCCCTTGCGCTGGTTCTTGCGCCCGGCCCCGGGCATCCCCATCTGGCCGGCCATCCGGCTCATCATCTTGCGGGCCTCGAAGAACCGGTCGACGAGCTGGTTGACGTCGGTGACGGTGACGCCCGAGCCGTTGGCGATGCGTTGGCGGCGGGAACCGTTGATGATCTTGGGATCGGCACGTTCCTCAGGGGTCATGCCGCGGATGATCGCCTGGATGCGGTCGAGGTGCTTCTCGTCGATGTCGCCGACGGCGGCCTTCATGTCCTTGCCGCCGGGCAGCATGCCGAGCAGGTTCCCGATGGGACCCATCTTGCGGATCATCATCATCTGGTCGAGGAAGTCCTCGAGCGTGAGCTCGCCCGAGCCGATCTTGGCGGCGGTCTTCTCGGCCTCCTTGGCGTCGAAGACCGTCTCGGCCTGCTCGATGAGCGACAGGACGTCGCCCATGCCGAGGATCCGGCTCGACATGCGCTCCGGGTGGAAGACGTCGAAGTCCTCGAGCTTCTCGCCGTCCGACGCGAACATGATCGGGGTGCCCGTGAGTTCGCGGACGCTCAGCGCGGCGCCGCCGCGCGCGTCGCCGTCGAGCTTGGTGAGCACGACGCCGGTGAAGCCCACGCCCTCGCGGAACGCCTCGGCGGTGACCACCGCGTCCTGACCGATCATGGCGTCCAGGACGAAGAAGGTCTCGTGCGGCTGGACGGCGTCGCGGATGCCGCGGGCCTGGGCCATCATCTCCTCGTCGATGCCGAGGCGGCCGGCGGTGTCGACGATCACTACGTCGTGCATCTTGGCGCGTGCGTGGGCCAGCCCGCGCTGCGCCACGGACACCGGCTCCTGGACGCCGATTTCCGCGCCGTCCCCGCCGACCGAGGTGCCGGGGTGTGGGGCGAAGGTCTGTACTCCGGCGCGCTCACCGACGATGCGTAGCTGGTCGACCGCGCCCGGGCGTTGGAGGTCGCACGCCACCAACAGCGGCGTGTGCCCCTGGCCCTTGAGCCAGTACGCGAGCTTTCCCGCCAGCGTGGTCTTACCCGCACCCTGGAGGCCGGCCAGCATGATCACCGTCGGTGGTTGCTTGGCGAACTCGATCCGGCGGGCCTCGCCACCGAGGATGGCGGTGAGCTCGGCGTCGACGATCTTGACGACCTGCTGGGCGGGGTTGAGCGCCTCGGAGACCTCGGCGCCCTTGGCCCGTTCCTTGACCCGGGAGATGAAGGCGCGCACGACCGGCAGTGCGACGTCGGCCTCGAGCAGCGCGAGTCGGATCTCGCGGGCCGTCGCGTCGATGTCGGCGTCGCTCAGCCGACCTTTTCCGCGCAGGTCCTTGAGCGCCCCTGTGAGACGGTCGGACAAGGATTCGAACACGGCAACAGCTCCCTGGTTCGCGTCCCGGGAGCGCGCGCGTCCCGGCGTCGTCGGCGACGACTGATCACAGGGTATCGGCACGCGCGACGACGGGCGTCGCGGGCTCGTGTCCCGGCAGCAGTGACTCGACCTGACCGGCCGTGCTGAGGACCGCACCCGGGCCGGAGAGGGCGAACACGTCCTCGACCGCGGCACCCCTGGTGCGGACCACCACCCAGTCGATCCGGGCGCCCGTCTGCAGGATCGCGGAGACGATCCGGGCGAACAGCCCGGGTCGGTCCTCGGCGCGGACCTCCATCATCACGCCGTCCGCGTCGGAGCGGTGCCCGACGAGGACCGAGGATCTGGCCCGCGGGGGACCGATGGGCAGGGCCTCGCCCCGAGAGAGGGCCGCGCGCAGCGATCCCGGCAGGCCGGCGTCGATCGACCGTCGCAGGTCCTGCCGGAGCACGCGGGCGTCCACCGGGTCGCCGAACCGCGTGGAGACGGTCATCCTCGCGCGCATACCCCCGGGCGGCCGCAGGTCGATCTCCGCGTCGACGATCTCCAATCGGTGGGCGGCGAGTACCTCCGCGGCCACCGCCAATGACCTTCCGGCACCGGGGGCCACGAGGGTGACCTCGTGTGTGGTGCCCGTGCCCGCCGCACGGAGGTCGACGACGACGTCGGGGGGACCGTGCCGTCTCGACGCCCGCACCGTCGGGGCCTCGACGGCGGCCGGGCGGGGTCCCACCTGGGCGCGGCACGCCGCGACGAGCGCCGTGTGCACGCCGGCCCGTCCCGCCGACCACACGGTCGGTCCGGTGGCGATCGAGTCGGCCTCGGTGAGCGCGGCCAACACGTCCAGCGCGACCGTGTCCCAGTCCAGGGTATCGAGGACGAACTGGGCGGTCTCCGGGTCGGAGGGGTCGCGGCGTGCGGCGGTCCTCGCGAGGAGGAGGTGGTGTCGGACCAGTCGTTCCAGGGTCTGGGTGTCGCGCACGCTCAACCCCATCCTCTCGGCGATCGGCCGGATCATCACCGCGCCGTTCTCGCTGTGGTCGCCCACGCGGCTCTTGCCGAGGTCGTGGAGGAGCGCCGCGAGCAGCAGGAGGTCGGCCCGCGCGACCGAGGTGGTGAGCCGCGACGCCTCGACCGCCGTCTGCACGAGGTGCCTGTCGACGGTGTAGACGTGCGTGCGTTCGCGGGCGGGCAGGTCCCGCACGCCGGACCACTCCGGCAGCAGGCGTTCCCACAGTCCGCAACGGTCGAGGGCCTCGTGAACGGGGATCTGCGCCTCCCCAGAGCCCAGCAGGACCAGCAGGTCGGACAGCGCCTCCGCGGGCCAGCGGCCGTCGGGGGCGGGGCTGCGCTCGGCCAGGACGCCGAGGGTGGACCCCGCCACAGGGAGGGAGAAGCGCGCGGCGGCGGCCGCCACGCGCAGGGGTAGCCAGGGCTCCTCCTCGACGCGCGCGCCACGGGCCAGCGCCACCTCGCCCGCGTGCTCGACCACGCCGTCGTCCAGCGGCCGGCGGACCGGGGACCGCCTCAGCAGCCCGGTGAGTCCCCGCGTCGACAGGGTGGCGCACGATCCGCGGATCGCCTGGTCAGCGGTGAACGCGATCGTGCGGGAGGCGTCGCTGAGGGCACGGGCGAGGTCGAACCGGTCACCGAGTCCGAGGGCACGGCCGACCTCGTCGCCGTACTCCGCGTGTAGCACCTCGCGGGCTCGTCCGGCGACCCGGTGCAGCTCGGTGCGGGCGTCGAGCACGAGCCGGTGCGCGGCGGCCATCCCCCCGGGCACCACCGGCCGGCCGTCGCTGAGGTGCGCCAGCGCCAGGGCGGTGACGAGCTGTGCGTCGCGCAGCCCCCCGACACCGTTCTTGAGATCCGGCTCGCTGCGGTGGGCGATGACGCCGGCGCGGTGGCGCCTGGCCGCGGCCGCGGCGACGAGGTCGTCGAAGCGGGAGGCGATCTGGTCACGCCACTGGCGGCGGGCACCGTCGACGACCAGAGCACCGAGATCCGCGTCGCCGGCGATCACCCGCGCGTCGAGCAGGCTCAGGCCCACCGAGACGTCAGCCGCGGCGACGGCCAGGCACTGGTCGACCGTGCGGACGCTGTGGTCGAGGCCGACCCCGGAGTCCCATAGCGGGTACCACAGCGCGTCGGCGAGCTCGCTCACGTCGCGGTCGGTGCGGCGCTCGTGCACGAGCACCAGGTCGAGGTCGGAATGTGGCAGGACCTCCCTGCGACCGAGTCCGCCGAACGCGATGAGGGCGAATCCGGAGCCCGGGTCGACGCCGGCCTCCTCGGCGAGCCTCGCCAACTCCATCTCGTAGAGCTCGCAGAGGGCGGCCCGTAGCGCCGCGGCCGGTAGATCCTCGCGTCGCGCGGAGAGGATCCGTGCGCGTCCGGCCCGCAGTGCCGTGGCACGTTCGCCGTCAGCCGTCGCTGTCATCCCTCTCCCCTTCCCCACGTCCGTCGGATCCAGAGTCCCGCGCCCGTGTCACCCCGCCGGGGCGGGCGTGTTTCGCTTCTGTGAACGGCCCCGCACGGAGCAGGCGCGCACGAGCGCGCGCGGGCCGTCCCCGTCGGGGACGACCCGCGCGCGGAAGCGGGGTGTGCGTGGGTGAACGGGCGGGGCCGCTCAGATGGCGTCGACGCCCTCCTCGCCCGTGCGGACACGGACGATGCTATCGACGGCGGTCACCCAGACCTTGCCGTCGCCGATCTTGCCGGTGCGGGCCGCATCGACGATCAGCTGCACGACCGTCCCGGCGGTGTCGTCGTCGACCACCACCTCGACCCGGATCTTCGGGACGAAGTCGACGGCGTACTCGGCGCCGCGGTAGACCTCGGTGTGGCCTTTCTGGCGGCCGTAGCCCTGGACCTCGCTGATGGTCAGTCCGTGGATGCCGGCCTGCTCGAGGGCGGCCTTGACGTCGTCGAGCGTGAACGGCTTGACGATCGCGGTCACGAGCTTCATGTCGTGGTTCCTTTCGAGGTGGTCGGGTCAGCGGATGAGCGCGCTGGTGGAGGGCTCGTACGCGGTCTCCGCGTGCTGGGCGCCGTCGATGCCGGCCTGCTCGTCGGACTTGTCGATCCGCCACCCGAGGGGGCGGCAGATCGCCCAGGCGATCGCGGTCATCACCGCGGTGAACACGAGCGCCGCGACGGCGATCACGATCTGGACCACGAGGAGCTTCCATCCCTCGCCGGAGTAGAAGATCCCGGGGGCGGTGTCAAAGGTGCCGGTGGCGAACAGCCCGATCGCGATCGTGCCCCACAGGCCGGCGACCAGGTGGACGCCCACCACGTCGAGCGCGTCGTCGTAGCCGAAGCGGTGCTTGAGTCCCACGGCGAGGGCGGACAGCACACCCGCGATCGCGCCGAGAGCGATGGCACCGAGCGGGTGGACCGACCCCGCGGCGGGGGTGATGGCGACCAGTCCGGCGACGACGCCGGAGGCCGCGCCGAGGCTGGTGGCGTGCCCGTCGCGGATACGCTCGGCAAGGAGCCAGCCCAGCATCGCGGCGGCGGTGGCGGCGGTGGTGTTGACCCAGGCCAGGCCGGCCGTGCCGTTGGCACCGAAAGCGGAGCCGGCGTTGAACCCGAACCAGCCGAACCACAGCAGCGCGGCGCCGAGCATGACCAGGGGCAGGCTGTGCGGGCGGAAGGCGGTGCGACCGAAGTCGAGCCGCTTGCCGATGAGCAGGACGAGCACCAGGGCGGCCATGCCGGCGTTGATGTGCACGACGGTTCCACCGGCGAAGTCGACCGGGCCCACGGCGGCGGTCAGACCGCCCTCGCCGTCGTCGACCGTCCCGAAGATCATGGCGGCCAGACCACTGTCGGAGTGGGAGAGCAGTCCCCCGCCCCACACCATGTGGGCGAGCGGGAAGTACGCGAGGGTGACCCACACCCCGGCGAACGCGAGCCAGGTGCCGAACCGGACGCGCTCGGCGATCGCCCCGGAGATGAGCGCCACGGTGATGATCGCGAACGTCACCTGGAAGGCGACGTCGACGACCGCCGGGTAGGCGCCCGAGCCGGACATCATCCAGCCGCTCGCGTCCCCGATCACCCCGGACAGTCCGAACATCTCGAAGGGGTTGGCGAACAGTCCGGCCACGGACTGGCTGCCGTAGGACATCGACCAGCCCCACAGCAGGTAGACGACGCCGACCAGCCCCATGGTGCCGAACGACATCATCATCATGTTGAGTACCGACTTCTGCCGGGACATACCGCCGTAGAAGAGCGCCAGGGCTGGCGTCATGAGCAGGACCAGGGATGCCGCCATGAGCATCCAGGCCGTGTCTCCCGTATCGAACTCCGGCGTCGCCTCCTGGGCGAGCAACGCGACACTGTCACCTATCACGGTGCGGTCCTCCTCGTTTCATCGCGTGGTGAGCGTCTTCTCGCTCCCCGGTCGCCTGTAGAGGTTTCCGCTGCCGTGTTGCGGTGGATGTCCGCGTGTGTTTCCTGACGGTTACACGCGGCGGGCCCCGGTTCCGGTTGTGTATCGCGGCCCGCCGCCCCGGGCCTACGTCCCGAGCAGGGCGTCCACGAACGCCTCGGGGGTGAACGGCGCCAGGTCGTCGGCGCCCTCCCCCAGTCCGACGAGCTTCACCGGCACGCCGAGCTCGTGCTGGACCTGGAAGACGATCCCGCCCTTGGCGGTGCCGTCGAGCTTGGTCAGGACGACGCCCGTGATGTCGACGACCTCCTTGAACACGCGGGCCTGCATGAGGCCGTTCTGCCCGGTGGTCGCGTCGATCACGAGCAGCACCTCGTCGACGGGGGTCTTCTTCTCGACGACCCGCTTGACCTTGCCGAGCTCGTCCATGAGGCCGGCCTTGGTGTGGAGGCGGCCCGCGGTGTCGACGAGCACGGCGTCCACGCCGGTCTCGACGCCACGCCTCACCGCGTCGAAGGCGACCGAGGCGGGATCGGCGCCCTCCTTGCCGCGCACGACCTCGGCGCCGACGCGCTCCGCCCAGGTCTGGAGCTGGTCCGCCGCGGCGGCGCGGAACGTGTCCGCGGCGCCGAGGAGGATGGCGCGGCCGTCGGCCACGAGGACGCGGGCGAGCTTGCCGGTCGTGGTGGTCTTGCCGGTGCCGTTGACGCCGACGACGAGGAGGACGGCCGGCGTCCCGTCGTTCGGCAGCGCACGGAGCGATCGGTCGTACTCGGGGTGGAGGTTGTCGATGAGGGTCTGCCGGAGCAGGTCCCGCACCTCGGCCTCGGTGCGGACCTGGCGGGTCGCGATCTCCTCCCGCAGCCGGTCCACCACGCGCTGGGTCGTGGTGGCCCCGAGGTCGGCCATGATGAGGGTGTCCTCGATCTCCTCCCAGGCGTCCTCGTCGAGGTCGCCCGCGCCGAGGAGGCCGAGGAGCCCCTGGCCCACGGTGTTCTGCGAGCGGGCGAGCCGGCCCCGGAGGCGGTCGAGTCGGCCGGTGGCCGGATCGATGCGCTCGACCGGTGCGACCGGCTCGGGGGTCCCGGTGATGACCTCGGTGGTGGGCGCCGGGATCTCGTCGGAGGGTACCTCGGGCGGCACGACCACCGGCTCGACCGGGGCGGGCTCGACGACCTCGGTGTCCGCGCTCGGACCGGGTTCGACATCCGGCTCGACGACAGGGATCTCGGGTCCGGCGTCGACGTCGCGCCCGGGCGCGGGCGACGGCTCGGACGGCGTCGGGGTCTCCGGTGCGGCAGGGGCGTCCGGCCGTGCGTCGGTCGGCGTCGCGGGTGGCGCGGCGGGCGGCGCGGCAGCGGAACGGGGCTCCTCCCTGGGGATCGGCTCCTTGGCGGGCGCGGCCACTCCGCCGCCCTGTGCGAAGGAGAACCCCGTCCCGGCCTGGTAGTTGCCGGACCGCTCCTCGCGGGTGAGCTCCTTGCGTTCCTCGGCCTTGGTCAGGGAGATCTGCCGCTTCTTGCGCAGCTGCAGGCCCACGACCAGAGCGATGACGGCCAGCAGCAGCACCGCGGCGACGGCGATGATGATCCAGGTGGTGGTAGTCACGGTGCCCAGTATGGCCGAGGGCGTCCGTCAGACGTCGTCCTCCCCGACCGGGCCGCCCTCGCTGTCCCATCGGTCGATCATCCTGACTTACTCGGGGGCGTCGGTGAGGGTCTGCACGGTGAGGGCCTGCACCTCGGTGTCGTCGAGTTCACCGATCCCTCGCTCGTAGTCGCGGATCTTCTGCTCGTCCACACCGGCCGCGGGTCGCGTCCGGCGGAGCGGGGGCCTGACGCCCCGGTCAGCGCATGCGTTGCGAGATGACTTTGGAGATCCCGTCGCCCTGCATGGAGACGCCGTAGAGCACGTCGGCGACGTCCATGGTCGGCTTCTGGTGGGTGATCACGATGAGCTGGCTGGTCTCCCGCAGCTGCTCGAACAGCCCGATGAGCCGCCGCAGGTTGGTGTCGTCGAGCGCGGCCTCGACCTCGTCCATCACATAGAAGGGGCTGGGTCGGGCCTTGAAGATCGCCACCAGCATCGCCACCGCCGTCAGCGACTTCTCGCCGCCGGACAGCAGCGAGAGCCGCTTGACCTTCTTCCCGGGCGGCCGCGCCTCCACCTCGATGCCGGTGGCGAGCATGTCGTCGGGCTCGGTGAGCACCAGCCGGCCCTCGCCGCCCGGGAACAGCACCGAGAAGACGTCGCGGAACTCACGTTCGACGTCGATCCACGCCTCGGTGAAGATCTGCTCGATCCGGTCGTCGACGTCGTCGATCACGCCCTCGAGGTCCGCGCGGGCCTTCTTGACGTCGTCGAGCTGGGCCGACAGGAACGCGTAGCGCTCCTCGAGCGCGGCGAACTCCTCCAATGCGAGCGGATTGACCTTGCCGAGCGTGGCCAGGTCCTTCTCGGCTCGCCTGAGGCGCCGCTCCTGCTCGGACCGCACGAACGGCATGGGCGGCGGCGGGGTGACGTCCTCGCCGCGCTCGCGGGCCGCCTCGTACTCCGACATCTCCAGCGCGGACGGCGGCAGATCGACGTCGGGCCCGTACTCGGCGACCAGCGCCTCCGGCTCGATCCCGTGACGCTCGAGCACCGCCGCCTCGAGCTCCGAGACCTTGACCTCGAGCTGGGCGCGGACGATCTCGTCGCGGTGGGCGGCGTCCCCCAGGCGTGAGACCTCCGACTCCGCCGCTGTGAGATCACCTCGCAGGGCGGTGGCCCGGGCACTCGCCTCCGCGCGCGCGGCCGCCAGCCGGTCGCGTTCTGCCGAGGCGGCCGTGATGAGCTCGTCGAGGCGGGCCAGCAGCCGCGCGCCGAGCTCCTCCACCACGCCGGCGACCTCGGCGCCCCGTCGGCGCTCGGCCGCCGCCCGGGCCGCGCGGGCACGGGACTCGCGCTCGGCCTGGGCGGCCCGCCGCAGGGACGCCGCCTTCCCGCGGACGCCGGCGGCCCGCTCCTCGGCGGAGCGGTGCGCGAGCCTCGCCTCCAGTTCGGCGGCCCGGGCTGCCGCCACCTCCGCCTGCGCCGCGACCCGACCGTCGTCCTCGGGCGGCCTGACTTCGTCGTCGTCGTCACCCGCCCGGACGAGCCGGTCGGACAGCTCGGCGTGCTCGGCGCGCGCGGCGTCGAGCTTGTCCACGGCGATGCGCCGCGACTGCTCGAGGCGGCGCACGTCCGCCTCGGCGCGACGCCTCCGCTGTCCGATGCGGGCGAGCTCGGCGTAGATCTCCTCGATCGCGGCGTCGGACTCCCCGATCGCGGCGAGGGTCTCCGAGTAGCGGTCGGCGCGCTCGGCGTCCTCCGCCTCGGCACCGGCCAGCTCGGCGCGCGTCGTCTCGATCTCGGCACGGACCGAGTCACGTTCGGCGACCGCGGCGTCGATCGCGGACTGGATCTCCAGACCCGTGCGCCCGGACGCCGAGCCACCCACGGTCCACCCAGCGCCGGCGAGCTCCCCGCCCCGGGTCACCGCGCGCACGCGCCGGTCCGCGTCGACCTGCGCGTGGGCGGCGGCCAGGTCGTCGACGACGACCACGTCCACCAACAGGGCGGTCACAGCGGCGACCAGGTCCTCGGGCACGTCCACCACGTCCAGGGCCCACCGGGCGCCGTCGACGAGGTCCACCTCGAGCCGGTAGTCCCCGCCGGGTACTCCGCGGCCCACGAGCCCCGCCCGACCGGCGTCGGCCTCGCGCAACGCGGCGAGCACCTCCCCACGGTCCACGCGAGCGTCCACGACCACCGCGTCGACGGCGGGGCCGAGCGCCACACCGATCGCGCGCTCCCAGCCGTCGCGCACGCCGAGCGACTCCCCCACCGTGCCCGCCACGGCGTCCGCGCCGAGGTGCCGCACGACCCAGTCGGCGCCGTCACCGGCGCCCTTGTTCTGTTCGAGGGTCTCGATGCGCGCGGCCAACCGCGCGATCCGCTGATCGGCCTCCCGCTCGAGGCGCTGCAGCTCGGCCAGTCGCGCCCGGGCGGCCAGGTGGGCGCGCTCCGCGCGGCCGAGGTGCTCGTCGAGGGTGCGCTCGCTCTCGGAGTGGGCGCCGATCCGGGCGTGCACGGCGTCGAACTCGGCCTCGGCGTCGGCCACGGCGGCGCGGGCGGCGGCTGCCTCGGCGTCCAGCCGCGCGATCTCCACCTCGGTCGACTCCACGCGCGCGGCGAGCGTCTCGACCTTGCCGGCGAGGCGCGCGACGCCCTCCCGCCGGTCGGCGATCGCACGGACCGCCCGAAGGTGCTCGGCCTCGAGCTCGGCCAGGGCCGCCTCGGCCGCGCCCAGCGCCTCCGTCGCGCGGCGGGCCCGGTCGGCGGCGGCCTCCACCTGGCCCGCGAGGTCCTGCTCGTGCGCTGCGGCGCGCTCGGCCTGCCGGTCGAGCTCGTCGGGATCCGTGCCGTGATGGACCGCGACCTCGGCCGCGAGCGAACGGGCGCGGTCGGACGCGATTCGGGCGGTCGCGCGGGCCCGCTCGGCCAGGGTCGACAGGGCGAACCACCGCTGCTGGGCGGCGTCGGCCTCGGGGGTGAGCCTGTCGAGCTCGGCCTGGGTCTCCGCCGCGGCGCGGGCCAGCTCGTCCCGGCGGTCGACCGCCTCGGCGACCCGGTCGGCCAGGCGGGCGCGCACGCTCTCGGCGTCGGCGAGCTCGCGCCGGCGGGTGACGAGGTCGTCGGCGGCCAGCCGGAACGTCGCGTCGCGCAGGTCGGCCTGGATGGTCTGCGCCCGCCGCGCCACCTCCGCCTGTCGCCCCAGCGGCTTGAGCTGGCGTCGCAGTTCGGTGGTGAGGTCGGTGAGCCGGTCGAGGTTGCCCTGCATCCCGGCGAGTTTGCGCTGCGCCTTCTCCTTGCGGCGGCGATGCTTGAGGATACCGGCGGCCTCCTCGATGAACGCGCGTCGCTCCTCGGGTTTGGACTCGAGGATCTCGGCGAGCTTGCCCTGGCCGACGATCACGTGCATCTCGCGCCCGATGCCGGAGTCCGACAGCAGTTCCTGCACGTCCATGAGGCGGGCGCGGTCGCCGTTGATCTCGTACTCCGCGGCGCCGTCGCGGAACATCCGGCGGGTCAGGGAGACCTCGGCGTAGTCGATCGGCAGGGCGCCGTCGGAGTTGTCCAGGGTGAGCGTGACCTCGGCGCGGCCGAGCGGCTGCTTACCGGCGGTGCCGGCGAAGATGACGTCCTGCATCTTCCCGCCGCGCAGGGTCTTGGCGCTGTGCTCACCCATGACCCAGGTCAGCGCGTCGACGACGTTGGACTTGCCCGAGCCGTTGGGGCCGACGACGCAGCAGATGCCGGGCTCGAACTTCAGGGTCGTCGGCGCCGCGAAGGACTTGAAGCCCTTGAGCGTCAACGACTTGAGATACACGGGAGTCGATCCTAGGTCAGCGTTCGACGAATCCCGTCAGTCCGCCTCGCGCCGGTTCGTAGGTGTCGACGACGAGGTCCACGCGTCCGGGGGTGTCGCCACCGCGGAGGAGTTCGAGCAGGCTGGAGCATGCGGCCTCGTCGCCCTCGGCCACCACGTGGACGCGGCCGTCCGGCTTGTTGGCCGCGTACCCGCTCAGGCCCAGTTCGAGGGCGCGGCTGCGCGTCCACCAGCGGAAGCCCACCCCCTGGACGTGGCCGTGCACCCACGCGACCAGGCGGACCGGGTCCCGTCCCGGGGCGCTCACTCGGGATCGCGCCCGGTCTCGAAGTGCAGCGCGACCTCGGTACCCGCGGTGATCGTCCGGCCGACGGTGCACGTGGCGTCGACCGAACGGCGGATCATGTCGAGCACGCGGTCGGCCATCGCCGGGTCCAGGCCCGACAGGTCGAGCTCGTAGGTCTCCTCGAGGCGCGGGTAGCGCTCGTTCTCGCGGTCGGCGTCGCCGGAGACGCGGACCGTTGCGGCGTAGTCGTCACCGAGCCGGCGGGAGACGGTGAAGTCCGACGCCATGGCCGTGCACGCACCAAGAGCGATCTTGAGCAGCTCGCCCGGGGTGAACACCCCCTCGACATCGGCCGACCCGATCTCGACCCGTGCCCCGCGCGAGGAGGTGCCCACGTAGCGCCGGGTGCCGATCCGGTCGACCCGGAGCTCCGGGCCGGTGCCCGGGGTGGGGGCGTCCCCGGCGGCGGGTGCGGGATCCTGCGGTGCGGGCTGAGGCGTCTGGGTCATGCGGTCATCGTACGACCGGGCGCCGACGCGCCCCGCTCCGGCGGCGGGGCGCGGGCTGGCACACGGGGCAGAAGTGCGAGCCCCGGTTCATGAAGTCCTCGCGCACGACGGCGGTCCCGCAGCGGCTGCACGGCAGGCCCGCGCGGCCGTAGACGTCGAGCGACCGGTCGAAGTAGCCGGACGCGCCGTTGACGTTGACGTACAGCGCGTCGAAGGAGGTGCCACCGGCGTCGAGGGCGTCGGCCATCACGTCGCGGGCATGCTCGAGCACTCCCGTGACGGCGCGCAGGGTGATCGCGCCCGAACGTCGCCGACCGTGCAGGCCGGAGCGCCACAGCGCCTCGTCTGCGTAGATGTTGCCGATGCCGGACACGACGGTCTGGTCCAGCAGGAGCCGCTTGATCTCGGTGTCGCGGCGTCGGATGACCCGGGCGGCGGCGACGGGGTCGAACCCGGACTCGAACGGGTCCGCGGCGATGTGCGCGGCCGGCGCGGGCAGCAGCACCCCGCTGCCGTCGCGGGCCCCGGCCAGCGGCACGACCGTCCACCCGCCGAACGTGCGCTGGTCGACGAACCGGAGCTCGTTGCCGTCGTCGAGGGCGGCCCGGGCGTGCAGGTGGCGCACCGGCGGTGCGCCGGCACCCGTGACGAGCATCTGACCGCTCATGCCCAGGTGGACCAGGAGGCAGTCCGCACCGGCCGCGTCGTCGCCGTCGAGGGTGAGCCACAGGTACTTGCCACGCCGCCGCGCCCCGCTGACGGTACGCCCGGTCAGCCGCGCGACGATCTCGGCCGCGCCCCCGGGCTGGCGACGGGCCGTGCGCGCCCCGGTGACCTCGACGGAGACGAGCGTGCGGCCCACGACGTGATCGGCCAGTCCCCGGCGGACGACCTCGACCTCGGGAAGTTCGGGCACGTCAGCCGGCGGTCCGGTTCGCCGTGGTCCCGTCCAGGGCCGCCCAGGCCTGCTCGGCGGCCTTCTGCTCGGCCTCCTTCTTGGTGCGGCCGGTGCCCTCGCCGAGCGCGTCGTCGCCGACGAACACCACGGCGGAGAAGGTCTTGTCGTGATCCGGTCCCGTCGCGGTGATCTCGTACCGCGCCTTGGGCCGGCCGAGCGACGCGCACTTCTCCTGCAGACTGGTCTTCCAGTCCAACGCCGCGCCCAGATGGGGCACGACCGTCAGGCGGTCGCCGATGATCTTCTCGATCAGGCCGCGGGCCGTTTCGAGGCCGTGGGTGAGGTAGACCGACCCGAACACCGCCTCGAGGGTGTCGGCGAGGATCGAGTGCTTGTCCCGACCGCCGGTGAGCTCCTCCCCGCGGCCGAGCCGCAGGTGCCGGCCCAGTCCGCCGTCGCCGAGCTCGCGGGCGATGTCGGCCAGGACGTAGGTGTTGACCAGGCTCGCGCGGATCTTGGCCAGGTCGCCCTCGGGGCGATCCGGGTACGCGTTGTAGAGGTACTCCGTCACGACGAGCTCCAGCACGGCGTCGCCGAGGAACTCGAGGCGCTCGTTGTGTGGCAGCCCCCCGTGCTCGTAGGCGTAGGAGCGGTGGGTCAGCGCCTGGGTCGCCAGGCCGGCGGGCAGGGCCACGCCCAGGACGGCGTCCAGCGCGGAGGGCTGGTCGGTCACGCGCGGTCCCCGTCGGTGTCGGCCGGGTCGGTCATGCCGAACTTCTCCGCCAGTCCGGCCCAGCGCGGGTCGATGCGGCCGGTCTCCTCGCCGGAGACCCCGTCCGGGGCGGGCGTCTCGGGGTTCACGCACTCGTCGTGTCCGTAGTCGGTGCACGTGGGCGACATGGGGAACTCGAGCCCGAACGCGTCGACGAGAGCTGGTTCGAGATCGATCAGCTCGCCGTCGAGCAGGCGCACCTCGTCCTCCTCGGCGCCGTCGGCCGCGGCGGTCCCGGGGGTCGCGTACATCTCGGTCAACTCGACGGCGACGTCGGTGGTGAACTCACCGAGGCAGCGCGCGCACTCGACGTCGGCCCGGCCGCTGACCGACCCGGTGACCAGCACGCCCTCGTCGACGAACGTCATCATGAGGTCCAGCTCGACCTGCGACCCGCTCGGGATCCGGATGAGCTCGACGCCGATGTCGGAGGGCAGCACGGCGGCGCGCCGCACCGGCTCCATCGCGCCGGGTGTGCGGGACAGCACGCGGGTGTCGAGGACGAGCGAATCGGCGGCCGGGCGGCCGTGGCGGGGGGTGCGGGAGGTGGTGGACACGCCCAGCAGACTACCCGCCTGGCTCAGTAGTCCCCGTACCCGTCGCCGAAGCGCTCGTCGTCACGGGTGCCCCTGCGCGCGGCCGGATCGCGCCGCGCGGTGGGCGCGACACCGTGCAGTTCCTCGCGGCCGCGGGCGACGGTGCGCAGCGTCGCCCCGAGGAACTCCTCGAAGCGGGCCATCTTCTCGTCGATGTAGGCGTCGCACTCCTCGCGCCGGCGCTCGCTCTCGGCGTGGGCGGCGTCGCGCACGCGGGCGGCCTCCTCGTCGGCGATCCGCACGACCTCGGACTCGGACAGCATGCGCTGCTGCTCCTGGCGGGCCTCGGTGATCGTGCGGTCGTAGAGGATGTTGGCCTGCTCGACCAGCCGGTCGGCCTCGGCGCGGGCGCGGGTGGTGGTGGACTCGGCGTCCCGGCGGGACCGGTCCAGCAGCTCGGCGGCCTCGGCACGGGCGTCGCCGACGAGCCCGTCGGCGTGCGCGGTGGCCTCGGCGACCATGCGGTCGGCGCGGGACTTGGCGTCGGCGAGCATCGCGTCGGCGTCCTCGCGGGCGTCGCGCAGGGTCCGGTCCGCCTCGGCGTCCGCGGCGGCGATGGTCTCGCGGGCGGTGGCGTCGGCCTCCGCGAGCACCCGGTCGCGCTGGTCGAGCACGTCCTGGGCGTCGTCGAGTTCACCGGGGAAGGAGTCGCGGATGTCGTCGAGCAACAGCAGGGACTCGTGCCGGGGCACCACGCAGTTCGCGGTCATGGGCAGACTGCGGGCGTCCTCGATCATCGCGTTCAGCTCGTCGAGGGCCTGGAACACTCGGTACACGCTCGTCCCTTCACCGGATCGTCACATTCGTCCCATCAGTGTGCCCGCAACACACGGCGGCGGGCCGGTGCGGAGACGGTGTGTCCGGTGGTCGGACGATTTCGACCGGGGCGTTCCCGCAGCGCGACGGTTCAGCCCAGACGCTCTCGCAGCGCGACGGCGACCGGCTCCGGCAGCAGGTGCGAGACGTCGCCGCCGAGCCGGGTGACCTCGCGGCACAGCGACGACGACACGAACGCCAGGTCGGCACGCGTCGGCAGGAAGACGGTGTCGACGCCCGCGATCGACCGGTTCATGTGGGCCATCGGCAGCTCGTAGTCGTAGTCGGTGGAGTCGCGCAGGCCCTTGATGACGGCCGTCGCCCCCTGATCGCGGCAGTAGTCCACGAGCAGTCCGTAGAAGCTGTCCACCCGCACGCCGGGCATGTCCGCGCACACCTCGTCGATGAGCGCCTTGCGCTCGTCGATCGTGAAGGTGCCCTGCTTGTTGGGATTGGCGACCACGCACACGACCACGTCGTCGAACAGCTCCGCGGCGCGGCGGATGATGTCGAGGTGCCCGAGGGTCACCGGGTCGAAGGAGCCTGGGCACACGACGGTCGTCATGGGGCGACCGTATCAACCGGCCTGGCCATCTCGATCGTGGTCTCCCCGTACGTGCGCTCGAAGATCACGTCGTAGCCGGCGGGCCAGCGTATGGCGGGGTCCCGCTTCGAGCGCTCCCACACGACGAGAGCGTCCTCCGCGAGCCAGCCCCCCTCGAGCAGCGCGGCCAGAACCGGCTCGTCGAGCACGGCCGAGCGCTCGTACGGCGGGTCGGCCAGGACCAGGTGGAATCCGCCGGGCACGGGACAGTCGCCCTCGACGGCTGCCGGGAGGGCCGCCCGTCTGACGGTGGTGCTCAGGGAGGGGGACGACGACGAGGCCCCTGCGGTGTTCTTCTTCAGGCAGGCCACCGCCCGGGGGTTCTCCTCGACGAACCACGCGGTGTCGGCTCCCCGGGACAGGGCCTCGAGCCCGAGCGCCCCGGAGCCGGCGAACAGGTCGAGGACGGCGGCGCCGTCGAGGTCCACCCGGCTGTCGATGGCGCTGAACAGCGCCTCGCGGACCCGGTCGGTGGTGGGCCGTGTCCCGGCCGGCGGCACGGTGATCGACAGCCCGCGCAGGCGGCCGGAGATGATGCGGGTCATTGGGGTTCCCGTCGCGTCAGTATCTGAACAGGTAGTCGGATTCCTCGGAGCCGGCCAGTCGGCGGACCCGCTCGGCGAGCGCGGGGTGCCGGTGCAGCCCCGGGTCCGCCTCGAGGATCTCCTCGGCGTGGCGGCGGGCGATCTCGATGACGTCGCCGTCGTCGACCACCGACAGCAGCCGTAGCGCTGACAGCGCCCCGGACTGCGCGTCCCCCAGGACGTCCCCCTCGCGCCGTTGGACGAGGTCCAGCTGGGCCAGGACGAACCCGTCGGTCGTGGCGGCGACCGCGTCGAGCCGCTCCATGGACCGACTCCCCGCGCGGGAGTTGGTCACGAGCAGACACAGACCCGGCAGCCCGCCGCGGCCGACCCGACCGCGCAGCTGGTGGAGCTGGCTCACACCGAAACGCTCGGCGTCCATCACCACCATGACCGTGGCCTCGGGGACGTCCACACCGACCTCGATGACGGTCGTGGACACGAGCACGTCGAGGCGGCCCGCGGCGAAATCGGCCATGGTGGCGTCCTTCTCCTCCGACGGGAGCCGGCCGTGCAGGAGGCCGATTCTCAGCCCGGCCAGCGGGCCGGTGGACAGGTACTCGTGCAGATCCACGGCGGCGACCAACGGCGGTCTGTCTCCGCCCTCGTCGTCGTCCCCCTTCGTCGCGTCGTCGGACCTGCCGTCGTCGGCGTCGATGCGGGAACACACCACGTACGCCCGGTGGCCGGCGGCCACCTCCTCGCGCACCCGCTCCCACGCCCGCGCCAACCACGCCGGCCGCTCGCGTGCGGGCACGACGGACGTCGAGATCGGACGCCGACCCCCGGGGAGCTCGTCGAGCTCGGAGACCTCCAGGTCGCCGAACACCGTCATGGCGATCGTCCGCGGGATGGGGGTCGCGGTCATCACCAGCAGGTGCGGCACCATGCCGGCGCGGCCCTTGGACCGCAGGCGGTCACGCTGGCGCACCCCGAAGCGATGCTGCTCGTCCACCACCACCAGGCCCAGGTCGAAGAAGTCCACCGAGTCCTGGATCAGGGCGTGGGTGCCCACGACGATCCCCGCCTCACCGGTGACGATGTCGAGCAGGGCCGCCCGCCGCTGGGCGGTCGACATCGACCCTGTGAGCAGCACGACGCGGGTGGCCTCGTCGGCGGCGCCCAGCCGACCGCGCTCGCCGAGGTCTCCGAGCATCGCCGTGAGTGACCGGTGGTGCTGGACCGCCAGGACCTCGGTGGGGGCGAGCATGACGCACTGCCGTCCGGCGTCGAGCACCTGCAGCATCGCGAGCAGCGCGACCACGGTCTTGCCCGAGCCGACCTCACCCTGCAGGAGCCGGTTCATGGGCTCGTCCCGCGCCAGGTCGGCGGAGATCTCCTCCAGCACGGCCTTCTGTCCGTCGGTGAGCTCGAACGGCATGCGGGCGCCCATCGCCGCACGGATACCGTCGTCGCGCACCGGGCTCGCCGGCGCCGGGTCCCGCGCGACGAACCGGCGCCGCGCGCCGAGCAGCAGCTGCAGGGCGAGCGCCTCGTCGAAGCGCAGCCGGTGGCCCGCGTGGTCCTTCTCCCGCGCGTTCTCGGGCAGATGGGCCTTGCGCAGCGCCTCGTCCAGCCCCATCAACCCCGCCGCCGAGCGCACGGTGTCGTCCAGGGGGTCGACCACCGGCACCAGGGCCCGCAACGCGGTCACGACCGCGCCGAGCAGATCCCAGGAGGTGACGCCCTCCTTCGCGGCGTAGACGGGCAGCAGCGGGCGGTCGAACAGGCTCGGCCCGCCCTCGGCGTCGATCTTCGCCGCGAGCCGGGCCAGCGCCGCGAGGTCACCCGATCCCTTGAGCTGCCCGCCCTGCCCGGAGACCGGCCGCAGCACCAGGAACTCGGGGTGCTTGAGGTCCGGCGCGCGACGGAAATGCGACACGGTGCCGTCGAACATGGCGAGGGTGCCCACCGGGAGCAGGTACTTGATGCTGCGCCCGGCGAAGAAGACCACCCGGAACTCCGTGTCGCCGTCCTCCACGGTGAGCGTGAGCATCTCCCGGGGCTGGCCCTTCTTGGTGTGGTACGTCCTCGTCCGGGCCGTGGTGACCGTGCCGATGACCGTCACGCGCTCGCCGTCGACGAGCTGCCGCTTGTCGTAGCGTTGCCCGTGCTGGCGGTAGCGCCGCGGCAGGGTGTGCAGCAGGTCCCCGACGGTCCGGTGACCGAACGCCGTGGTGATCCGCTCCGCCAGCCCGGGGTCGAGCACCTCGACCAGGGGCGTGTCCGTGGTGGCGAGCGTCGTCATTCGACCCCGACGTGCGCCAGCGCCCGCCCCGGGCCCGCGGCGTAGCCGACGACCTCGATGTCGGGGTGCGCGCTGCGCAGCCTGGACAGCACCGACTCGGTCGCCGCCTCGTCGTACTCGTCTCCGAACAACACCGTCACGAGCTCCCCGCCGGCGGACAGCATGCGGTCGACCAGCGCGCACACCGCCTCGACCGCGTCGGTCTCGATGAGCGCGACGTCGTGGCCGACAACGCCGAGCAGGTCGCCCGCCGCGCACCGGCCGACCAGGGTGAGGGCGTCCTGCTCGGCGCGGACGAGGTGCGCGTGCCGGGTGCCCGCCGCGGCGTCGGCCATCGAGAACCCGTCCAGGGACAGGGTCGTGGTGGGGTCGTGCACGGCGAGCGCGGCCAGCCCCTGCACCACCGATCCCGTCGGCAGGATCAACGCGTGGCCGACGGCGTCCCGCAGGGCGGCGTCGAGCGCGCTGATCCGGTCGCGCGAGAGCTCCCCGTTGGGCAGCACGAGGAGCTCGTCGGCCTCCACGGCCAGCACGGCGTCGACCACACCCTCCCCGTCCTCGCCGGGGTCGACGGTCGCGGCGCCCGCGCCCGCGAACAGCTCGGCGAGCGGGCCGTCCGGGACGACGGCCACCACGCGACGCACGACCGGCTCACCGCCGGGACCGCCGCGCCTGGCGGCGCCGCCGGTGCCCGCGGTGTCACCGGCGGTGCCCGCGGTGTCGCCGGCGGAATCGCCCCGGCCGCCGTCCCCGGTCGGGTCGAGCATGTCCGTCACCCTGATCTCGGTGACGCGCCCGAGCGGCAGCGCCGTCTCGATCGCCGAGCCGATGTCGTCGGTGTGGACGTGGACGGCCCACCTCGCGTTGACGTCCGAACCGCCGTCACCGACCACCACCACGCTGTCACCGAGCATGCGCAGGGCCGACCGCAGCTCGTCGGCGCGCGCGTCGTCTGAGTGGGTCAGCGAGTACATCACCTCATAGCGCGTGCCACGCCCGGCGCCCTCGGCGTCACACGTCCCCTCTGCTCCCGCGCCGCCGGGCCGGCCGTCGCCACCGGATGCCGCGACCGCGGCCGCCGCGGTGGCGGGCTCGGACGGCGTGACGTACTCCGGCCGCTCGGGCGTCTGTCCCGTCAGCACCTCGACCATCGCGTCGAGCAGGACGAGCAGGCCCCGGCCGCCGGCGTCGACCACACCGGCGCGGCGCAGTGCGGGCAGCTGCGTGGTGGTCCGGCCCAGGGCCTCCGCGCCGGCGTCCGCCGCCGCGCGGGCCACCTCGACCAGCGAGGTGGCCGAGGAGCGCGCCGCCGCCGAGGCGGCCTCGCGCAGGACCGTCACGATGGTCCCCTCCAGGGGGTCGCTCAGCGCGTGGTCGACGAGGGTGACCGCCGTACGCAGGGCCCGGCGGTATGTCGAGGCGTCGACGACGGTGAAGGTCGCGGCCTCCCCGACCGCACGGAGCACCTGGGAGAGGATCACCCCGGAGTTGCCGCGCGCCCCGTGGACCGCCCCGTGGCCGAGGGCGACCGCGATCTCGCGGGCGCCCGCCGTGCCGCCGCCCTCGGCGATCCACGCGTCCTCTCCCTCCGCACGGTCCACGGCCGCGCGCATCGTGTAGAGCAGGTTGGTCCCGGTGTCCGAGTCAGGCACCGGGAAGACGTTGAGCGCGTTGATCTCCTCGCGGTGGAGGGCGAGCATCTCGACCGACCGCCGCGCCCAGATGAGCAGTCCGTGTGCGTCGAGGGTCGACGGACGATCCTCGACATGTGTCGATTCCTGCGTCATCACCCCTCCTCACCACACGACCGCCCCTGTTGTGCAACTCCCGGCCGACGCGGCCAAGCCTAGTACCCTCACCACTCGACAGCCGTCCGACTAGCCGAGACGGCGGAAACGACCCGGGAGCCCCACGATGACCTTCGACCTCGCCGACACCCCGCTCGTCACCCTCGCCGAGGGCGTACTCACCCTCCCGATCTCCTTGGAGGGCAAGGGCAACTCACTGGACTCCGACGCCGTCGATCAGGCGTCGGTAGCGCTGCGCGCCCTGCTCGCGGGCGAGATCGAGGCCGGCGCGGTCCTCCTGGTGGGCCTGGGGGCCAACTTCTGTGCAGGCGGCAACGTCCCGGGCTTCGCCGCGGCCCCCGACCGCGCGGAGCACGTGCGTGAGCTCGCCGACCGTCTCCACGCGGTCGTCCGTCAGCTCGACGAGCTCCCCGTGCCGATCGTCGCCGCCGTCGCGGGGTGGGCGGCCGGCGCCGGAGCCTCGCTGGTCCTGGCCGCGGACTTCTCGGTCGGTGGCCCCGACACCCGACTGCTGGCGGCCTACCCGGGAATCGGCCTGTCCCCCGACGGCGGGATGTCATGGCGCCTGCCCCGCGCGATCGGCCAGGGGGCGGCGCGGGCGTTCATCGTCGGCAACGAGCCGATGGACGGGGCGCGGGCGTACCAGCTGGGCCTGCTCACGACGTTCGTCGAGGGCGACGTCCGCGAGGCCGCGCGCGAGCTGGCCGTGCGCCTGGCCGCCGGGCCCCGCGAGTCCCACGCGGCCGCCAAGGCCCTGCTCCGTGCCTCGGAGTCCGCGACGCTCGCCGAGCAGCTCGACGCCGAGCGGTATTCCATCGCCCGCCTGGCGGTCTCCCCCGACGGGGTGGAGGGCGTGGACGCCTTCGTCGCCAAGCGCACACCGGAGTTCGGCGGGCGCTGACGCGGCAGGGCGGGCCGGCCGGCCGGCCCGCCGGAAACGGTCTGCCTCTACGCCTGTCAGGGCTCGTCGGGGAGACTCCAGTCGACCGGCTCCACGCCGAGTCGACGGAGCTCCTCGTTCGCGCGGCTGAACGGCCTGGAGCCGAAGAAGCCCCGCGACGCCGACAGCGGTGAGGGGTGCGCAGAGGCGATGACCGGGGTGTCGCCGAGCATCGGCGTCAGTGACTGCGCGTCACGCCCCCACAGGATCGCCACCATGGGTCGCTCGCGCTCGACGAGCGCCTCGATCGCCCGCTGGGTGATCTCCTCCCAGCCCTTACGGCGGTGGGAGGCGGGCTCGCCCGGGGCCACGGTGAGCACCCGGTTGAGGAGCAGCACCCCCGCCCGGGTCCACGCGCCGAGGTCACCGTGTGCGGGGGCCGGCAGCCCGAGATCGTCGGTGTACTCGCGGTAGATGTTGACCAGACTGCGTGGCAGCGGGCGCACGTCCGCCTCGACCGCGAAGCTCAGTCCGATCGGATGGCCGGGCGTGGGGTAGGGATCCTGGCCCACGATGAGGACGCGGACGTCGTCGAACGGCTGGGTGAACGCCCTCAGGACGTGGTCGACGGCCGGCAGGAAGCCCCGGCCGGCGGCGTTCTCGGCGCGGAGGAAGTCGCCCATCCGGTGGATCCGCTCCTCGACCGGGGCCAGGGCCTCCGCCCAACCGGGGTCGAGGAGGTCGGCGAGCGGCGCGGGGGCGCGTCGTGTGCTCACCGGTCAGTCGAGGCGTCGCAGGTCGGCGCGGTAGCGCATGGCGTTGTCGTGGTACATCTGCGTGTTGCCCTCGAGCATCGCGGGGTCGACCTCGTGGCCCTCCCGGATCTTCGCGGGCATGCCCATCGCCATCCGGCGGTCGGGCAGCTCGAACCGCGGGGGCACCAGGCATCCCGCGGCGACGACGGCGCCCGAGCCGATGACGGCGCCGTTGAGAACGATCGACCCGGACGAGATCAGCGTGCGGTCGCCGATGGTCGCGCCCTCGATGTGGGCGTTGTGCCCGACCACGCAGTGCTCGCCGATGATCGTCGCGTCGGTCGCCGTGCAGTGCACGATGGTGCCGTCCTGGATGTTGGACATGGCGCCGACCTCGATGCGCCCGTAGTCCCCGCGGAGCACGGCGGTGGGCCACACGGAGACGCCGGGCCCGAGGGTCACCCGCCCGATGACCACCGCGTCGGGGTGGACCCATGCGTCGGGGGCGATGTCGGGTTCGAGGTCTCCGAGTGCGTAGACGGCCATGCGTCCACCCTAGTTCGCGCCCCGCGCAGAGTCCCAGCCCCCGGGGACCCGCGGCTCGCCGTCGAGGGTGACGCGCCCCGGCTCACCGGCCCGGACGGTGCCGATCACTGTGAACCCGGCCGGCGGGGTGACCCCGGGCGGGAAGGTGCCGAGCAGGCCGTGGTCCTCGCCGCCGTCGAGCACCCAGTCGGTGACCTGCGCGTCGGGGTCGGCCGCACCGAGCGTCCCGGCGGCCTCGTACAGGAGGGGATCGACGGGGAGCGCGTCCATGGTGAGATCGGCGGCTACGTCGGACGCGCGCGCCAGGCCCGACAGGTCACGCAGCAGGCCGTCGCTGACGTCGGTGAGGGACCGGGCGCCGGCGAGGCGCGCCGCGGTCCCGAGCCCGACCGGGGGCACCGGGACGCGGTGCGACTGCTGTAGAGGTCCGTGAGGATGTCCGGCGAGGAGGAGGGCGAGGCCGGCCGCCGAGCGCCCGGGGGTCCCGGTGAGTGCGACGGTGTCCCCGGGCCGCGCGCCGTCGATCCGCAGTGGTCGCGCGCCGCGCGGGAGGGTGCCGAGCGCGGTGACGCCGACGACGACGAGGTCGGCCCTGGTGAGATCGCCGCCCACCACGACGGCACCGGATCGGACGGCTTCCCCGTGGATCCCCGCGGCGAGGTCCTCGATCTGCCCCATGGTCGTCCCGGCGGGTACGGCGAGGGCGACGAGCACCCGGGTGCAGTCGGCGCCCATCGCCAGGACGTCGGAGACGTTCTGGGCTACCGCCCGGCGCCCCAGGTCGGCCCAGCCGGTGAAGTCCAGTCGGAAGTGGGTGCCCTCGACGAGCATGTCGGTGGTGACCACCGTCGCCTCCGCCGGCCCCAGCACCGCCGCGTCGTCCCCGTTGCCCACGGGATCGTCCGGGTGGCCGTCGCCCGGCCCGCTGAGGACGGCGAGAACCGCCGCCTCCCCCGCCCGTGCGACGGTCAGATCCCGGTCGGGGCTGACCGCATGCATCCAGGTCCCGGCCCGGTCTGACACGGCGGCCACCCCTTTTCCCGTGGAGTCGCACGCCGGGAGCTCCGGCGTGGGTCTGTAGCGTTGCCGTCAGGCTAGCGGCCGCGCCCCGGGGCGGTCGCCGTGGGAGGAAGGACGACGCGACGTGGCTTCGAGGGATTCGGATCCGGCCGACCGGTACGACGCCGGACCGAGGGATGCGGGTACCGCGTCCGCGGCGCCGGTCTCGAAGATCGTGGTGGCGCTCGCCGTCGTCATCCCCCTCGCGATGCTGGCGGTGGTGCTGGTGATGGTGCGCGGCATCGGCGACGAGGCGGCCGAGGAGGCCGCGAGCGAGCCGGTGGCCGCCGTCGCCATCCCGGCCCCGGGCGCGGGGTCCGAGGAGTGCGTCGACCTGATCGAACAGCTGCCGGAATCGCTCGGCGACGCCGCTCGGGTGGCGCTGGTGGAGCCGGCGCCCGAGGGAACGGCCGCCTATCGGATGCCGGACGCCGAGCCGATCATCGTGCGGTGTGGGCTTCCCGCGCCGCCGTCGTTCACGGTCGGCGTGGGACTGCAGGAGGTCAACGGCGTGCAGTGGTTCAACGAACCCGATCCGGATCCGGCCGTCACCGACTCCACCTGGGTCGCGGTCGATCGACCGCAGTACGTGGCGGTGACCCTCCCCGAGGGCAGCGGCACCGGCCCGATCCAGGACCTGTCCGACGCCCTCACCGCCGCGCTCGAGGTGGTCGAGCCGGACCCGGCGCCGGCGGGCTGATCCGCCCCGGCGGCGCCCCGGGAACCACCGTGCCCCGGGGTCAGCCGCGGGCGATCGCGGTACGGATCAGGGTGTCGAGCAGGCTCTCGTAGTCGACCCCGGTCGCCGCCCACATCTGCGGGTACATCGAGATCGGGGTGAACCCCGGCATCGTGTTGACCTCGTTGATCACCGGCCCGTCGGCGGTGACGAAGAAGTCCACGCGGCTGAGACCGCGGGCGTCGAGGGCGTGGAACGCCTCGACCGCCAGGGCCCGCAGCTGCTCGGTCTGCTCCGCCGGGAGGTCGGCGGGCAGATCGAAGGTCGTCACGTCGTCGAGGTACTTGGTGTCGAAGTCGTAGAAGGCGTCGCCCTCCGTCTCGCCCTCCACCCCCGTCGGCTCACCGGGGATGTGCAGCTCGGCCGGCAGGCTCGCCTCGACCCGGCCGTCCGGATACTCGAGCACGCCACACTCGATCTCGCGGCCGACGACCGCGGCCTCGACGATCACCTTGTCGTCGAAGCGGCGGGCCTCGGCGATCGCGGCGTCGAGGTCGGTCGCCCGCGAGACCTTGGTGATGCCGATGGACGAACCTCCGCGGGCCGGCTTGACGAACAGCGGCAGCCCCAGGCGCTCGCGGTCGGCGGTGGAGAGGGTCGCGGTGCCGGGCCGCAGGACGACCTGACGGCCGATCGGAAGCCCGGCCGCGCCCAGCACGACCTTGGTGAACTCCTTGTCCATCCCCGCGGCACTGGCGAAGACACCGGGCCCGACGTACGGGATGCCGGACAGCTCCAGCAGACCCTGGACGGTCCCGTCCTCGGCGTGAGTGCCGTGCATGACCGGGAAGACCACGTCCACGCGGGCGATCTCCTGACCGGCCCGGTCGCCGTCGGAGAACCGCAGCACGCCGCGGTCGTCGGCCGACAGCCCGAGGGCCACCCGCGGACGGCCGGCGTCGACCACGGGCATGACGCGGTCGGCGATGCGCAGGTCCTCCGTGTCGTCGGAGCCGAGGGTCCACGCCCCCGCTTCGGTGATACCGACGGGGATCACCTCGTATCGGGAGCGGTCGAGGTGACCCATGACGGCACCGGCGGACACACAGCTCACGGAGTGCTCGGAGCTGCGGCCACCGTAGAGGACTGCGACGGTGATGCGATTCACCGGGCCGAGGCTACTCGGGCTTGGTGCTGCGTCTCATGAGGCGCACCGCCACCTCCACCGCGTCGCCGCCCTCGTGGCAGATCTCGTGGACGGCTTCGGTGAGCGGCATCTCGACCCCGGCCCGCCGGGCGAGTTCGCGGATGGAGGTGCACGACTTGACGCCTTCGGCGACCTGACCGTTGGTCGCCCGCTGCGCCTGCTCGAGGGTCTCACCGCGGCCGAGACGCTCCCCGAAGGTCCGGTTGCGCGACAGCGGCGACGTACAGGTGGCCACGAGGTCGCCCAGCCCGGCCAGCCCGGCGAACGTCATCTGGTTGGCTCCCAGCGCCACCCCGAGCCGGGTGGTCTCGGCCAGGCCCCGGGTGACGAGGGTGGCCATGGTGTTGTCCCCGAGGCCCATCCCGGTGGCGATCCCGCACACCAGCGCGATGACGTTTTTGGTGGCGCCGCCGATCTCGCATCCGACGACGTCGGTGTTGGTGTACGGCCGGAAGTACGGGGTGGAGAACGCGTCCTGGAGGCGGGCGGCCCGCTCCTCGTCCGAACACGCGATCACCGTGGCGGCGGGCTGCCCCTCGGCGATCTCGCGGGCGAGATTCGGGCCGGACAGCGCGGCGATGCGGGACTCCGGCAGACCGACGACCTCCGCCACGACCTCGCTGATGCGCATGAGGGTGCCGGTCTCGATGCCCTTGGCCAACGAGATGACGCCGGCGTCGGGCTCGAAGGACCGGACCCAGGTCTCGAGGTTGCCACGAAGGCTCTGCGAGGGCACGGCGAGCACGACCTCCTCGGCGCCCTCGAGGACCTCCGCGGGATCGGTGGAGGCGGACACGCTCGCGGGCAGCACGATGTCGGGCAGGTAGGTGGGGTTGCAGTGCGCGCCGTTGATGTCCGCCGCCACCTCCTCGCGACGGGCCCACATCACGACCTCGGACCCGGCATCGGCGAGCACCTTGCCGACCGCGGTCCCCCAGGACCCCGCTCCCATCACCGCGATCCGTGCCATCTTCGCCTCCCGGCCCTCATCGTCCCTGCCCGCCGACCGCGGTGGTTCCCGGCGAACGCTACCCGGTGCAGGACGCCGGGGAGGCGCAGCTGGCAGGATGGCGGTCGATGAGCACAGCTGAGGGCGGCGCGACCGGCACTGACGGCTGGACGATCGTCGTCCCCGTCAAGGCGCTGGACCGCGCGAAGAGTCGCCTGGACCCGGTTCTGCCGTCAGCCGGGCGGAAGTCCCTGGTGCTGGCGATGGCCACGGACGTGCTGCGGGCGTGCCTCGCCACCCCCGGTGTCGGCCGGGTCCGCGTCGTCTCGGCCGCCGATCCGCTCGTCCGGGACCTGGCGGCCCGGGTCGGCGCGGAGTTCGTCCCCGAGCCCTCTATGCCCCGTTCCCACGTCGATCCCCTCAACGCCGCCCTGACGGCCGCGCTCGCCGACGTCCCCGGACCGGTCGGGGTCGTCGCCGCCGATCTGCCCGAGCTCCGCCCGCATCACCTCGCGCGCATCCTCGCCTCCGCCGAGCGGCATCCCCATTCGACGGTCGCGGACCATCGCGGGGCGGGGACGACGATGGCGTTCTGGACGGGCGCGCCCGACTCCCGGGTGTGCCGGTTCGGCCCCGACTCCGCGGCCCGGTTCCGCGCGGGCGGGGCCGTGACCGTCGGCGTGGCGGCCGATCTCGCCGCGGCGAGCCGGGACGTCGACATCCCTGCCGATCTCGCCACCCTCTCGGCCCGTGACGTCGGCGCCGCCACGGCCGGGGCGCTGCGCGACCCCTCGACACGGCACGCGACACACGCGGACGGGGTATCGGCCACAATGGTGCCGTGACCATAGAACAGCACGCCCTCCAGGGACTGCCCCGGCCCCGTGACCGTTATCTCAACCGTGAACTGAGCTGGCTGGACTTCAACGCGCGCGTGCTCGCGCTGGCCGGCGAGAAGGGCCTCCCACTGCTGGAGCGGGCCAAGTTCCTCGCGATCTTCGCCTCCAATCTGGACGAGTTCTACATGGTGCGCGTCGCCGGCCTCAAGCGACGTGACAAGACCGGGCTGTCGGTCCGCTCCGCCGACGGCCAGACGCCCGCCGAGCAGCTCGGGCGGATCAGTCTGCGCACGCGCGAGCTGTGCGACGAGCAGACCCGGTTGTTCCGCGACGAGATCCGGCCGGAGCTGGAGGCGAACGGCATCCGGATCCTCCCGTGGTCCGACCTCACCGCGGACGAGAAGTTCTCGCTGGCGGAGCTGTTCCGCAACTCGATCTTCCCGGTGCTCACCCCACTGGCGGTGGACCCGGCGCACCCGTTTCCGTACATCTCGGGCCTGAGCCTCAACCTCGCGGTCATCATCCGCGACCTCGACTCGGGCCAGGAGCACTTCGCCCGGGTCAAGATCCCCCACAACGTCCCGCGCTTCGTCCGGGTGGACCGCGGCGGACCGGACGAGTACTCGTTCGTCCCCGCCGAGGACATCATCGCCGCCCACCTGGGCGAGTTGTTCCAGGGCATGGAGGTCGTCGAACACCATGTCTTCCGGGTGACCCGCAACGCGGACATGGAGGTCGAGGAGGACCGCGACGAGGACCTGCTGCAGGCCCTCGAGCGCGAACTGGCGCGCCGCCGGTTCGGGTCGGCGGTGCGGTTGGAGATCGCGGAGGACACCACCCCGCGGATGCTGCGGATCCTGCAGCGGGAACTCGACGTCGACTCCGCCGACGTCATCCGGTTCTCCGGTCTGCTCGACCTCACCGGCCTGTGGCAGATCCACGGCCTGGACCTGCCCGACCTCAAGGACCCGCCCATGGTCCCGGCCACTCCCCCGGCCTTCGGCGAGCGGGAAACCGCCCGCAACATCTTCGCCTCGCTCCAGGAGTGCGACGTCCTCGTCGAGCACCCCTACGACTCGTTCGCCACGACCGTGCAGCGATTCATCGAGCAGGCCGCCGCGGACGAGGACGTCCTGGCGATCAAGCAGACCCTGTACCGGACCTCCGGTGACTCCCCCATCGTCAACGCGCTCGTCGACGCCGCGGCGGCCGGCAAGCAGGTGGTCGCGCTGGTGGAGATCAAAGCCCGGTTCGACGAGCAGAACAACATCCGGTGGGCCCGCGAGCTGGAGCAGGCCGGCGTCCACGTCGTCTACGGCCTGCTCGGCCTCAAGACTCACTGCAAGACCTGCCTGGTGGTGCGCAAGGAGGGCGACCGGCTCCAGCGGTACGCGCACATCGGCACGGGCAACTACAACCCCAAGACGGCCCGGCTGTACGAGGACGTGGGGCTGTTCACGGCCGACGAGGAGGTCGTGTCGGACCTGACGGACCTGTTCAACCACCTCACCGGGTTCTCCAACGTGAGCAAATACCGCCGTCTGCTGGTGGCGCCGGAGGGGATCCGCTCCGGCATCATCGAGCGGATCGACCGCGAGATCGCCCTGGCCGAGGAGGGTCACGAGGCGGGCATCCGGCTCAAGGCCAACGCGCTGGTGGACGAGCAGGTGATCGACGCCCTGTACCGGGCCTCCCAGGCCGGCGTGCCGGTGGAGATCGTGGTGCGCGGCATCTGTTCACTCCGCGCCGGGGTCCCGGGCCTGAGCGAGAACATCCACGTCCGGTCGATCCTCGGCCGCTTCCTCGAGCACTCGCGGATCCTGCACTTCCGTGGCGCGGACGAGGTGTTCATCGGCAGCGCTGACATGATGCACCGCAACCTCGACCGCCGGGTCGAGGTGATGGTCACCGTCACCGACCCCCGCCTCAAAGAGCAGATCCACCGCATCTTCGACTCGGCGCTCGACCCGGCGACCCGCAGCTTCCACCTCCAGCCGGACGCGACCTGGCGACGCATGCCGGCGCCGGAGGACTGGGACGACTCGGTCGATCACCAGGAGCGCATGGCCTCCCAGCACGCGGGGTTCCGTAACCGATGAGCCCGAAGCCTGGAAAGTCCAGGGTCCGCGTGGTCCCGGCCGCCGGAGCGGTCCTGTACCGGATGGACGGCGATTCGCCGCTGTGTGCGGTCGTCCACCGACCGCGCTACGACGACTGGTCGCTCCCCAAGGGCAAGGTCGACGCCGGAGAAGCACTGCCGGTCACCGCCGTGCGCGAGATCGAGGAGGAGACGGGCTTCGCCGCCGAGCTGCGCTCCCGGATCGGGACGACCGCCTACCCCCTCAAGGAGAACACCCGTAAAGAGGTCACCTACTGGTCGGCGCTGGCCACCGGCGGTGACTTCCACCCCAACTCCGAGGTCGACGAGATCCGCTGGGTGCCCGTGGACGAGGCCAAGCGCCTCGTCTCCTACCCGCTCGACCGGAAGATCCTCACCCGCTTCGACGACGCGCCGCGCGCCCGGTCGGTCCTGCTGCTCGTCCGGCACGCCAAGGCGGGGCGCCGGAGCGAGTGGAGCGGTGACGACGACCTGAGGCCGCTGGAGAAGAACGGCCGGGTGCAGGCCGAGATGTTGGCGCCGATGCTGAGTGCGTTCGGCGTCACCCGTCTCCACAGCGCGCCGCGGGTCCGGTGCGAGCAGACGCTCGCACCACTGGCCGATGAACTCGGGGAGTCGGTCGCGACCGAGCCGGCCCTGAGCGACGAGGCCTACCTCGACGACCCCGCCGCGGCCGTGTCACGGTTGATCCGGATCGCCGCCGGTGACGGGATCGCCGCGGTGTCCTCGCAGGGCACCGCCATCCCCGGGATGGTCTGCGATCTGGCCGGGCCGGCAGGCCTCGACGTGGGCGACGCGTCCACGAAGAAGGCCGGCGTGTGGGTGCTGGGGTTCGACGGCGGGGCGGTGGTCCACGCCGACTACTACCCGAGCCCCCTACCGCTGTTCTGAGGCGCGGGCGGCCCTGCGGCCGGGCGGGTCAGCTGACCTTGTCGCGGAGTCCGACCCCGTTGGCGTGCAGGCCGCCGGACGACTGGTGCGAGCTCGACCGCTTGGCGGCGAGTCGCCCCTCGGGCAGCGTCTCGGTGCCCTGGATGACGGATTTGAAGTACTGGCCAGGCCGGAACACCGGCGAGTAGGTCGGCGGGACCGGGATCGACTCGCCCGTGTGGGGGTTGCGCGCCACGCGGGCCGCACGTGCCCTCTTCTCGAAGATGCCGAAACCCATGATCGTGATGGATTCCCCGGACGCCACCGCCCGCACGATGATGTCGAGGGTGTTCTCCAGCGCCTCGGTGGCGAGCTGCTGGTCTCCGCCCATCCGGTCCGCCAGTTCGGCGATCAGGTCGGCTTTGTTCACGTGAGGATCCCCCTTCGGGTGAGTATGCGCCCGCGGCTTTCGCAACCACACGGAATGAATATAAGCATGCTCACACAGCCAGGCCAGACGGGGGACAATACGAAGGTGACTCCGTGAACTCTCTACGCGCGTCGATCAGCGGGGGGTGGTGACCGGTTTGAACGCCGGCCGCCGGCTCTCGAACGCCTCGATATCGTCGGCGCGCCGCAGCGTGAGACCGATGTCGTCGAGACCCTCCATGAGCCGCCAGCGTGTGTAGTCGTCGATGTCGAACGGTACGGTGACATCGCCCGCGGTGATCGTACGGGTGACCAGATCCACGGTGAGCTCGATACCCGGTCGCTCGTCCATCACTTTCCACAGGAGCTCGACGTTCTCCTGTTCGACCCGGGCGGCCACGAGGCCGGACTTACCCGAGTTGCCTCGGAAGATGTCGGCGAAGCGCGACGAGACGACCACGCGGAAGCCGAAGTCCATGAGGGCCCACACCGCGTGCTCCCGCGACGAGCCCGTCCCGAAGTCCGGTCCGGCGACCAGGACGGAGGCACGGTCGTACGGCGCGCGGTTGAGGACGAAGTCCGGCTCGTTCGCCCGCCAGGAGGAGAACAGGCCGTCCTCGAAGCCCGTGCGCGTGACGCGCTTGAGGTACTCGGCGGGGATGATCTGGTCGGTGTCCACGTTGGAGCGGCGCAGCGGGGCGCCGATGCCGGTGTGGGTGGTGATCGGCTCCATGGGTTGTCAGGCCCCCTTCTCGGGCTCGAGATCGACGGGTGAGGCGAGGTGCCCGAGCACCGCGGTCGCCGCGGCGACCGACGGGCTGACCAGGTGGGTGCGCGCCCCCTTGCCCTGGCGCCCCTCGAAGTTGCGGTTGGAGGTGGACGCGCACCGCTGGCCGGGCAGCAGCGAGTCGGGGTTCATGCCCAGGCACATGGAGCAGCCCGGCTGGCGCCACTCGGCGCCGAACTCGGTGAACACCCGGTCCAGGCCCTCTTGCTCGGCCTGCTGGCGCACGCGCATGGAACCCGGCACGACGAGCATCCGCACGCCGTCGGCGATCCTCTGCCCGTCGATGACCTCGGCGACGGTGCGCAGATCCTCGATACGGCCGTTGGTGCACGACCCGACGAACACGACGTCGACGGGCACCTCGCGCATGGGGGTGCCGGCCCGCAGGTCCATGTACTCCAGGGCGCTCTCGGCGGCGATACGCGCGCTCTCGTCGGTGAACGACTCCGGGTGCGGCACGGACGCGCCCAGCGGGACACCCTGACCCGGGTTGGTGCCCCAGGTGACGAACGGGGTGAGCGCCGAGCCGTCGATCACGACCTCGGCGTCGAAGACCGCGTCGTCGTCGGTGCGCAGGCTGTCCCAGTACCGCACTGCCTCGTCCCACTCGTCGCCCCTGGGCGCGTGCGGACGGCCGCGGAGGTAGTCGTAGGTGGTCTGGTCGGGCGCGATCATGCCCGCCCGCGCGCCGGCCTCGATGCTCATGTTGCAGACGGTCATCCGGGCCTCCATCGAGAGTTTCTCGATGGCCTCGCCGCGGTACTCGATGATGTAGCCCTGCCCCCCGCCGGTACCGATCTGGGCGATGACGGCGAGGATGAGGTCCTTGCCCGTCACCCCGGGCTGCAGCTCGCCGGTGACGGTCACGGCCATCGTCTTGAACGGGCGCAGGCTGAGCGTCTGGGTGGCCATGACGTGCTCGACCTCGGATGTGCCGATACCCATGGCGATGGACCCGAACGCCCCGTGGGTGGACGTGTGGGAGTCGCCGCACACCACCGTCATGCCCGGCTGCGTCAGGCCCAGCTGGGGGCCCACGACGTGGACGATCCCCTGGTCGAGGTCGCCCATCGGGTACAGGCGGACGCCGAACTCCTCGCAGTTGCGGCGCAGGGTCTCGATCTGGACGCGCGAGGTCTGGTCCGCGATGAGGTTGACGGCGCCGCCGACGATGTCGGTCGGCACGTTGTGGTCCTCGGTGGCCAGGGTGAGGTCCGGACGGCGGAGCTGACGGCCGGCCAGGCGGAGTCCGTCGAAAGCCTGGGGGCTGGTGACCTCGTGGATGAGGTGGAGGTCGATGAAGATGAGGTCGGGCCCCCGGGACTCGCCCTCACCCTCTCCGCTGACCACCACGTGGTCGTCCCAGACCTTCTCGGCCAGGGTCCGCGGTCGCGTTCCGCCGGTCACGGTCTCAGTCATCACGCCTCCAGTCCACGTCCCGGATGAGCCTTGGATCGATTCTCACCATGTAGGACGATATAGTCGAACTGTGAGACAGTATAGCGGGATCGGGGTCCTCGACAAAGCCATGACGGTGCTGCACGCGGTGGCCGAACAGCCCTGCGTCCTGGCCGACCTCTGCGAGCGGACGGGACTGCCGCGCGCCACCGCGCACCGCCTCGCGGTGGGCCTGGAGATCCATCAACTGCTGTCCCGCGACGACGCCGGGGTCTGGAGCCTCGGGCCCGGCCTGGCCAAGCTCGCGGCCCACGTCTCCGACTCTCTCGCCGACGCCGCATCCTCGGTCCTGCCGCGGCTGCGCGAGATCACCGAGGAGAGCGTTCAGGTCTACCGCCGGGACGGCGACCGCCGCATCTGCGTGGCCTCGGCCGAGCCGCCGACCGGCCTGCGCGACACGGTGCCCGTCGGCGCGGTTCTGCCCATGAACCGCGGTTCGGGGGCCAAGGTTCTCGCCGCGTGGGCCGACCCGGCCACGCAGCGCACCCTGCTGACCGACGCCACGTACACCGATCGCCAGCTGGCGGAGGTCCGCCGGCGTGGCTGGGCGCAGTCCGTCGCCGAGCGGGAGGCGGGCGTGGCCTCGATATCCGCGCCCATCCGGGACTCGACGGGCACCGTGGTCGCGGCGATCTCGGTCTCCGGGCCGGTGGACCGCATCGGCCGACGGCCGGGCGCGAAGTGGGCCGCCGACCTGCTCGCCGCGGCGGACGCGATACACAAGCGGCTATAGAGCGGCGCGGCGGCGCGCGGCGGGCCCTCAGGCGGGCCGTCGCCCGCGGACGAGTCTGTCCAACGCCCACGGCAGGCTCGAGACACTGGGCTGGCGCACGGCCGCGACGAGGTCGTCGTCGCGGGGATCGACCCGCACCACCTGGACGCCCGGACGCCGCAGTTCGCGGTACGGCCGGGGCTCGGCCCGCGCGTCCACCTCGAACCCCAGGGCGCGGATCTCCGCGCCGAGCGGCGAGTCCGCCGCGAGGGTGGCGACGGGGGTGTCGGGCCGGGCGCCGGTGCCGACGACGACGGCGAGGGCCTCGACCCCGAGCCGCCGCTGACCCCCGGCCCACGCGTCGAGCGCCTCCTCGGCGGTGGCGGTCGCCGGTCCGGGATCGCGGTCGAGGGCGTCGGCCACGAGATCGAGGTGGTCCCGCCAGCCCGGTCGCCCCTGCGGGTCGACGATCACGGTCGCCAGGCGCTCGTACCCGCGTAGCTGGTCGCCGGTGACGTCCGCGGCGGCCAGGACGAAGGCGTCGACGCCGAACGGCAGCAGGGACCGCAGACTGGGCAGCCCCGGGCCGTCCCATTCCGGCCGCGGCGGGGCGGGTCGCCCACGCCACGGCCGCGGTCCCGTGCCGTCGACCGCCCACGCGGCCTCCGGCTCGCGGTCGAGCGCGTGCAGGACGTCGAGATCGGCCGAGGAGAGTGCGAGGAGACGGCGCGGCGGCGCGTCCGGCGTCGGTGTCCGGACCGGCTCGGGAGGGGCGAGCGGGTCCGTCGGGGTGGCGGACGGGCTCGTCGTCGTCGCCCCCTTCTCCGCGCCGCACGCACCGAGGGCGGCGAGGGACAGGCCGGCCCCCACGGCGAGGCGGAACAGGTCACGGCGCGAGGTCACGCGGTGATCTTCGCACGCACCCCGAAATGCGGAACGTCCCGGCTCGTCAGTGACGAACCGGGACGTTCTCCCTGGTACCCCCGATGGGATTCGAACCCACGCTACCGCCGTGAGAGGGCGGCGTCCTAG
>NZ_JAHBAV010000140.1 GCF_018390595.1 Dietzia massiliensis
TGACCATCGACGCCGATCTGATGGACGCGGCGGACCTGCTCGAAGGCGAACAGGTGACCATTGTCGACATCGACAACGGCGCCCGCCTCGTCACCTACGCCATCACCGGCGAACGCGGCAGCGGCGTGATCGGGATCAACGGTGCCGCGGCGCATCTCGTCCACCCGGGCGACCTGGTGATCCTGATCGCGTACGGGACCATGGAGGAGGCGGAGGCCCGGGCGTATCGGCCGCGGATCGTCTTCGTCGACGCCGACAACAAACCGGTCGACCTCGGCCACGACCCGGCGTTCGTGCCCGAAGACGCGGCCGAGCTGCTGGATCCCCGGATCGTTGCGCGGTAGCCGTGCTGCTGGCGATCGACGTCCGTAACACCCACACCGTCGTCGGGCTCATATCGGGCGCCAAGGAGCACGCAAACGTCGTGCAGCAGTGGCGGATTCGCACCGAATCGGAGATCACCGCGGACGAATTGGCGCTGACCATCGACGGATTGATCGGCGACGACTCCGAGCGGCTCACCGGCGCCGCCGCGCTGTCGACCGTCCCCTCGGTGCTGCACGAGGTGCGGCTCATGCTCGACCAGTACTGGCC
>NZ_JAHBAV010000141.1 GCF_018390595.1 Dietzia massiliensis
CGATCGGTCCACTGCCGGTTGCGTTGGTCGACACTGCGTTGCCCCTGCTGCAGCCATTGCAGACACAGATGGTAATCGGCCCGGCAGTTATCGAATTCCTCCAGGCGCGCCACCGGCATTGGCAGCGCGGAGAAGGCTTCACGGATTTGCTGCTGCAGTTTGCCCAGCTCAGACTTTTTGAACCATTTATCTTGCTGCTCAATGCGCTGAATCTGTGCCACCTGCTGTTGCAACACGCCGGCACTGACCTCACTCATTTCGGCGCTCCACTGCTGCCACGCCTGCTGCAGATAGTGATAAAAACGCTGCGTTTCCTGCCACTCGGTGCCGTGCAGTCGCACCACTTTTTCGTCCGGCAATTCAAATTCCAGCTCGCCCCAGACGATGCCGCGCTTGCACCTGACCTGAATCAGTTGATTGAAGGGGATCAGGTATTCATGTTTTTCCCCGCTCACCTCAACGCCGGCGTGCAGCAACCGCACGCGGTTATAAGGGTGCTGAGCCAGGTGTTTCCCCAGCGATGTCGCTTTAAGTTCCATATCGTCGCGCCATGACTATGTTGAGATTAAATAACGGATATCTGCCAGTTTACCTGCGATAAGCAGTGGCACTCTAGCGCTAAAAAAAGGG
>NZ_JAHBAV010000142.1 GCF_018390595.1 Dietzia massiliensis
TGCCGGCGGCGGCCGGCTGGGTGTTCGACGTGCCGCAGTGGGAGCCGGCGCTGGCCTAACCGGCTTCGCGGCGGGGCGGCGCCCCGCCGCGCAGTGTTCACACTCAAATCCCGGTACGCACACTCAATGGAAGTGGGCGTCGGAAGCGTGTTGCTTCCAAAGCCCCGCCGGCCGAACGGGATCCACGTCGTCGCTCGTTAGCCCGGGTGATCTTGGCCACGATCGCCGAATTCGGGCTTAGGGTGGGAAGCGGTCGGCGGCCGATCGTCGCCGGCCCGGAATGCGGGCGGCGCATTTCGCGGATTGGCACGGGCAGTGCCGCGCGGAGAACAAGGCGGTACATCGATGGACGGCACGATGCAGGACTATCCGTTGACGATCACCGCGATCATGCGCCACGGCTGCAGTGTCCACGGGGACCGCACGGTGACCACCGCCACCGGGGATGGCTACCGCACGACGAGCTATCGGGAAGTGGGCTGCCAGGCCGCCCAACTGGCCAATGGGTTGCGTCGCCTCGGGGTGACCGGTGACCAGCGGGTGGCGACGTTCATGTGGAACAACACCGAGCACCTGGCCGCGTACCTCGCGGTGCCCTCGATGGGCGCCGTTCTGCAC
>NZ_JAHBAV010000143.1 GCF_018390595.1 Dietzia massiliensis
AAGAACCCGCCGCCGTCTCCCCCTCCGCCGTCGCCGCCGAAGAGGCCGCCGTCGAAGAAGCCACCGCCGTCACCGCCGGCGTCTCCGCCCTCGCCACCGTCGCCGCCGAACAGGCCGCCGTCGAAGAAGCCCTCGCCGTCGCCGCCGTCAGCGCCGCCCATGTCACCGACGTCGGCGCCGCCCTCGCCGACCCCGGCCGCGAAGTCCTCACCGGAGTAGCCGACGCCCGCCATTCCGGCGAACATCATGTTGAACATCATCATCGAGCCCATCATCCAGACGCCGGTGGCCAGCGCGGACGCCCACCAGGGCTCCGAGTACCAGCCCGCGGGCACCGGGCGACCCGCCACGACGCCACCCGGGTAGTAGTGCGGGGTCTCGTCGCTCGGGTCGGTGGCGGCCTTCATCTTGCGGCCCTCGACCTCGACCTCGCGGTCCTCGGTCACCCGGCCGGCGCGGTCCTGGCCGGGGGTCGGCGGGAGCTCAGGGCCGGGGTCGAGGCCCATCGCCGAGCGGGCGGCGCGCACGTAGTACAGGCCCTCCAGCGCGGTGTCCTTGGCCAGCTGTGCCTGCACGGGCGTGCGCGCCTTCTCCAGCTCCG
>NZ_JAHBAV010000144.1 GCF_018390595.1 Dietzia massiliensis
AGGCGGCGGAGTCCTCGGCGGTATCGGGGTCGGCGAGGAATCCGGTCACCGCGGTTCGGGCGCACCCGGAGTGCAGGATCACGCGCGATCCGGGCGCGCCCCAGGTGAGCGTGCGGACGTCGGTGGCGCCGGAGGCGGTGAGCGCGGCGGCGGCCGGTTCGACGGCCGCGGCACCGGCGACGGGGTCGGCGATCCCGCCCAACAGCAGGACCGGCACGTCGGCGGGCACGCTGACCGGAACCTGGCCGGGGACGGGCCAGGTGGAGCACGCGGACAGCTGCGCGGCGAGGATCTCCCCGAACGGCGGGGTCCCGGCCCACTCGGAGCTCAGCTCGTCGACGCGGTTCACCGGCACGCGGCGGGACAGGTCCGAGCACCCGGCCACGTACGGCAGGGACGTCCCGGACAGTTCGGTGGCGCGATCGCGAACGCTGTCGGGGGTCTCGTCGGGCGCCGCGCTCACGAGATCGCCGAGGATCACGTCGCCCGAGGACGGGGCGCCGGCGGAGGCGCCGGACAGGTCGGCCAGCGCAGAGCGGACGACGTCGGACAGCAGCGCCGCGGGCACGGTCGCTCCGGGGTCGCG
>NZ_JAHBAV010000145.1 GCF_018390595.1 Dietzia massiliensis
CCGCCCCGCCGGCGAAGCGCAGCAGCGCGCCGGCCTGATCTTCGTTTTCCACCGGCAACAGGCGCGCCGGGTCTTGCGGGTCCGGGCGCTGTTTGATCACCGTTTGCATATCGCCACAGACCGCCACGATGTCGCCCACCAGGTAGTGCGCCATGTTGACGATGTGCGCCGCCAGATCCCCCAGCGCGCCCAGCCCGGCGCTGGCGCGGCGGCAGTGCCAGTCGAGCGGCGTGCGCGGGTCGGCCAGATAATCCTCATTGTGGGTGCCGTAAAAATGCACCACCTCGCCGATTTCACCGTTGGCGATGATCTCGCGCGCCAGCTGGCTGGTCGGGTTCTTCATGTAGTTGAAACCGACCAGCGTTTTCACGCCCTTGGCGCGGGCGGCCTGCACCATCTCCGCCGCGTCGGCGGCGTCCAGCGCCAGCGGCTTTTCCGAATACACGTGCTTGCCGTGGCGGATCGCCTCCAGCGCCATCTCTTTGTGCAAGAAGTTGGGCGCGCAGATGTCCACCACGTCGATCGCCGGATCGGCCACCAGCTGCCGCCAATCGCCGGTCGAGCGCGCAAAGCCGAACTCGGTGG
>NZ_JAHBAV010000146.1 GCF_018390595.1 Dietzia massiliensis
CCGCAAGAAGACCCTGGTTGCCACGCTGCTGATCATGGGCCTGTCAACCGTGTGTGTTGGCCTGGTCCCCAGCTCCGGGGCGATCGGTGCGGCAGCGCCGCTGATCTTGGTCGCGCTTCGGCTGTTGCAGGGGTTCGCCGTCGGCGGCGAATGGGCGGGCTCGGCCTTGCTCAGTGTCGAATACGCGCCGGCCGGCCAGCGCGGCCGCTACGGCGTGTTCACCTTGATGGGTGGCGGCATCGCGGGCGTGCTGAGCAGCGCAACCTTTCTCGGGGTGAATTTCACCATCGGCGAAGGCAGTCCGGCGTTTCTGCAGTGGGGGTGGCGGGTGCCGTTCCTGCTCAGCGCCGTGTTGGTCGCGCTCGCGCTGTATGTGCGCCTGAACATCGAGGAGACCCCGGTGTTCGCGGAGGAGAAGGCGCGTGAGCTGATACCCCAAACCCCGCTCGCAGAGCTGATGCGGTTGCAACGCCGTGAGATCGCGCTGGCCGCGGGCAGCATCCTCGGCGCATTGGGGTTCATCTACATGGCCCACACCTATCTGGCGATGTACGCGCACTCCCAACTGGGGT
>NZ_JAHBAV010000147.1 GCF_018390595.1 Dietzia massiliensis
GCTTGAACACCAGCGTTTTCGGCACGTCCTTCAGCACGTCGAAACCGCCGGCCATATCGCCGTACAGCGTGGCGTATCCCACCGCCATTTCGCTCTTGTTGCCGGTGGTCAGCACGATGCTGCGGCGTTTGTTGGACAGCGCCATCAGCACCACCCCGCGGCAACGCGCCTGCAGGTTTTCTTCGGTGGTGTCGCGCTCGGTGCCGGCGAACATCGGCGACAGCTGGCCCATAAAGGCGTCGAACATCGGTTCGATGGAGACGATATCGAACTCCACGCCGAGGATTTCCGCCTCTTCCTTGGCGTCGGCGATGCTGATGTCCGCGGTATAGCGGAACGGCATCATCAGCGCCTGCACCTTGTCTTTGCCCAGCGCATCCACGGCGATCGCCAGCGTCAGCGCCGAGTCGATGCCGCCGGACAGGCCGAGCACCGCGCCTTTAAAGCCGTTTTTGGTCACGTAGTCGCGCACCGCCAACACCAGCGCCTGGTACACCTGCGCCAGCTGCGGCAGCTCGGCGGCCGGATCGGCCATCGGCACCACGGCCAGCTCGTTGAATTCCAGG
>NZ_JAHBAV010000148.1 GCF_018390595.1 Dietzia massiliensis
GCACTACCGTGTGCAGCGATCACATCGGTTAGCGAGGAGGGCCCGCACGTGCCTGACCACATCCCGCCCGGCGCGCCTGCGGCAGGTTCGACTGACATCGTTCCCGACCTGCTCGTGGCCTTCGCGAATACCGTCGAGTTCAAATCCCGGGCCATCGGCGCGTTGTCGGATTTCGACGGAGTGGCCACCGTCGATGCGTTGGTGCCCGGCGCCCAGCTGATCAACGGGTGCATCGGATTCCGTCAGACCGTGGAGCCGCTCATCCACCAGATCTCGGACGAGCTGAGCCAGCTCTATCTGGACATCCACGGCGCACTCGCCGCCTCGTGGGTGAGGGGAGCCTTCGACCGTGCGAACTGACCTCGCCGCGAGGCCGTTCCCGTACACCTGCCACGCGGTATACAGGCCGGTGAAGCCCGTCCGTGCGTTCTTGCTGTTCTGGGTTGTTCTCGCGTTTGTGCTCCTCTACTTCGGCCCGGTGGCCACCCAACCTGCAGACGAGCGGACGGCCTACCCCGTGGCGCTCGGTGCCTTCTGGTTGTTCGGGATGGCGGTGAT
>NZ_JAHBAV010000014.1 GCF_018390595.1 Dietzia massiliensis
GGGTGACGCCGGGGGCGTCGGGGGCGACGACGACGAGGGCCGCACCCTCGGGCGTGGTCGCCGGCACGAGGATCGCGCGGGCCTGAGCCGCGTAACGGACGCTGGTGACGGTGCCGGTGAGGGTCCCGCCATCCAGGCGCACGGTCGGCGCGAGCGGCAGGGGGTTGCCGGGCTCGGCGACGGCGGCGGTGAGGATGCGGCCGTCCTCGATGCCGGAGAGCAGTCGCTCCTGCTGGTCCGCGGTGCCGAGGGTGACGATCGGCAGTACGCCCAGGCCCAGGGTCTCCAGGGCGGGGATCACCACGCCGGCGCGGCCGACCTCCTCGAGCACGACGGCGATGTCGGCGGGCGTGAGGTCGTCGCCGCCGAGCGCGGAGGGCAGGCCCAGCGAGAGCAGCCCGGAGGTGGCGAACGCCGACCAGAGGCGCTCGTCGAAGCCGGCGTCGTCGACACTGCGGCTGGGCAGCGCGGTGAGCAGTTCCTCGGCCGGGGCGGCCGTCGACAGCGCGCCGGCCACCGCCTCGGCGACGGCGGCCTGGGTCTCGGTACGCGTGAAGTCCACGATCAGTCCTGTTCGGGTACGGGGGCGGAAAAAGGGCAGGGGGTGACGGGCGGGGTTCAGTCTCGGGGCAGGCCGAGGATGCGCTCGCCGACCACGTTGAGCAGCACCTGCTCGGTGCCGCCCGCGATCGACAGGCAGCGGACCATGAGGAACTTGCGGCCCTGCTCGGTGAACTCGACGCCGCCGGTGCCGGTGAGCGTGAGGCCGAACTCGGCGATGTCCTGGCGGTGGCGCACGCCGACGATCTTGCGGACGCTCGACTCGGCGCCCGGACCGGAACCGGCGAGGCTGCGCAGCGCGGTGCGCAGGTCCAGCAGGTTGCCCACGACGCCGTCGGCGACGTGCTTGCCGAACTCGTCCAGAACCAGCGCGTCGCCTGAGACCCCGGCCACGTTGATGAGGCCGATGATCTCCTCCGCGGCGTCACCGAGGGAGGAGCCGCCGCCCATGGCCACGCGCTCGTTGGCGAGTGTCGTGCGGGCGATCTTCCAGCCGTCGTTGACCGTCCCGATCTGGAACTCGTCGGGCACGAACAGGTCCTCGAGGTAGACCTCGTTGAACAGGGCCTCGCCGGTGATCTCGCGCAGCGGCCGGGTCCGGATGCCCTCTGAGCGCATGTCCACCAGGAAGTAGGTGATGCCCTTGTGCTTGGGCGCGCCGGAGTCCGTACGGGCCAGGCACATGGCCCAGTCGGCCTCGCGGGCCAGCGACGTCCACACCTTCTGGCCGTTGAGCTTCCAGCCGCCGTCGACCTTCTCGGCGGTGGTGCGCAGAGCGGCGAGGTCGGAGCCGGCGCCGGGCTCGGAGAACAGCTGGCACCACCTGATCTTCCCGGCCATCGTGTCGCGCACCAGCAGATCGGCGTGCTCGGGGGCGGCCTGCAGGATGGTCGGCACCGCCCAGCCGCCGATCGTGATGTCGTGGCGGGTGACGCCGGCGGCCTCGAGTTCGGAGTCGATGAGCAGCTGCTCGGCCGGGCCGGCGCCCAGGCCCCACGGCTCGGGCAGGTGCGGCATGAACAGGCCGGTGTCGGCCAGGGCCTGCTTGCGCCCGTCGCCCTCCACGGCCGCGACCTTCGCCACGAGTGCGCGGATCTCCTCGCGCGTGGCGTCCAGCCCGTCGATCTCGGACAGGTCGATGTCGAGGTGGCGGCGCCTGCCGGCGAGGGTGAGCTCGGCCAGGCTGCGTCGCCAGCGGGCGGACCCACCGATGATCTGGCGCAGCGCGCTCGCGCGCCGCATGTAGAAGTGGGCCTCGTGCTCGAAGGTGAAGCCGATGCCGCCGAGGATCTGGATGCAGTCCTGGGAGTTGCGCACGGCGTTGTCGAAGGCCAGCGCCCCGGCGACCGCGGCGGCGACGGGCAGCTCGGAGTCGGAGTCGGTGAGGTCCTCCGCAGCGACGGCGGCGTCCCACGCCAGCGCGCGGACCTGCTCGGTGCGGCAGAGCATGTCGGCGGCGAGGTGCTTGATGGACTGGAACGAGCCGATGGTGCGGCCGAACTGTTCGCGGATCTTTGCGTAGTCCACGGCGGTGGCGAGCGTGTAGTCGGCGACGCCCGCAGCCTCCGCCGCGGCCAGCGTGACGAACAGCTGGTGGACGTGCTCGGTGGTGATGCCCTTGAGGATCCGGTCGGCCGGGATCGTCACGCCCTCCAGGCGAACGCGGCCGATCGAGGCCGAGATGTCGTATGGCGTCGACGGGGTGACCGTCACGCCCGCGGTGCCCGCCTCGAGCAGCGCCCAGCGCGTGGCGCCGTCGATCTCGACGGGCAAGAGCAGTCCTCCGTCGGGGGTGCCGCCGTAGGCGATGCCGGGGTCGCCGGTGACCTCACCCGAGCCGTCCAGCGTCGCGGTGTCGATGCCCAGGCACACGCCCACCGGCAGGCCGCCCTCTGCGAGGGTCTCCCCCAGCGCCTGCGCCACGGCCCCGCCCGCACGGGAGACCAGCACCCCGGTCAGGGCTGTGGACAGCACCGGGCCCGGCGCCATGTGGGCGGCTGCGGTCTCGAGCATGCAGGCCAGGTCGACGATCTCCGCGCCGGCACCGCCGTGCTCTTCGGCGATCGCGACACCGAACAGCCCCAGCTCGGCGAGTCGGGGCCACACCGCCTTCCAGGCTTCCGGATCCTCCTCCTGAACGCGTACCGTAGCCACGGGATCGGCGGACTTCGCCCAGGCCTTGATCGAACTCTGGATCTCGGTCTGGTCCGGTGTGGTGGCGATACTCACTGCAGGCTCCTCGACTCGGGCGGGGGACGCGTACCCGGCGCGGGACGCGAGGGCCCGCGCGTACACGCCTACAATGGAACGTGTTCTAGGTAACGTGTTCTAGAATGCACCAGTAGGGTCCGATCGGTACACCCGGGTCCCCGCCCGGTACGCCAACCCGAGACCGCCAGCCCGATCAGCAGTCCCGATCCGACCAGCGCAGAAGGTTCCTTGCCATGACCAAGAGCTCGACCGAGACCGGCTCCGCCGCCGCGTCCGCCGCCGCCGCTACCAGAGCCGACGAGCCCAGTACGTCGTCGCAACGCGAGCGCCGTCGCCGGATCCTCGACGCCACGTTGGCCCTGGCCGCCAAGGGCGGGTACGAGGCCGTGCAGATGCGCGCCGTGGCAGAGAAGGCCGAGGTCGCCGTGGGCACCCTCTACCGGTACTTCCCGTCGAAGGTGCACCTGCTCGTCTCGGCGCTCGCCCGCGAGTTCCGCCGGCTCGATCAGCGCACCGAGCGTTCGGCCCCGCCCGGCGACACCGCGCAGGAGCGGATGAAGGTCGTGGTGGACATGATCACCAAGTCGATGCAGCGCGACCCGAACCTCACCGAGGCCATGACCCGGGCCTTCATGTTCGCCGACGCCACCGTGGCCAACGAGGTCGAGGAGGTCGGCTTCCTCATGGACCGGATCATCGCCCGCGCGCTGGCACAGGGCGAACCGGACGAACTCCAGCTCTCGATCGCGCGCGTGATCTCGGACGTGTGGATGTCCAACCTGGTCTCGTGGCTCACCCGGCGGTCGTCGGCCGCGGACGTCGCCAGCCGGCTGGCGCTGACGATCGACCTGCTGCTGGGCACCGACGATTCGCCCCGCCGCGCGCGCCTGCACACGGCGATCGGAAACGGGAACGGCAACGGCAACGGCAACGGCAACGAGGCCGGTGAAGCCGACGCCGCCGCCGGATAGGGCCGCACAGTCTGACAGCGCGTTATGTGGCGGGGCACGTACGCGTGTCCACGCAGCCGCTCCCACTCTTGGCGTCTCGCTCCCGCGCCTGTACGCCTGAACCGCAGCCGCGCCTGACGATGGCGTCTCGCCCACCCTTCGGGGCGAGCGAGACGCCATGGAGACGTGCGGCTGTGCGGGCTGCGGCGAGTGCGCTGCGGCGGTCGCGGGAACCGGGAGCCTGGCTGTGCGGGCTGCGGCGAGTGCGCTGCGGCGGCGCGAATGCCGTGAGCCTGGCTGCGCGGGTAGTGGCGGGCGCGGGGCCCGGGCGCCTCGGGAGCCGGGGCCCGCGGTCAGGGCACGACGACCGGCGGCACCGTTCGGATCGTCCCGGAGACGTCGGCCGCCCACCGCAGCGGGCCGTTGCTCGGGTCCCAGCCGGTGAGCAGGTCCGCGACCTTCGCCGTCATCTCGCGCCCGAGACGCAGGAACGACGTCTCGGACCGGTCGTCGACCTCGCCGAGGATGAGCCACCACGCCCAGGCGACGGCGCCGGCGTTGACCACGAAGTCCGGTAGTACCGCGATCCCGCGGGCCGTGAGGTCGATTTCCGCGTCGGCGGTGGTGGCGGCGTTCGCGGCCTCCACGACGATCGGCGCCGTGACCTGCGCGCAGTTCTCGGCGGTGATCGCGTACGACACGGCCGCGGGCACCAGCACGTCGACGTCCATGCCGAGGATGCTGTCGCGGTCGAGACGCTGCACCCGGGCGGGTACGGCGGCGCGATCGATCTCGCCGAAGCGGTCGCGGGTCGCCAGTAGCGCGGGGACGTCGAGACCGGCGGGGTCGTAGAGTGTGCCGGCGGCGTCGGCGAGCGCGACCACCCGCATCCCGGCCTCGTGCAGGTACCAGGCGGCGCCTCCGCCCATGGTGCCGACGCCCTGGATCGCGACCGACGTGCGCTCGAGGTCCCAGCCGCGCACGTGCGCTGCCGCGAGACACGCCTGCGCGACACCGTAGCCACCGATGACGTCGCCCAGGAGCCCACCCGGGACCTCGGCGTTGAGCCCGCGGAAGATCCGATCGGCCGTGGCCGCGGGGTCGGCGGACCGCTCGATCGCCGCGTGGTACGACTGCCGCATGCCGAGGCGGCCGAAGACCTCGTCGATGAGGTGCTGCGGCACGCCCAGGTCCTCGGCGGTCACCCAGTGCCGGTCGAGGAACGGGCGCATCGCCTCGCAGAACCGGCCGAGCACCTCGACGGCCCGCGGGTCCTTCGGGTCGAAGTCGATGCCGCCCTTGGCCCCGCCGACGGGCAGGTCGAAGGCCGCCGTCTTGCGGGTCATGCCGCGCGCCAGGTCCTCGACCTCGCGGAGGGTGCATCCCGCGCGCATGCGGGTGCCGCCGGTGGCCAGACCGCCGACGAGCGTGTCCACGACGAGGTAGCCGCGGGCGCCGGTCTGATCGTCTTCCCAGTGCAGGCGCAGGTAGGGCTCGCGGCGGGCACCCGACGTCGCGGCCGGAGCGGTGGCCGGAGCCGCGGCCAGAGCCGTGGCCGACGTCGCGGCCGGAGCGGTGGCCGGTGCGGAAACGGTCTGTGCGGCGGGCACGGTCTGGGGACCGACTCCCGTGTGGCCGGTGGTGCCCGGGATCTCGATGGATGTCATGGTGCTCGCCTCCTCGGCGACCTCGTCCGTCGGCGGGTCCGGCGGGGGTGTCCCCAGCATGGGTTCGCGCACCCGGGCGGGTCCAGCGAGACTTCGTGGACCCGACCGTTCACTTTTCCTGCACGGTCGGGGCGCGCGCTCCTACGCTCGGGGCATGGAGCCGTCCCTGCACCGCCTGCGGTTGCTCCACGAACTGGAGCGACGGGGCACCGTCACGTCGGTCGCCACGGGCCTGGGGTACACCGTCTCGGCCGTGTCGCAGCAGCTCTCGCTGCTCGAGCGCGAGGCGGGGACGCCACTGTTCGAGAAGCGGGGTCGTGGTCTCGCGCTGACGGAGGCGGGACTCGTGTTGGCGGAGCACGCGCGCACGATCCTGTCCGCGGTGGAGGACGCGGGCCACGCGATGGAGGCGGCGAGGGCGGGCGTCGGGACGACGCTCACGGCCGGGGTGTGGGCGTCGGTGGCCACCACACTGCTGCCGGCCGGGATCGCGATCCTGTCCCGCGATCATCCGGGGATCGTCGTGCGCAGCCGCGAGCTGGCCCCGGAGGACACGACGGGCGCGGTCCGCGACGGCTCGCTGGACCTGTCGTTCGTGCTCGACTACTCGAGCTACGCGATGGCGGAGGTGCCGGACCTCGTGCGGCTGCCGATCGCGCAGGAGACCCTGCACGCGGTGGTGCCGCGCGGGTCGATGCCGTCCGCGCAGGTGTCGTTGTCCGACCTCGCGGGGGCGCCGTGGGTGGTCGCGCACCCTCGGTCACACTTCGGTCGGGCGGTGCGGATCGCGTGCCGGGACGCGGGCTTCGAGCCGGACGTGCGGCACGAGGCGGGCGAGCAGTCCACGGCGTTGGCCCTGGTCGCCGCCGGCCTCGGCGTCACGCTCGCGTCCGATCTCGGCCTGAGCACGTTCCCGGCCGACGTGGACGTGCTGCCGCTCACGGACGGGCTCACCAGGACGGTCTCCATCACCTATCGCCGCCGCGACGCCCGGAGGCGCCCGCTCCAGGTGTTCGTCGCAGCGTTCACGGCCGCCGCCCGGGAGGTCGGTCTGGACCCCCCGGGCGGCGGTGTGGACGGGCGGGACGCCCGGGACGACGCCGGCCTGCCCGACGTCAGCGCGTGAGCGGGCTCAGGGCCGACGCGCGAGGAAGTCCGGGCGCGGCGGCGTGCCCGCGAACGGCTCGGTGAGCTCGTTCTCGACGCTGTTGAACACGATGAACACGTTGGCGCGCGGCAGCGGCGTGATGTTGCCACCCGAAGCGTGCAGCGCGTTGCAGTCGAACATCGTCATGGAGCCCGCGCCGCCGGTGAGGACGTCGAGTCCGTGCTTGCGGTACATCTCGGTGATGTGCTCCTCGGACGGCACGCCCACCTTCGGCGCGGTCGTCACGAGCGACTCCTTGTAGTAGTCCTCGGGCGTCTCGCCGGCGCACTGGACGTAGTACTTGTGCGTGCCCGGCATGATCATCAGCGGACCGTTGTAGGTCTCGTTGGGCGTGAGCGCGATCGAGGCGCTGCAGGCGCGCGGCTTGGGTATGCCGTCCTCGGCGTGCCACGTCTCGAAGTCCGAGTGCCAGTAGAACGCGCCGCCGGCGAAGCCGGGCTTGTAGTTGAGCCGGCTCTGGTGGACGTACACGTCGGATCCGAGGATCTGGCGGGCCAGATCGATCGCGCCCGACTGCTCGACGGCCTCCCACACGACCTCACTGAGCTCGTGGACGTCGAAGATCGAGCGGACGGCCTGGCTGCCCTCCTCGCGGATGATCCGGGGATCGTCCTTCATCGCGGGATCGTCGCCGAAGCGCTGCAGTTCCTCCCAGCAGGCGTCGATCCGCGCGGCATCCAAGGCGCCCTCGCGCTGGATGTATCCCTTCTCCTCGAACTCGAGGACCTCGGGATCCCGGCTACTCCCCCAGATGACGGGGTCCCGGCGTTCGACGATCTCCGGGCGCCCGGTCACGCGGGTCTGGTAGTCATCAACGGCAATGGTCACTACGACTCCTTTCTCTCCTCAGCCTGAAACCCCGGCTGACTCGGGAAAACGAGGGGTGCCGCCCTCGTGGGGCCGACCGTATCCGTGTCGACGACCTCGGACAACCCGTCAACCGCTGACGTATCCTCGACTCTTGTCCACGGCGGGGCCGGGCTCGCCGCCGGCGAGCCACGTGCGCAGGTGGTCTCGGAACTGGACGGCGAGCGTGTCGCGCCAGCCCTCCACGTCGCCGGACATGTGGGGACTGATGTGCGCGCCCTCCAGCGTCCAGAGCGGGTCGCCGTCGGGAAGGGGTTCGACGACGAGGACGTCCAGGTGCGCGGAGAGCCTGCCCGCCGCGATCTCGGCCGTGAGGGCGTCCTGATCGATGAGCTGTCCGCGGCCCACGTTCACCACGTGTGCGCCGTCGGGAAGGGCGGCCAGCTCCGCGGGCCCGAGCATCCCCCTGGTCGACTCCGTCAGCGGCGCCACCATGACGAGATGGTCCACGTCGCCGAGATGGTCGACCAGGCGGGCCGAGTCCAGGACGCGGCCGAAGTCCTCGTCGTCGTCGCGTGGTCGACGTCCCGCCCCGGCCACGTCGAGCCCGACCGCCCGCAGCAGCCGCGCGGTGGCCCGGCCGATCCCGCCGGTACCCACGACCAGGGCGCGCCGGCCCGCCACCCGCGTGGTCTCCCGGCGGTGCCACACCCCCGAGCGCTGCAGGGCCTCGGTCTGGTGCAGGAGCTTGTCGTGCGCCAGGACGCAGGCCAGGACGTACTCGGCGATCGGCTCGTCGAACACTCCGCGGGCGTTGGTGACCAGCACGTCCGAGTCGCGGAGCTCATCGAAGAGCAGCTTGTCGACCCCGGCGGCGGCCACGTGCACCCAGCGCAGCGAGTCGGCGGCGTGGTAGGCGGAGGCCAGCGCCTCCGAGAAGAAGTCCCACAGGAGCAACACCTCGGCGCCCGGGAGCGCGTCGGCGAGGGTGTCCGCCGTGCACTCGCGCACGTCGGCGAGGCCGCGGATCTCCTCGAGGGTGGAGGGCGGGGCGACGCCGTCGGCGGTGAGAACGACGACGGTCGGGCGGGCGGCGCGGTCGGGATCGGGATGCGGCGTCATGGGGACACCGTAACCCGGCCCCGCGGCGGGAATCCGCAATCGTCGGATTGTTGACAATCGACCGGGGCGGCCACACACTGACCGCATGACCGCGCACCTGTCGCCCCTTCTCAAGCAGGCCACGCCCGTCGTCGTGGACCACGCCCTCGGCTCGTGGATCCACGGCACGGACGGCCGCGACTACCTGGACTTCACCACCGGCATCGGCGTGACCAGCACCGGCCACTGCCACCCCGACGTCGTGGCGGCCGCGCGGGAGCAGTGCGGGAAGATCATCCACGCGCAGTACACGACCGTCATGCACCAGCCGCTGCTCGAGCTCACCGCCAAGCTCGGCGAGCACCTACCGGCCGGCATCGACTCGGTCTTCTACGCCAACTCGGGTTCCGAGGCCGTCGAGGCCGCCGTGCGGCTGGCGCGGATGGCCACGGGCCGGCCGAACATCGTCACCGTCCAGGGCGGCTTCCACGGCCGCACGGTGGCCGCCGCGAGCCTCACCACCGCCGGGACCCGCTTCTCCGCCGGCTTCTCCCCGCTCATGGGCGGCGTGGTGATGACCCCGTTCCCCCACGCGCTGCGCCACGGCTGGACCACCGACGAGGCCGTGGACTTCGCGCTGGCCGAGCTCGACTACCTCATGGCCACCCGCGTCGACGCCCGCGAGATCGCGGCGTTCCTCATCGAGCCCGTCCTGGGCGACGGCGGGTACATGGCCACTCCCCCGCGCTACCTGCAGGGACTGCGCGAGCGCGCCGACCGGATCGGCGCGCTGCTCGTGCTGGACGAGGTCCAGGCAGGCATCGGGCGCACCGGCCGTTTCTGGGGCCACCAGCACACCGAGGGCCTCGTCCCGGACGTCATCATCACCGCCAAGGGCATCGCCTCCGGCTTCCCCATCTCCGCGATCGCGGCACCCACCGAGCTCATGGCCAAGGCCTGGCCCGGCTCCCAGGGCGGCACCTACGGCGGCAACGCCGTGGCGGCCGCGGCCGGGGTGGCGACGCTCGGCGTGGTCGAGCGCGAGAGCCTCGTGCAGTGCGCGGCCGAGCGCGGAGCCCAGCTCCTCGACGGACTGCGGCGTAGCCTGGCGGACGTGAGCGAGATCTGCGACATCCGCGGGACCGGGCTCATGCTGGGTGTCGAGTTCGGCGACGCAGGCGCGCCCGCCGGCAGCGCCGGGGCGCTCGAGGCCGCGCGCCTGGCGGCGGCCGTCCAGCAGGCGTGCGTGGACGAGGAGCTGCTCACCCTGACGTGTGGGCCGACCGGGTCGGTGGTGCGCCTCATCCCCGCGCTCGTGGTGACCGCCGAGGAAGTCGACGCCGGTGTCGAGCGCTTCATCCGGGCCGTGCACCGGGTGTGCGACGGGGCGGCGTGACCGCGCGCGTCGACGCGGCCGCGCCCGGCCGGGCCGGTGGGTCCGGCCGGCCCACGGTGGCGGTTAACGAGCTGGTCGACGCGCTCACCGCCGCGGGCCTGGCCCCAGAGGCCGATCGCCGCCGGGTCGCCGAGTACTCCTACGACGCCTCCAACTACCGGGTCACCCCGTCCGCGGTGCTCTTCCCCCGCTCGGAGGCGGAGGTCGCCACGGCGCTGGCCGTGTGCCACCGCCTCGGCGTGCCCGCGACCGCCCGCGGCGGCGGCACCTCGATGGCCGGCAACTCCGTCGGCACCGGGCTGGTGCTGGACCTGTCGCGTCACATGCACCGCGTGCTGGCCGTGGACGAGGCCGCGCGGACGGTCACCGCCGAGGCCGGCACGGTACTCACCGACCTGCGCGCGGCGGTCCACGCCGCGACCGACTCGCGCCTGACCTTCGCCCCCGACCCCTCGAGCCAGTCGCGGGCGTGCCTGGGCGGGGCGATCGGCAACGACGCGTGCGGCAACCACTCCGTGCGTCACGGCCGGACCGCCGACCACGTGGAGTCGCTGCGCCTGGTCACCGCGGACGGCCTGCGCCTCACCGCCACGCGCCGGGGCGTCGAGGCCACCGACCCGGACGACGCGGCCGCCGCCGCGCGCGCCGAGCACCTCACCGCCGAGCTGCGGGCGCTGGCCGCCGACCACCTGGCCGCGATCCGCACCGAGCTCGGCCGCATCCCCCGCCAGGTCTCCGGCTACCACCTGCGGCACCTGCTGCCGGAGGAGGGTTTCGACGTGGCCCGCGCGCTGGTCGGCTCGGAAGGCACGTGCGCGATCGTCACCGCCGCGACCATGCGCGCCGTGCCCCGCGCCGCGCGCACGGGCCTGCTCGTGGTGGGGTACGCCGACGTCGTGGACGCCGCCCGGGACGTCCCGGCGATCCTGCGCCACCGCCCCACGGCGGTGGAGGGGATCGACGAGGTGATCGTGGCGACCATGCGGCAGCGCCGCGGCGCCGACGCCGTGGCCGACCTGCCCGACGGGCGCGCGTGGCTGTTCGTGGAGCTCGACGACGACGCCAGCGACGACGACGGGAACGACGACGACGAGCACGACGACGAGGCGGGCGGCGCGGGCGGTGGGCTCGAGGCCCGGGTGGCGGGTCTGGCCGACGAGCTGGCCCGGGACGGCCACGCCCTCGACACGCTCGTCGTGACGGATCCGGTGACCCGCGCCGACCTGTGGCGGGTCCGCGAGGACGGCGCCGGGCTGAGCTCGCGGCTCAGCGATCCCGCCACCGGCGCCACCATCGAGTCCTGGCCCGGCTGGGAGGACTCGGCCGTGCCGCCCGAGCGGCTGGCCGACTACCTGGCCGAGTTCCGCGACCTGCTCGCCCGGCACGGGCTCACCGGCGTGATGTACGGCCATTTCGGCGCCGGCTGCATGCACATCCGGATCACGTTCGACCTGCGCTCGGACGCCGGGCGGGCGGTCTTCCGTGCGTTCTGCACCGACGCCGCCCGCCTCGCCGTGCGCCACGGCGGCTCCCTGTCCGGTGAGCACGGGGACGGCCGCGCCCGCTCGGAACTGCTTCCGCTGATGTACTCGCCGGAGATGCTGGGCGCGTTCGCGGAGTTCGCACGCATCTGGGACCCCGTGGGACTGCTCGCACCCGGCGGCCTCACCGCCACCCGGCCGCTCGACGCAGATCTCGCCCTCGCCGGCGTCGGGCCCGGGATCGGCCGGCGCGACCTGGGGCTGCTCACCTCCGCCGACGGCGCCCACCCGGTCCAGGCCTGCATCGGCGTGGGCCGCTGCCGCACCTCCGCCGGCGGCGTGATGTGCCCGTCCTTCCGCGCGACCGGCGACGAGAAGGACTCCACCCGCGGCCGGGCCCGCGTCCTGCAGGAGGTCGTGCGCGGCACGATCGCCGTGGACGACCCGGCCGTCGAGGAGTCGCTCGAGCTGTGCCTGGCCTGCAAGGCGTGCTCCTCGGACTGCCCCACCGGCGTCGACATGGCCACGTTCAAGGCCGAGGCGCTGCACCGCCGCTACCGCCGGCGCGTCCGGCCGCGCGTCCACTACTCCCTGGGCCTGCTGCCGCTCTGGCTGCGCGCCACCGTCCACCTCGCCGGGCCGCTCAACGCCCTGCTCGCCACCCCGGTCGGGCGGACCGCCGCCCGGCTCGGCGGGATCACCGGCGAGCGCGCGCTTCCGGCGTTCGCCTCCGCCCGCGCGCTCCGCGCCGAGCTCGCGCGCGTGCCCGCCAGCGTCTGGCACGTGCGCGACCGCCGCGTGGGCCGCGACGGCCCCCGCACCTCCGCCGAGGTCGTGCTGTTCCTCGACTCGTTCACCCGGGGGCTGCGCCCGCACGTCGCCGGCGCCGCCACCCGCGTGCTGGGCGGCTCGCACACCTCCGTCGCCTGCTCGGCCGGCCACTGCTGTGGCCTGACCCACGTCACCACCGGCCGACTGGACGCCGCCCGACGCACCATGCGCGCGACCGCGCGTCACCTCGACGCGATCCGCGGGCCGGACGGGGCGGAGGTGCCCGTCGTCGTCGTCGAACCCTCCTGCGCGGCCACCCTGCGCGGCGACCTCCCCCACCTCCTCGCCGACACCCCCGACGCCGACGTCGCCCGCCGCGTCGCGGCGCGGATCCGCTCGTCCGCCGACCACCTCGGGAAGCTCGCCGCCGAGGGGCGCCCGCCCGTCTGGCCCGGCGGCACCGCGCCCGACCGCGTCACCGTGCAGACCCACTGCCACGAGTACGCGACCTTTGGCAACCGGGTGCAACGCGCGACGCTCACCGCCCTGGGCGTGGGCTCGGTGCGCGAGGCCACCGGGTGCTGCGGCGTCGCCGGTGACTTCGGCTTCACCGCCGGCCACGAGGCCGTCACCGCCGCCGTCGCCGAACAGGCCCTCGCGCCCGCCCTGCGCGCCGACCCCGACGCGTCGGTCCTCACCGACGGGTTCTCGTGCGCCACCCAGACCGACCACCTCGGCCGCACCGGGCGGCACCTCTTCGAACTCCTCGATCCCGATCCCACCACCAGGAGGTCCTCATGACCCGCTCCGTCACCGACATCATCGCCGGACTCGGCACCGGCGTGTACGTGGACGGGCAGTGGCGCGACGCCGCCTCCGGCGCCACGTTCGACGTGGTCAACCCGGCCACCGGGCAGACCATCGCCACCCTCGCCGACGGCGGGGCCGACGACGCGATCGCCGCGATCTCCGCGGCCGGGCGGGCGCAGGAGGGCTGGGCTGCCGTCCCCGCGCGCGAGCGCGCCGAGATCCTGCGCCGCGCCTACGAGCTGCTGGTGTACCGGGCCGACGAGATCGCGCTGCTCATGACCACCGAGATGGGCAAGCCGCTGGCCGAGGCGCGCGGCGAGGTCACCTACGGCGCCGAGTTCTTCCGCTGGTTCTCCGAGGAGGCCTCCCGCATCCACGGCGACGCCCGCCGCTCCCCCGACGGTAAGACCCGGCTCATGGTGACGCAGGAGCCGGTGGGCCCGTCCATCCTCATCACCCCGTGGAACTTCCCGCTGGCCATGGCCACCCGCAAGATCGGCCCGGCCGTGGCCGCCGGCTGCACCATGGTGTTCAAGCCCGCCAACCTCACGCCGCTGACCTCCCTGTACGTGGTGGACGTGCTGCGCGAGGCCGGCCTGCCCGACGGCGTGCTCAACGTGGTGTGCACGACCGACGCCGGCGGGGTGGTGGAGCCGTGGATCGACTCCGGGATCGCCCGCAAGCTCTCCTTCACCGGCTCCACGCCCGTCGGGCGGAAGCTGCTCGAGCAGTGCTCACGCGGCGTGCTGCGCACGTCCATGGAGCTCGGCGGGAACGCACCGTTCGTCGTGTGCGAGGACGCGGACATGGACACCGCCGTCGACGCCGCGATGGCCGCCAAGATGCGCAACATGGGTGAGGCGTGCACGTCCGCCAACCGCATCCTCGTGCACCGGTCCGTGATCGACGAGTTCGGCCGCCGGCTGACCGAGCGGATGGCCGCCCTCACCGTGGGCGACGGCACCGCCGAGGGCACCGACGTGGGCCCGCTGGTCGAGGAGAAGGCCGTGGACAAGGTCGCCGAGCTGGTCGACGACGCCGTGAGCCGCGGCGCCGAGGTGCTGACCGGAGGCACCCGCGGCGAGGGCCCCGGCTTCTTCTACCCGCCCACCGTCCTCACCGGCGTCACCCCGGACGCCCGCCTGATGTCCACCGAGATCTTCGGCCCCGTCGCCGCGCTCGTGCCGTTCGACACCGACGACGAGGCCGTCGCGCTGGCCAACGACACCGAGTACGGGCTGGTCTCGTTCGTCATGACCGAGAACCTCGACCGCGCGCTGACCATGTCCGAGCGGCTCCAGGCCGGCATGGTGGGCATCAACGTGGGCGTCGTCTCCAACCCGGCCGCGCCGTTCGGCGGAATCAAGCAGTCCGGGCTCGGCCGCGAGGGCGGGACGACGGGGATCGAGGAGTTCCTCGAGACCAAGCTCGTCGCGATCCCCGTCCGCTGACAGGTTGACCGGGGGCGAGACCGAAGGAAATCCGCTACCCCGGCACCGGATCCGCTACCCCCACAGGCGTAGCGGATCCGGCGTCCGGGTAGCGGATTTTCGGGTGTCGCGCGAGAACAGGGAGGGTCTAGCCGGTGCGCACCCGGCCGGCCTGGCGGTGACGCTCGGCCTCGGTCATCCCGCCCCACACGCCGTACAGCTCACGGTTGTACGTGGCGTGGCGGCGGCAGGCGTCGATGACCGGGCACTGCGCGCAGAGCTTCTTGGCCGCGGCCTCCTTGCGCCGTCGCGTCGCCTTGGCCTCGTCCTCCCCGTTGTAGAACAGGTCCGGAATGTCCCGACACCGACCGAGATCGGCCCATGCCCACTGCTCGTCGGTCTTGGTCAACACGCTGTGCTGCATCTTTCCCTCCCACCGTCCGTTCCAGCTTCCGTCACATCGGAGGTGATTCGGCACACCCCCACGGGTGGGATGGGTCCGCACTGCTAAAGTTCCTTCATGCCTGTGACGGTCATGGTCCTCAACGACTTTCCGCTGGTCATCGCCGGTGTGGAGGCGCTGCTGGGCCCCTATGCGCACCGGGTGACACTCCTTCCCGGACACGGCGGGACACGCGTCCCCGAGCCGGTTGACGTGGTGCTGTTCGACACGTTCGGCTCCGGGCCCGGATGGCAGGACCAGTGCGCGCAGCTGGCGCGTGAACCACACGTCGGTGCGGTGGTCGTGTACTCGTTCATCACCGACCCCCGCACCGTGGATGAGGCGATGGCGGCCGGCGCGCGTGGCTTCCTCGCCAAGTCGCTGGTCGGCGAGGAACTCGTCGCGGGTATCGAACGCATCGCGGCCGGGGAGACGCTGACCGCGCCGGCTCGCGACGGGGACACCGGGCCGCACGCCGTGTGGCCCGCCGGGGACTCCGGGCTCTCCCCGCGCGAGGCCGAGATGCTCGCGCTCATCGCCCAGGGGCTGTCCAACGAGGACATCGCCACGGCCTGTTACCTGTCGATCAACACCGTGAAGTCCTACATCCGGGACGCCTACCGCAAGATCGGCGTGACGACCCGGCCGCAGGCGGTCGCCTGGGCTCTGAAGAACGGGTTCGAACCCGTCCACTGACCCGGCGTGGCGCGCCCCGGGCCTCGCCCCGGCCCCTGACGAGCAGCCGGACGGGTCGGACCGCCACGCCCGGCTGCGTCAGACCGCCGCGCCGGATCCGAGGACCCGTGCGAGCCCGTCCCTCATGTGGTCGACCAGCAGCGCGCGCGCCGGGCCCGGGTCGGCCGCGCGTACCGCGTCGGCGATCGCGCGGTGCTCGGCGAGCCTGGACTCGGCGTCCGAATACGTCCCCCGCATGGCGTGCAGGCACATGCTGGTCTCGACCAGCACCGTCTCGTGCACGCGCGACAGTCGCGGGCTCCGCGCGGCCTCGACGAGGGCGTGGTGGAAGTCCAGATCGGCCGCGACCATGGCCGCGGATCGCGGCTCGTCGGCGAGGGCCGCCATCGCGTCGACGGCGGCGTCGAGAGCGTCGGCTGTATCGGCCCCCAGTCCGAGGTCGAGCACGCGGTCGAGGGCGGCCGTCTCGACCGTCGTGCGCAGCAGATACATGTCCTCGACGGCCTCGGGGGTCAGGTCGGCGACGAAGAGCCCGCGGTTGCGGTGGGAGACCAGGAGGCCCTCCTGCGTCAACCGCTGCATGGCCTCGCGCAGGGGGCCGCGACTCACGCCGAGCGAACGCGCCAACGCCGCCTCGCCGAGCTGGGTGCCCGGTCCGAACGTACCGTCGGAGATCGCCCGACGGAGCGTGCGCGCGATGAGCGACGGCGTCGACTCGCGGACGACGGGGGCCAGGCTCGGGGCGGACTCCGCAGCGGGCACCGCGGCCGGCCCGGTGGCGGATGCTGCGGCCGACCCCGCGGCCGACTCCGGAACGGGTGTCGTCATCGGTCATCGCCCCCGGCGCCGCCGGCGTGGACCCGGGGCGTGGGCACTACCCTGCCCAGCGCGGCCTCGAGGGCGGCGCCGACCCGGACGACGAGCCGGTCCTCGAAGCGGGCCCCCACCACCTGCAGACCCACCGGCAGCCCGGAGTCGGTCGTCCCGCACGGAACGCTCAACGCCGGCTGCTGGGTCATGTTGAACGGATAGGTGTAGGGCGTCCACGAGGTCCAGTCCGGGCTGTGCCAACCCGTCGGCACGTCCGACCCCACCTCGAAAGCCGGGATCGGGGTGGTGGGCGTGATGAGGATGTCGTACCGCTGGTGGAAATCGGCCATCCTCGCCCCCAGCGCCATGCGGACGGCGACCGCGTCGAGATAGTCGGCGGCGGAGTAGTCGTGATACCGGCCCAGGGCCTCGCGCATCGACGGGTCCACGCGCTCGATCGCGTCCGGCCCGTGCGGCGCGAGGACCGCGGCCAGGCCCGCGAACCACAGGACGTGGAACGCGTCGACGGGGTCGGTCACGCCCGGGTCGGCGGTGTCGACGTGCGCCCCGAGCTCGGAGAGGACGCCGACCGCGCGGGTGACCTCGCGCTCGACGTCGGCATCGTTCCGACCGAAGCCCAGCGTGGGACTGTAGGCGACCCGCAGGCCCTCGAGCGGGCGGTCGCCCCGCGTCCCCTCGGTCGCCGCGGCCAGATACCCGCCCGGGCCGGGCGTGGTGGCGCGCGCGGGGACGGCGGACCAGTCCCGCGGGTCCGGGCGCAGCAGAGCGTCCATGAACGCGGCGGTGTCGGACACCGTGCGGGTCATCGGCCCGGCGTGCGCGAGCGTGCCGAACGGGCTCGACGGGAACATCGGGATGACCCCGTAGGTGGGCTTGAGCGCGACGATCCCGCAGAACGCGGCGGGGATCCGGACCGAGCCGCCGCCGTCGGTACCCAGTGCGAGCTGCCCGAGCCCGGCGGCGACCGCCGACGCCGCCCCACCGCTCGAGCCGCCCGGGGTCAGGGCCGGGTCATGCGGGTTGCGGGTGATCCCGGTGAGCGTGTTGTCGGTGACGCCCTTCCACGCGAACTCCGGGGTCGTGGTCTTGCCGATCACCACGCATCCGGCCTCGTGGACTGCGGAGGTCACCGGGGCGTCGTCGGGCCAGGACCCCGGATCGGCGGCCCCCGGTTTGTCGGCCAGCAGGTGGGAGCCCCGCAGAGTCGGGACGCCCCGGGTGTAGAAGATGTCCTTGATCGACGTGGGTACCCCGTCGAGCGGACCGAGCGGCACGCCGCTCCTGTACCGCTCCTCGGAACGCCTGGCCTCGGCGAGGGTCGCCTCGCGGTCGACGTGGCAGAAGGCGTTGATCCTCCCGTCCACCCGCTCGATGGCGTCGAGCGCCTCCTCGGCCGACTCCACCGGGGAGTACGCGCCGTCCCGGAAACACTCGGCGAGCTCCAGCGCCGTCAGGGTGACTGTCATGCGGGCACCTTCCACCGAACCGTCTGATTGTCGACAATCGTACAGCGCGGCGGCGCCCGGTCAAGGTCCGGGCGGCCCGCGGGCCTCAGCGGTCGAGGACCGCCTTGAGGAACGTGCGGGTCCGCTCCTGCTGCGGGTCCGTGAAGATCGCCTCCGGCGTCCCCTCCTCCACGATCTTCCCCTTGTCGAACACGAGGACGCGGTCGGCGACGTCGCGGGCGAAGCCCATCTCGTGGGTGACGATGAGCATCGTGATGTCGGTGGACTCGGCGATCATCCGGAGGACCCCGAGCACGTCCGCCACCAGCTCCGGGTCGAGGGCCGAGGTGACCTCGTCGAGCAGCAGGATGTCCGGGTCCATCGCGAGCGCGCGGGCGATGGCGACCCGCTGCTGCTGGCCGCCCGAGAGCGTAGTGGGGTGGGCGTTCTCCTTGTCCGAGAGCCCCACTGTGGCCAGGAGTTCCCGTGCCCGCGCCTCCGCTTCCTCCTTCGATCTGCCCAGGACGTGGATGGGCGCCTCGGTGATGTTCCTCAGCACCGTCATGTTGGGGAACAGGTTGAACTGCTGGAACACCATGCCGATCTTCGACCGGACGGCGCGCAGATGCTTCTGAGAGGGTTTGACCAGCTTGCCGTCCCTGAGCTGGTGGGTCAGCGGCTCGCCCTCCACCCAGATCACGCCGTCGTCCACCGACTCGATCGTCATCAGCAGCCGCAGGATCGTCGTCTTGCCCGATCCACTCGGTCCGATCAGCGCCACGCGCTCGCCGCGCCGCACGGTGAAGTCGAGGTGGTCCAGGACGGTGTGGTCGCCGAACTTCTTGACCACCTTCTCGAACACCACCATCGGGGCGTCGTCGGCGCCCGTGGAACCCGGCCCGGCCGATGGCGTGTGACCGGCGGGGGCGGCGTCGCCGGCCGGGGTGGTGTCGTCAGTAGGCAAGGGACTTCTCCAGTCTCCGGATGAGAATCGATGTCGGGTAGCTCGCGAGCAGGAAGATCACGCCGGCGAGCGTGATCGGCTCGAGGTACTGGAAGTTCCGGGCGCCGTACTGCTGCGCTGCAGTGACCATCTCCACCACGGTGATGGCGAAGAGGAAGGGAGTGTCCTTGAACAGCGAGATCGCATAGTTGCCGAGCGCCGGGACGGTGTTGCGGATCGCCTGCGGGAGCACGACCGCCCGCCACGTCCGGCCCGCGGGCAGGGACAGCGCCTGCGCGGCCTCCCACTGCCCCCGCGGCACGGCGTCGATGCCCGCGCGGTACACCTCGGCCATGTAGGTCGCGTAGTGCACGCCGATCACGCCGATGCCGATCTGCAGCGCGGTGAACTGCGGGAGCAGGAAGTAGGCGAACAGCAGCTGGACCACGAGCGGGGTGAGCCGGATGAACTCGGTCACCATCCGCAGGGGCACGGTGATCACCGCGGGCGCGGCCCGACGGAGCACCGCCACGATCAGTCCCAGTGCGGCGGCGATGAGGAATCCGACCACGGTGGCGAGCAGCGTGATCCTGAACCCCTCGAGCAGGACGGGCACGGCCTCGGCGGCGCGTTCCCAACTCCAGTCGACGCTCATCGTCCGACCCCCACTGCCTCGTCGACCCGTTCGGGACGCAGACTCAAGACCTCACGCATCGACGGCCCGACGCCGAGTCGGGACTTCGCGCCGACCTCCAGCATGTTCATGAACAGGGTGAGCACGTAGGCGATGAGGAAGTACAGCACCAGTCCGATCCCGAAGGCGAAGACGGTGTCACCGGTGACCCGCCGCAGCTCGCCGATGTGGAAGGTCAGGTCCTGGAGCAGGATGAAGTTGGCCAGTGCACTGCCCTTGAGCAGCTGGATCAGCAGGTTGTTGAGCGGCGGGATCATCTGCACCCACGCCTGCGGGAAGACGATCCGGTACAGGCGCTGCCACGACGTGAAGTTGAGGGCCAGCGCGGCCTCCCACTGCGGGGCCGGCACGGCCGCCAGCGACCCGCGCACCACCTCGGCCGCATACGCCCCGTAGTTGAGCCCCAACGCCAGGATCCCGCAGAAGAGCGGGTCGAGCTCGTAGCCGAGCAGCGGCAGGACGAAGAACAGCCAGAACAGCTGCACCAGGAGGGAGGTCCCGCGGAAGAACTCGACGATCGTCCTCGACACCCCGCGGATGAGCATGGAGCGGGAGCCCGCCGCGACACCCAGCACGAGCGCCAGCGCGAACGCCAGGGCCGCGCCACCGAGAGTGAGGTAGATGGTGGTGACGATGCCTTCCTGGAAACGCGGCCACGCCTCCAGGAAGGCATCGATATTACTGTCCACCGCCGACTACTCGACCCCGGCGCACAGGTCGGCGGTCGTCAGTTCGGGATCGGGCATCTCTTCTTCCGTGAACCCGAACTCGCCCACGATGGAGAGATACTTCTCCGGGTCGGAGGTGATCTTCGCCAGCTCCTCGTTGTAGGCGTCCAGCAGCTCCTTGTCGTCGGTACGGAACACGGTGCCGCCGGCGCCGACCTGCGGCACCCCGTTGATCTCGGCGACGAACGACTGGGTGACCTCGACGGGCGCGTCGGGGTTGTTGTTCTTCATCCAGTTGAGCGAGATCCCGGTCAGCGCGAAGACGTCGGCGCGCCCGGACGTCACCGCGTCCATCCCGTCCTGCGGGGTGGCGACCTGCATCGAGTCGATGCCCAGCTCGGTCGCGTAGTCGGACTCGATCGCGCCCGTCATGGTCGCCAGCCGCGCCCCGCTATCCGCCACCGACTGCATGTCGGTGAGGTTCATCGGGTTGCCCTCCTCAACCATGAGCGCGGTGGTGTAGTTGAACTCCGGCTCGCTGAACGCGGCCTGCTCGCAGCGCTCCGGCAGGATCGACATCCCCGCGCTGACCACGTCGAAGCGGTTGGCCTGCAGGCCGGGGATCAGGGCGCCGAAGTCGGCGTTCACGCCCTCGACGGTCTCGATGCCCAGGTTGCCGAAGATCTCCCGGTGCAGCGCGACGGTGGCGCCGGTCAGCTCCCCGTTCTCCATGAACGAGTACGGTGCCTCCCCTGCGAAGCCGACGGTCACGCTGCCGCGCTCCTGCAGCGTCTGCAGCAGGCTGGAGTCGTCATCGGTGTCCGTCGAGGTACACCCCGTGAGCGCCAGCCCGGCCACCACGACGGCGGCGACCATGCCTTTCGAACGACGGCGTACGGATGTTCTCAGCGCTGATGGTGCCATGGTCTTCAACCTTCCGATCGCGGTCGGACACCAGGCTCACCCGTGTGCCCGAATCCTCGTGCGCTCTCCGGTGCGTGATCGCCACGCCCGACTGGTGGTTCCTATGGGTTTGCTTAACGTAGCACGCGTCACATCGCCGGTAGAGGGTTTTTCACTTCGCCACCGCGCCTATCCTGAGCCACATGACGCCACCCGAGACGCTCGACGAGGCCCTCCGACGCGCTGCCGCGGCGCCCACCCTGGTGGTGGCGTGCGACTACGACGGCACGCTCGCGCCGTTCGTCGACGACCCCACCAGCGCCGTGCCCGCGCCCGGTGCCGTGGACGCGCTGGCGCGCCTCGCGGACCTGCCCCGCACGACGGTGGCGCTGCTGTCGGGCCGCAACCGCGCCGCACTGTCCGAGGTGAGCGGCGCGGGCGCGCCGGTGGTGCTGGTGGGGAGCCACGGGTCGGAGTGGGAGGGCGGTTTCGACTCGCCCCTCGACGACGACGAGGTGGCGCTGCTCGAGCGGGTGCGCTCCGAGCTGGAGGACATCGTCTCCCGCACCCCCGGCGCCCACGTCGAGACCAAGCCCACCGCCGCCGTCCTGCACGTCCGGCCGGTGCCGGATCCCGCTGCTCGCGACCGTGCGCAGTCCGAGGCCATGGCCGGGCCGGCCGCTCTCGACGGGGTGTTCGTCACCGAGGGCAAGAACGTCGTGGAGATCGCCGTCCGCGAGGCGAGCAAGGGCGCGGCCATCGAGAAGATGGTCGAGCAGACCGGCGCCGAGGTAGCGCTGTTCATCGGCGACGACGTCACGGACGAGCGCGGTTTCGCACGCCTGCGCCCGCAGGACGTGGGCATCAAGGTCGGCGAGGGCGAGACCGCGGCCGCCCACCGCGTGGCCGACGTCCCCGCGGTCGTCGAGCTGCTCGGCACCCTCGCCGACCTGCGCAGCTGACACCGCGGCGTGCGCGGCCGCCCTCGCCGCGGGCGTCGACGGCGTCCCGTCACGCACCGACCCACGCACGTCTCGCACCCCCGGATTCACACGCCGCGGCCTCCGCGGCTCTACACTTAACGACAACGGTTCCCATTACTACGAGAGTGGTGCTCGTGTCGTCGACCCCCCGCCAGAAGCGCATCCCCCCACGCCGAGCGCTGGCCGCGCTCGCGGTGACCCTGCTCGGCGCGGGCACGCTCGCCGCCTGCGGCGCCGACGGTCAGGCCGCCACCGACGACGGCGACCGCCCCCAGGTGGTCGCCTCGACGACCGTGTACGCCGACATCGCCGAGCAGGTGGCCGGCGACAACGCCACGGTGGAGTCCGTCATCTCCGACCCGGCGGCCGATCCCCACTCCTACGAGGCCAGCCCGACGGACGCGGCGTCCGTCGCCACCGCCGACCTGGTGGTCTACAACGGCGCCGGGTACGACGGATTCGTGGACCTCGCGCTCGAGAACGCCGACGACGTGCCGGTCGTGCGGGCCGTCGACGAGTTCACGCGCGTCACCGGGGGCGTCGTCGCCGGCCACGACCACGCCGGCCACGACCACTCCGACGACGAGCACGCCGGCGAGGAGCACGGCGACGACCACGGAGAAGGGGGCCACGAGCACGGTGGCGCCGACGAGAACGAGCACGTGTGGTTCAGCCTGCCCACCGTCGCGGCCGTCGCCGAGCGCGTCGGCGAGGAACTCGCCGCGATCGACGCCGAGCACGCCGACGAGTACCGCGCCAACGCCCGCGCCTTCGCCGACGCGCTCGGGCCGCTCGAGGCCGAGCTCGAGGAGATCCACGACCGCGGCCACTTCCCGTACGCCCAGACCGAGCGGGTCGGCGCGCATCTGTTCGACGCCGCACACCTGACCGACCTGACGCCGCGCGGGTTCCTCGCCTCCGTCGAGAACGACACCGACCCGTCAGCCGCCGACCTCGCCGCCCTGCTCGATCTGCTCGCCGAGCGACGGGTCGCCTTCCTGGCCTTCAACACCCAGACCGAGACCTCCGTGACCACGCGCGTCCGCGACGCGGCGGAGGAGGCGGACCTCGTCGTCGTCGACCTCACCGAGACCCTCCCCGAGGGCGCCGACTACCTGAGCTGGATGACCGGGATCGTCGACCGGGTGGCCGACGCGCTCGCAGACGCCGCCCCGATGGCCGACGGTGGGCACTGATCGGATGGTGACCGACCCGATGGGCACCGACCCCGCCTCCGATCCCACCGCCGACCCGTCCGTCGATCCCGCCGCCGACCACGAGCGCGGCGCCCCCGGGCCCGGTCCGGTCGTCTCCCTGCGCGGCGTCACCGTCTCGCGCGGCGGCCGCACCCTCATCCGCGACCTCGACCTCGAGGTGCAGCCCGGCGAGTTCGTCGCCGTCCTCGGGCCCAACGGCGCCGGCAAGACCACCCTGCTCAAGGTCCTGCTCGGCGAGCACCGCCCCGACGCCGGAACCGTCCTGGTCGACGGCCGGCCGCCCGGTGACCGCGCCACCCACCTCGGCTACGTACCGCAGCAACGCGCGTTCGACCCCGGCATCACCCTGCGCGGCCGCGACCTCGTCGCCCTGGGGATCGACGGCACACGCTGGGGACCCGGCCGGCCGTCACGACGCGCCGACAAACGCCGCATCGTCGCCGATTCCCTCGCCCGGCTCGAGGCCGCGAAACTGATCGACAAACCGCTCGGGCGTATGTCCGGCGGCGAACAACAGCGCGTGCGCGTGGCCCAGGCCATCGCCGCCGACCCGTGCGTCATGCTCTGCGACGAACCGCTGCTCAGCCTCGACCTCACCGGTCAGCGCACCGTCGCCGCCGTCCTCGACCACCGACGCCGCGAGCACGACACGGCGGTCGTGTTCGTCACCCACGAGATCAACCCGGTCCTGCCGATGGTCGACCGGATCGTCTACCTCGTCGACGGGCGCCACCGCATCGGCACCCGCGACGAGGTGTTCACCAGCGAGGTCATGTCCGAGCTGTACTCGTCCCCCGTCGAGGTGCTGCGCGTGCGCGGACAGATCATCGTGGTGGGCGACACCCAGCACCTGTGCACCGAACCGTGGACCACGGGACACCACCACGACCACACCGGGGACGGAGCGCACTGATGGACCGCCTGCTCGAGATCGCCGAGTCCCTCGCCGACACCGAGACCACCGCCTACCTGTTGCAGCAGGACTTCGTGATCTTCGGCCTCGCCGCGATCGCGTTGCTCGGCCTGCTCTCCGGCGCGATCGGGCCGTTCATCATCATGCGGCAGATGTCGTTCTCCGTCCACGGCGCCAGCGAGCTCGCCCTCACCGGCGCCGCCGCCGCGCTGCTGTTCGGGCTCAACCTCGGCCTGGGGGCCGTCGTGGGGTCGGTGATCGCGGCGCTGATGTTCGGGATCATGGGCTCGCGGGCCTCCCAACGCGACTCCTCGATCGGCGTCGTGCTGGCGTTCGGCCTCGGACTCGCGGTGCTCTTTATCCACCTCTATCCCGGGCGGTCCGGCACCAGTTTCTCCCTGCTCACCGGGCAGATCGTCGGCGTCTCCGAGAACGGCCTCGTGCAGATGGCGGTGGTCGCGGCGATCATCTGCGTGGCGCTCATCGCGCTGTACCGGCCGCTGGTGTTCTCCTCCGCCGACCCCGAGGTGGCCGCGGCGCGCGGTGTGCCCGTGCGGGCGCTCAACATGATCTTCGCCGTGCTCGTGGGGCTCGCGGCCGCGCAGGCCGTGCAGGTGGTCGGCGCACTGCTGGTGCTCTCCCTGCTCATCACCCCCGCCGCGGCGGCGGCCGCCGTCACCTCCAGCCCCGGGAAGGCCATCGGGCTGACGATCCTCTTCGCCGAGATCGCCGCCGTGGGCGGGATGCTGCTCTCGCTCGCCCCCGGCGTGCCCGTCTCGGTGTTCGTCACCACCATCTCGTTCGTCATCTATCTGGCGTGTCGTGCGGTGGCGGCGGCCCGGCGCTGACCGCGCGGTACTAGCGTCTGAGCCGTGAACAGCGACCCCAGCGCTCGTCCCGATGGTGGCCCCGCGGGCGCCAGCTCTCCGGTGACCGGCCCGGGCGCTCATCCCGCCGCCGAACTCGCGGCCATCCACGCCGACTACCCCACACTGAGCTGGGAACGCGCCGAACGGGTAGACGAGGGCTGGGACCACGTGGTCGTGATCTGCCACGGCTGCCGCGGGGACGACGCCCTCGGGCACCGCGATCTCGTCTTCCGCTTCCCCCACGACGAGCAGGCGCTCACCCAGCTGCCCACCGAGATCGCGGTCCTGGAGCACCTCGCCGGGCGCGTCGAGGCGGCACTCCCCCGCTACTCGCACGTCCCCGTCCACGGGCGGTTCGCCGGCTATCCGCTGGTGCGCGGTCAGCGCCTCACCTCGGAGCTGCTGCACAGCCTGCCCCATCCGGAGAAGACGGTCGTCGCCGGCCAGCTGGGCGCACTCCTGTCCTCGCTGCACATCCAGGACGTCTCGGCGCCACCGCTCGACCGGGTCCCGTACTCCTACCAGCCCGAGAATCTGGACTTCGTGCGCGGCATCGTGGCCCACGACCTGCCGTCGGTGTTCACGCCGGACGAGATTCGGACCGCCCACGAGATCTGCGACGAGGTCGGCGCGTTGCAGTCCACGCTGCTGCCCCGGGTGTTCCTCCACAACGACATCTACTCCCGCCACCTGTACTGGGACCGGGACCCCGCCCCCGGGCGTCTGGGGCTCATCGACTTCACCGACATGTGCCTGGGAGACCCGGCCGTGGACTTCGCCGAACTGTACGAATACGGCCCACGCTTCGTCGAGGACGTCTTGGCCCGGTACGTCGGCCGCGTCGACGACACTTTCCTCGACCGGGCGTGGACGTACCAGCGACTGGCCGCGCTCTACATGATCGCGGGCCACCTGTACTACGGGGTCGAGACGTGGGAGTACGCGCGCGCGGCGTTCGACCGCTGCCGGTCACCCCGCCGCCCGCGAGCCTGAGCTCAGACGGGGACCTGCGCCGCTCGCAGCCGCGCGTCGGCATGGCGTCTCGCTCTCGCCGCTGCCCGGCCCGAGCTCGCAGCCGCTCCCCGCGATGGCGTCTCGCTCTCGCCGCTGCCCGGCACCGGGGGCAGCCGCTCCCCGCGATGGCGTCTCGCTCTCGCCGCTGCCCAGCCCGAGCCCACAGCCGCGCGTCGGCATGGCGTCTCGCTCCCGCCGCTCCCCGGCACCGTGGGCAGCCGCTCCCCGCAATGGCGTCTCGCTCCCGAAAGTGCCCGGCCAGAGCACAGCCGCGCGTCGGCATGGCGTCTCGCCAGCCCAGATGCTCCCGCGAGACGCCATCCCGACGGGCCGCGTGACATCCGCGGACGCGAGACGCCATGCCGACGGGCGGGGTGACATGGACCGACGCGGGAGCGCAGCCGCCGGCGCAGGTGGTCAGCTGCACACGCAGGATCGCAGTCGCGGGCGCGGAACGGGATCGCGGCCGCCGGCGCGGATACACGGGGACCGCAGTGGAGGGCCCGCCGCGGGTCCGGTCAGCCGCGGGTCCGGTCAGCCGGCCAGCCGGTCAGCGCTTGACGCGCCGCTGCCGCGCGAACTCCGAGAGCACCACGCCCGCCGCGACGGAGGCGTTGAGGCTCTCGACCTCCGAGGCGATCGGGATCGACAGGATGGAATCGCAGTTCTCGCGGACCAGGCGCGACAGGCCCTTGCCCTCGGACCCCACCACGATGACCGTGGGCCCGGTGCCGTCGTAGTCGTCCAGCGAGACGTCGCCCTCGGCATCGAGACCGACGAGCTGCACCCCGGCCTTGGCCCAGTCGAGCAGCGTCCGGTTGAGGTTCGTGGCCCGGGCGACGGGGAGCCGGGCGGCGGCGCCGGCGGAGGTCCGCCACGCGACGGCCGTGATGGAGGCACTGCGACGTTCGGGGATGAGGACCCCGTGCCCGCCGAATGCGGCGACCGAGCGGATGACCGCTCCGAGGTTGCGCGTGTCCGTGATGTTGTCCAGGGCCACGAGCAGCGCGGGCTCGGAGGAACCCATCGCCATGTCGAGCAGGTCGGCGGGGTCGGTGTACTGGTACGGCGGCACCTGGAGGCCGACGCCCTGGTGCATGCCGTTCGACACCATGCGGTCGAGATCGGTGCGCGGCACCTCGAGGATGGAGATGCCCTTGCCGGCGGCCAGGTGGACGGCCTCGGTCAGCCGCTCGTCGGCGTCCGAGCCGATCGCGACGTACAGTGCGGTCGCGGGGACGCCGGCGCGGAGGCATTCCAGCACCGGGTTGCGGCCCACCACGTACTCGGGACCGTCGGCCTGCTTCTGCGCCTGACGGCGGCGCTGCTGCGCGCCCTCGGCCTTGCGGCTGGCGGCCTTGGCCCGGCGGTGTGCCGGGTGGTAGGTCCGGTCCTCGGCCTTGGGGGTGGCGCCGCGCGCCTCCAGTCCTCGGCGTCGCTGGCCGCCCGACCCGACGACCTGGCCCTTCTTGGTGCCGGACTTGCGGATGGCTCCGCGCCGACTCGAGTTCCCTGCCATGTCAGTCCTCCCGGTGGGCGAGCGACCACTTCTGGCCGTCCGCGGTGTCGGCCACCTCGATACCCGCCGCGACCAGTCGGTCACGGATGGCGTCGGCGGTGGCGAAGTCCTTGTCGGCCCGTGCCTGAGCGCGGGCCTCGAGCTCCGCGCGGACGAGGAGATCGAGTGCGGTGAGGGCGGCGTCGTCGCCGCCCGCGGCGGAGGCCCACTGCGGGTCGAGCGGGTCGACCCCGAGTACCGCGGTCATCGCCCGGACGGACGAGGCCGCGGTGAGTGCCGCCTCGGTGTCGCCCGCCGACAACGCGGTGTTGCCGGCCCGGACCCGACCGTGGATCTCCGCCAACGCGGCGGGCACCCCCAGATCGTCGTCCATCGCGGCGGCGAACGCCTCCGTCCACTCACCGACGGGCACCTCGGCGTCCGGCGCCGTGCCGGACCTGACGGCCTCGTCCACCCGCTGCACGAACGCCTCGATCCGCCGGTACGCGGCGGCCGCCTCCTGCAGTGCTTCGGGAGAGTATTCCAGCATCGACCGGTAATGCGCACTTCCGAGGTAATAGCGCAGTTCCACCGGCCGGACGGCGGTGAGGATGTTCGGCACGCTGAGCACGTTGCCGAGCGACTTGCTCATCTTCTCGCCGGCCATGGTCACCCAGCCGTTGTGCAGCCAGTAGCGGGCGAACCCGTCGCCGGCGGCGTGGGACTGGGCGGCCTCGTTCTCGTGGTGCGGGAACTGCAGGTCGAGCCCGCCGCCGTGGATGTCGAAGGTCCCGCCCAGGTACCAGGTGGCCATGGCCGAGCACTCGAGGTGCCAGCCGGGACGACCGTCTCCCCAGGGGGTGGGCCAGCTGGGCTCGCCGGGCTTGGCGGCCTTCCACAGCGCGAAGTCGCGGGGGTCGCGCTTGCCGCGCAGGTCGGCGGCCTCGCCCTGGTCGACCTCGTCGAGCCGGTGGCCGGACAGGTGCCCGTAGTCGCCCTCGGGCGCCGCCGACCACGCCGCGACGTCGAAGTAGACGCTGCCCTCGGCCGGGTAGGCGTACCCGCGCTCGATGAGGCGTTCCATGTACTCGATCATCTGGGTCATGTGCCCGGTGGCGCGGGGCTCGGTGGACGGCGGCAGCACGCCGAGTGCGTCGTAGGCGCGGGTGAACTCGCGTTCGTGGGTGGCGGCCCACTCCCACCAGGGGCGTCCGTTCTCCGCGGCCTTGGTGAGGATCTTGTCGTCGATGTCGGTGACGTTGCGCACGAACGCGACGTCGTAGCCGGTCGACAGCAGCCAGCGGCGCAAGATGTCGAACGCGACACCGGAGCGGACGTGGCCGATGTGGGGGACGGCCTGGGGGGTGGCTCCACAGAGGTAGACCGACGCGTGCCCTTCCCGGACGGGGGTGAACTCCCGGAGGGAGCGGGTGGCGGTGTCGTAGAGATGGAGCGTCACGGGGCCCGAGTCTACCGGTGCGCCCGCGTCAGGCCCGATACACGAGCGCGGTGGCGACAGCGGAGACGCCCTCGCCGCGGCCGGTGAAGCCCATGCCGTCGGTGGTGGTGGCCGAGACGGAGACGGGCGCGCCGATGATCTCACCGAGCCGCTGTTCGGCCTCGACGCGCCGGGGGCCCATCTTCGGCCGGTTGCCCACCATCTGCACCGCGGCGTTGCCGATCGTCCATCCGTGCCGCGACAGCTCGTCGCACGCCTCGCGCAGCAGTCGTTCGCCGGAGACGTCGTCGTATTCGGGCCGACCGGTGCCGACGAGGGAGCCCAGGTCGCCGAGCCCGGCGGCGGACAGCAGGGCGTCGACCAGGGAATGGGCCACGACGTCGCCGTCAGAGTGGCCCTCGCAGCCGTGATCGTCAGGGAAGTGCAGACACGCCATCATGCACGGCTTGCCCGCTTCGACGCGGTGGGCGTCGGTGCCGATCCCGACTCGGGGGATGACGGGTCCGGTCACTTCTCCTCCTGGGGGCGGCCCGCGGTGACGAGCGCGCCGGGGTCGAGCTCGGCGAGGGCGCGGGCGTGGTCGTCGGCGGTGGTGATCTTGAACGCGAGCGGGTCGCCGGGGACCGTGGCGACGCGGCCGCCGGACCGCTCCACGAGGCCTGCGTCGTCGGTGGCCACGTCCCCGGCCGCGTCGTACGCGGCGAGCAGGACGTGTGGCGCGAAGCCCTGCGGGGTCTGGACGGCGCGGAGCGAGGTGCGGTCCGGGGTGCCCACGACGTAGCCGTCGGCGTCGACCTGCTTGACGGTGTCGACGACCGGGAGGACGGGGACCACCGCGACCGCACCGGCGCGTACGGCCGTCACGACCCGCCGGATCGCGTCGGGGGGTGTGAGGCAGCGGGCCGCGTCGTGCACGAGCAGGACGTCGTAGACCGCTGCGCGGGGGTGGTGTCGGTGGGAGGTCAGCGCCGCGAGACCGTTGCGCACCGAGTCGGTGCGCTCCGCGCCCCCGGTGGTGACGACGACGAGGTGGTCGTCGTCCCGGAGGTGGGCCAGCTCCGACTCCGCCTGGGCGACGCGGTCGGCGGGGACCACGGCGACGACGTCGTCGACGGCACCGGAGGCCAGCAGGCCGGCGACGGCCCGCTCGAGCATGGTGCGGCCGTGGAGCTCGACGAACGCCTTGGGCAGTCCCGCCCCGAGCCGGACGCCGGATCCGGCCGCGGGGACGACGGCGGCCACCCTGCCCGTGCGGGCGGAGTGGCCGTCTATGCCGTGTCCGGGCGGGTCCCCGGGCGTGCGCTGACACGTCATGCCGTCTGGTGCGCGTCGGATGTCACGCCGGGGCGGCGGAGCCCAGCACCTCGTCGAGGAGGGCGTCCGCACGCTCCTCGTCGGAGCGCTCGGCGAGCGCCAGCTCGCCCACGAGCACCTGGCGTGCCTTGGCGAGCATCCGCTTCTCGCCGGCGGACAGGCCGCGGTCGAGGTCGCGGCGCCAGAGGTCGCGGACGACCTCGGCCACCTTGTTGACATCGCCGGAGGCGAGCTTCTCGCCGTTGGCCTTGTAGCGGCGGGACCAGTTTGTGGGCTCCTCCGCGTGCTCGGTGCGCAGGACCTCGAAGACCTTGTCGAGCCCCGCCTGGTCCACGACGTCGCGCACGCCCACGTACTCGGCGTTCTCGGCCGGTACCTTCACCGTGAGGTCGCCCTGTGAGACCTTGAGGACGAGGTATTCCTTCTCAGTGCCCCTGACCGTCCGCATCTCGATCGCCTGAATGGTGGCGGCGCCGTGATGCGGGTAGACGACGATGTCGCCGACCTTGAACTCCATGAGTGGCTTTCCCCTTTCGACTGACCTATCTTAGCACGCCCTCAGTCCAGGCGTTTTCCGTTTGCGCAGGTCAGCAACGTGCCGGGCGGGACGGCGAGTTCGCGGGGGCGGGACCGGGCCACTCTGCCGCAGGTCCGGACCGGCCGTGGACTACGATGAGACCGGCCTGAGAGACGACCATCCCCGAGGAGCCTGACGTGACTTCACCGAACACCGGCCTGCGCCGCACCGCGCTCGTAGTCCTGGCCGTGGGCGCCGCCCTCGGGGCGTCGGCCTGCAGCGCCGGCCAGGTCTCGCAGACGGCCAACCAGGTCGCCGCGGTCGACGGCGGACGCGGTGAGGCGGGCGATCTGGCGGTCAATGACCTGCAGGTGGTCGTCCCGGAGAACGGCGCGGAGGCCCGCGTCGGCTTCGTCGCCTCGTTCAGCGGCTACGGCCTCGGGGAGTCGGTCTCCCTGGAGAGCGTCGAGATCGACGGAACCCCCGTCCAGCTCGGCGAGACGCAGCCGCTCGAGCGTGGCTGCTCGATCGTCGTCGACGCCCGCGAGGACGCCGAGCCCGTGCCGGTGGAGGGCGTGTGCGTCGAGCAGACCACCGCGACCCTGCCGTCGGCGGACGACCTGAGCATCGGCACCTCGGTGCCCGCCACCGTCTCCTTCTCGAACGGCGACCGCATCGAGACCGAGGCCGCCGTCGTCGGTGAGATCCTCGAGGCCGGCGAGTACACCCGTCCGACGGAGTTCGTCGGCGAGTCCGAGGGGCACTGACACGTCCGCCCTCTCCGCCCGCTCGGCTGACGGTTCGTCGGTCGACCCCGAGATGCGCGCCGTGCTGCGCCGTCTCGCCCCGGGCACGGCGCTGCGTGACGCACTCGACCGGATCCGCCGCAGCGGTACCGGCGGCCTGGTGGTGCTCGGCGACGACCCGGTCGTCCAGGCCGTCTGCGACGGCGGCGTGGACCTCGACGTCGAGTTCACGCCGGCCCGCCTGCGGGAACTGAGCAAGATGGACGGCGCTGTCGTGCTGTCCACCGACGGGTCCCGCATCACCCGCGCCAACGTCCATCTCGTGCCGGACCCCTCGCTACCCGCGGTCGAGACGGGCACCCGACACCGCGCCGCCGAGCGGACGGCCGCGCACACCGGTGTGCCCACCGTCGCCGTCTCGGCGTCGATGACGACGGTCACCGTCTACGCCGGCGGTCTGGCCCGCGTGCTCGCGGACCCGGTCGTGCTGCTCGCGCGCGCCGACCAGACCGTCGCGACCATGGAGCGTCACGGCGCCCACGCCGCCCGCGCCCGCGCCCGACTCGACCGGGCGGAGATGGGCGACTACGCCTCCGTCCGCGACGTGGTGGCCATGGCCCAGAGACTGCTCCGTCTCGAGCGTCTGGGCGCCGAGCTCGCCGAGCTCACGGTGGAGATGGGCGAGTACGGTCGGCAGACCACTCTCCAGTTGGAGGAGCTGCTCTCCGACACCCCGGACGAACTGCGGGGCCTCGTCGCCGACCACCTGCGGGTCGAGCCCGTCGACGGTGACGCGCGCCCGGTCCCGACCGCCGAGCAGATCGACGCCGGGCTGGAGCGGTTGGCCGCACTCTCCGACGCCGACCTCCTCCTGCCCGCTCCCGTGGCCCGGTGCCTGGGGTTGCCGGCCGAGCCCGAGGACCTCGACGAGCACGTCACGGCCCGGGGGTACCGGATGCTCGCGCACATCCCGCGCCTCCGGCCGGTGCAGATCATGGCCCTCGTCGAACGCTTCGGTTCGGTCCCCGCGCTGCTCTCGGCCGAGCAGTCGGACTTCGCGGACGTCGAGGGCGTCGGCGCGCTCTGGGCGCGGCACGTCCGCCAGCGCCTCACGGGCCTGGGCGTCGTCTGACCCGACCGCGGCTCAGGACTCGGGGGCCTCGACGACGTTGAACGTGGCCGCCGGGCTGAAGACGTTCCCGACCAGCGCGTACACCTGGTACGCGCCCACCTCCACGGGCGTGCGGTCCGCCTCCGAGCAGGCGCCCTCCGCCGAGCGGCGGCCGGTCCAGTCGATCTGCCGCGGCTCGGGCTCGTCGGGACGCAACTCGACCTCGTCCTCGTCGCGCGGGGTCGTGCAGTCGATGCTCGACCACACCTTGGAATTGTCGTCCAGGCGGTACACCTCGAACGACAACGGCGCCTCCGCCAGGTCGCGGTCACAGGTCGTGTCCGAGACGTTGACGATGTTCACGAAGAAGCGCACGTCCTGCCCCACCGCCACGTTCGGCTCGGCGGGCCAGACGTCCAAGCGCAGGTCCTCGTCCGCGCACCGGCCCCGCGAGGCACCACCGTCGTCGTCGCGCGACGAGGTCTCGGTGGTCGACGTCTCCGAGGTGGCCACCGGCTCAGTGGAGCCCGCGTCGCCGCCGGTGGCGGTCTCCTGGGTGTCCGTCCCGGTGTCCCGCGAGGCGAGGAAGAGCGCGAGCACCACGACCAGGACGGCCACGACCGCGACGACCACCGCGGCGACGCGGCGACGCACATAGACTTCACGCGGAAGGGGACCCTGGGGTTCGTGCACGGGCCCAACTCTAGAGCCGAGCCCGCGCCCCGTCGGACCTGGGGCGCGGCGTGTCCCCCAGACGGCGCCGCCGGTGGGTGGCCGCTAGACCGCGACCATCTCCTCGCCCGGGCCGTGCGGGACGTCCTGGACGTCCCCGATGGCGCTGCGGAGGTACGCGTGACCGTCGGAGAGCTTGTAGGTGACCCCGACGATCGCCAGACGGCCCTCGTCGATCCTGTCGCTGATGATCTTGGACCGCTGCTTGAGCAGTTCGCCCGTCTCCAGCACGTGGCGCGCCTCGAAGTCGTCGGTCGTGCTCAGTCCCTCGCGACGGCCGTTGAGGATCGACGGCGACACCTTCTCGACCACGTCACGCAGGAAACCGGGCGGGATCTCCCCGGTCGCCAACGCGTCCGTGGTGGCCTTCACCGCGCCACAGCTGTCGTGGCCCAGCACGACGATCAGAGGGGTGTCGAGCACGTGCACGGCGTACTCGATGGACCCGAGCACTGCGGTGTCGATGATGTGACCCGCGGTGCGGATGACGAACAGGTCACCGAGACCCTGGTCGAAGATGATCTCGGCCGCCACCCGCGAGTCGGAGCACCCGAACAGCACAGCCTTGGGGTGCTGCGCGGCGACGAGCTTCTCGCGCCGCTCGGTATTCTGACTCGGATGACGCATCTGGCCCTCGACGAACCGGTGGTTGCCGTCGCGCAGCGAGGCCCAGGCACTGATCGGGTTGGTATGAGGCATGTCTCACATTGTGCACGTACCTTCCGGAGGGATCATCGGTGACCTCCCCCGGGGCCCACGGCATCGACACCCACTCCCTGCTCTCCTGGTTCTCCGGTGCCGGCCGTCCCCTGCCGTGGCGTGAGGACGGCGTGAGCGCCTGGGAGATCCTGCTGTGTGAGGTGATGAGCCAGCAGACGCCGGTCACCCGGGTCGAGCCGGTCTGGCGCGAGTGGCTGGCGCGGTGGCCGGGCCCGGCCGAACTCGCCGCCGCCTCCCCCGCCGAGGTGATCCGCATGTGGGGCAAACTCGGCTACCCGCGCCGTGCGTTGCGACTGCGGGAGTGCGCTGGCGTCGTCGTCGACACATTCGGTGGTGAGGTTCCCACCGACGTGGAAGACCTGCTCTCCCTGCCGGGCGTCGGCGACTACACGGCACGCGCCGTCGCCTGCTTCGCGCACGGCCAAGCCGTCCCCGTGGTGGACACCAACGTGCGGCGCGTCGTCGCCCGCGCGGTCAACGGGGTCGCCGAGGCGGGTCCGCCGTCGATCCGGCGCGACCTCGCCGCCGTGGAGGCGCTGCTCCCCGACGATCGCGAGGAGGCGGTGGCGTTCTCGGTCGCGATGATGGAACTGGGCGCGCTCGTGTGCACCGCCCGCACGCCGCGCTGCGACGACTGCCCCCTGGCCTCGTCCTGCGCCTGGCTCGCCGCCGGGCGCCCCGACTGGGACGGCCCGCGCCGCAAGGTCCAGACCTTCGCCGGCACCGACCGCCAGGTGCGCGGCCTCCTGCTCGACGTGCTGCGCGACGGCGACGGCTCCGCACCCCGCGCGGCGCTGGACGCGGTGTGGCCCGACGCCGTCCAACGCGACCGTGCGCTGGACTCCCTGGTGGCCGACGGACTCATGGTGCGGACCGGGGACCTGTACTCACTGCCCGCGTAGTCGACTGAGGGTAGGCTCACCTGCATGGCCGTCGTGAAGATCAACGCCCTCAACGTCCCGCCGCAGGCCGGTGCCGAGCTCGAGCGCCGCTTCTCCGAGCGCGCCCACACGGTGGAGAACTCCCCCGGCTTCCTCGGCTTCCAGCTGCTGCGCCCCACCGGCGGGGAGACCCGCTACTTCGTGGTGACCATGTGGGAGGACGACGAGTCGTTCGCCGCCTGGCGCGACGGGGACGCCCGCGCGGCCCACGCCGGCCAGCACGGCAAGCCCGTCGCCGAGGGCGCCAACCTGCTGGAGTTCGACGTCGTGATGGACGTCAAGCCCTCCACCTCCGCCTGATCCCCGCCCGGCCTCCCGCACCGCGCGCCGCACACCCCCGAATGGACCGGATCGCCGAGCAGCCCTTCGCCATCGCGTTCAGCACGCTGTTCGTGATCGTCTTGCTGCGCGCCAACGCCACCTACTGGCTGGGCCGGGGCGCGCTGCGCGGTGGACGGCTCAGTGAGCGGTTCGCCCACCGCCTCGAGGGGCCGACCATGCAGCGCGCCCAGCGGCTGTCCGCCCGCTACGGGGTGATCGCGGTGCCACTGTCCTTCCTCACGGTGGGTGTGCAGACCGCCATCAACTTCAGCGCCGGTTTCACCGTGATGCCACTACGCAGGTACCTGCCCGCCGTCACCGTCGGATGCGTGCTGTGGGCCCTCCTGTACTCCACCGTCGGCATGGTCGGCTGGGCGGCGATAGCCACCCTCTGGAACCGCGTCACCGCCTGACCGCGCGCGGCGGCGATCCGATCAGCCCGGGATGACGGCCAGACGGGTCAACTCCACCGGCCCCGCGCACTCGGACTCCGCGAGCGGCACCTCCTCCGGCGACAGGCCGTCCCAGCCCACGACCAGTTCCGAGCGGTTCCGCGGCCCGATCGTCGTCGGCTCGCTGTCCGCCCACTCCACCTGCGGGGCCCCGGTGGTGCGGAACCCCACGCTCACCGCGAGCGGCCGGTCGGAGAGGTTCTCGAGGTCGACCGAGAAGATGCAGTTGTAGATGGGCTCGTCGAAGAAGTCCATGACCCGGTAACGCAGCACCGAGGTGCTGACCTCGACCTCGGTCCCGAGCCTGCGCGCGTCCTCGGGCGGCAGATCGGCCGCTGGGCGGACCCGCGGGAACGAGTCGGGTCGGCCGCGCGTGGGCGGGTCGACCACCTGAGACGGCGCGGACGGTTCGGGCGGTGCGACGCGCGCTGACGGCTCCTCGCCCGCCGAGGCCACCCCCGGTGACGACCCGTCCGTCATGACGGTCCACCTGTCGCCGTCCGCGGGGAGCGCGACGAACGCCGCGGTCGCCGCCACGGCGAGGACGCCGAGTACCGCGACGCCACCGACCAGCCATGCGGTCCCGCCGCCCCGGTGCCGGTCGCCCTGCTCGCGCGGCGGCCGCCACTCCCCGGGGTGCGGCGGCCGCCACGGTTCCGGGTGCGGCGGTCGCCACGGCTCCGGGCCGTGGCCGTGGCCGTGGCCCGCAGGCGCCTGCTCGTGTCCGTGACCCGGCGGCACCTGCTCGCCCCTGTACTCCATCCGTCGCGCACCCCTGTCGTCCGACTCAGGCGCCCAGCGTAGGGGACGCCACGCGGCGCGGGGTGCCCTACGCCGGGCGAACGACCACCCGCAGACGCAGGAAGGCCCCCGCCGTGTGGCGGGGGCCTTCTCTACATCAGGCGCCGGAGGCGATCAGGTGGTGGCCGGAGCCGCGCCACCACCGCTACCCGAGGGGCCGCCGGTGGAGCCGCCACCGAAACCACCCGTGCTCGGCGGGAGCGAGTCGCCCGGGCCGGCCTCGCCGGTGGGCGCCACGCTCGCGGAGATCTCCTCGCCGTGGCGGTCCCGCGGGGCGTCCGGGCGGGGAGCACCGGAGAAGGTGAACTTGGCGTCCTCGGTGCGCTCGGACTCGCCGTCCCAGCCCTCGACGTCGATTTTCACCAGCTCGCCGGCCGCGACCTCGCCGAAGAGGATCTTCTCCGAGAGGGTGTCTTCAATCTCGCGCTGGATCGTGCGACGCAGAGGCCGCGCGCCCAGGACCGGGTCGAACCCGCGCTTGGCGAGCAGGCTCTTGGCCCGATCGGAGACCTCGATGTCCATGTCCTTGGCCTTCAGGGCGTCCCGGACACGGCCGATCATGAGGTCGACCATCTGGACGATCTGCTCCTGCGTGAGCTGGTGGAACACCACGATCTCGTCGATGCGGTTGAGGAACTCCGGGCGGAAGTGCTTCTTCAGCTCGTCGTTGACCTTCTGCTTCATCCGCTCGTAGGCGTCCTCGGTGTTGTCGGAGGACTGGAAGCCCATCCCGACGGCCTTGGAGATGTCCTTGGTCCCGAGGTTCGAGGTGAAGATCAGCACGGTGTTCTTGAAGTCCACCATTCGTCCCTGACCGTCGGTGAGACGGCCGTCCTCCAGCACCTGGAGAAGGGTGTTGTAGATCTCGGAGTGCGCCTTCTCGATCTCGTCGAACAGGACCACCGAGAACGGCTTGCGCCGCACCTTCTCCGTGAGCTGGCCACCCTCCTCGTAACCGACGTACCCGGGAGGCGCGCCGAAGAGCCGCGAGGCGGTGAAGCGGTCGTGGAACTCACCCATGTCGATCTGGATGAGCGCGTCGTCCTCACCGAACAGGAAGTTCGCGAGTGCCTTGGACAGCTCCGTCTTACCGACACCGGACGGGCCGGCGAAGATGAACGAGCCCGAGGGACGCTTGGGATCCTTGAGCCCGGCACGCGTCCGGCGGATCGCCCGGGAGACGGCCTTGATGGCGTCCTCCTGGCCGATGATCCGCTTGTGCAGCTCGTCCTCCATGCGGAGCAGACGGGTGGTCTCCTCTTCGGTGAGCTTGAAGACGGGGATGCCGGTCCAGTTGCCCAGGACCTCGGCGATCTGCTCCTCGTCGACCACGGCGGCCACGTCCATGTCTCCGGCGCGCCACTGCTTCTCGCGCTCGGCGCGCTCGGCGATGAGCTTCTTCTCCGTGTCGCGCAGGCCGGCGGCCTTCTCGAAGTCCTGCGCGTCGATCGCGGACTCCTTCTCGCGGCGGGTCTCGGCGATCTTCTCGTCGAACTCGCGCAGGTCCGGCGGAGCCGTCATCCGCTTGATGCGCATGCGGGCGCCGGCCTCGTCGATGAGGTCGATGGCCTTGTCCGGCAGGAAGCGGTCGTTGATGTACCGGTCCGCGAGCTGGGCGGCGGCGGCCAGCGCGGCGTCGGTGATCGTGACGCGGTGATGCGCCTCGTAGCGGTCCCTCAGGCCCTTGAGGATCTCGATGGACAGCTCCACGCCCGGCTCGGGAACCTGCACCGGCTGGAAGCGCCGCTCCAGGGCCGCGTCCTTCTCGATGTGCTTGCGGTACTCCTCGAGCGTGGTGGCACCGATGGTCTGCAGCTCACCGCGGGCCAGCTTGGGCTTGAGGATCGACGCGGCGTCGATCGCGCCCTCCGCAGCACCCGCGCCGACGAGCGTGTGGATCTCGTCGATGAACAGGATGATGTCGCCGCGCTGGTTGATCTCCTTGAGCACCTTCTTCAGGCGCTCCTCGAAATCGCCGCGGTAGCGGGAGCCGGCCACGAGCGAGCCGAGGTCCAGCGAGTACAGCTGCTTGTCCTTGAGCGTCTCGGGGACCTCGTTGTTGACGATGGCCTGCGCGAGTCCCTCGACGACCGCGGTCTTACCGACGCCGGGCTCACCGATGAGCACCGGGTTGTTCTTGGTGCGCCGGGAGAGCACCTGCATGATGCGCTCCACCTCCTTGGCGCGACCGACGACCGGGTCGAGCTTGCCCTCCATGGCGGCCTGGGTGAGGTTGCGGCCGAACTGGTCCAGGACCGTCGACGAGGACGGGGTGCCGGACTCGCGGCCGCCGGTGCCAGCGGGCGTACCGGAGGCCTCGGCCTCCTTGCCCTGGTAACCGGAGAGCAGCTGGATGACCTGCTGGCGGACCCGCGTGAGGTCGGCGCCGAGCTTGACCAGCACCTGGGCGGCCACGCCCTCGCCCTCGCGGATCAGGCCGAGCAGGATGTGCTCGGTGCCGATGTAGTTGTGGCCGAGCTGGAGCGCCTCCCGCAGGCTCAGCTCGAGCACCTTCTTGGCGCGCGGCGTGAACGGGATGTGCCCGCTGGGCGCCTGCTGGCCCTGGCCGATGATCTCCTCGACCTGACTACGCACCGCTTCAAGCGATATCCCCAGGGACTCGAGCGCCTTGGCGGCCACTCCCTCACCCTCGTGGATGAGACCCAGCAGGATGTGCTCGGTGCCGATGTAGTTGTGGTTGAGCATCCTGGCCTCTTCCTGGGCCAGGACGACGACGCGACGTGCGCGGTCGGTAAACCGTTCGAACATCGTGCTACCTCACATTCCTCGGTTTTTCACCACTGTAGTGGCCGGTTCTGACGCTCTGTACCGCAGGAGCAGCACGGGGTCTGTCACCAGGATTCAACGCGGCAGGTCGGGGAACCATTGCAGATTCGTGTACGCCGTCAGCGAACGCCCGGAACAGACCCCGTTTAGCATGGGCGACAGTGGAGAACAGAGACGGCGGGGACGTGGAGCGCGGACGCGGGTTCAGCATGGGGCGCACGGTCGGGGTGGTCGCGGTCGGTCTGGCGGCGATGGCCGGGCTCATGCTCTGGCTGGCCCTGGCGCTCTCGGATAAACGGGCGCTCGACGCCCGGGAGGGTCTGCTCTTCGGTACGTGGCGCGTCCTCTACGACACCTACGCGCCGCCGGCCGCCGTGATCGTGGCCGCGTTCGCCGTCGCCCTCGCCTTCGTCGCGATCGCCACCGGCGTGGAGACGACGGTCATGGCCGAGACCCGAGGGGTCTTCCACGGGCCGGTGACCATCCTTCCACGGGCCGGTGACCATCACGGTCCTCATCCCGGCGCACAACGAGGAGGACCGGATCGCCGCGACGCTCACCTCCCTGCAGACCCAGTCCGACCCGCCCGAGCGCATCATCGTGGTGGCGGACAACTGCACGGACGCGACGCCCGAGCTCGCCCGCGCCGCCGGGGTCGAGGTCTTCGAGACGAAGGACAACGTCCACAAGAAGGGCGGCGCCCTCAACCAGGCCCTGGCGGAGCTCCTGCCGGAACTCGGCGAGAACGACTGCGTCATGGTGATGGACGCCGACACCGTCCTGGACCAGGGATACCTCACCGCGGCTCGGCGCCGCTTCACCGACGACCGCGCGCTCATGGCGGTCGGCGGCCTGTTCTACGGGGTGGACGGCGCGGGCCTGCTGGGCCAGTTCCAGCGCAACGAGTACACCCGCTACAGCCGCGACACCCGTCGCCGGCGGGGCCGGGTGTTCGCCCTCACCGGCACCGCGTCCGTGTTCCGGTCGCGCGCGCTGCGCACCGTGGCCGCGTCACGCGGGACGAGGATCCCGGGCCGCGCCGGGGACGTCTACGACACGGCCGCACTGACCGAGGACAACGAGCTCACGCTCGCCCTGAAGTCCCTGGGCGGGCTCATGGTCTCCCCGCAGGAGTGCACCGTGGTCACCGAGGTCATGCCCACGTGGAAGGCACTGTGGCACCAGCGACTGCGGTGGCAGCGGGGCGCGCTGGAGAACCTCGCCGCGTACGGGATCTCCCCCCAGGCGACCCGCTACTGGTTCCAACAGCTCGGCATCGGCTACGGCGCGATCGCGCTGTCGAGCTACCTGCTGCTCATCCTCATCACCGCCCTCGCCCTGGACCAGTGGGTCTGGTACCCGTTCTGGGGCGCGCTGGGCCTGCTGTTCATGCTCGAGCGGCTGGTCGGCGTGTGGCGCGCGGACCTGCGCGCCAAGCTCGTCGCCATCACGCTCGTCCCGGAGCTCATCTACGCCACGTTCCTCAACGTGGTGTTCCGCAAGGGCGTGGTCGACATCCTCCTGGCGCGGCAGGCCAGCTGGGGGCACGTCGTGCGGGACGCCGACGGCGCGACACGGGTGGTGGGCGCATGACGCCGGGCGGCGGCGGTGCCGCACCGCACGAGATCGTCCTCGCGGGGATCCTCCTGCCCGAGTCCGTGCTCTCCTCGGACTGGTTCGCCGTCCTCGCGGCGTTCGTCGCGATCAACACGGTCATGTACGTCACGCTCGCGGTGACCAAGACGCTGCCGAAGATCCACGTCCGGGACCTCTTGCCGCGGAACTACGTCCGCTCGGAGACGCGGAGCATCCACCCGGACGCGCAGGACCGCGGCCCGCGGGCGGTCGACGAGCGCCCCGAGTCGGGGTGAGCGCCTTCGACCTCGAGCGGATCGGCCGCGGGCTGCCGTTCGAGCAGGCCCTGCCCGCCCTGGCCGAGGCTCTGGCCGCGTCCGGGGCCGCCGTGGTCCAGGCGCCGCCCGGCACCGGCAAGACCACGCTCGTGCCACCCGCGGTGGCCGGGGCCGACGGGGTGTCCGGGCGCGTGGTCGTCACCCAGCCCCGACGCGTGGCCGCCCGCTCGGCCGCGCGGCGACTGGCCACCCTCACGAGCACCGGCGTCGGGGAGCTGGTCGGCTATTCGGTGCGCGGGGACTCGCGGGTCGGCCGGGACACGCGCGTGGAGTTCGTGACGCCGGGCGTACTCGTGCGGAGGCTGATCGCCGACCCCGATCTTCCGGGCGTGGGGGCGGTGGTGCTCGACGAGGTCCACGAGCGCGACGTGGAGTCCGACCTGGCGTTCGCGTTGCTGTGCGAGGTGCGCGAGCTCCGCGACGACCTGCCGGTGGTGGCGATGTCCGCGACGGTCGAGGCCGACCGGTTCGCGCGGCTGCTCGGCGGCGCGCCGGTCGTCGACGTCCCGGCCGTCTCGCACCCCCTGGAGATCCGCTACGCGCCGCCGCCGGTCCCCCGCCTCGACGCACGCGGGGTCACCGACGGGTTCCTCGAGCACGTGGCGGCGGTGACGGCGGACGAGGTGCGGTCCTCCGGGGTCGACGCCCTGGTGTTCCTGCCGGGCGTCCGCGAGATCGAGCGGGTCGTGCGTGCGCTGGGCGCGCGGCTCGGCGACGCGGCCGAGGTACTGCCCCTGCACGGTGGCCTGGAGCCGGCCGCCCAGGATCGGGCGGTGTCCGGCCGCGGGAGCGGGTCGGGCGGCCGGACGCGCCCGCGGATCGTGGTGTCGACCGATCTGGCGGAGTCCTCCCTCACCGTGCCGGGCGTGCGGCTGGTCGTGGACGCGTGCCTGAGCCGCGAGCCGCGGCGAGACATCGCACGGGACATGACGGGGCTGGTGACGGTGTCGGCGTCGCGCGACTCGTGCGTGCAGCGCGCGGGCCGCGCCGCCCGCCTCGGCCCCGGGCTGGCGGTGCGCTGCCTCACCGAACAGGAGTACGCGGGACTGACCGCCCACCGCACGGCGGCGATCGCGACGTCGGACCTGACGACCTTCGCGCTGCACGTGGCCTGCTGGGGCGCGCCCCGCGGCGAGGGTCTGGCGCTGCCCGATCCGCCGCCGGCCGGGGAGATCGCCCGCGCGGAGAAGGTGTTGTGCGGGCTCGGGGCGCTCGACGCCGACGGACGCGCCACGGACCACGGGCGCGCCCTCGCGCGGGTGCCCGCCGATCCCCGGCACGCCCGCGCGCTGCTGGACGGCGCGGGACTCGTCGGCGCGGAGGTGGCCGCCGAGGTGGTCGCGCTGCTCGCGTCGGGTCGCCGCTCCCCCGGCGGCGACCTGACGGCGGACCTGCGTGCGCTGCGCGCGGGGCGGGCGCCGGACGCGGCGACGTGGGAGCGCGAGGCCCGGCGGCTGGAGCGGATGGCCCGCGGGCGAGCCGGCGGCGCGGCCCCGGCCGGGATGACGCCGGACGACGCCGTCGGCACGATCGTGGCGCTCGCCCACCCGGACCGCGTCGCGCGTCGCCGTGGCGACCAGTACACGTTCGCCTCGGGGACCGGCGCGGTGCTGGCGCCGGGCTCGGCGCTGGCCGGCCACGACTGGCTCGCCGTCGCCGAGGTGGGACGTGCGGCCGGGCGCGCGGCCGGTGAGGCCGGCGCGGTGATCCGCTCCGCCGCCCCGCTGGACCGGGAGGGCGCGGAGCGTGCGGCCTCACACCTTCTCGACGACGACGAGACGGCCGTCTTCGACCGTGGTGCGATCACGGGTCGACGTATCCGCCGACTCGGGGCGATCGAACTCTCCTCCACCCCGGTGCGGCCCTCCCCCGCGGCCGCCCGGGAGGCGGTGTCTGCGGCGATCAAGGCCGGCGGGTTCGCAGCACTGGGTCCCGACGACGACGCCGTCCGACTGTGGTGCCGCCTCGGGTTGGTGCACCGCGAGCTCGGAGCGCCGTGGCCGGACGTGTCCGCGGACGGGCTCTCCGAGCGGCTGGACGACTGGCTCGCCCCGGAGATCGACGCCCTCGCCCATGGCTCCCGGTTGGCGGGACGGGACCTCGGCCCGGCCCTGCGGCGCCTGCTGCCGTGGCCCGAGGCCGGCCGGTTCGACGAACTGGTGCCCGACCGACTGGAGGTGCCCTCCTCGTCGTCGTACCGCGTCGACTACCCCGCGGTCGGGACCGACGACCCGCCCGTGCTCGCGGTGAAGCTGCAGGAATGCTTCGGCTGGACCACCTCGCCGCGCCTCTGCGACGGTCGGGTCCCGGTGACGGTCCACCTGCTCTCGCCCGCCGGACGTCCGCTCGCGGTGACGCGCGACCTCGGGTTCTTCTGGCGGGAGGCCTACCCCGCGGTCCGGGCCGAGATGCGCGGCCGCTACCCGCGGCACCCGTGGCCGGAGGACCCGATGGCGGCCGAGCCGACGCGGCGCACCAACCGGCGACGCTGACCGCGCGCTAGCTGTACTGACCACGGACGTTGCGTCTCCGGTCGGCATGGCGGGCTGACATGAGGAAGACCTCCGTGTGAGGTGTGAAAGCGACCAAGCAAACACATCCACAACGGAGGTCTTCATGTCCCACGCTAACGCCCCGCTGACTCCGACGGGAAGACTGCGTCTGGCTCGGTGCGTCGTCGAGGAGGGCTGGCTGCCGCGGCGAGCGGCGGAGCGGTTTGGTGTCTCGGTCACCACCGCCCGCAAGTGGGCCCGCCGGTACCGGCAGCTGGGCAAGGCCGGGATGATCGACCGCTCCAGTCGCCCGCAGCACAGTCCGACCCGGACGCCGCGTCAAAGGGAACGCCGCGTGCTCGGTCTGCGCGTCTCCCGCCGGTGGGGCCCGGCCCGGATCGCCTACCACCTGGGCATGCAGCCCTCGACTGTGCACAAGATCCTGTCCCGCTACGGCTGCGTCAGGCTGGCGTTCACCGATCCGGCCACCGGCGCCCCGGTGCGTGCGGGCAAGCGGCAGGTGCGCCGATTCGAGCACGCAGCGCCAGGCGATCTGGTGCATGTGGATATCAAGAAGCTCGGCCGCATCCCTGACGGCGGCGGGCACAAGGTCCACGGCCGCGCCAAAGGGCGTCGAAACCGGCGAGCAGGGACCGGGTACTGGTACATCCACAACGCCGTCGACGACCACTCACGCCTGGCCTACACCGAGTTGCTGGAAGACGAGCGCAAAGAGACCGCCGCCGGATTCTGGCACCGAGCCCACGCCTACTTCGCCGACGCCGGGATCACCGTGCGCCGGGTCCTGACCGACAACGGCTCCTGCTACCGCTCCCACGCCTTCGCCGACGCCCTCGGGCCGGAGATCAGGCACAAACGCACTCGCCCGTACCGGCCGCAGACCAATGGCAAGGTCGAGCGCTACAACCGCACGATGCTCGAGGAATGGGCTTACGCCGCCGCGTACGTCAGCGAGTCCGACCGCGCGGCTCGCCTCCCGGCGTTCCTACACCACTACAATTTCCACCGCGGCCACACCGCACTACGAGGCACCTCACCCGCAGACCGCGTACACAACCTGCGTGGGCAGTACAGCTAGCACAGCCGGGACGACGACGGTGGCTATCCTGCGGATTCCCGCCTAGGATGTGATGGGCACCACACACGCGATCCACGCCGGAAGGGTGATCACAGTGACCGCGTACACGCCCCCCTCCCCACACCGCTCCCCACTGCCGACCCGGACCCCGTCCCGGACGAAGGTCGTGCCGCACGTGAGGAACCGCGTCGGCGCCCTCATCGCCGTCGCCGGCCTCGCCCTCGCGCTGGTCAGCCTCTACCTGCCGTGGTTGCGCACGGACGGCGGTGACCAGATCACCGCACTGGGCATCACGGAGATCATCGACGTGCGCAGCGTCGCCCCGGTGCTCTTCCTCGGCCTCGTCGTGCTGCTGTTCCTGGTGGGCGTCACCGCCGTGACGCGGCTCGGGGCGTTCGCCGCGGCGGGCGTCGTCGTCTCACTGGTGGTGCTGGCCGCCCACCTCGCCTTCGTGTGGACACTCATGTCGTCGACCGGCGGCGACGAACCGACCCTGTCCGGTCTCCCGACAGGCGCCTCCGTCACGTTCGGACCGTGGGTTGCCGCACTCGGGTTCGTGCTGGTGGCCGCCGGATCGGCGTGGGCCGCCCGCGCGGCCGAGTACGTCTTCCCCGACGTCGAAGCCCACGGGGCGCACGGGGCGCACCGGGCGCACGAGGACGGATGAGCAGCCGCCGCACCGGCCGCGCCCCACTGGCGGTCCTCGCCGCCGCGTCGTTGATCGGCGCCGCAGCGGCGGGTGCCGCCACCGGCTCGTCACCGGGCACGCCCGCGGCGACCGGCGCGGACGCCGCCACTGACGCGCCGGCCGACGCCCAACTGGTCGACGCCCGCCCGGCCGCTGTGACGGTGACGGACCCGCCGCCCCGGCCCGCGGCGGTCGACTCGCGACTGGTGACGTCCGTCGCCAGGGAGGTCCTGGCGGGCCAGGACCGCGACCCGGGCCTCACGGACGTCGATCTCATCGCCCGCGACGTCCTCTCCGCCGGGCCCGTCGACGCCGCAGACGCCCACCGGCTCACCCTCGAGACCCTCCTGGGCGACGGCCCCGGGCCACCGGCGGCGACCGACGCCCCCGCGCCCCCGCAGTGCCCGCCCAGCGCCCGGGCGTGCGTCGACGTGGACGGCAAGCGGGCGTGGATGGTCGACGCGGGCCGCGTCACGTACGGTCCGGTCCCCGTCACGACCGGGAAGCCCGGGTACGAGACCACCCGCGGCACACACCACGTGCTGCGGCACGTGCGTCACGACCACAGTCGGCTCTTCGACTCGCCCATGCCGTACTCGACCTACTTCACCGTGGGTGGGATGGCCTTCCATCAGGGACGCCTGGACGAGCCCTCACACGGGTGCGTGCACCTGGGCAGACACGCCGCCGCGCACTTCTTCGACCACCTACGGGTCGGCGACCAGGTCGTCGCGTTCTGAACCGACATGACCGGCTCCCCATCACCCCTCCCGCGCCTCTCGGCCCCCGCCACCCGGGCGCTCGCCGCCGCCGGGATCACCGATCTGCGCCAGCTCGACGGCCTACCCGAGAAGGAGATCCTGGCCCTGCACGGCGTGGGGCCGTCCCAGCTCGGCGTCCTGCGGGACGCGATGGCCGCCGCGGGGCACGCGTTCGCGGACCCCGTGGCCCGGCCCGCGCCCACCGGCCGCAACGACAACTCCGCGTTCCTGCCCGGCGCGGCCTCCCCCCGCGACTGGATCGCGGAGCTGCCCACCGCCCGCCGGGCCGAGGACGGCCTGCGGCTGCTCGAGTTGTTCGACGACGCCACCGGCGCGGAGGCCGTGACGTGGGCCGGGTCGATCGTCGGCTACGGCCACCATCACTACGTCTACGACAGCGGCCGGGAGGGCGACACGTTCGTCGTGGGCTTCAGCCCCCGGGCCTCGAGCCTGACGCTCTACGGGCTCCTCGGCCTGCCCGACGAGGACCACCTCCTCGCCCGGCTCGGTCCGCACAAGACCGGCAGGGGCTGCCTCTACGTCACCAGGCTCGACCGCGTCGACGAGCAGGTGCTGCGCGAGATGGTCGGGGAGGCCTGGGCCCGGGGCCCCGCCTAGTCGCGCGGGAGCGGCTTGACCATCGGGAACAGGATCGTCTCCCGGATCCCCAGCCCGGTCAGGGCCATGAGCAGCCGGTCGATCCCCATGCCGAGTCCGGTCGTCGGCGGCATGCCCTGCTCCATCGCGGCGAGGAAGTCCTCGTCGAGCACCATCGCCTCGTCGTCGCCGGCCGCGGCCAGGCGGGCCTGGTCCTCGAAGCGCTGCCGCTGGATCACCGGATCGACCAGCTCGGAGTAGCCGGTGGCCAGCTCGAAGCCGCGCACGTACAGGTCCCACTTCTCGGTCACGCCGCGGTCGGTGCGGTGGTCGCGCGTCAGCGGGGACGTCTCGACGGGGAAGTCACGGACGAAGACGGGCCCCTCGAGCTGGTCGGCACACAGGTGCTCCCACAGCTCCTCGACCAGCTTGCCGTGCAGCCACCCCTTGCCGGACGGCACCTCCAGGCCGACCTTCCCTGCCAGCTCGGTGAGCTCGGCGACGGAGGTGTCGACGGTCACCGTCTCTGCGCCCGCCGTGGCCAACTCGGGATGCTTGCGCTCCAGCGCCTCGTTGAGGGACGGGTACATCCGCATCTCGCGCCACTGACCGCCCAGCTCGTACTCGGTGCCGTCGGCGAGCGTGACCGCGGTCGAGCCGAACACCGCGGTGGCGACCTCCTGGATGACCTCGCGGATCATCGTGGCCGAGGTGTCGTAGTCGCCGTACGCCTGGTACGTCTCCAGCATCGCGAACTCCGGGCTGTGGGAGGAGTCCACGCCCTCGTTGCGGAAGTTGCGGTTGATCTCGAAGACGCGCTCGATCCCGCCCACCACGCAGCGCTTGAGGTACAGCTCGGGCGCGATGCGCAGGTACAGGTCCAGGTCCAGCGCGTTGGAGTGGGTGACGAACGGCCGGGCCGCGGCGCCGCCGTGCAGCGTCTGCAGCATCGGCGTCTCCACCTCGAGGAAGCCGCGCTTCTCCAGCGCGTCACGCAGCGCGCGCACGACCTTGATCCGCGTCAGCGCGTTGCGGCGCGCGGTGTCGCGCATGATGAGGTCGGTGTAGCGCTGGCGGACGCGGGTGTCCTCGCTCAGCTCCTTGTGCGCGACCGGCAGCGGGCGCAGGGCCTTGGCCGCCAGCACCCACTCGTCGGCCATCACCGACAGCTCGCCGCGCTTGGAGCGCACCACGCGACCCGTCACCGAGACGTGGTCGCCGAGGTCGACGTCCTGCTTCCAGGCGTCGAGCCGCTCCTGGCCCACGTTGGCCAGCGACAGCATGGCCTGCAGCTGCGGCGTCAGCGGCCCCGACTCGCCCTCCGGTACCGGGGTGGACAGGTCCGCCGACGGGTCGACCCCGTCCTGGAGCCGGACGAAGCACAGCTTGCCGGTGTTGCGGATGAACAGCACCCGGCCGGCCACCGACACCACGACATCGGTCTCCTCCCCCGGCTCCAACGCGGCGAAGCGCGGGTCCGAGGCGATCTCGGCGAGCCCGTGGGTGCGGGGGACCTCGACGGGGTACGCCTGCTCCCCGGAGTCGAGGAGGCGCTGCCGCTTGTCGCGGCGGATACGCAGCTGCTCAGGGGTGTCGTCGGCGGGCTCACCGGTGGCGGCCCCGGGCGCGGCGGGAGTCGAGTCGGTCACGACTGACGAGGATAGTCGTCCCTACGCGGCGGGATCGAACCCGTAGCCACCCACCTCGTCCAACACGTGCAGGTGCAGTCGGTCTGAGAGCTCCTCGATCGCGGCCGCCGCACGCACACTGTTGCCGTGCCCGTCCAGCCGCGGCGAGAAGGCCGCCACCCCGAGCCGACCGGGCACCACGGCGAACAGGCAGCCCGACACCCCGCTCTTGGCGGGAAGGCCCACCTGGTAGACCCAGTCGCCGGCCGCGTCGTACATCCCGCAGGTGAACATCACGCTGTTGGCGTAGCGCGTCGCCCGGTGCCCCAGGATCTGCTCGTCACCGTCCAGTGCCTGTCCCCGGTTCGCGAGCACCGCGGCCATGTGGGCCAGCTCGCGGGTGTCGACCCGGATCGCGCACTGACGGCTGTAACCCGCGACCACCTCGTGCGGGTCCTGCGCCAGACTGCCCGCCTCCGCCAGCAGATGCGCCAGCGCCTGATTCCGGTTGGCGCTCCGGGACTCGATCTCGATGATCTCCTCGTCCACCTCGACCTCCCGGCCCACCAGGCGGGAGAACAACCCCCTGATCTGTTCGAAACGGGACTCCTCGTCGTCGTCCTCGTCCCCCACCAACGCGTGCGCCGCCAGCGCGCCGGCGTTGACCAGGGCGTTGGGCGCGCGGCCCGTGCCCGCCTCCAGCGAGATCTCGTTGAACGCCTCGCCCGACGGTTCCACGCCGATCCGGGCGGCGACCTCGTCGACACCCTTCTGGTCCAGAGCGAGCGCGTAGACAAACGGCTTGGAGGCGGACTGCAGGTCGAACAGGAGATCGTCGTCACCGGCCGAGATGATCTGGCCGTCCATGTCGCAGACCGCCAGCGCGAGGGCGTCCGGGCTGGGGTGCTCGTAGTCGCCGAGGTGCGGCACCAGCTCCCCGGAGGTGTCGTCGCGGACCTCGTCCAGGATCTCGGCGAGGAGGTCGGCGGAGATGTCCGTCATGCTGCGACCGTACCGGCGCGCGCCCCCGGGCGCCCCCGGTCAGTGCGCGGAGATGGCGGAGCGCTCGCGCAGCAGGTGCTCGGCGTCCGAGAGCAGGGCGAGCGCCCGGGCGGCGCGCAGCGCGTCGTGGCCGCCGTCCACCGCACGGACCCCGCGCACGCCGCGCGAGTGGAGCTCGAGGGCGAACAGTTCCGCGTCCAGGCCGTCGTCGCTGACGAGGACCACCTCGCGACCCTCACCGACCGCCGCGAGGGGCGCGGCCGAGCGGGGGTCGATCAGGTCCACGGCGGGCCGGGCCTCGACGGCGATCGCGCCGGCGAGGACGCCCTGACGCTCGCGCTGTGCGCGGGAGCGGATGTCCACGACCAGCGCGCCCGCCCGCACGGCGGCAGGGTACTCGGCGGCGGTGAGGACCGTGTCGCCGGGGGCGGCGGTCGTGTTGGTGAAGGTACGGACGCGTGAAGTCATCTGGTGCTCCCGGGAGGGGTGTCGGCGTGGGACTGGCTGAGGGGCTGCCGGCCGGGAACACCAGTGCTGAACCCGCACGGATGGCGCCGGACCGGCCGGGGGCATTCGTCGCGCGTTCATGACGGCAATAGTAGACAGACCGGTCTATCTACCGCAAGAGCGGAGACGCGGAAGGGGTGGGACACTGGCGCCGCCCTGATAGTTGATGCATCATGTACAGAGAACGAAGGAGTAGCGATGACCCCCTCACCCGCCCGCCAGCCCGCCGTCTTCATCGGCCACGGTGTCCCCCTCAACGCCCTCGAGGTCAACGAGTGGACCCGCCACTGGGCCGCGCTCGGCGACTCGCTCCCCGAGCGCCCCCGGGCGGTGCTGGCCGTCTCGGCGCACTGGTACATCAACGCCACGGCCGTCACCGCGATGAGATCCCCGCGCACCATCCACGACTTCTTCGGCTTCCCCCGCGAGCTCAACGAATTCGAGTACCCCGCCGCCGGCGCGCCCGAGCTCGCTTCCGAGGTGGCCGAGGTCGTCAAGCCGACCTGGGTGGGCGCCGACCTGGACTCGTGGGGCCTCGACCACGGGACGTGGTCGGTGCTCGCGCACGTCTTCCCCGATGCCGACGTGCCGGTCGCCCAGTTGTCGGTGGACGCCACCAAGCCGGCGAGCTACCACTTCGAGCTGGGCACGAAGCTGGCCGCGCTCCGCGACTCCGGCGTGCTGGTCCTGGCCAGTGGCAACGTCGTGCACAACCTCGGCGCGGTGGACCCGTCCCGCGGCAACGCCGGCACCGACTGGGCGCACCGCTTCGACGATCACGCTCAGGACCTGCTGACCTCCCGGCCCGAGGACGCCCTCGCGTTGCTCGAGCATCCGGACGCGCAGGCGTCCGTGCCGACCGCCGACCATTTCCTGCCCCTGCTGTACACGGCCGGGATGGCAGCCGAGACCGGCGAGACGCTCGACGCCTTCAGCAAGGGCTACGCCTGGGGGTCGGTGTCCATGACCAGCTACCGCTCCGCGGCCTGACGGGGCCGCGGCCGGGTTTGGGCGACCGGGCGGTCAGCAGTTGCGGTCGAACACCAGCCGCAGTCCTTCGAGCGCCAGCTCGGGTTCGACGTCGGTGATGGTCCGCGACTCCTCCGCGACGACGTCCGCGCGCAGCCCGGTGAGCACGACCGACGCGTCGGCCAGCTCGTCGACGTCGGTGCGCAGGCGGTCGACGAGGGCGTCGATCTGGCCGGCGAACCCGATCACGATCCCCGCCTGTAGAGCGGCGACGGTGTTCTTGCCCAGCGCTCCACGTGGCCGCACGACCTCGATCTTGCGCAGGAGGGCCGTGCGGTCGGCGAGGGCGTCGACGGAGATGTCGATACCCGGCGCGATCGCCCCGCCGAGCAGCTCGCCGCGCGCGGAGACCGCGTCCACGGTGGTCGCCGTGTCGACGTCGACGACGACGACGGGCCCGTCGAACAGGTAGTGGGCGGCCAGCGCGTTGACCACGCGGTCAGAGCCCACCTCCCGCGGGTTGTCGACCTTGAGCGGTACCCCGGTCTTCACCCCGGGCGCGACGACGACGGCCGGCAGCTGCGGCCAGTAGTCGGCGGCCATCCTCCGGAGTTCGCCCGTGACCGACGGGACCACGGACATCGCGGCGATGCCGGTGAGCTGCTGAGCGCATTCCCCCAGTAGTCCGCGGATCGTCAGGGCGAGCTCGTCGGACGTCACCGCCGGGGAGGTGCGCATGCTCCAGGTGCGCTCGAGCGGGCCGCCGCCGGGGTGGAAGACGCCGAGTCGGATGTGCGTGTTACCGACGTCGACGGTGAGCAGCATGTCCGGTGCGGGCCGCGTCAGACGGCGGCCGGCTCGGGCACGCGCGGGTTCTTCAGGCCCGAACCCTCGGGGACGTCCGCCGGGTCGGTGCCCTCGGTGAGCATGCGGTTCTCGCCGTCGACGAACACGACGCGGGGCTTGTACGCGCGGGCCTCGGCGTCGTCCATCTGGGCGTAGGCGATGATGATGACCAGGTCGCCGGGGTGGACGAGATGCGCGGCGGCGCCGTTGATGCTGATGACCCCCGAGCCGCGCTCACCGGTGATGGCGTAGGTGGTCAGACGGCTGCCGTTGTCGATGTCGACGATGTCGATCTGCTGGCCCTCGAGCAGGTCGGCGGCGTCCATGAGGTCGGCGTCGATCGTGCAGGAGCCGACGTAGTGCAGGTCGGCCTGGGTGACGGTGGCGCGGTGGATCTTGGAGTGGAGCATGGTGCGCTGCATCTACAGGCCTTCCTTCAGGTCTTCGGCCATCTCGGCCTGCTGGGCGGCGACGGTGGCCTCGGCGGCGGCGAGGAAGCCGGTGCCGATGGCCACGCCGACGTTGTCGATGAGTCTGGTGGTCCCGATACGGGCCGCGACGAGGAGTCGGCCGGGGCCCTCCTCCGGCGGTTCGCCGAGGTCTGCTCCCCGCAGCTCGAGGTAGTCCACGGAGACCTGGGGGCGTTCGCCCAGGACCGCGCGGGCGGCGTCGACGACGGCCTGCCGTCCGCCCTTCGCCGCGAACGTCCCAGCGACCAGGGCGGCGTTGAGAACGGTGGCGAGTTCCCGTTCGTCGTCGGAGAGGTAACGGTTGCGGGAGCTCATGGCCAGACCGTCGGACTCGCGGACGGTGGGTACTCCGACGATGCGGACGTCCATGTCGAGGTCCGCGACCATCTGGCGGATGAGCACGAGCTGCTGGTAGTCCTTCTCGCCGAAGAACGCCTGGTGCGGTCGGACGATGTTGAACAGCTTGTTCACCACGGTGAGCATCCCGGCGAAGTGGCCGGGGCGGGCCGCGCCGTCGAGGATCTCACCCGTCGGTCCCGGCTGCAGTGTCGTCCGCGGACCCTCGGGGTACATGGCGGCGGCGCTGGGCGCGAAGACCAGCTCGACGCCGGCATCGGCGAGGCGGGCGACGTCCTCGTCCAGCGTCCGCGGGTAGGCGTCGAGGTCCTCGCCGGGACCGAACTGCAGCGGGTTGACGAAGATCGATACGACCACGACCGAGCCGGGGGTCCGGCGGGCGGCCTCGACCAACGCGAGGTGACCCTCGTGGAGCGCCCCCATGGTGGGCACGAACGTGACCTGCCTGCCGACCTTGCGCAGGGACTCGGTGACGGTGCTCAGGGTGGCCGGGTCGTGGTGGACGGTCAGCTCACCGCGGTTGTAGCCGGTGGCGGGACGGCCGGGCACCGCGGTGCGCACCGGGTACGTCGTGGAGGTCATCGAAGCTGCTCCGTGAGGTCGGGCGCCAACAGGTCGGTCACGTCGGGGCCGGCGCCCACGCGGTCGGCGGTGCGCAGGGCGAGCGCCCGGTACCCGGTGGCGATACCGCCGTCGACGTCTTCGAGGGCGTCGAGGTGGCGGGAGACGGTGACGGCGTCGCCGCGCATCACGGGCCCCGTCAGCGCGGAGTCGCCTGACGCCAGGACGTTGTCGAGGGCCGCCCGCAGCAGCGGCTCGAGCGTCCGGCGGGCGAGCGCCTCGGCGTCCGCACCGAGCATGCCGTCGGGATCACCCTCGACGGCCCCGCCGGGCAGGACGGAGAACGAGGCCGCGAGCGCCTCGGCCGCGTCGTTGACGAGAGTGACCAGGTGGTTCGCCCCGTGGGCGAGGGCCGCGTGGTACAGGGCGCGGTGGGATTCGGCGACCGTGACGGGCAGACCGCCGGTCTCCATGACCAGCATCTGGCCCACCACGAGGCCGACCTCGTCCGGCGCGGTCAGGGCCCACGAACAGCCTTCCATGCGGTCGACGTCGGCCGATCCGCCGGTGAAGGTCATGGCCGGGTGGGCCGCCACGACCACGGCGCCGGCGTCGGCGGCCGGGCGCAGGACCTCCGCGCCGACCGCGCCCGCGACGTGGACGACGATGTGGCCGGGCCTGAACGCGTCCGCCTCGGCGAGTTCGGACACGACGCCCGGGAGTGCGGCGTCCGGCACGGCGAGAATGAGGAGTTCGCCGGCCGCCGCGACCGCAGCGGGGTCGGCGATGCGGGCTTCGGGGAGTCGGCGCGCGGCGAGGTCGCGCGACCGTTCGGAGCGGGCGACCAGCGCGGACACGACATGGCCACGGCGCTCGAGGGCGGCTCCGACGGCGGTACCCACCCGGCCGGCGGACACGAGGGCTATCGACAGGCGGGCAGGGGGTGTTCCGGTGACGCCGTGGTCGGACATCTCAGAGGTGCTCCAGTGCTCGATCCGTTCCAGGCCCGCTCACTGTTGGCGGGTCCCGGACATCTCGCAGGCGAGAGTAGTCCTGTGGACGGGCCGAATCAGTATCGAGTGGCGCACCTCACAGAACCGGAGGAGTCGCTCGCGCGTCAGTCCTCCGCACGTCAGTCTTCCGCGCGGCGGCGGCGACGGCTCGGCTTGGGCGCGTCGCCCTCCCCCAGGCGTGCCATGAGCTCGGCCACGGACAGGCCGCGGCCCTCGCCGTGGCGGCTCGCCGGCGCCGACTCGGACGCGGTCTCGGCCTCCGACCCCGGCGCGGGCTCCGACGAACGCCGCGCCCCGGACGTCGACTCGCTCTTCGGCGCGGACTCGCGCTTCGGCTCGGTCTGCGACGCAGGCGTCGATCCGGTCGGCGACGCGGGCTTCGACTCGGTCTCCGGCGCCGCCGCCGGGCCGTTCGAGCTCGGGACACGGGGCGGCTGCCCGGACGCGGAGCTCGCGGTTGCGGAACCGGAGGTCGACGAGCCGGTGGGGGCGGAGCCGGAGGTCGACGAACCGGTGGGCGCAGCGGAGCCGGCGGGGCGCGCCCGGCCGGCGTCAGGCGCACGGCGCGGTTCCTGCGTGCCGGCCACGGGCCGCACGGCGGGGCGACGCGGCTCCCCGGCCGGTGCGCCCGCTGCGGCCCCACGACCGGTGACCGGGGAGAGCCGCTCGGTGCGCTCTGTGCTCGGGGTGGCATCCGGCGCGACCCCGGCCACCGACGGTTCGGTCGGCGTCGAGGGACGTCCCGACGGCGTCGACCGCGAGAACGGAGCGGACTGCCCGGGCCGGTCGGAGGCCGTCTTCTCCGTGGACGATTCCGTGTCAGTGGAGGTCCTCGCCCCGACGCGCGGCGGAGTCATCCCGGGGGTACGACGGCGGGGCGACACGCGCTCCGACGGGACGGACGGCAGAGACGAACCCGCGCCGAGCTGACCGGCCGGGCCGGGGCCGCCCACGGCGAAGCGGTCCTCGGGCAGGCTGACCCCCAGCGTCGACAACTGCTCGCGCAACGCGGCGATCTCCTGACGCAGCGCGAGCACCGAGTCCTCGGTCTCGGCGCGGACGCTTTCGCGCAGCTCCTTCTCCACGACCAGTTCGTGCTCGCGGCGCGCCGAGATCTCGCGCTCGAGCTGCAGCTCGTAAACGGTGTGCAGGTCCCGGACCCGGGCGGCCTCGGCTGCGGCCTGCCTGCGGTAGCGCGCCACGAGGAAGGCCCCGATGAACGCCGCCCACAGGGCGGACAGCGTCCCGATCCGCATCCACACCGGGTTGTCCGAGAAGACCATGACGACGGTGGCGATGAGCGCCAGGACCAGCAGCACTCCTAGAGCGATGCTCGCCAGTCCGCGATCGTCGCCGCGCGCGGGGCGAGCTGACCGGGGCTTGTCCATCGCGCCGTCGGAACTCATGCCCCGCATGATACTCAGAGAATCACGGGTCACACAGGTAACCAGCGCGTGTCCGCTCCAACGGGGTCGACGAGAGTCGGGTCTCCACGCGGGATCTCACCCGCCGGTCCCGCGAGGCGGGCTCAGGCGGGTTCGGCCAGCCCGCCGTTCTCGTCGTCGTCGGGAGGGGTCTCACACGCCGACTCCAGGAACAGGCCGGCCCCCACCAGGACCGCCCCGGACACCAGGACGGCGAGAGACGCGGGGAGTTCCGCCGCCGCGGCCGCCAGCTCGCCCAGGCGCGGGAGGAAGAACAGGGCCAGTCCCGCCCCGAACCCACCGGTGGCCGCCCCGAGCACCGCCGAGGCCTGCCCCAGCGCCGCGCACCGGGCGATCGTGAGCGGGTGCATCTGACTACGGTCCTGCCCGACGCCGCCGTCCGAGATCGCCGCGCGGATGCGGAGGGCCAACAGGACGTCGACAGCCGCGACGACCAGCAGCGTCACCCAGCCGAAGCCGATCGGCGGCATGGATCCCAGGAACGCGTCGACGAGGACGTAGGCGGCCACCGCCGCGACGAGCGCCACCAACGCGAGCGTCGATCTGGACACCCGCGTCATGACGGCGCCACCCGGCCCCGAGGGGCGAGGGTCCCGGGAAGCCGCCGTACCGCGGAGACATCCGCCGGGTCGAGCGCCGCGAGGTGGTCGGTGACGGGAACGTCGGCCAGGCGGGCCTCGGGATCGATCTCCAGCCACGGTACGAGCACGAAGGCGCGCTCGGCCGCGCGCGCGTGGGGAAGGGTGAGGATCGGATCGTCGGAGACCACGGTCTCGCCGTCGACGTCGGCGGTCACCACGTCCACGTCCAGGGTCCTCGGCCCCCACCGCACCTCGCGGGTGCGACCGGCCGCGCGCTCGCGGGCGAAGCCCCACTCGAGAACGTCGGCCGGAGTGCCGGGATGCTCCACGACGAGAGCGGCGTTGAGGAAGTCGTCCTGCTCGACGCCGCCCCACGGCGGGGTGGCGTAGACCGACGACGCCGCGCGGAGGATCCCGTCGGCGGCCGCGGCGTCCACGACACCCCGCAGGAGCCCGAGGGCGTCGCCCCGGTTCCCGCCGATCGACAGCACCGCCCGGCAGCTCACCGCTCGCCCCGCTCGTGGTGGCTCCCGCCGCCGCGGGAGCGCCGTGCCACGACGGCGACGTCGGCGAACTCGGCCGGGATGGGGGCCTGCGGCTTGTGCAGCGTCACCTCCACCGCGTGGGCGTCGGGGGCCATCTCCATGACGCCGTCGGCGATCCGCGAGGCCACCGTCTCGATGAGGTCGCAGGACGGCCCGGCGACGACATCACGTGCGAACAGCGCGAGTGCGCCGTAGTCGACCGTGTCGGCCAGGTCGTCGGAGGCGACCGCGGCGGTGAAGTCGGTCCACAGGACCAGATCCACGAGGAAGTCCTGGCCGTCCCGCTTCTCGCGGTCGAAGACCCCGTGCGTGCCCCGCACCCGCAGCCCGCGGAGTTCGATGCGGTCGGTCATCAGTGAGCCCCCGCGCGTCCGGCCGCCCACGCGGCGGCGACCCGCACCGCGTCCGCGCTGGGGGCGACGTCGTGGACGCGCACCGCCCATGCACCGGCGGCGGCCGAGAGCGCGGTGATCGCCGCCGTCGCCGGGTCCCGGCCGGTCACCGCGCGGGGCCGCCCGTCGGGCTCCGACAGGAGAGAGCCGAGGAAGCGTTTGCGGGAGGCGGCCACGAGGACCGGGAACCCGAGATCGACGAGCCGGTCGAGCCCGTGCAGCAGAGCCCAGTTGTCCTCCGCGTTCTTGGCGAAGCCCAGCCCGGGGTCGAGGACGACGTCCGCGGCGTCGATCCCCGCCGCGAGGGCGGCGTCGGCCCGGCGGGCCAGGTGGTCGCGCACCGCGCCGACGACGTCATCGCCGTAGTCGGCGCGGCCACCGGCACCGGCCCGGTACTCGTCCGGGGAGACCCAGTGCATGAGGATGATCGATCTCCGGTTCTCGGCGACCACCCGGAGCATGTCAGGATCGGCGAGCCCGCCGGAGACGTCGTTGATGATCGCCGCGCCCTCCTCCATCGCGCGGGCGGCGACCCGGGAACGCATGGTGTCCACCGAGACCGGCGCGAACCCGGAGACCTCGCGGACGAGCGGCACGACGCGCTGTTCCTCGTCGGACTCCTCGACCCGCAGCGCGCCGGGCCGGGTGGACTCGCCGCCGATGTCGACGAGGTCCGCGCCCTCGGAGACCATCCGCCGGGCGTGCGAGACCGCGTCGTCGAACGCGAGATGCCGCCCACCGTCGGAGAAGGAGTCCGCCGTGACGTTGAGGACCCCCATCACCGCGCAGTGCGCCGGGCGGGGCAGCCGACCTGGCGTGCTCACGTTCCGCGCAGGAGGCCGAGCGCCTCCGCCCTCGTGGAGGCGTTGGACCGCATGATCCCGCGGACGGCCGACGTCGTGGTGACCGCGCCCGCCTTGCGGATCCCGCGCATGGACATGCACAGGTGCTCGCACTCGATCACCACGAGCACGCCGGAGGGGTCGAGCTTGTCGACCAACGCGTCGGCGACCTGGCTGGTGAGGCGCTCCTGCACCTGGGGTCGCTTTGCGTAGAGGTCTACGAGGCGGGCGAGCTTGCTCAGGCCCGTCACCGCGCCCGACTGCCCGGGGATGTAGCCGATGTGGGCGACCCCGTGGAACGGGACGAGATGGTGCTCGCACGTCGAGTAGATGGGGATGTCACGTACCAGCACGAGCTCGCGGTGGTCCTCGTCGAAGGTGCGGGACAGCACCTCGGAGGGGTCCGTGTACAGGCCGGCGAACACCTCGCGGTAGGCCCTCGCGACCCGGGCGGGCGTGTCCTGCAGGCCCTCGCGGTCCGGGTCCTCACCGACGGCGATCAGCAGCTCACGGACAGCGGCCTCCGCACGGGCGGCGTCGAAGACCTCCCCCGTGGGCATCGAGCGCGCGTCGGCGGGGGGTAGGTGGTCAGGGGTCGTCATCAATCCTCTTCTCGCACCAAGCGGCCGTGGCGGTCAGTCCTCACGTTCCCACGGCGGTTGCCAGTCGGGGTCCTTGTCCTCGCGGCGGTGTGAACCACCGCCGGGGACGTCGGGGCCGGTGCCGCGGGGGGCGTCGTCCGTCTCGCCGTCCCCCGCCCGGGACCAGGCGCGGTTAGACGGCTCGGCGGGGCGCTCGCGACGGTCGCCGCCCTCGGGGCCGCCCCATCCGTCGGTGGGTCGACCCGTCACCGGCGCGGCGGGCAGACGCGTGGTCTCCGCCCCACTCGGCCCGTGGTCACCGTTGTGGGCGGGCTGGCGCGGCGGCCAGCCCGGCGCCGACCAGCCCGGGGGCGGCGGCGTCCCGTAGGCGGGGATGCCGGACGACCCCTGACCGCGGTCGGTGGACCCCCCCGGGCCGAGGGGCACACCGGCGGAGGCGCCGACGCCGGTGCGCTCGTCGCCCGGCCGTTCGTGGGTCCGGGGGTCGCCGTCCGAAGCGCGGTCACCCGCATCGCGACCGGTCGGCAGGACCGGCATCGCGAACGGGTCGGTCACCGGCGGGGGCCACGGCTCGCCGCGCTCCTTCGCCAACTCGCCCGGGGTCTTGATGGGCGGCCGCGTCGACGGGATGCGGCCACCGAAGTCGTCGAACTCGGTGATCCGCGGGCGCTTGACCACGCCGGCGAAGAGCCTCTCGAGATCGTCCTGGCGCAGGGTCTCCTTCTCGAGCAACTCGCCCGCGACCGCGTCGAGGATGTCGCGGTTGGTCTCCAGCACCTGCCACGCCTCGGTGTGGGCGGCGTCGATGATCCGGCGGACCTCGTCGTCGATGATCTTGGCGACCTCGGGCGAGTACTCCCCCGCCGCGGAGCCGCCGCGACCGAGGAACGGGTCCCCGCCCTCGCCGCCGTACTTCACGGCGCCGAGCTTGGCGCTCATGCCGTACTCGGCGACCATCGTGCGGGCGATGCGGGTGGCCTGCTCGATGTCCGAACTGGCCCCCGACGTGGGCTCGCCGAAGATGTACTCCTCGGCGGCGCGACCGCCCATCGCCATGACGATCCTCGCGATCATGTCGGCGCGCGTCATCAACGACTTGTCGTCCTCGGGGACCACGAGGGCGTGGCCGCCGGTGCGGCCGCGGGCGAGAATGGTGACCTTGTGGACGGGCTCGAGGTCCTCCATCGCCCACGCGGCCAGGGCGTGTCCCGACTCGTGGTAGGCGGTGACCTTCTTCTCGTGCTCACTGATCACCCGGTGCTTGCGACGCGGGCCGCCCACCACACGATCCGTGGCCTCTTCGAGGATCTCGATGTCGATCTCGTCGCGACCCAGTCGCGCCGCCAGCAGCGCTCCCTCGTTGAGCACGTTGGCCAGATCCGCACCCGACATGCCGATCGTGCGGCGGGCCAGCGAGGTCATGTCGACGTCCGCCGCCAGCGGCTTGCCGACCGAGTGGACGGCGAGGATCGCCTCACGGCCCTTGAGGTCCGGATTGGTCACCGGGACCTGACGGTCGAACCGGCCCGGGCGCAGCAGCGCCGGGTCCAGGACGTCCGGCCGGTTGGTGGCGGCGATGAGGATGACGGTCGAACGGTCGTCGAACCCGTCCATCTCCACGAGGAGCTGGTTGAGGGTCTGCTCGCGCTCGTCGTGGCCTCCGCCGGTGCCCGACCCGCGGTGCCGGCCCACGGCGTCGATCTCGTCGACGAACACGATGCAGGGCGCGTTCTGCTTGGCCTTCTCGAACAGGTCACGCACACGCGAGGCGCCGACACCGACGAACATCTCGACGAAGTCCGAACCGGAGATGGAGTAGAACGGCACCCCGGCCTCGCCCGCGACGGCGCGCGCGAGCAGGGTCTTACCGGTGCCGGGCGGGCCGTACAGCAGGACACCGCGCGGGATCTTGGCGCCGAGGCGCTCGTATCGCGCCGGGTTCTGCAGGAAGTCCTTGATCTCGTTGAGTTCCTCGACCGCCTCGTCCTCGCCCGCGACGTCCGCGAACGTGGTCTGGGGCATGTCCTTGGTGAACTCGACGGCGCGCGACTTGCCCACCCCGAACAGTCCACCCTTGCCGCCCTGCATCCGCGACATGAAGAAGAACAGCAGCCCGAACAGGATGAGCATGGGCAGCAGGAACGACAGCATCTGCGACAGGAAGCCCTGCTGGGTGACCGCGGTGTCGTACTTCTCCGGCTCCGCGGCGGCCACCCGGTCGAAGATCTGATCCGCGGCCCGCTCCGGGTACTTGGCGAGGAGCTGATCGGTCTCCTCCGCACCCTCCTCGGGCGTAATCGGGTTCTCGAGCGTGAGCCGCAGCTGCTGCTCCCGGTCCTCGATCAGCGCTTCCCTGACGTTGCCCGCGTCGACCTGGGCCAACGCCACCGAGGTGTCGACCTCGGCGAAGCCGCGGTCGTCGTTCGCGAAGAACGAGAACCCGACGATCGCCAGGATGATCACGCCCGCGATCGCGACGTTGCGGAAGACGGTGTTGCTCTTGCGTTCCATTCGGTCCTCGTGTGGAAGGACGGCCCAGCCGGTCGGAGGGCCCGGTCGTGCGCCCGACGTCGTCGGTATCGCCCCAGGCTACCCGCCGGCACCGACACCCCACCCCGATGATCGCCACGGGCGCACACCCCCGCCGTCGTACGATCGGGGCCGTGACCACCGACCCCTCGTCCGCGACCGCCACCGCGGAGGCCGTGCGCACCGGCGTCGCCGGCGCGCTGGAGACCCTCGACGCCGCCTTCGACCGGGTCGCCGATCTGAACCCGTCACTGCGCGCCTTCACCACCCTGCTGCGGGCGGACGGCCGGGCGGCGGGCGCCGCCGTCGACGCCGGGACACCGGAGGCCCGCGCGCGACTCCCGCTGGCGGGGGTCCCGCTGGCGATCAAGAGCACGGTCACCCTCGACAACCCCGTGGTGACCCCCCTGCTGGCGGCCGGCGCCGTCCCGGTCGGCGTCACCGCCGTCCCACAGCTGTGCACATGGGGGATGACCGATTCCGACGCCCACGGCATCACCCGCAACCCCCGGGACACGTCGCTGTCCGCCGGGGGATCCTCGGGCGGCTCGGCCGCGGCCGTCGCCTCCGGCATGGTGCCTCTCGCGGTGGGTGACGACGGAATGGGCTCGCTGCGCATCCCCGCCGCGGCCTGCGGAATCGTCACCATCAAGCCCGGGCCCGGGGTCGTGCCGACGCGCCTGTCCGGGGACAACTGGGGCGGCCTGGCCGAATCCGGTCCGCTGGCCCGGACGGTCGGGGACGTCGCGCTCGCCCTGTCGGTCATGGCGGGCCGCCCGGAGTTCGCCCGCACCGGGCCCGTGCCTGGCGGGACCCGCGTCGGCCTGTCCGTCGCCAGCCCGATACGGCTGGGCCGCGATCTCGTGCGCGTTCACGCACCCTGGGTTCGCGCGGCGCGGGAAGCCGCCTCACTGCTGCGCGCCGAGGGCCTCGTCGTCGTCGACACCTCCCTGCCGTCCCCGCGCGACCCGGTCCTCTACCTGGCGCGGTGGACCTCCGCCGTGGCGCGTGCCGCCGAGGAGGAGAACCTCCCCCTCTCGGCGATGGAGCGTCGCACCCGACACCACGCCCTGCTGGGCCGCACCGTGTTCCGGCGCGGCGGCGCCGGCGACGGTGACACCCGCTGGAACCGCGGCGTCCGCGCGCTCCGCGCGGACGTCGAGCGCGCCATGGACAGCGCCGGGGTCGACGTGTGGTTGACCCCGGCGCTGGCCGACGTCCCGCCCGAGGCAACCGACTGGCACCGGCGATCCTGGGGGCGCTCCCTGTGGGCCTCCATGCGGTTCTCGCCCTTCACGCCGCTGGCGAACGTCCTGGGCTGGCCCGCGCTCTCCGTGCCGTGCGGCAGCACCACCACCCCGGCGGGACGGACCCTGCCCACCTCGGTCCAGCTGGTGGCGCGCCCCGGCTCCGAGGCGACGCTGCTCGCCCTCGCGGCCGTCATCGAGCGGGCGGCCGTCAGCGAACGGACCACGGGCGGGGCCGGCGCCTCCTGACGCCCCGCCTTCAGACGCCCCGCCTCCTGAAGCTCAGTCCTCCGGCAGGTCGGCGAAGCGCTTCCTGACATCGCGGTACCACCCCGGCGGCTGCCGGGGCCGACGCCACCTGCACTTCATGTCCTCCCGCGCCGGCACGTGCGCCTCGTCGCCGGCCCGGACGCGCTCCTTGAGGTGGGCGTCCTGGGCGCTGATCACGTCGTCCGCCGTCTCGCCGCGGTGCGCCAGGCCGCAGGGCCCGCCCAGGTCCTTGCAGGTCATCGTCTTCATGTGGCATCCGTCCTCTCGGGTCGTGGCGGTCGCGGATCGCACCACCTCACCTCGTTGACGAGCGGCGCGCCCCGGATGTGACCGCGGCGCTCGGCCCATCTCGCCGCCGCTCACCCCGCCTCGTCGCCGGCGCTCACCTCCGGTCGCCGCCCCGGCGCCGGCGCAGCCCGGCGAGCACGTCGGGGTCCGCGCGGAAGTCGATCCGGCGGACCAGCCCGTCGGTGACCAGGAAGTCGAACGCCACCCGGGCCTCGCCGCGGTCGAACCACGCCGCGCCCGGTCTGTTTTGGACGAAGACGGGCAGCGCCGCGGCGGCCGCGCCGTTGAAGAACTCCGCCACGGCGTCGCGACCGGCGATGCGCGACGGGGTGCCCACGCGAACGGCGACCGGGTCGCCGGTGACGACGACGTCCGGCGCGAGGAGCTCGAGGAGGCGGGTGAACTCGCCGTGCCTGGCCGCGGCGAGGAAGGCGTCGACGACGAGCCAGTCCGCCTGCTCGCCGGTGTCGCCCGCCCCCGTGATCTTCGCGCGGGCCCTCGACGCCAGTTTGCGCGCCGTGGCCGGGAGACAGTCGAGGATGTCAGCGACGGTGGCGAACTCGACCGAGAACAGGTCGTGCAGGACGAAGGCCACCCGCTCCGACGGGGTCAGGCGGTCGAGGACGACATGCAGCGCCGCACCCATCGAGTCCGCGAGCACCGCCTCCTCGGAGGGGCCCGGGTCGGCGGAGGCGCGGTCGAGGGAGGCGCGGTCGGGGTGTTCCGGGTCGCCGGGTTCGAGCGGTCGCGGCACAGCCGCCTTGAGCCGGTCCAGGCACAATCGCGTGACGACGGTCGTGAGCCAGGCGGGCAGTGAGTCGATGGCCGCATCGTCCGCGCGGGCGAGGCGTAGCCAGGCCAGCTGGACGATGTCCTCGGCCTCCGCGTGGTCCCCCAGGAGGCGCCCGGCGATCCGGACGAGACGGGGCCGCTCGCGCTCGAAGCTCGTCACCACGTCCACGCCCGTCACCCTCTCACCCACGCACGCTCCCACCATAAAGAAAAACCGTCAAAGCGCCGGTCCGGTCGGCAACATCCGGCGATGATGAGACCGGCCACGGAGACGACGCTGTTCTTCCGTCGCCATCAGCCGGGTCACGCCGGCGCCGCCCACCACAGACCGGCCGTCCCGTGACGGGGAGCCGTCGACAGAAAAGGACGAACAATGAGAAGTCTCGCCACGCTCGCCGCCGGATCCGCCGAGTTCGCACTCGACTCGGGCTCCACTCTCGCCGACATGGGGACGAGCCTGCCGTCGCTGGCGCTGACCTTCCTCGCCGCGCTGCTCGACGGCATAGCCGTCGACCTGGTGGCCAGCGTCGCCGACTGACGACCCGCGGCTCCGCTAACCGCAGCTCTCTTTCAGACGGGGCCACGATGAGCGATTCCTTACCCCCGTAAATTGCCCCCTTGACGAGCACACATAAGCAGCGCATCATCTTTCGCGAGGGGAAGATAGTGGTTTATATCACTTTATAAGGTCTTGGTGTTCCGGGGAGAAGGTCCTCGGCGGCCTGCCCCTCGTCCGAGAAGGAAGGGCAAAGCCATGGGCAGCCTCTCTGTATTCGCCGAAGGGTCCAGCCATTTCGCCATCGACTCAGGGTCGGCTCTCGTCGACTTCTTCACCGGCATTCCGGCATTCGCGCTGTGGGTGGCGGACATGGTCGGCTTCGACACGTCGCTCGACCTGACCGCGAGCCTGCACAACGGCAGCCCCCTGGACTGAGGGGAAGCAGCACCAGAGGCAGCAGCGCCACACACACCAGAGAAGCCGCCGACCGGGGGTCGGCGGCTTCTCTCGTGTGTCTGTGAAGTGGGCGGACCGGGAAGCAGGGTCGCCTCACGGCGAGGTGCGCAACGCGGCTCCAGCCGAACGGAACTCCGCGAGGGCTGTGTGATTGAGCCCGGGGGACACTGCCGCATCCCGATCCGCCCAGTAGAACCACGACGGTGCCAGATCTGTTCCCGCACACCGTCCGAGAGCTCCGCCACAGTCCCCGGCGACACCGTCCACCGGCGCCGCCGGTCCCGCGTCAGACGTACTGCTGCACGATCCGGCGCTTGACCAGCTTTCCGGTGGGCGTCCGGGGCAACTCGTCGACGAGATCGAGGCCGCGCGGGATCTTGAAGTCGGAGATCTTCCCCCGCAGGGAGTCGAGGATCTCCTCCGCGAGCCCCGGGTCGTCCGCGCGGTCCGCCGCGGGCACGACCACGGCGTGGACCCGCTCCCCCATCTCCTCGTCCGGCAGTCCGATCACGGCGACGTCCTCGACAGCCGGATGCAGGACCAGCGCGTTCTCGATCTCCTGCGGGTAGATATTCACGCCGCCGGAGATAATGGTGAACGCCTTGCGGTCCGTGAGATAGAGGAACCGGTCCTCGTCGAGGTAGCCGACGTCGCCGAAGGTCGCCCAGGTGGGATGGTCTGGGTGGCGCACGGACGCCGTCTTCTCCGGGTCACCGTGATAGGCGAAGCCGCCCTCGTCGTTCTGCCAGTAGATGGTGCCGATCTCGCCGGCCGGGAGCTCGTTGCCCTCGTCGTCGCAGATGTGGGCGATGCCCTTGAGCCCGTCGCGCCCCACCGATCCGGGACGCTCGAGCGCCTCCTGCGAGTTGATGAACGTGATGCCCATCCCTTCGGTCGCCGAGTAGTACTCGTGAATCACCGGCCCCCACCACTCGATCATGCGGCGCTTGACCTCGGGCGGACACGGCGCGGCGGCGTGGATGGCGTGGGTCAGGCTCGACAGGTCGTACTTCGCGCGGGTCTCCTCCGGCAGCTTGAGCATGCGCACGAACATCGTCGGCACCCACTGCGAATGCGTTACCTTGTAGGCCTCGATGAGTCGCAGCGCCTCCTCAGCGTCGAAGCGGTCCATGAGGATCACAGTCCCGCCGACGGAGTTGACCACGCCGCAGAAGCGCAGCGGGGCCGCGTGGTACAGCGGCGCCGGGCACAGGTAGACGCTGTCCGCGTCGAAGCCGTAGAGGAAGCTGAAGACCGGCGTGTAGTGGTCGGCCACCTCGTCGATCTGCCCCTCCGGCGGGTCCACGCGGACGCCCTTGGGCCGGCCCGTGGTGCCCGACGAGTAGAGGAAGTCGTGACCGCGCGGCTGATCCGCCGGAGGCTCGGTCGACTCGCCCTCGAGCAGCGACCGGTAGTCGTCGAACCCGTCGAGCGCGCCGCCGAACACCACCCGGTGCTCGACGCCCGGGTGGGCCTCCGGGGTCAGGTCGACGTGATCGGCGACCGGCGCCGAGACGAACAGGGCGCGGGCACCGCAGTCGCCGATGATGTACGAGGACTCGTCCGGGGTCAGGTGATGGTTGATCGCGGCGATGTACAGGCCGGTCCGCAGGGCCGCCCAATATATCTCGACCATCTCGAGCGTGTTGTCCGAGACCACGGCGATCGTCTCGCCGGGGCGCAGCCCCCAGTCGTCGACCAGGAGGTGTGCGAGCTGGGCCGAGCGGGCCTCCAGCTCGGCGTAGGTGATCTGCTCACCCGTCGCGGGACGGATCACGGCGGGCTTGTCCGGGGTGGCGGCGGCGAAGGTTCCTGGATACATGTCCAGAGCGTAACCCCGCCGTGTGACCTGCGTCACGGCTTCGGATCGCACTCCGCGGGCCACCGGCGGCCGCAGCTCCGCCGCAGGTCAGGAGTACATGCGCGGGTGCAGCTTGCCGATGTACGGCAGATCGCGGTAGCGCTCGGCGAAGTCCAGGCCGTAGCCCACCACGAACTCGTTGGGGATGTCGAAGCCGATCTCGAGGATGTCGAGATCGGCCTTCACCGCGTCGGGCTTGCGCAGCAGGGTGACGATCTCCAGCGACCGCGGGTTCCGGGTGCGCAGGTTCCGCATGAGCCACGACAGGGTGAGGCCGGAGTCGATGATGTCCTCGACGATGAGGACGTCGCGGCCGGCGATGTCGCGGTCCAGGTCCTTGAGGATCCGCACGACGCCCGAGGAGCTGGTGGACGAGCCGTAGGAGCTCACGGCCATGAACTCCATCTCGGACGGGATCGGCAGGGCCCGCGCGAAGTCGGACACGAAGATCGCGGCGCCCTTGAGGACGGCGATCAACACGACCTCCTTCTCGACGTCCGCGTAGCGCTCGCCGACGGTGGCGGCCATCTCGGCGATCCGCTCCCGGATCGCGTCTTCATCGAGGAGTACGGACTCGATCTCGTCCGCGTACTTGTCCGTGGTCATCTACGTCCCCGCTCCACTCGCCCGCTCGTTCTCCACCACCAGCTTTCCATGTCGGCGCCGGGCGACCAACCTGGCCGTCGGGCCCACCCCGCGCGCCCCGGCGGGTCCGCTGCCGCCGACCGCGACGCCGCCCTGTCCGCGCCAGTCCGTGACGAGCGCGGCCACCGCTGTCAGGTGTGCGTACGTCGGGGAGGTGACCCCCCGGGACAGCAGCCAGCGACGCAGGACCCGGGTGAGCACTGCGGTCGACAACCGCTCCAGTCGGCTCACGTCCAGTGCGCCGTCGTCGCCGACGGGAACGGCCTGGGCGAGGCGGTCGAGCTCGTCGTCGTCGACCCTCACCAGTTCCGCGGTGCGCGCCAGTCCCTCGGCGACCCCACCGCCCAGGACGTCCTCGAGCAGCGGCAGTACCTCGTGGCGCACCCGCACGCGTGTGTAGGCGGGGTCGGTGTTGTGCGGATCGTCCCACCAGGTCAGGCCGAGGCCGCGGCAGGCGGCGCGGGTGTCGGCGGCGCGCACGCCGAGGAGGGGGCGGCCCCACGGCGCGTCCCACGCGGCCATCCCGCGCAACGACCGCGCGCCGGAGCCGCGCCCCAGGCCGAGCAGAACGGTTTCGGCCTGGTCGTCGAGGGTGTGGGCGAGCAGGACGGGTCGGTCGCGGCGCGCGGCGTCGAGCGCGGCGTACCGCGCGGTGCGGGCGGCGGCCTCGGGGCCGGAACCCCTCTGGTCGACGACGACGACGAGGACCTCCGCGGCCACCCCGAGCCCGCGGGCCGCGGCGGCCGCGCGACGGGCGACCTCGTCGGACCCGGGCTGCAACCCGTGGTCCACCACGAGGGCCGTCACGTCGGCGAACTCGGCGGCGGCCGCGGCGGTCAGGGCCAGCGAGTCGGCGCCCCCCGACAGGGCGACGCACACCTCGTCACCGACCTCGGGGTGGGCGCGCCGGAACGCCCGCACCGCGGCGCGCACCGTCCACGCGGCGCCGGTCCAGTCGCCGGCCACGGCCGCTACCTGCACCCACAGTCGCGCAGCGCCGCGGCGATCCGGTCCAACACCGGGCGGGCGACGGCGGGCTCGGTCCCCGACGACAGCAGGGCGAAGCTCATCGAGCGGCCGTCGGCGCTGGTCACGGTGCCGGCGAGGGCGCTCGTGCCGGCCAGCGTGCCGGTCTTCGCGCGCACCCACCCCGCCCCCGAGGAGGACGGGCCGCTGAAACGGTCGAGCAGGGTGCCCGAGCCGGCGGCCACGGGCAGCGTGTCGAGCAGATCGCGCATCTCGCGGGTCGCGTCGGGCGCGGCGGCGGTCCGCAGGACGTCGGTGAGCACCGCCGCGGAGAGCCGGTTGCCCGGACTCATGCCGGAGCAGTCGTCGAGGCGGACCCCGGACATGTCGAGGCCGCGTTCGGCGAGCGTGTCCACGACCGCGGCGGTGCCGGCGGCGAAGTCGGCCGGGCTGTCGGGGTCGCGGGCCAGGGCGACCTCGCGGCAGATCGTCTCGGCCAGCACGTTGTCGGAGTAGACGAGCATCGAACGGACCCGCTCGGTGAGCTCGGCCGACGACACCCGACCCAGTTCGTCGGTCGTCTCGACCCGCTCGGTGGCGACCTTCACGCGCTCGGGGTCGACGCCCAGTTCGCGGGCGAGCGCACGGCCGGCGGCGAGCGCGGGGTCGGTGGAACGCGGCGAGTACTCGTCGGCGGGGTCGAGGCGGCCGGCGTCGAGCATCCACGCCTCGATCGGCGCGATGTTGCCCGCCGGGATCTCCGCCGGAGACCAGCCCGGCCCCAGGTCGGGGCCGGTGTAGGGGCCCGGATCGACCACGATGCGCGTGGGCGCCAGATCAGAGGTGCGGACGATCTCGGCGGCCTCGGCGAGCGTGGCCGAATCGGGGAACAGCGGGCCGGGCTCGTCGCCGCGGGACATGGTCGGGTCGCCACCGGGGACCACGACGAGCGTGCCGGCCTCGGCGCCGCGCGCCAGGACCGTGTCGACGCGGGCGTCACCGGGCAGCCGGGTGAGCGCGGCGACCGCCGTGAGCAGCTTGGTGGTGGAGGCGGGGACCTTCGGGTCCCGCGGGCGGCGCTCCCACAGCACCTGGCCGGTGGCGTCGTCGACCACACTGGCGGTGAGGTCTCCCACCGCCGGCGCGGCCGCGAGGGGGCCGAGGATCCGCTCGAGGGCGGCCGGATCCGGCATCGGTGCCGAGCCGTCGGCCGGGAGCAGCCCGGGGTCGACCTCGTCCGCGGTGTCAGAGGTGGCCTCACCGATGATCGCGCCGCGCTGGTCGACGTCGGTGCCCAGAGCCGCCGCCACGAGCCCGGCGACGAGGACGGCGACGACGACGAGCACGCCCCCCGCCCGCCACACGAGCC
>NZ_JAHBAV010000149.1 GCF_018390595.1 Dietzia massiliensis
GGCCCATCTGCCGCTAACGTTACTGCTATCTAAGCTGCGTAGCTGAATTTCTTAAAACCCGCTCATTGAGCGGGTTTTTTATTGGGCGCGTTATGCCTCGCTGCGGCGGGCCAACAGGCTGAACAGCAGGATAGCGATGGCGTAACAGCCGACGATGGTCAGCGCCATCGACAGGCCCGAGGTGCCCCCCAGCCCGGGGAGCGGCACGGCGCAGGCGCCGAGGGCGAACATGCACACGCCGATCAAGGCCGAGGCGCTGCCCGCTTTGTCACCCTGGCTTTGCATGGCCAGCGAAGAGGCGGTCGGGCCGACGATGCCGATCACCGCCACCGAAAAGAACAGCGGCACCAGCAATACGACCAGCGGCGCATGCAGCGCGGCGGCCAACAGCAGCAACAGCGATGCGACGGCCGCCAGCGTTAGCCCGCTCTTCAATACCCGACGCTCCCCCCAACGCGAACTGAGGCGGCTGGCCAGCTGCGCCGCAATGATCAGCCCGACGCCGTTAATGGCGAAGCACAGGCTGAACATCTGCGGGCTGAGGCCGTAGATC
>NZ_JAHBAV010000150.1 GCF_018390595.1 Dietzia massiliensis
GTAGTAGGCCGGGCCGCCGCGGTAGTTGCCGTTATCGTCTTTGGTTTTGTAGAGCTGCGCCAGCGCGCTTTCCACAAAGGAGGTGGCCATGCCGATAAACGCCACCACCCACATCCAGAAGATGGCGCCGGGGCCGCCGGCGGTCAGGGCGATGGCGACGCCGGTCAGGTTGCCGGTGCCGACGCGCGCCGCCAGCGTGGTGCACAGCGCCTGGAAAGAGGAGATGCCGGCGCTGTCGCTTTTATTGCTGTTTTTCAACACCGAGAACATGTGGCTGAAGTGGCGGAGCTGAATAAAGCGGGTGCGCAACGTGAAGTAGATGCCGGTGCCGAGCAGCAGATAAATCAGCACCGACCCCCACAAAATGTTGTTTATAAAATTCATCAGGTCCGTCAAGGGATCCCTCCTTTTATCGAAATTTAATGCGCACCTTGCAGCATCCACCGCAGGTGAAAAACATTGGCCTATTTTTTACAAGAGCTTAGCTGGAATCTGTCCGGCGTCAGTCGATTAAGATTTTTCGCAGATTAGCGGACGAATTGCATC
>NZ_JAHBAV010000151.1 GCF_018390595.1 Dietzia massiliensis
GGGCTGAACGACACGGTGCGCGGCATTCTCGATCCGCTGATTGAAATCTATCGCCCGGTGCCGCCGCTGGCCTATCTGCCGCTGATGGTGATTTGGTTCGGCATCGGCGAAACCTCAAAGATCTTACTGATTTATCTGGCGATCTTCGCGCCGGTGACGCTGTCTGCCGTGGCCGGCGTGCGCAGCGTGGCGCAGGTGAGGGTGCGTGCCGCCCGGGCGTTGGGCGCCACGCGTTGGCAGGTGCTGCGTTTCGTGGTGCTGCCGAGCGCGCTGCCGGAGATCCTGACCGGCATCCGCATCGGGCTGGGCGTCGGCTGGTCGACGCTGGTGGCCGCCGAACTGATCGCCGCCACGCGCGGCCTGGGATTTATGGTGCAATCCGCCGGTGAGTTTCTGGCGACCGACGTGGTGTTGGCTGGCATCGGCGTGATTGCGGTGATTGCATTTGGGCTGGAGCTGGGGCTGCGTGCCCTGCAGCGCCGATTGACCCCGTGGCATGGAGTACAGCAATGAACGAACGTCTGAATATCACCCCGCTGGGGCC
>NZ_JAHBAV010000152.1 GCF_018390595.1 Dietzia massiliensis
CAGTAGTAGTAACTGAATTTAAAGATGCACTTGCTCAAGCTCAAATAGTTTTAGCTAACCCAGATGCAATACAAGAAGAAGTTGATACAGCCTTTAATCGCCTTGCAAATGCAATGTGGAAATTAGAATTCTACAAAGGTAACAAGGTACAATTACAAGCATTTGTTGAACAGGTAACTGGTTTAAATGAAGATGACTATAGTGAAAAAACTTGGCTTGTATTTGAAGAAGCATTAAATAATGCTAATGTTGTATTAGCTAATGAAAATGCAATGCAAGAAGAAGTAAACAATGCATACAAAGAATTAGTAACAGCATTCTTGAACTTAAGATTAATTCCAGATAAGAGTTTATTAGAAGACTTAATTAATCAAGCAGAAGGATTCACTGCTGTAAATTATACAAAAGCCTCATTTGCTGGCTTAACACCCGCATTCCATGCAGCAACCGCAGTATCTGAACATCCCAATGCAACACACGACGCCGTAGCCAATGCAACAGCACCATGAGAGAAAGCACTAACCGGATGCCCGTCAAAGCCA
>NZ_JAHBAV010000153.1 GCF_018390595.1 Dietzia massiliensis
GGCTTGCTGTATATCGCGGCGGTGCTGACTTTCTGGTCGATGTTCCAATATTTGAAAGCGGCGCGCAACGATCTGCTGGAACCGTGATCGATACGCTGCAAAAATCGGCAAACGATCGTGATGAGCCAACAATTTTATTGACTCATCACGTCAGGCAAGTAGAATGCATCGCATCAGACGACAACGATGAATTGCCGAAAGATAGCAAATAAATCAGTCAGTTCTGGTAATGCGGGAATAGCTCAGTTGGTAGAGCGCAACCTTGCCAAGGTTGAGGTCGCGAGTTCGAGCCTCGTTTCCCGCTCCAAACATTAGCCTGTTGAATCCCCGTGATTCGGCAGGTAAGCGAAAAGGGGCTTCGGCCCCTTTTTCGTTTTCTATTCCTTTGCCGTCCGGTGAAACCCTTCTTCATCCTGCTAGCTCGATTATTGCCACTATATCTGCTGTCGTTTTCTTACCCCAGAATGCATCCGTTGCATGGTGCAATCAGGCACATTTGATTGGGCGCCGTACGGTGC
>NZ_JAHBAV010000154.1 GCF_018390595.1 Dietzia massiliensis
TGGAGAACCGTCATGACCTGCGGGTACACGCGCACGAGCGTGGCGACGCCGGCGAACGCGGCCCCGAGCCACACCGTGAGGCCGGCGACGATCCCCAGCGCGGTGGCCACGCCGTGCCGCCGCCCGGCGAGGGCGCGTTGGAGGACGACGACGACGTCGGGTCCCGGCGAGACGACCGCGACCGCCCACACACCGAAGAGGCCGAGGAGCTGCGCCGCGGTCACGCCGCCGATTCCATCGCGAGGAGCCGCTGCTTGGCCGCGAGCCCGCCGCGGTACCCGCCGAGCCCACCGTCGGATCGGAGGATCCGGTGACACGGCCACACCAGCGGGAGCGGGTTCGTGGCGCAGGCCGTGCCCACCGCGCGGACCGCGCCGGGCCGGTCGAGGGCGGCGGCGATCTCCCGGTACGTCGCGGTGCGGCCGTAGCCGACCCGGGCCAGGTGCTGCTGGACCTCGCCGCGGAAACCTGTGGCGAGGCGGGTGTCGAGGGGCAGGTCGAAGTCGCGGC
>NZ_JAHBAV010000155.1 GCF_018390595.1 Dietzia massiliensis
CATGATCTTGATCCTCTCGCATCAAGCGGCTGTCCAAGATCCTTGGTACACCCCACCACATCCGGTAGGTGCGTGCGGCGATCTGCAGACCTGCTTTGCGCAGGCCTCGGCAAATCGACTCGGGCCTCGTGCCCCTCGGCTCTCATCTGGTCGATGAATTCGCAGATCACCGGTTGCGGGGGTCGAGCTCCCCCGCGAAGAAAATCGAGGCCCGGCGCATGATCTCCAGGTCCTCGGTCAGCCGCCGGCTCTCGGCCTTGAGACGTTTGATCTCCGCGCTCTCCTCGGTGCTGACGCCGGGCCGTGCACCGGCGTCGATGTCGGCCTGCACGGCCCACCTCCGGACCGTTTCCTTGCCCAGCCCCAAACGGCGGCCCACCTGGTCGCAGCAGGCCGTCAGCGACGCGTACTCACCGCGGTGCTCGGCCACCATCCGCAGCGCCCGCTCCTTGACCGCGGGATCGATCTTCTTCGGCATACAACCATCCTCCTCGACTCAAAAGG
>NZ_JAHBAV010000156.1 GCF_018390595.1 Dietzia massiliensis
ACCACCTGCTGCCGCCCGAGCGCAGCTTCGTACCCGGCCCGGGCGTGCGATGGGTGGTCACCGAAGACGCGTGCGGTGGCGGGCCGAACTCGCACGGCGGGATGGTCGTCGACGGGCGGACGCACGCACTCGTCGCCGGGGCGCTCGGCGGGGCCGGGGGCTGCTGAGCGGTGCAGGCGCGCTGAGCGCTCAGCGGTGCTCGCGCGCGTAGTGCTGGTACAGGTCGTACGCGTGCCGTAGCCCGAGGCCCGGGTGGGAGACGCGGAGGCGGCGAACGGCGTCGATCTCGCCCGACGAGCCGCGGATCGCGGCGGCGACCTGCTCCGGCCGGATGGCCGCGGCGATGCGCCGCGAGCGCTCCTCGTTGCGTCCGCCCAGCCACCAGCGGTGCGCGGCCGCGCCCAGCAGCAGAACCGCCATCGCGGCCCACAGCAGCACGTCCACCGCGCTCGCCGACCCCGAGAGCAGCAGGACCGCCGCGATCACCAGCGCTCCGA
>NZ_JAHBAV010000157.1 GCF_018390595.1 Dietzia massiliensis
GCATTTGCCGATCGAAGACCTGGCGCAGGAGGCGAAGGTGTTGGCCAGCGCGCAGGCGGAGGCGGGGCGTTTGGGGCTTGAGCCCGCGTCGGTACGGCCTTTTATCGCCGCGCAGATGAACGCCGCCAAGGCGATTCAGTACCGCTATCGCGCCGACTGGCTGGCGAGCCCGGAACCCGGCTGGCAGCCACGGCCGTTGGCGCCGGTGCGCCCGGAGATTGCGCAGTTGAGCAGCCAGATATTGCAACGGCTGGCGGAGCGGCTGCGCGCCGGCCCGCTCGGCGAGGCGGATCGGGCGGCGTTTATGGCGTCAGTGGATCAGGTGAATCTCAGCGCCGCCGACAAACGGCGGCTGGCGGATGCGCTGCTGGCGGTCAAAACCGGCAGCGCACGCTGAGCGTCAGTCGCGGCCGACGGTGCTGCGGCGGAAGGTCAGCATCCGGCTGCGGTTGGCGATGAGATCCACGTTGTAACCGCGGAAAT
>NZ_JAHBAV010000015.1 GCF_018390595.1 Dietzia massiliensis
TCGGCGTCATGGGCGCCGTCCTGTTCCTCCTGCGCGACCACCGGGTCATGGCCCGCTACGGGTACACGATGGGGTTCGCCGGGCTCGCCCTGCTGGCGATCCCTGCCCTGCTGCCCGCGCGGTTCTCCGAGATCAACGGCGCCAAGAACTGGATCATCCTGCCCGGGTTCACCATCCAGCCCGGCGAGTTCGCCAAGATCCTGCTCATCATCTTCTTCGCCTCGATCCTCGTGGAGAAGCGCGAGCTGTTCACCACCGCCGGTAAGCGCGTGCTGGGGGTGGACCTGCCGCGCGCCCGCGACCTCGGGCCCATCATCGTGGCGTGGTTCCTGTCGCTCGGCGTGCTGGTGTTCAACACCGACCTGGGTATGGCGCTGCTGATCTTCGCCACCGTGTTGACCATGCTGTACGTGGCCACCGAGCGGGTGAGCTGGCTGCTCATCGGCGTGGTGCTGGTGGCGGTCGGCGGTGTGCTCGCCTACGCGCTGTTCGGGCACGTCCGCGTGCGGTTCCAGATCTGGCAGGACCCGTTCGCGTTCTTCGACACCGGCGGCTACCAGAGCTCGCAGGCCCTGTTCGGGCTGGCCTCCGGAGGGATGGGCGGCACCGGGCTCGGCAACGGTCGGCCCGACCAGGTGCCGTTCGCCAACACCGACTTCATCACCTCGACCATCGGCGAGGAGCTGGGCCTCATCGGCCTGGCCGCCGTGCTGATGGTCTACGCGATCCTCGTGCTGCGCGGCATCCGCGTGGGGCTGACGATCCGCGACAGCTTCGGCAAGCTCGTCGCCGTGGGCCTGGCGTTCACCGTGGCCATCCAGATGTTCGTCGTGGTGGGCGGCGTGTCCACGCTCATCCCGCTGACCGGCCTCACCCTGCCGTTCATGGCGTACGGCGGATCCAGCCTGCTCGCCAACTACGCCCTCCTGGCCATCCTGCTGCGCCTGTCCAACGACGCGCGCCGGCCCATGCCCACCCCGCGCCAGGCGCCGGCGCTCGCCGAGGCCGCCACCGGCCTGATGCGCACGCCGCGGCTGCTGCCGGGGTGGAGGAACGGGTGAGCGCCGCGTGAACGCCGCCATCCGCAGGGTCGCCGTGGCCGCCATGGTCATGGTGGTGGCCCTCCTCCTCCAGCTCACCTGGGTGCAGGTCTTCCGCGCCGACGAACTACGCGCCGACCCGCGCAACACCCGCATGCTCCTCGACGAGTACTCCCGCCAGCGCGGACAGATCACCGCCGGCGGGCGCGTGCTGGCCATGTCCCTGCCGTCGGACGGGCGTTTCGAGTTCGAGCGCACCTACCCCACCGACCCCGAGGTGTTCGGCCCCACCGTCGGCTACTACTCGCTGCAGTTCGCCACCGCCGGGATCGAGCAGTCCCAGGACGCCTTCCTCAACGGCTCCGACCCGCGCCTGCTGTCCCAGCGCATCACCGGCCTCATCTCCGGCCGCACGCCCCAGGGCGGCTCCGTCGAGCTGACCCTCGACCCGGTCGGCCAGCGCGTCGCCTATGACGCCCTCCGCCGCGGCGCCGGCCAGGGCCCGTTCGTCGGCTCCGTCGCGGCCGTGCGCCCGTCGACCGGCGAGGTCCTCGCGCTGGCCTCCAGCCCCTCCTTCGACCCGGGCGCCCTGTCGAGCACCGACCCGGACGTGCGCTCCGCGGAGATGGCCCGCATCGAGCAGAGCCCCGACCGGCCCCTGCTCAACCACGCCACCCAGCAGGCCCTGCCGCCCGGCTCCACGATGAAGGTCATCACCACCGCCGCGGCCCTCGAGCAGGGCATGGGTCCGGACACCCCCGTCTCCGGCGCCGACCGCACCCTCCTGCCCGGCACCGCCACCTACCTGCAGAACTACGCGGGCCAGACCTGCGGCGGCGGCACGGTCACCCTCCGCACAGCGCTCGAACTGTCCTGCAACGTCCCGTTCGTGGAGATGAGCCAGGAGATCGGCCCGGAGGCGTTCACCGAGATGGCCGAGAAGTTCGGGGTGGACGGGACCGCCCCGGAGGACTTCGGTGTGCCCGTCGCGCCGTCGGGGCTCGGGGAGATGGAGGACGCCGCCCAGCTCGCCATGAGCGCGATCGGCCAGAGCGACGTCCGCATGACCACGCTGCAGAGCGCCATGGTCGCCGCGACCGTCTCCAACGGCGGCGTCCGCATGGAACCGCAGTTGATCAAGTCCCTGACCGCGCCCAACCTCTCCGTCGTCGAGGGTTTCACCCCCCGCGACGCGGCCCGCGCCCTCACCGACGACCAGGCCGCCACCCTCACCGACATGATGATCGGCGCCGAGGCCAATGCCGGCGGCGGCCTGCCCGGGGTGACCATCGCCTCCAAAACCGGCACCGCCGAGCACGGCGTCGACGCCTCCACGTCGATCCCGTACACCTGGTACATCGCCTTCGCCCCCGGCCGTGACGTGGCGGTGGCCGTGGCGATCGAGTCCGGCCCCGGCATCACCCGCGACACCGTCGGCGCCACCTACGCGGCCCCCATCGGGCGCGAGGTCCTGGGCGCCCTCCTCGGGGGCGCGCCGTGAGCCTGAACTCCGGGGCTCTGCTGTCCCAGCGCTACCGTCTGCTGCGGCTCATCGCCACGGGCGGGATGGGCCAGGTCTGGGAGGCCGACGACTCCGTCCTCGACCGGCACGTCGCGGTCAAGGTCCTCAAGGCCGAGTACTCCTCCGACCCCGAGTTCGTCGAGCGGTTCCGGTCCGAGGCCAAGGTCACCGCGCGGATCTCCCATCCCGGGATCGCCACCGTCTACGACTACGGCCAGATCACCGACCCCGCCTCCGGTAGCCCGCTGTCCTACCTCGTCATGGAACTCGTGGTGGGCGAGCCGCTGTCGGACGTCCTCGCGCGCGAGGGCACGCTGCCCCTGCGCCACACGCTCGACATGCTCGAGCAGACCGGCCGCGCCCTCAACGCCGCCCACGCGATCGGGCTCGTGCACCGCGACGTCAAGCCGGGCAACATCCTCATCACGCCGACGGGGCAGGTCAAGCTCACCGACTTCGGAATCGCCAAGTCCATGGGCGCGTCCGCCGTCACCCAGACGGGGATGGTCGTGGGCACCGCCCAGTACATCGCGCCCGAGCAGGCGATGGGACACGAGACCTCGCCCGCCGGGGACGTCTACTCCCTCGGCGTGGTGGGCTACGAGTGCCTGGCCGGGCGGCGACCGTTCGTCGCCGACTCACCAGTGAGCGTCGCGATGATGCACGTGCGCGACACCCCGGCGCCGTTGCCCGAGTCGGTGCCCGGCCCGGTCCGGCGCGTCATCGCCGAGGCGATATCCAAGGACCCCGAGCGGCGTTACCCCGACGGCGAGGCCTTCGCCGAGGCCGTCGCCGACATACGGGCCGGCCGCGACCCGCGCCCGCCGAGTGCGTTCCTCGCCGCCGCGGGCGGGGCCGCCGCCGGCGCGGCCGCGGGTGCGGCGGCCGCCACGGCGGCGACCACCGTCCTCCCCGACGACGGCTCGGGCGTGTACCGCGCCTCGTCGGCCGGCGCGGAGCCGACGCGCGCCTACACGAGCATGCACCCGGGCACCGCCGGCCGACCCCGCACCCAGGGCGCACCGCGCACGCAGGGCCAGCCCCGGACGCAGGGTCAGCCGGCCGCGCAGGCCGCGGGTCGGTCCCACCGGTCGCCGGCCACCGGCCGACAGCCCGCCCCGCCGGTCACCACGCGGCCTCCCCGGCGGCGCCGCGGGGGCGGCTGCGCCGGGTGGTTCCTCGTGGTGTTCGTCCTGGTCGCCGCCCTGGCGGTCGCCGCGGCGGTCGCGCTGTCCAACCTCGGTGTCTTCGGCCCGGGCGGGTTGTTCGGCGGCGCCACCACCACTCCGCGGACGCCGGCCACCACGCCCGTCACCACCGTGACCACCCAGGCCCCCGCCCCGGCACCCACGCCGCGGCCGAGCCCCACCCCGTCCCCCACGCCGACCCCGGAGCCCTCACCGTCGCCGACCGGGGCGCCGACCACCTCCGACCTGCAGGACATGCTCGACTCGCTCACTTCCGAGTTCAGCTCGCTCCTGCCGCAGCAGGGCGAGGGCCAACAGGGCGCACAGGGCCAGGGTCAGCAGGGCCAGGGTCAGCGCCAGGGCGGCGAGGGCCGGGGTGGCGAGGGTCGCGGCGACGGCCCCCAGGCCAGCGGGCGTACCGGCGGCGACGTCGCGCCCGTGCCGGCGCGCGCCGGGGGTGAGGGCGCGTGACCACACCGTCCGTCCTCGCGGGCCGGTACGAGATCGGCGAGACCCTGGGCTACGGCGGCATGTCGCAGGTCCACCGGGGCCGCGACACCGTCCTCGGCCGCGACGTCGCCGTGAAGATCATGCGGCCCGAGCTGGCCCGGGATGAGACCTTCTACCAGCGCTTCCGCCGGGAGGCGCAGAACTCGGCGTCGCTCAACCACCCCTCGATCGTCGCGATCTACGACCAGGGCGAGGAGCAGACCGACGAGGGCTCCCTGCCGTACATCGTCATGGAGCTCGTCGAGGGCGACACGCTGCGCGACCTCATCCGCATGGACGGGCCGATGCCGCTCGAGCGGGCGCTCGGCGTGATGGCCGACGTGTGCGGGGCGCTCGACTTCTCGCACAAGAAGGGCATCATCCACCGCGACGTCAAGCCGGCCAACGTCATGATCTCCCGCGACGGCGCGGTCAAGGTGATGGACTTCGGCATCGCGCGCGCGGTCAGCGACTCCTCGTCGACGCTCACCACCACGTCGTCGGTCCTCGGCACCGCGCAGTACCTGAGCCCGGAGCAGGCGCGCGGCGAGAAGGTCGACGCCCGGTCGGACCTGTACTCCGCCGGCTGCGTGCTCTACGAGATGGTCGCCGGGGTGCCGCCGTTCACGGGCGAGTCGCCGGTGGCGGTGGCGTACCAGCACGTCCGCGAGTCCCCGCGGCCGCCGTCGGCGGTCAACCCGGAGGTGACGCGGTACGTCGACGCGGTGGTCATGCAGGCCATGGCCAAGAACCCGGAGAACCGTTACACGTCGGCCGGGGAGATGCGCACCGACCTCATCACGGTGCTCACCGGGGGCCGTCCGGCGGCGCCGTTGGTGTTGTCCGACGACGACCTCGACGACGACGAGCGGCCCGACGCGCCACACGGGTTCACCGGCGCGGGGTACGGGACCGGCCGGCCCCAGCAGTCTCCCTCGGACGCGCTCACCGAGGCGCACGATCTGGCGGGCGTGACCGGTGGCACGGCCGGCGGAGCCGCGGGTGCCGCGGCGGGGTCCCGTCCCGCGTCCCACTCCGCGGGCGGTCGCCGGCCGACGACCCGGGACGACGAACGCCGCAGGCCACGGGGGGTGGCGATCGCGTTGGCGGTGCTCCTCGTGCTGGGCGGCGTCACCGCCGTGTCCCTGTGGGCAACCTCGAACGGCGGGGACGGCGGTATCTCGCGGACGCAGGAGGTGACGATCCCGGAGGTGGCGCAGCGTCCGGTGGCCGAGGTGGTCGAGGAGCTCACCGCGCTCGGCCTCGAGCCGGTGCAGGCACCGGCGCCGCACCCTGAGATCCCGGAGGGACACGTCATCTCGTCGGACCCGATCGCCGGCAAGCGCCTCGCGGTGGGCTCGGAGATCAACCTGATCGTGTCCACGGGCAAGCCGATCCTGTCGGTGCCCAACGTCATGGGGATGTCGCCCGCCGACGCCCGGTTGGCACTGGAGGAGGCCGGGTTCCAGGTCGTCCCGGAGAACGAGGCACGGCCGTCTACGCCGGAGGACCAGGACAAGGTCGTCGACACCGATCCCGCGCCGGGCGCGCAGGTCCCCTCCGACCGGCCGGTCCGCCTCACGGTGGGGTCCGGACCCGAGCAGGTGGCGGTGCCCGGGGTCGTCGGCCAGGGCGCCGAGTCCGCGCGCGCGACGCTCGAGGCCGCGGGCTTCCGGGTGGACACCCTGCGCGTCGACGGCACCGCGCCGGAGGGCCAGGTGGTCGGCCAGTCGACGCCCGCCGGTCAGTCCCAGCTCAAGGGCGCGACGATCACGCTGCAGGTCTCGGCGGGGAACCGCTTCGAGATGCCCAACATCGTCGGCGACACCGTCGAGGAGGCGTTGGCCAAGCTCGAGCAGGCGGGCTGGCGTGGCGGCCGCGGCCAGCTCGTCGAGCTCCCGCAGAACGACCCGGACCTGTCCCGGGTCGGCCGGATCTACTCGCAGCAGCCGCCGGTGGGCGAGGCGGGCGTCAACGACCAGGTCGTGGTCCGGGTGATCCGCTTCGGGCTGGTGCCCGGGCCCGGCTGACCGCCCGGTCACCCGCCCCGCGCGCGGCGTGCAGCGGTCAGGCGTCGCTTCTGCACGGTTCGCCGAACCACGTCCTGGGGATTCGCTGACCGAACTGACGGCTCGCGCCATCCGGCCGCGGTCAGGCGAGGGCGGCGCCGCGGGTTCGGTCGAGCTCCGACTCCAGCCGCGTCACCAGGGTCTCGGACGGCCGCTCCCCGCACATCCCCAGCCAGTTGGCGAGCATGCGGTGCCCGCCGTCGCTCATCACCGACTCGGGGTGGAACTGCACGCCGTGGACGGGCATGTCGCGGTGCCGCATCGCCATGACCAGCCCCGACTCCGTCCACGCCGTCGGCACGAGGGCGTCCGGGATCGTCTCGGGCAGCACGGTCAGCGAGTGGTAGCGCGTGGCCGTGAACGGGCTGGGGATGCCGGCGAGGACGCCGGAGTCGTCGTGCGTGACCCGGCTCGTCTTGCCGTGCATGAGCTCGGCGGCGCGGTCGACGGTCGCACCGAACGCCTCACCGATCGCCTGATGTCCCAGGCACACGCCCAGCACCGGCACGCCCGCGCGCCCACAGACCCCGATGAGCGGGATCGTGGCACCCGCCCGGTCAGGCGTTCCGGGCCCCGGGCTGAGCAGGACGCCGTCGTACCCGCCGATGGCGCGTTCCAGACCGGCCGGGTCGTAGCGACCGTCCGGGCCGGCGAGCCTATCGTCGTCGTTCCGCCACACGTCGCACGTCGCACCCAACTGGCCCAGGTACTGGACCAGGTTGTAGACGAAGCTGTCGTAGTTGTCGACGACGAGAATGCGCATAGACGCAGCGTACTGCGCTCGGACCGGGGAGCGTCTCCGGTGGGCTTGGTAGACTCGCCCCGACATCCCCCACCACGAGGACTGAAATGCCCAAGTCAAAGGTCCGGTCCAAGACCGAGTACACCGACGCGGCCGTCAGCCGCACCCCCGTCAAGGTCAAGGGGACCCCGACGGCGCGCTGGTACGTCGTACTCATGCTGGGCTTCATGATTCTCGGCCTGCTGTGGCTGGTCACGTACTACATCGCCGGGGAGAGGATCCCGTTCATGCGCGATCTGGAGACGTGGCAGAACTTCGCGATCGGCTTCGGTGTGGCCGTCGTCGGGCTGCTCATGACGATGCGGTGGCGCTGAGGGTTCTCCACAGGGCCCCTCCGCGAGGCGCGCCGGCACTTTCCACAGGCTTTTCCACAGGTCGCCCCCCGCACGACGCGGGGGGTGACCTGCATTTTCTCTGAAATGTGTCTATTTGTGCAGGTCAACAGCCCGATCGCAAGGCCGCCAACCACAGTGACCCCGCTCTTCCACACCCCTCACACACTGTGGACAACTCCCTCCACACTGGGGATAAAGCCTGTGGGACGACGACGAGGTCGACACCGCAGGTCGGGCCCGCTCCGACTCGAACGACTTTCGAACTCCACGCGTGTTATTCCTCCACAGTGTGGATAACACCTGTGGATAAGGGAGGATGGGCGTGTGAATGGTGAGGCGGTCTCCGGAGTGGGGCCCGGGGCCGTGTCGTGGTCGCCGGGCGCCGTGTGGCCGGGCGTGCAGATCGCCGCGGGCGTCGTGCTGGTGGTGCTCGGACTGCAGCGCGCCGAGCCGCTCGCGCTGCTGCTCACGGGGCTGGCGGCGCTGTTCCTCATCCCGTCCGGGGTGTCGCAGTTGCTGCGGCGGCCGCGGATCGAGGTCGTGGACGGGCAACTGGCGATCAAGAAACTCGGACGGGTGCTGTTCGTGCCCCGGTCCGAGGTGGTGGAGGTGCGCGCGCTCGGGTCGGCCCGGTGGGGCGTGCGGCAGCACATGATGCGGCTGGAGTACACCGACGAGCGCGGCCGCGAGCAGCTCGACGTGTTCACCCGGCTCGATCTGGGCACCGATCCGCGCGACGTCGTGGAGACGCTGACGCGGCTGGGGTTCGGCGACCGGCGCGGCGACACGTAGCCACGGGCGGCGCGCGCGGCGCGGCCGGTGGGGCTCAGCGGAGGAAGACGAACCCCGCGGTCATGGACTCCGCCGCGTACCAGGCGGCGAGCCCGACGAGGACGACGACGACGAGGTACGCGGTCCACGACACGACCTCCCGCCCCCCGCGCCGCACACGGGCGGGCAGGCGCCGCGGCAGCACCACCAGCGCGACGGCGGCGACCGCCCCCACCGCGAGCCCGCCGAGATGCGCGCCCAGCGAGACCCCGGGGACGATGAAGCTGACGCCGATGTTGAGCACGAGCAGCAAGCCGATGCCCTTGACGTCGAGGCGCAGGGACATCGCGACGATGGCGTACGCCCCCATCAGCCCGAAGATGGCCCCGGAGGCTCCGGCGGTGAGCGCGTTCTGGCTGGTGAACATCACCGCCACGGACCCGCCGAGGGCGGAGACGAGGTAGAGACCCAGGAACCGGGCGTGCCCGATGCTGCGCTCGATCCCCAGACCGAGGATCCACAGCATGTACATGTTGAGCAGCAGGTGCATCGGGCCGAAATGCTGGAACGCCGAGGTGAGCAGCCGCCACCACTCGTCGCGGACCGCCACCATCGGCGGGAAGAGGGCCGTGGCCTCGAACAGGGCCGACGCGCTGTTCGCCATGATGCTGCGCGCCTGCGCCGCGGTGGCGACGTAGACGGCGAGGTTGGCGGTGATCAGCCACGCCGTGACCGGCTGGAGGCGGAAGAAGCGCGAGACCGCGCCACCGCGGTGGGTCTGGATGCTCATGGCTCCCGGTTCGTCGTGCAGCGGATAGACGTGCGGCGCGGGCCCGGGAGTCCCGGGACCCGCGCCGCCGACCGGCCGGGGAGGTCGGTCAGGAGATCTCGATCGACTCGATCACGACGTCCTCGGTCGGACGGTCCATCGCACCGGTACGGGTGGTGGCGATGGCGTCGACGACCTTGCGGGAGTCCTCGTCGGCGACCTTGCCGAAGATGGTGTGGCGGTTGTTCAGGTGCGGCGTGGGGCCGACCGTGATGAAGAACTGCGATCCGTTGGTGCCCGGTCCGGCGTTGGCCATGGCCAGCAGGTAGGGCTCGGAGAACTGCAGCTCCGGGTGGAACTCGTCCTTGAACTGGTAACCCGGGCCGCCGCGGCCGGTGCCCGTGGGGTCGCCGCCCTGGATCATGAAGCCGGAGATGACGCGGTGGAAGATGGAGCCGTCGTAGAACGGGCCGGTCTTCTCCCCCTTGGCGTTGGCCTGGGAGTACTCCTTGGAGCCGTCGGCCAGCCCGACGAAGTTCTGCACGGTCTCCGGGGCGTGGTTGCCGTACAGCTCGACGACGATGTCGCCCCGGTTGGTGTGGATGGTTGCCTTCTGCGTTGCGATGCTCACGTGTCCCATCCTGCCACGATGGTGGAACCGATGTCGGCGAGGTGGTGGTCGGTGTCCGAGCGCTGTGCCACCATCGTCACATGAGCACACGAAGCGATCGCGCCGCCCACCGCAAGGCCGTCAAGCAGGCGGACAAGGACCTGAACAAGGCTGGGACCGCCGCGCGCAAGGCGTTCGACCTCAAGGACCCGCGGTTCCTCGGCGAGGCCGCCGTCGCCGCCACCCGGGGCCCCGTCGGGCTCGCCCTCTTCGGAGCAAGCCGCGGCATCCAGGTGCTCCGTGAGCGCCGCGCGGAGCAGGCGGAGATCCTCGGTGACCTCGCGGCCGACGCCCGCCAGCACGCCGACTCCGTGCGCGAGGAGACCTCCGCCCTCGCCACGCCGCAGGAGAAGCGCAGCCCGCTGCGTCGCTTCGCGCCGCTGTGGATCGTGGGGCTCGTCGGCGGTGCCGCCGTCGTCGGCGCCACCGCGTACTTCCTACGCGACTCGGGCTCGCCCGCCCCTTCTTCCCCGCCGGCACCCAAGCCCACCCCGGCTCCGCCGCGGACGCCGACCCCGGCCGAGGCGGCCGCCGACTCTCCGGGTGCCGCGGCCGGATCCGCGAGCCCCGGCGCCGGTGCGTCCGAGGCCTCGGAGACGGGCGAGGACCTGACCATCGAGTCCCCGGATCCCGAGGGCCCCGCCGACCAGTCCGCCGAGTCCTCCCCGGCCGCGGGCAGCGCCGCGCCCGGCCCCGCCGCCGGTTCCGCGCCGCAGCCCTCCGATGACGCCGCGGGGGACGACACCGCGACGGGCGGTCAGACCTCGGACGGCAACACCACCGGCGCATGAGCCGATCCGACGCGTCGGCCCACGACCCGGCGCTCGAGATCTCCGCGTCGGCCCTCGAGGAGCTGGCCCCACTGGACGTCCACGCGCTGTACCGACTGCGCGTGGACGTCTTCGTGGCCGAGCAGGACTGCCCGTACGCCGAGATCGACGACGTCGACGCCAACCCGGGCACCACTCATCTCCTCGCGCGGGCGTCGAGCGGTGAGCTGGTGGCGACGCTGCGCGTCTTCGGGGACGACTCCGCCGACGGCCTCATGCACATCGGGCGCGTGTGTACGGCACCGTCCTGGCGGGGACGGGGGATCGCGGCCGGGCTGATCCGCCGGGCGTTGGAGCTGTGCGGTGACCGGCCGGTGGAGATCGGGGCCCAGGCCCACCTCGAGCAGTGGTACGAGCAGTTCGGATTCGTCCGGTGCGGGCCCGACTACCTCGACGGTCGGATCCCCCATCTGCCCATGCGACGCGACCTCCTAGGATGAGACCAGGCTCACCCTTCGATCCCTTCCGAGGACACACATGACGTCTGACGCCCCCTCCGTCCCGCTGGTCAAGGCTCTCCTCCCCGAGAGCGAGATGCCGACGCACTGGTACAACATCCAGGCCGACCTGCCCGAGGCGATGGCGCCCCACCTGCACCCCGGAACCAGGGAGCCGCTCGGTCCCGAGGACCTGGCGCCCTTGTTCCCGATGGCGCTCATCGAGCAGGAGGTGACCGGTGAGCGGTACGTCGAGATCCCCGAGGCGGTCCGGGAGATCTACCGGCTGTGGCGGCCGTCGCCGCTCATCCGTGCACGGCGCCTCGAGAAGGCGCTGGGCACCTCCGCCCGCATCTACTACAAGTACGAGGGCACCAGCCCCGTCGGTTCGCACAAGCCGAACACCGCGGTCGCGCAGGCGTACTACAACGCCGCGGAGGGCATCACCAAGCTGACCACCGAGACCGGCGCCGGCCAGTGGGGTGCGTCGCTCGCGTTCGCCGGGCAGGCCTTCGGCATCGAGGTCGAGGTGTGGCAGGTCAAGGCCTCGTTCGAGTCCAAGCCGTACCGACGGATGCTCATGGAGACCTTCGGCGCGTCCGTGCACCCGAGCCCCTCCGACCTCACCGAGGCCGGTCGTTCGTTCCTCGCCAAGGACCCCGACACCCCGGGCTCTCTCGGTATGGCCGTGTCCGAGGCCGTCGAGGTGGCTGCCGGAGATCCCGAGGCCCGTTACTCCCTGGGCTCGGTGCTCAACCACGTGTGCCTGCACCAGACCGTGATCGGCGAAGAGGCCATCAAGCAGCTGGCGATGTTCGGCGAGGGCGCTCCGGACTACGTCTACGGCTGCGCCGGCGGTGGCTCCAACCTCGCCGGGCTGGCGTTCCCGTTCATCCGGGAGAACCTCGCCGGCGCCGCGACCCGGATCGTCGCGGTCGAGCCCACGGCCTGCCCGTCGCTGACGGAGGGCGAGTTCCGCTACGACCACGGTGACGTCGCCGGCCTCACCCCGCTGATGAAGATGTACACCCTCGGCCAGGACTTCGTCCCGGATCCCATCCACTCCGGCGGCCTGCGCTACCACGGCATGGCGCCGCTGGTCAGCCACGTCAAGCACCTCGGCCTGCTCGACTCGATGGCGGTGGAGCAGAACGTCGCGTTCGCGGCCGGCGTCGAGTTCGCCAAGGCGGAGGGCATCGTGCCCGCCCCCGAGTCGACCCACGCGCTGGCCGGCGCCATGGCGAAGGCCCGCGAGCACACCCGCGAGGCCGGCACCGGGCCGTCGATCGTGATCGGCCTGTCCGGTCACGGCTTCCTCGACCTGCCCGCGTACGAGTCGTTCGTCCGCGGCGAGCTGGGCTGACGCGCCGGACGGGGCCCGCGCCCCACACCAGACCACCAATCACGTTCCCTACCCTCGATAAAGGAGCCCCCAATTGACCAAGACCATCGAGTTCACCGATCGGGTCGCGATCGTCACCGGTGCGGCCGGCGGCCTGGGCCGCGCGTACGCCCTCGCGCTGGCCGAGCGTGGTGCCAAGGTCGTCGTCAACGACCTCGGCGGCGATGTCCGCGGTGAGGGCGGGTCGCCGTCGCTGGCGCAGCAGGTCGTCGAGGAGATCACCGCGGCCGGCGGCGAGGCGATCGTGGACGGCAGCGACATCACCGACGAGGCCGCCGTCGAGGCCATGGTGTCGACGGTCATGGAGAAGTGGGGCCGGATCGACATCCTCATCAACAACGCCGGCATCCTGCGCGACAAGTCCTTCGCCAAGATGGAGCCGGCGGACTTCCGCAAGGTCGTCGAGGTCCACCTCATGGGCTCGGTGAACTGCACCAAGGCGGTCTGGCCGCACATGGCCGAGGCGGGCTACGGCCGCATCCTCATGACCACGTCCTCCTCGGGCATCTACGGCAACTTCGGCCAGGCCAACTACGCCGCGGCCAAGTCGGGGCTGGTCGGCCTGATGAACGTCCTGGCCATCGAGGGCGAGAAGAAGAACATCAAGGTCAACTCCATCGCGCCCACCGCGGCGACCCGCATGACCGAGGATCTCCTGCCCCAGCGGGTGCTGGACATCATGGGCCCCGAGACCATCGCGCCGGGCGCCCTGTTCATGGTCAGCGAGGACGCCCCCACCAAGACGATCCTCGGTGCCGGCGCCGGCGTGTTCGCGGTGTCGCAGATGGTCGAGAGCCGGGGCGTCTACCTGCCCGAGGGTGCGCGGACCCCCGAGGTGGTGGCCGAGCGCTGGGCCGAGATCGCCGACGTCACCGACGCCAACCCCCTCGAGGGCGCCTTCGAGCAGACCTCCAAGTACGCCGCGCTGGCCGCCCGCGAGCTCGGCCTGCACCTGGAGAGCTGACCGGCCGGGGCGGCCGGGCGGCGCGGATGACGCCGGCGGCCGGCCGCGGGTCACTCCTGGTCGGCGAACTGCGTCTCGTACAGCTCCGCGTACCGCCCGCCGCCCGCGAGCAGCTCGGCGTGGGTACCCGACTCCACCACGCGCCCCGCCTCGAGGACGAGGATACGGTCCGCGGCCCGGACGGTCGACAGTCGGTGCGCGATCACCAGCGACGTCCGGTCGGACATCGCCTCCGTCAGCGCCTCCTGGACCGCGGACTCGTTGGTCGAGTCCAGCGCGCTCGTCGCCTCGTCCAACACCACGACCGACGGCTCCGCGATGAGCAGCCGCGCGATGGTCAGGCGCTGACGCTCTCCGCCCGACAGCCGGTACCCGCGGTCCCCGATGACCGTGTCGAGGCCGTCGGGCAGCGACGCGACCAGGCCTTCGAGCCGGGACCGGCGCAGCGCGTCCCACACGAGATCGTCGGTGACCTCCGGGCGCGCGAAGGTGAGGTTCGCGCGGATCGTGTCGTGGAAGAGGTGGCCGTCCTGGGTGACCATGCCGACCGTCCGACGGAGCGACGACGACGTGACGTCACGCACGTCCAGGCCCGCGACACGCACCGCGCCCGAGTCGACGTCGTACAGGCGGGGCAGGAGCGACGCGATGGTCGACTTCCCGGCTCCCGACGACCCGACGAGCGCCACCATCTCGCCCGGCGCCGCGCGGAACGAGATCCCGTGCAGCACCTCCTGCCCGCCGCGGGTGTCGAGGACCGCGACCTCCTCCAGCGAGGCCAGCGAGATCTTGTCCGCCGAGGGGTAGGAGAAGTGGACGTCGTCGAACTCGATGGTCGCCGGGCCCTCGAGGATGTCGACGGCGTCGGGGGCGTCGGAGATCAGGGGCTCCAGGTCGAGGACCTCGAAGACCCGCTCGAAGCTGACAATGGCCGTGACGATGTCCATCGGGGCGTTGGCCAGCGCCGTCAACGGGCCGTAGAGACGGGTGAGCAGTAGCGCCAGCGCGACCACCGACCCGGCGTCCAGCCCGCCGTTGAGGGCGAACCACCCGCCCAGCCCGTAGACCAGCGCCAGGGCGAGAGTGGACACGAGCGTGAGCGAGTTCATGAACACGCTCATCAACAAGGCGGTGCGCACCCCGATGCCGCGGACCCGCCCGGCGCGTGCCGCGAACTCCGCCGACTCCGCGGAGGGCCGGCCGAAGAGCTTGACCAGGGTCGCGCCACCGGCGTTGAAGCGCTCTGTCATCTGGTCGTTCATCGACGCGTTGAGGTCCGAGGCCTCGCGACGGAGCCGGGCCAGACGCTTACCGACGTACCGGGCGGGGAACAGGAAGATCGGTAGCAGGAGCACCGACAGCACGGTGAGCTGCCAGTTGATGCCGGCCATCACCGCCAGGGTGAGGACCAGCTGCACCAGGTTGGACACCACCCCGGAGAGGGTGTCGGAGAAGGCCCGTTGGGCACCCATGACGTCGTTGTTGAGGCGACTGACCAGGGCGCCGGTGCGGGTCCGCATGAAGAACGCGACCGGCATCGTCTGCACGTGGTCGAACACCGCGCGACGCAGGTCGAGGATCAGGCTCTCGCCGATCCGCGCCGACCACAGCCGGGTGAACACGGCCGCCACCGCCTCGACGACGCCGATCACGGCGATGAGGACCGCGAGCCCGACGACCACCTGGACCGGCGAGGCATCGACGATCGCGGTCACCACCCGGCCCGCGAGCACGGGGGTCAGGACCGCCAGCGACGCCCCGAAGACGGAGAGGATGAGGAAGACGACGATCCGCCGCGTGTGTGGGCGCGCGAACTGCCCGATCCGGCGGAAGTTCTCGCGGGTGAAGACACTCCGGTCAAGCGAGATGCCGTTGTTCTCGGCCCGGTACAGCGTCCGCATGGCGGCCATGTGCATGGACAAGCCGGGCCACTCCTCTCACGCCGGTCGAGGGGTGTACCGACGACACCTCCGTACAACCCGGCCGGTGCCCGACCTATTCCGGCCCGGGTCGGAGATCGCGGGTCCTCGTCGTCGTCATCATCAAGGCCTTCTGGACAAAGACCGACCGTATGTCTAGACACGGCGCGGGTTTTTGTCTAATGTCGAGTGCAACACAGTGGCGTATGCCACACACTGTTGATTCGGAGGTCGTCACGATGTCCAGCACCGAGTACATCCGCCCCACGGACGGGGCCGATGAGCACCAGGCGCCTCACGCGCATCATGACCATCACGGACACGACCATCACGGGCACGACCACGCGGACGTCGAGCCGTACGCGTGGACCGACGCGAAGCGCTACCTGTGGCTGCTCGGAGTGATCCCCGCGATGGGCCTGTTCCTCTCCATGCCGTTCGTCGCCGGCTTCAACGCCCTCGGCTGGGAGATCCCCGCGACCATCGCGTGGTTCCTGCTGCCGTTCCTCGTCTACGTCGCCATCCCGCTCGGCGACCTGGCGATCGGCGCCGACGGGGAGAACCCGCCGGACGAGGTCATGGACAAGCTCGAGGCCGACCCGTTCTACCGGTGGTGCACCTACCTGTACATCCCGTTCCAGTACGCCTCGCTCATCGCCGCCTGCTACCTCTGGACCGCCGACGACCTGTCGTGGCTCGGCTACGACGGCGGCCTGGGCGTCACCGCCTCCATCGGCGTCGCCTGGACCGTGGCCATCACCGGCGGCATCGGCATCAACACCGCTCACGAGCTCGGCCACAAGATCGCCGGCAGCGAGAAGTGGCTGTCCAAGGTCGCGCTCGCCACCACCGGTTACGGCCACTTCTTCATCGAGCACAACCGCGGCCACCACGCGCGCGTCGCCACTCCGGAGGACCCCGCCAGCTCCCGCTTCGGAGAGTCCTTCTGGGCGTTCCTGCCGCGCAGCGTCGTGGGCTCGCTCCGCTCGGCGTGGTCGCTCGAGTCCGAGCGTCTCGGTCGCCTGGGCAAGAGCCCGTGGACCCTCCGCAACGACAACCTCAACGCCTGGCTCATGACCGTCGTGCTGTTCGGCGCGCTCATCGCGATCTTCGGGTGGGAGGTCGCCCCCTGGCTGATCGTGCAGGCGATCTTCGGGTTCTCCCTCCTCGAGGTCGTCAACTACCTCGAGCACTACGGACTGCTCCGCCAGAAGACCTCGGCCGGTCGGTACCAGCGCTGCCGCCCCGAGCACTCCTGGAACTCCGACCACCTGGTGACCAACATCTTCCTGTACCACCTGCAGCGCCACTCGGACCACCACGCCAACCCGATGCGCCGCTACCAGATGCTCCGCAGCTTCGAGCAGGCCCCGCAGCTGCCGTCCGGGTACGCGACGATGATGGTCATCGCCTACATCCCGCCGCTGTGGCGGAAGGTCATGGACAAGCGCGTCCTCGACCACTACGACGGCGACATCACCCGCGCGAACATCCAGCCCTCCAAGCGGGAGAAGATCCTCGCCCACTACGGGGCCGGCTCGACCGCGGTGGCGGAGAAGATCATCGCCGACACCGACATCGCGACCGACCAGACCTCGCCCACCGGTGAGTACGTGTGCCCCAACTGCGGGAACCACTACTCCGAGGCCGCCGGCCTCCCGCGCGAGGGCTTCCCGCCCGGCACCCCGTGGTCGGCCATCCCCGACTCCTGGCAGTGCTCGGACTGCGGCGTGCGCGACAAGGTCGACTTCCTGCCGGTGAAGTGACCCCCGCGTACGGGGTGGGAACCCGGCCCTCCCCCGCCCGGAACCGGGTATCCGCAACAATGGACACCATGCCCCGTCACCGCCAGACCAGTGACCGACCCTCCCCCGCGGACGCGCGCGGGGAGCGTCGGCCGCTCCGCAGCACCGTGTTCGAGGCCATGCACGAGCTCCTGGGCTCGCGCGACTGGTCCGCGGTCACCATGTCCGACGTCGCCAAAGCCGCCGGGCTGAGTCGGCAGACCCTCTACAGCACGTTCGGCAACCGGCAGGGTCTGGCGCAGGCGTACGCGCTGCAACTGTCCGAGACGTTCGCCGGTGAGATCCGCGACTCCATCATCCGGTACCCCGGACAGATAGAGACCGCGCTGCGCGAGGGCATCAACGGCTTCCTGCTCTCCAGCCAGCGCGACCCGCTCATCCGGGCCCTGCTCACCGGGGATATCAAGCCCGAACTGCTGCGGCTCATCACCACCGAGGCCGGCCCGCTGATCGAGCGCGCCACCGAGGTGCTCACCCCCGCCCTCGCCGAGAGCTGGATGCGGATCGAGGAGTCACAGGCCAGGTTGGCGGCCTCCATCATCGCCCGCATCGGCATCAGCTTCATCTCGCTGCCGCCCGAGGACCCCGACCAGCTGGCCTCCGGCCTGACCGAGGTCATCGCGCCGTACCTGCAGAAGGTCGTCCAGGTGGACCTACCGAGCTGAGGGCCCGGTGCCCTATGCCCCGTCCCCGAGCATCGACTCGGTGCCCGGCTGACCCGGGACCGGCACGCTCGCCTCCAGGAACAGCCCACGCGCCTCCACGCACAGACGCTCGCCGGCGTGGATCGTCGCGTGCGTCCACGTCTTGCGGCCCTCGCGCTCCTGGACCCACGCGCGGAACGACAGCGGCTCGAGCAGCGGGGTGGGCGACCGGTAGTCGATCTCATAGTGCGCGGTCATCCCGAAACGGCCGCCCCAGTGGTTGGCGAACCCCATCATGTGGTCGATGATCAGGGCGCTGATACCCCCGTGGACACACCCGGGAGGGCCCTGGTAGACGGGGCCCAGCGTCACCTCGGCCCGCACCGAGCCATCATCGCAGCCGTAGAACTGCACCGGCGGGGCGAGCGGGTTCTCCGGCCCGGCGACCGGGTTCGACCGGCGGGTGCCCGCGCCCGTCCACATGATCTCCAGCCGCTTCGCCGGCGACGGGACACGCGGTTCGAGCAGGTCAGCCACCTCGGCCAGGCGGTCGGCGATGTCCCCGAGCTCGACGTCCGAGTGCGCCAACGCCGCTGTCGCCTCACGGAGCCGACGCAGCTCGGCCACCGCCCGGTCGAGGTCGGGATCCGCCGGCGGCAGCTCCGGGGTGGGGATCGGTTCGAACGTCTCGCCCAGTCGCTTCCGCGCCGCCTCGAGGGAGAAATCCTCGTTCGGACCCAGCTTCGGCAGGGGCACGCCGCCGAATCCGGGACTATCGCTCTGTTTAGTCATACTCTTAGGGTATGTCGACACCTGTCAATTCGAAGCCGTTCGATCCTGCTACCTATGGCCCCTGGGCCCTCGTCGTGGGCGGAAGTGAGGGCGTGGGCGCCGAGATCGCCTTCCGCCTCGCCGATCAGGGGGTGTCCACGGTCCTCGTCGCCCGTAAGACCGGGCCCCTCGAGGAGACCGCCGAGGCCGTGCGCGCGAAGGGCGTCGAGTGCCGGACCCTGTCCGTCGACCTCACCGAGCCCGGTGCCACCGAGGGCATCGCCGCGGCCTGCGAGGGCCTCGACCTCGGCCTGATCGTGCTCAACGCCGGCGCCAACACCTACGGCTCGGAGTTCGTCGAGTCGGACATGGCGCAGGTGCAGAAGGTCATCGACCTCAACATCACCTCGCCGATGCAGATCATCCGCCAGTTCGGCCCCGGCCTCAAGGCCCGCGGCCGCGGCGGGATCGTCGTGATGGGATCGATGGCCGGCTACCTCGGTCACGCCGACATGAGCGTCTACTCCGCGGCGAAGGCGTTCAGCCGCGTCTTCGTCGAGGGCCTGTGGCTGGAGATGCGCGAGTACGGCGTGGACGTCGTCGAGGTCATCCTCGGTGTCGTCCGCACCCCCGCGATGGTGCGCGCCGGCCTGGACATGGACCTGCCCGGCTTCACCGTCAGCGAGCCCGAGGAGGTCGCCGAGGAGGTCCTGGCGTCCATCGGCAACGGGCCGATCCACGTCTGTGGCGGCGAGAACAACCGCAAGGGCGTCGAGTTCTCCTCCGGCGTCGACCGCGGCCGGATCGTGGCCGGATCCCACAAGCGGATGAAGGCCCTCCGCGGGAACTGACCCCCCGGGTCCCGGGCGCGCTCCGGGGTCACCGGCGCGGGGACATCCCGCACCGGTGGGCCCCGGGGCGCGCTGCTGTGTCGGGAAGGGCGCGCCGGCCGGGGCCTCGGTCAGCCCTCGATGGGTCTGCTCTGATCCCCGTCGAGCATCCAGCGCGGCGTGACGAACATGCCCGTGACCGAGGCGCACAGCGTGTCCCCGGCGTGCAGCGTGCCCGTGCACCAGAGCTTCCGTCCGTCCACCCGGTCCTGGCGGGCCTCGAACCGCAGGGGTGTATCCAGCGGGGTGGGGGCGACGTAGGTGACCTGCAGGTCCACCGTCATCCCGATGTGCTTCGCCGCGGCGTTGGCCAGGCCGAGCATCTCGTCGAACAGCATCGCCACCACGCCGCCGTGCACGCATCCGGGCGGGCCCTGGAACTCCACACCCAGCGTGAGGTCCGCGCGGACGGTGCCGTCCGGGAAGACGGCGGCCTCGAGGGGCGGGGCCGCCGGGTTGCGCGAGCCGATCACCGGGTTGGAGGCGATGTGCTCGGGCACGCCCCACGAGTCGTACTCGGCCGGCGGGTGGGGGGTCGCGGCGTTCTCGATGCGGTCGGCCAGCTCGCGGGCCAGCTCGGTCTCCGCGGACAGGTCCTCAAAGTCCGCGCCGGAGACGAGGCCGCGGATGCGCCTCAGCTGGCGGGCGAGCTCGGTGGCGCCGGAGGCGTGGTCGGGCTGGTCGAGGAAGGTCTGGGCGGAGACGGCTTCCCCGGGATCTGGCTGTTCGGTCACGCCGTGTGACGTTACTCCGCGCTCGGGCACCGCCCGCCGCGGCCCGGCGTCCGGCCGGGCCACCCGGGGCGCCAGCCCGGCGCCGAACCTGCGTCAGGCCGACGTCCCGTCCTCGTCCCGGTGCTGCTGGTACTCGGCGACCCACTGCTCGGGCATCACGAACAGGCCCTCTGCGGTGGCGCACAGGCGATCACCGTGGTGGATGGCGCCCTGGGACCACACCTTGCGACCATCCACCCGGATCTGGCGTCCCGTGATCACGATCGGCTCGAGGATGGGGGTGGGGCTCCGGTAGTCCAGGTCGAGGTACATCGTCATCCCCGTGGTCCCGGCGTGGTGGTTGGCCCGGCCCAGCACCGCGTCGAACATCAGGGCCACGATCCCGCCGTGCACACACCCCGGCGGGCCCTGGTACTCCAGCCCCAGGGTGACCTCGGACCGAACGGTACCGTCGTCGAGCAGCTCGAACTCCGCCGGCGGCGCCAGGACGTTGGACCGCCCGATCACCGGGCAGTTGGGGACGTAGCGGCGCTCACGCCAATTGACCTCCTGCCGGTGCTCCGGGCTCGCCGACGCGGCCTCGAGCGTGTCCGCCACCTCGCGGAGCCGGGCGGTCAGCGGGCCCAGGTCGGTGTCGAAGATCCCGCCGGTCGTCAGCGCGCGGATCCGGCGGACCTGCTCGACCAGGGCGTAGAGGCCCGCCTCGTCGTCGTCCATCCGGTCGACAGGGCGACCACCGCCGCGCGCCGGGTCCAACGGACCCAGGTCGATCTCCGGCCGGTCCCGTCGCACGACGGCGACCTGCCCGCTCACGCCTGCACCGACCCGACGGCGTCCGCGGCGGCCGACGCGCCGTCAGTACCGGCCGCACCGGTCGCCCCCGCCGCGCCCCGGCCCGCGCGACGGCCGAAGAACGACCCGTCGCCCAGCGAGGTTCCGGAGATGTAGCCGTCACCGTGGAGACCGTGCGTGCAGCGGCCCGCGGCGAACAGACCGGGGATGGGCTCGCCGGCGCGGCTCAGCACGCGGGAGTCGAGGTCGGTGTGCAGGCCACCGAGTGTGAATCCCTGCGCCTTGAGCGGGAGGCCGTTGAAGGTGTCCGGTCCGCCGGCCCCCGTGGGGTACGCGCCGAACGGCGGCTCGAGCGGGCGCACCCACTGCGCGCTCTTCCCGAACTGCGGGTCCTCGCCACGGGCGGCGCCCTCGTTGTAGCGGCGCAGCTGGTCGGCCAGCGCGTCGGCGGGCAGCCCGCAGTCGGCCGCCAGCTCCTCGATGGTCTCGGCCGCGTGCATGGGCTGCATGCCCCACAGCTCGCTCTCCGGGACGTCCTCGATGCCCTTCTCGTCGATGATCACCCACACCGGCGGGCGGCGGTGGTGCACGGCGGCGTGGCAGTACAGGCCCGGGTACACCTCCTCGTTGATGAAGCGGTGGCCGTCGCCGTCGACGAGCATCGAGCCCACGACCAGGCGCGGGATGATGAGCATCGCGGTCTCGGTCTGGTGCATGCGACGCACCGCGGCGCCGACGTCCATGCCCATCTCGATCCCCGAGCCGTCGTCGCGGCCGTCGGAGACCTTGTCCTTGCCCAGCTGCTGGGGCGCCCACTGCTCGAGCATGCGGTCGTTGTCCACGAACCCGCCGGTCGCCAGCACGACGCCGCCGGTCGCGCGGTACTCGCGCTCCTCGCCGAACTGCGTCGCCCGCACGCCCACCACCCGGCCGTCCTCGACGATCAGCGACCGCGCCTTGACGTCACAGTGCAGGTCGACGCCGGCCTTCTCGGCGGTGGCGACCAGCGAGTCCATGAGGAGGTTGCCCGCGAAGTTCGGGCCGGGCGGGCGGTGACCGCGGGCGGCGGGCTTCGCCAGCGAGGCGTAGGGCTCGGCGCGCTCCCCCATCCACATGAGCCCCGAGTCGTCGCCCGGCATCCACGTGGGGGTGTCCCACAGCTTGTAATTGAACACCGCGCCGTGGTCGACCAACCAGTCGTGGTGCTCTACCGCGCCGGCGCAGTACTCGTCGATCTTGGCCTGATCGGCGTTGGGTCCGAGGGCGGCGGTGAGGAACGCGCGCATGTCCTCGACCGTGTCGGAGATGCCGAGCGCCCGCTGGGTGGCCGTACCGCCGCCCAGGTAGACCTCCCCGCCGGACTGCGCGGACGAGCCACCGGGCCCAGAGGCGCCCTCGAGCGCGATGACCGTGGCGCCGGCCTCGGCGGCCTCGATCGACGCGCACGCTCCCGCGATGCCCATCCCCACGACCAGGACGTCGGCCGTGAAGACCGATGGACCCGTGTCTGATGTAGTGTCCGCCATACCGAAACTATAACGTGTTCACCCACTCAGGCGGCGCATTAATGTGGAGGCCATGACTTCCTCCTCCGAGGCCGTGAGCCTCGATTCCCTCGACGCCCGGCTGGCCGCCCTCGAGGCGCGCCTCACCGACACGCACGACCGCCTCGCCGCCGCCGAGGACGAGCTGGCGATCCTCCGTATCCTCGCGGCCTACTCCCCGCGCGTGGACTCCGGCGACGCCGAGGGCGTGGCCGAGCTGTGGACCGAAGACGGCGTCTACGACGTCGACACCGGCCGCCTCGAGGGCCACGACGGTCTGGTGGAGATGGTGACCGGTGACGCGCACCAGGGCCTCATCGCGCACGGGTGCGGTCACGTCCCGAGCCTGCCGGTGGTCCTGCTGGACGGGGACCGCGCCGTGGCGACCGGCTACACCCAGCTCGTCGTCCGCTCCTCCAAGCCGGGTCGGTACACCGTCGTGCGGGTGACGGCCAGCCGGTGGGAGCTCGAACGGCGCGGGTCGGTGGACGCGCCCGACCGGGGGTGGCGCGTCGTGCTCCGCACCGCCCGCGCGATGACCGACGACGGCGAGGGCCGCGCCCTGCTGGGACGCTCCCGCGAGAGGTAGCGTGGCGGGCATGAACCGCCGACGCCGTGCGTCCGCCGATCCGACGCTCCGAGCGGGCCGCCTCGCGCTGCTCACGACGTCCGCGGTCCACCTGGGTTTCCAGTCGGTGGTCACCTCGGTGATGTACCCCGAACTGTTCGACGGGCCCACCCACGGGATCGCCGAACGGCAGGCCGATCACGCCCGCCGCATCGCCCCCGTGGCGCTGACGCTGTACGCGGCGGGCCTGGGGGCGACCGCGTGGACGGCCTACGGGTCCATCCGCTCGCGCGAGCGGACCGGGCTGACCGCCACGCTCGTCGCCTGCGCGGCGGGCGTCGCGGCGCCGGCGATCACCGCCGGTGTCGTTCCGCTCCACGTGGGCATCGCCCGCGAACAGGTCAACCGACCCCGTATCGCCGCACTCCTGGCGTCGGACCGCATCCGCACCGGGCTGGCCGCGCTGGGTGTCGTGGCCGCCGCGCAGGCGTTGAGCAGAGGGTAGGGCCGCCGGCCGCGTACCGGCCCGCCGGCGTCCCGGTCTGTCAGGGCCGTCGCGCGCGGGTGACAGCGACCAGCGCCCCGAGGGCGACCACGCCCACGACGAGCGCGAGCACGTGGTAGGCGGGGATCAGCCCGATGCCCTCGGCGATGACCGCCGCCACCACCGCCGGGACACCGAGCGAGGTGTAGGCCACCACGAACAACGCGGAGAAGACCTGCCCGCGTACCGCCGGGGGCGCGCTCTGCGCCACCAGCGTGTTGCCCATGAGGAACAGCAGCCCCATGCCCAGCCCGGTGAGCGCGGCCGCGACGATGAAGCCCGCCACCTCGCCGGCCTCCAGCGACAGGGATGCGACGACCAGCCCGGAGACCAGGGCCCCCACCCCGACGGCCACCCCGAGCCGCCACCGCTCCGGCCCGGATCGCAGGTTCCACACGAGCTGGGCGATCCCCGCCGCACCCTGCAGGCTGGCCACCACGAGCCCGGTGACCATGTAGTCCGACCGGCCCATCAGGTCGCGCGCGATCGCCCCGCCCAGCCCCAGGAAGACGCCGCCGACGGACCACGAGACGATCACGCACACCGCCGCGAGGGCGAACGTGGACCGGATCTCCGCCGGGACCGTGGGAGGCCGCACCCGCAGGGCGTCGCGCGCCGTCGAGGAGCCGCCCGCCGTCTCCGGGACGACGGTGGCCACGCCGACGAGGAGCGCGACGGTGGCCGCACCGATCACGAGGTAGGGGTGCACGAGGGGAGACGACGACGAGGTGGCCACGGCGCCCGCGAGGAGCACTCCCACCGCGATACCGAAGTTGGTGGTGGAGCTGCTGGTGAGTGCGCCGACCCGTGAATCGCGGGTCGGATGGAGCTCGATCAGCGCGGCGGAGGCAGAGCCGGTGATCAGCCCCACCGCCAGTCCCTGGATGATGCGGCCCGCGATCAGCCACGCGACCGACGGGGCGGCCGCGAGCATGCCCATGCTCGCCGCCAGGAGCGCCAGCCCGGCGAGGATCACCGGTCGGCGACCGATGGCGTCGGAGAGCCGCCCGAGGAACAGCAGGGGCACGAGGACCGCGAGGGCGTACACGGCGTAGACGACCGTGATGGTGGTGCCGCCGACCTCCCACGACTGCTGGTAATCGACGTACAGGGGGGAGGGTGTGGCGCTGGACGCCAGTGCCACGGTCACCACCAGGGCCATGAGGACGAACGGGACCCATGACGAGCGGGGGGTGGTCTGCACGGTCTCCCTATCCGCCGGATCCGGCGTCGGTCGGGGTGGCGTCCTGTGCCGCGGCGGGCTGCGGCGCGGTCCGCGCGGCGGGCGCCGATGAGTGGAGCCTAGGGGATTCGAACCCCTGACATCTGCCTTGCAAAGGCAGCGCTCTACCAACTGAGCTAAGGCCCCGTCACCGCCAAGCATAAACGCCGGACCGCAGCGTGCGGATCCGGCGTCTGCCTTGCGGAGTGGGCCTAGGAGGACTTGAACCTCCGACCTCCAAATTATCAGTTTGGCGCTCTAACCACCTGAGCTATAGGCCCTCGTACCGATGGATGAATCTACCCGACGCACTCCCCCGGACCCAAATCGGCACCTCGGAGGCGGTCACGGACAGCGCGCCGGGCGGCCTCCGGGCCGTCCGCCGGTGCCGCGTCAGTTGCGGCGGTCACTGAGCGTCACCTGCACTCCGCCGCCGGTCAGGTCGGCCGCGAGGTTGTAGATGAACACCGCGAGCGTGGCCAGGATCGACAGCAACAGGACGTTGAGCAGACCGACGCCGCCGCTGTAAAGGAAGATCGTCGACGGCCCGATCACGGACGCCGACTCGTCGCCGGCCACCCCGGAGAGCAACCCGCCGAGCCGGTCCCACACGCCCATGCCGGACAGCAGCAGGTAGGTCACGCCGATCGCGACCATCCACACGAGGTAGAGGGCGAACATGAGCCCCAGGACGGTGGTGAACGCCGACCACGGGTCGATCCTGCGCAGTACGAGGACGGACTCGAGCGGCCCGCGGCGCTCGGTGGGCGATACCACCGGTGCGGCCCGACCGGCGGCCCCACCCGAGTGGGCCTTGGACAGTCCGCCGCTCACGCCCTCGGCCCGGTGCTGGGGCGCCGCCGGGAACGCGGTGGTGGCCGCCTCACTCGCGCCGGATCCGGACCCGCCGTACCCGGGCGCCGGGGCGGTCGCCCCGGCGCCGGGACCTTCGGTACCGGAACCCGCGGTCCCAGAACCCGCGGTCTCGGGACGCGCGGCGGCCGGATCGGTCGGGTCGGTCATCGCCTACTCCTCCGTGATGGACTCGGCCTCGGCCTTGTCCTCGTCGTCGGGCTCGTCCGCGTTGCGGGCGATGGCCAGGAGCGAGTCGCCCTCGGCGAGGTTCATCAGACGCACGCCCTTGGTCTGCCGGCCGGCCTTGCGGACCTGCTTGGCGAACGTGCGGATGACGCCGCCACTGGACGTGATCGCGTACAGCTCGTCCTGCAGCTCCACGATCGTCGCACCGACGAGCTTGCCGCGCTTGGGATCGAACATGAGCGTGAGCACGCCCTTGCCGCCGCGCCCCTGGGCCGTGTACTCGCTCAGCGCGGTGCGCTTGGAGTACCCGCGCTCGGTGGCCACCAGCAGGAAGTACTTCTCCTGGTCCGACGTGTCCGCACGGACCACGGACATGCTCAGCAGCGCGTCGCCGTCGTTGAACCGCATACCCATCACGCCGGACGTCGCGCGCCCCATCGGGCGGAGCGTGTCGTCGTTGGCGTGGAAGCGGATCGACTGGCCCTTCTCCGACACCAGCAGCAGGTCGTCGTCCGGACCGGCCAGCGCGGCGCCGACCAGCTCGTCCCCGTCGCGCAGGTTGACGGCGATGAGGCCGCCGGAACGCGGGGAGTCGTAGTCCTCGAGCCGAGACTTCTTGACCAGTCCGTTGCGGGTGGCCAGGACGAGGTACGGCGCGTCCTGGTAGCTCTTGATCCGGATGACGCCGGCGATCCGCTCCTCCGGCTGGAACGCCAGGAGGTTGGCCACGTGCTGGCCGCGGGCCGTGCGGTTGGCCTCCGGGAGCTCGTAGGCCTTGATCCTGTAGACCCGGCCCTTCGTGGTGAAGAACAGCAGCCAGTCGTGCGTCGAGGAGACGAAGAAGTGGCGGACGATGTCGTCCTGCTTGAGCTCCGCTCCCCGGACGCCCTTGCCGCCGCGCTTCTGGGCGCGGTACAGGTCCGTCCGGGTGCGCTTAGCGTACCCGGTCTCCGTGATCGTGACGACGACGTCCTCGCGGGCGATGAGGTCCTCGTCGGTGACGTCTCCGTCCGCGGGGATGATGCGGGTCCGACGGTCGTCGCCGTACTTCTCGACGATCTCGCGCAGCTCGTCACCGACGATCGCGCGCTGACGCTCCGGCTTGGCCAGGATGTCCTTGTAGTCGGCGATCTCGAGCTCGATCGCGGCGAGCTGATCGATGATCTTCTGGCGCTCCAGGGCCGCCAGGCGGCGCAGCTGCATGTCGAGAATCGCCTGCGCCTGGTCGTCGTCGATCTCGAGGAGGTCCTTGAGGCCCTCTCGGGCGATCTCGACGGTCTCCGACCGACGGATCAGGGCGATGACCTCGTCGAGCGCATCGAGTGCCTTGACCAGACCACGAAGAATGTGGGCGCGCTTCTCGGCCTCGTCGAGCAGGTACTGGGTGCGCCGGACGATGACCTCGACCTGGTGCGCGACGTACAGACGCACGAGATGGTTCAGCGCCAGCGTCCGCGGGACACCGTCCACGATGGACAACATGTTGGCGCCGAACGACGTCTGCAGCTGCGAGTGCTTGTAGAGGTTGTTCAACACCACCTTGGCCACGGCGTCACGCTTGAGCGTGACGACGATGCGCAGGCCGACGCGGTCCGAGGACTCGTCGTCGATCTTCGAGATGCCGGCGATCTTGCCGTCGCGCAGCTGCTCGGCGATCGACAGGATCATGTTGTCCGGGTTGACCTCGTAGGGCAGCTCCGTGATGACGATGACCGTCCGGTTGCCCTCCTCCTCGATGGAGGTCTTGCCCCGCATGCGGATCGAGCCTCGACCCGTGGAGTAGGCGTCCTTGATCCCCTGGTCGCCGACGATGTAACCGTGCGTCGGGAAGTCCGGGCCCTTGATCCGCTCCATGCACGCCGCGAGGGTCTCCTCCTCGCTGGCATCCGGGTTGTCCAGGCACCAGTAGATCGCCTCGGCGACCTCGCGCAGGTTGTGCGGCGGCATCTTGGTGGCCATACCGACGGCGATACCGCTCGAGCCGTTGACCAGTAGGTTCGGGATACGCGAGGGCAGGACGACCGGCTCGGACGTCTTGCCGTCGTAGTTCGGCTGGAAATCGACTGTGTTCTTGTCGATGTCCCGGACCATCTCCATGGCCAGCGGGGTCATCTTGCACTCGGTGTAGCGCATGGCCGCGGCGCCGTCGTTGCCCCGCGAGCCGAAGTTCCCCTGCCCGTCGACCATCGGGTACCGCATGGCCCACGGCTGGGCGAGACGCACGAGGGTGTCGTAGATCGCCGAGTCACCGTGCGGGTGGTAGTTACCCATCGTGTCGGCGACCGGCTTGGCCGACTTCACGTAACTACGCTCGGGCCGGTAGCCGTTGTCCCACATCGCGTACAGGATGCGACGGTGCACGGGCTTGAGCCCGTCCCGCACATCCGGGAGTGCTCGCCCGACGATGACGCTCATCGAGTAGTCGATGTAGCTTCTCTGCATCTCGGCCTGGATGTCGACCGGCTCGATCCGGTCGTGGCCCCCGGCCTCGGGCGGCAACGTCGTGTCCGTCATGGGCTCCTCTTCTGTCGCGCTCGAAGCAGCGCCACCGGGCACGCTTCGACCCCACCAGTCTATAGGACCAGCGGAAACGCAGGGTCGGGCGCGCGGGGGTGCCGGGTCGACGATCCACCACGGCGCCCGCTCCGGCGCCGGTCGGAAGCGCGCCTCGTCATCGGGACCGGCCTGGCCCGGCAGCGGTCTGCCTTCCCGCGGCACCTCGCGCGCATCGGGGCCGCCTCCGCGCGCCCCCCGATGTCGCCCCGCGCCGGATCAGCGCGACTGGATTCGAGGCCGATCGCGGCCGGTTCCCCCCGATCCGGTGATGCCGATCACCATTCGGGCCGCCCGGGCGCGGCACGCGGGCGGCGAACGTACGACACAGCTGACTCATCGTCCAGTTCTCAGTTCGGACGCCGTCTTCTCAGCGAGCGGAGTACGTCCCGGGAACGCAAAATAAGGGCAGTTTTAGCGTGTACTCCGTGATCACAGCACGTTGGACACATTCCGCTGTTTGTGACGCGTCCGCAAACCCAGGCACCCCGCTGCCAGTTTGTGATCGAACGTTTAGATAAAAACTGTCTTATAGTAAAGAGATTTTCTTGGGAAAAAGTCCGGCCGTGAGTGTTGTGCGGCCCCGCCACCGGGCGCACACTTTCCCTGTCGCACGGAGCACCGTGCGAGGGGATCGGGGCGAGAGTCCGGATCCCCGGGGGGGACGCCGCCACTCCCGAGGGGGATCGGGAGTGGCGGCACTACAACAGGGATGAATATGTTCAACACCGCTGCGCGCGGTGGCTCGAGCCGGGGGCTCTCGCCTCTGCAGCGATCGGGTCTCCGCGCGGTCACCGCTCTCGCCGTCACCGGCGCCATCACCGCTCCGCTGGTGGGTATCGCCACCGCCCAGACCGGGTCTCTCGGATCATCCGGATCGGGCGGGTCAACCCCGCCCGCGTCGAGCACGACGCCGACCTCCAGCACCGCCCCGACCACGACGCCACCGCCCTCCGCCGCCCAGGCGACGGTCGAGCTCCGTGTCCTGGTCCTCGACGACGGGGATTTCAGCGGCGAGGCGTTCGCCACCCGGCTGGCCGCCGAGGGGGTCGAAGTGGACCGGATCAACGTCAAGGCGACCGGCCGCCAGGCCATCACCCGGGCGATGCTGGCCGACGACGCGACCAAGACCGCGCGCTACATGGGCATCGTCTCCGTGGCCGCCGATCGCACCGGGCTGACCCCGGAGGAGAACGCGGTGATCGATCAGTTCACCGCCGACTACGGAATCCGCGAGGTGTCCGCGAACGTCACGCCGGTGGCGGAAGTGGGCCTCGTGCCGACCACCAGCGGCACCAACTTCGACGCCACCACCGCCACGCTGACCGCGGGAGCACTCTCCGGCGAGTGGTCCTACCTCGACGGCCCCGTGCCCTTCGAGAATCTGAGCTCGACGGTGGCCGAGTCGTGGGGCTACGCCGCGACGCCGGCTCCCGGCGCGCAGTTCGTACCCCTGCTGACGGGCCCGTCCGGCGGTGCCGGCGTGATGATGGGCGTCCACACCCAGGGCACCCGCGAGCGCCTCGTGATGACCGTCGCGATGAACCAGTATCAGCACCACTTCAAGGCGCTCTCCCACGGGATCATCACGTGGCTGACCCGCGGCGTGTCGACGTCGCTCTACCGCAACGTGTTCAACGTCCAGGTCGACGACGTCTTCCTCGCCGACGACGAGTGGAACCCCATCGGCAACTGCACGTTCGGAGCGGATTGCGAAGCCGAGGCCCCAGACGGAGCCCTCACCGAGTCCCGCATGGTCGCCGACGACGTCGGCGTGGCCACGAGCTGGGAGAATTCGAACGGCATCGAACTCGACATGACCTTCAACGCCTTCGGCGCTCGCAGAGGAGACGGGCTCACCGACGCCCTGCTCGCGGCGAAGAACCAGCTCCGGTGGATCAACCACACGTGGGACCACACCAACCTCGACAGCCTCGGCCAGGCGGAGATCACCGCGCAGATCGAGCAGAACATCACCTGGGCGCGGGACAACGGCGTCCCACTCAACCCCACCGAACTGGTCACGGGTCAGCACTCGGGCACCGCCTCGGGCCCCGCCAGGCGCGACAACCCTGCTCTCGCGCCGGCACTGGACGACACCGGCGTGACCTGGATCGCCGGCGACGCGTCGGTCGAGCCGAACCAGCGGCCGCTCGGGAACGCCCTCACGGTTCCGCGCCACCCGATGAACATCTACTACAACACCTCGACCAAGGAGAACGCGGTCGACGAGTACAACTGGATCTACACCCGGTCCGACCAGGGTGGTTCCGGGACATGCGAGAGGAACGCCGCCTCGACCTGCCTCGACGCTCCGTTGCCGCTGGAGAGCGGCTTCGACGAGTACATCGTCCCGCAGGAGGCCCGGCACGCACTCAGCCACGCGCTGAGCATGGACCCGCGGCCGCACTACGTCCACCAGTCGAACATCACCGGAGACCGCATCCTCTACCCGGTGCTGGACGCGATGGTCCGCGACTACCGCGCGCTGTTCAACGACCGGTCTGCGCCGCTGCGCAACCCCTCGCACGCCGAGCTGGGGCTCGAGATGCAACGGCGCGCCGCCTGGGCGGACGCGGCGGACTCCGTCACGGCGACCGTCCGCGGCTCGACGCTCGTCATCGAGAACGACGGTGCTGCCTCCGTCGAGGTGCCGATCACCACCCGCAGCGGCTCCGCCTTCGACGGCGAGGCCTACGCCGGGTCCAAGTCACGCTGGGTGACGGTCCCAGCAGGCGGCGAGGTCACCTTCGAGCTCGGATACGACGTCGGGTTCCTCACGCCGGACGAAGACACGGAAGAGCCGGCGGTCGCCGCCCGCGCTCTTCCGCGAGCCGCCAGGGCCGCCGCAGCCCCGTCGCCCGGTCAGAACTCCGTGGTCGTCCCGCCGATCAATGACGCCACCCGCGTCGGCGCCGTGGGCGAGGGCCCGACGGCGAGGGGCTGACGACATGCGTATCGCCCTGATCAACGAAGGCACCTACCCGGTCAACACCGGCGGAGTCAGCACCTGGTGCGACCAGCTGGTGAGCGGGATGCCGGACCACACGTGGGAGGTCGTCACCCTGACGGGCGGCAGCCGCACACCGATCACGTGGACCGTCCCGAGCCAGGTCAGGTCCACGACCCTGTATCCGGTGTGGGCACCTATCCGAGCCGGCCTCCCTGAGAGCCAGCTCCTCACCCGGCGGAGGCGGGCCCGCGTGCGGGCCGCCCTCCGCGACCTCTGGGCGGCGATTCTGCCGCCCGCCGAGACCATCACGGTCGCCGACGGCACTGTGCGCCACGACCCGGCCCTCCTGGGCGCGGCGCTCCGCGAGCTCCTCGCGGCCGGCGGCGGTGACCTCTTCCGACTCCTGGGGTCGGAGAGTTCCGCCGAGGCCCTGCTCGACGCGTGGTGGGGCCACTCCCCCGCGCTGGACCGGTCCGCCCGGCTCAGCGTGGGGGATGCGGTCGAAGCCGCCACTCTCGTCGATCGCACCCTCTGCGCCACCGACGTCGGATTCGGCGACGTCGACGTGGTCCACGCCTCCTCCAACGGGAGCGCCGCGTTGGTCGGACTCGCCCGTAAGTGGCGGGACGGCGTACCACTGATCCTCACCGAACACGGCGTCTACCTGAGGGAACGTTACCTCGCCCTGGCGGGCACCCAGCTCGGCTGGTCGGCCCGCTACGCCGTGTGCACAGCGCTCCGGGCCTTCTGCGTTCTCGTCTACAGCGAGGCCGACCTCCTCCTCCCCGTCAGCGACTTCAACGCCCGGTGGGCCGTCCGCCTCGGCGCCGAGCCGTCCCGGATCCACACCGTCCGCAACGGTGTGGACGTGTCGACGATGACCCCGGTGGGCCCCGAGCCCGAAGTACCCACGATCAGCTTCGTGGGCCGCATCGACCCGCTCAAGGACCTCGAGACACTCGTCCGCGCCTACGCCCTGGTCAGGCGGGAACTACCCGCCACGCGGCTACGGATCTTCGGGCCGTGCCCGGCGGGCAACGCCCGGTACAAGGAATCGATCGAGGAGACCATCGACGAACTGGGGGTCACGGACGGCGTCACGTGGGAGGGGCCGACCGCCGGGCCCCGGCCCGCGGTCGAAGCCGGCTCGATCGTCGCCCTGTCGTCGGTGTCCGAGGGCCTGCCCTTCACCACGATCGAGGCGATGATGTGCGGGCGAGTCACCGTCAACACCGACGTCGGAGGCGTCTCCGAGGCGGTCGGCCGGGACGGCCGGTTGGGCGGTCTGGTTCCGCCGCGAGACCCCGAGGCCTTCGCGCAGGAGTGCCTCCGGTTCCTCACCGACGACCGGCTCCGAGAGCAGACCGGTCAACGTGGCCGGGAACACGCTTTGGAATCGTTCGCCCTGTCCAGTTGCATCGACACCTTCCGGGGCTGGTACGAGATCGCCGCCGGCATCCACAGCGACCACTTCACCGGTGGCGCTCTCGAGTACATCGCGAGCGTGGCGTCATGAGCGAGACCTTCCTCATCCCCGATCCACCCGGCCGGTCTCCCCGGCACGCGAAGCCGCTGGTCGTCGCCGCCGTTCCCGCCGAGGCCCACCAGGGTCTCGTCGGGCACGCGGTCGACCGGTTCGACGTGGCCGCCCACCTCGAGGCGTCCGGCTTCGGCGACGCGCTCGCCCGGCGGCACGGTGCTCACGACGTCTACGAATACGCCCGTACCCTCCCCGCGCTCGCTCCCGGAGCCGCGGAGACCGCGATCGTTCGTCCTCGCGTCCGCCGCGAGGGGTGGGTCCGAGCACTCCTGCTCCTGGCCGGCGCGGTCGTCATGGCGCTCTGCGCACCCGCCGCGATCGGCGTCGGCGCCGATCTGTCGATCGCGATCGTCGCCACCGGTCTCTCCGGGTGGGTGCTGGGACAGCTACTCGGATTCGTCACGTGGCGAAGGGCCGGCCTAGGGGATCTCGCCGGTGCTGCGCGCATCTCGGTCGGCATCGCACTGCTCCTCGCGGCTCCCCTCGTCGGCGTCGTCACCGCGGCGACCTGGTACCTCGGCGACGCACCAGCCCTACCCACCGCCGCACTCTGCGGCGCGTGGACCCTGTACGCCGCCTCGTTGACCCTCATCTCCGTACTCGGGGGTCTGCGTCTGCTCACCGTACTCGCCGCGGGCTGCGCGGCGGTCGCCGTCGCCGCCACCTTCGCCGGCGCGGCGCTCGTGCCGATCATCACTCTCGGGGTCCTGTCCCTGGGCGGAGCCCTACTCGCCGCCCGGACCTACCGGATGACCACCCCACTCCCGCCAGCGTTGCCCACCCGGGACGACATCCGCGCGGCGTTCGACGGTACCTGTCAGGCCGCTCTGATGTCGACCGCGCTGCTCCTTGCGCTCAACCTCGCCGACTCCGACGACCGGATCCCGCTGTCCATCGCGGTCATCCTCGCCGCCGCACTGTGCGATCCGGCGATCGAGGACCTCGGCATCCGGCTCAAGTCCCTGTCCTACCGCTCCGGCCGCTGGCGATTCGTCCTCCGCGGCGTCCTCGTCCGCACCCTCATCTACCTGGCGGTCATCGCACTGGCGACGCTGTCCGCGACGTGGATCGTCGACCAGATCCTCGGAATCGCCGAAGACCCCGCATCCGGACTCGTCCCGGACATCGTCGTCCTCTGCGTCGTCGCCCCGGTGTTCGCCGTGTTCGCCTTCGGTTCCGCGATCGTCCTCCGGGCCGGCCGGGTCGCCGAAGCGGTGTGGATATCGGCGCTCGCCTGCCTGGGATTCGCGACGCTCCGCTTCGGACTACCGGTTACCGTCGGGATCGCCATGCTGTGCGGGGCCTGCCTGCTGGCGGTCTATCACGCCGTTTCAGCGGCCCTACACCCCCACAGCTGGTGAGCGCGCCACGCGCGGCGGTGCCGCTGTACCTCCACCCCGCATACGATCGAGAGCTCTGGGAGCAGGTCCTGCATCCGGGTGCCGCCGACCTCGTCGTCGTCAACGTCGACTCCGGGCCGGGACGCACCACCGACCCGATCTTCGCCGAGGCCCTCCGCAACGCACCCGTCGACAAGGGGCCGACCGTCCTGGGGTACGTCGACACCGACTACGGGCGGCGCAGCCTCAGGGACATCCGCACCGATGTCCGCCGCTGGCGGGAGGAGTACGGCGTGACCTCGGTGTTCCTGGACCAGGTGGCATCCGGGATCGGGTCCGACGGTCACCTCGACGCCCGGGTCATCGTGCCACTGACGGGTCTCGTCCACGCGCTACGGCGGGACGGCGCCCGGGTCATCGCAGGGAACCCGGGCGCCGTCCCACACCCGTGGATACTCCGGCTGCTCGACATCACCTGCGTCCGTGAGACCGATCTCGAGACACACCTGACCGGCCCCGGCGAACCACCGGGTGGCGTCGACCCGTCGCGGGTCTGGCACCTCGTCTACGACTGCCCACCCGACCGCGCACGGGAGGCCATCGACCGGTCTGTCGAACTCGGCGCCGGCTACGTGGGTCTCGCCGCCGACGCGCTGCCCCACCCGTGGGGATCCGTTGAGTACCTCAACCCCGACGGCGCACCCGTCAGCAGCTGCGGTTGACGTACCCGGGGTCGCCCCGGGGCACCACGTCCCGATCACGGAGAAGGACCGAGATGCGATCGCCGCGGAGACGGCACGCGGTCTCGAACGCCCGGGAGCCACCGTCGGTGTACTCGATCTCGATCACCCGGTCGCCGTAGGCCGCCAGATAGCGATCACACTCCGAACCACGCCCCCACGAATACAGCTGGCAGTCCTCGGCGACGGCGTAGTCGAAACCCACCCGACGGATCTCCTCATCCGTCAGCTCCGCCGCGTTCTTCTGCGCGACCGCGAGGCCCCGGGCGTGCGCACGGTCAACCAGCAGGTCCGCGTACGCGACCGCGTCCGCCCGGGTCAGGCGTCCCCCCGACCGCGTCCAGGAGTCGAGATTGTCCGGCTCGACCGCGTGGAATCCAAGGTCGGCGCAGTCGGCCAACCACCCGTCCACGATGGCGGCCAGTCGCGACCGCTTGGCGTCGGACGAGATGTCCAGCAGCGCCTCGTCCCACTCGGTGTCCTCGACCACGTCGCCGCCGGGGCCGCGCAACACGAGATCAGCGTGCTGACCGCTCCAGGCCGAGGCCTCGTGGGGTTGTGCCTGGAACGCGTTGAGGTAGCAGACCGAGTAGACGCCGTCGACCGGCGGATCCGAGCGATCGCGGATGACCACCCCGACGTCAGCGGCGGGCGGGTACGCGCCACCGATCTGGTAGTCGACCACCGCGCCCGCCGGCGGCGGCTCGACATCGGGCACCGACAGGCCACCGGCGCCCGGCTGCGCGTCGGGACTCGTACCGGGGGCCGGGCCGGTCGCGACCGATCCCTGGCCGAGTACCTCGCTGCCGCACCCGGACACGACGAGCGCGGTAGCGCACGCCAGGGCGACGACGGCCCGACCGACGCCGGTCACCGTGGTCTGTCTCACGCGGCAATCATGCCACCATCGCGGCGGCACGATCGACCTTTACCTCGACGTCCCGTCAGACGTCCAGGAACCTCACGTCGCGGGCGTTGCGGGTGATGAAGTTGCGGCGCGCGTCCACGTCCTCGCCCATGAGGATCGAGAACAGCTCGTCGGCGGCGGCCGCGTCCTCGAGGGTCACCTGCCGGAGCGTGCGGACCGTCGGGTCCATCGTGGTCTCCCACAGCTCCTTGGGGTTCATCTCGCCGAGGCCCTTGTAGCGCTGGATGCCGTCGTCGACGTTGATCTTGCGCTTGTTCTCCAGGCCGATCTTGAGGAGTTCGTCGCGCTCGCGGTCCGAGTACGCGAAGTCCGGCTCGCCCTTGCTCCACTTGAGCTTGTACAGCGGGGGCTGCGCGAGGTAGACGTACCCGTTCTCCACGAGCGGCTTCATGAAGCGGAAGATGAGCGTCAGCAGCAGCGTCGCGATGTGCTGGCCGTCGACGTCGGCGTCGGCCATCAGCACGATCTTGTGGTACCGCAGCTTGTCGATGTCGAATTCCTCGTGGATGCCGGTGCCCAGCGCCGTGATGATGGCCTGGACCTCGGCGTTCTTGAGGACCTTGTCGATCCGCGACTTCTCGACGTTGATGATCTTTCCGCGCAGCGGCAGGATCGCCTGGAACATCGAGTCGCGACCGGACTTGGCCGAACCACCGGCCGAGTCACCCTCCACGATGTAGAGCTCGGACTTCGACGGGTCCTTGGACCGGCAGTCCGCGAGCTTGCCGGGCAGGCCACCGATGTCGGTCGCCGACTTCCGGCGCACCATCTCGCGGGCCTTGCGGGCGGCGACGCGTGCCTGACTGGAGGCGATGGCCTTGTTGACGATCACCTTGGCCTCGGCGGGGTTGGCTTCGAACCAGTGACCGACGTGCTCGGCCACCTGCCGCTGGACGAAGCCCTTGACCTCGGTGTTGCCGAGCTTGGTCTTGGTCTGCCCCTCGAACTGCGGGTCCGCGATCTTGGCGGAGATGACGGCCGCGAGACCCTCGCGGATGTCGTCACCCGTGAGGTTAGGGTCCTTCTCCTTGATGAGCTTCTTGTCCCGGGCGTATTTGTTGACCAGCGAGGTCAACGCCGCACGGAAGCCCTCCTCGTGGGTGCCGCCCTCGTGGGTGTTGATCGTGTTGGCGAAGGTGTGGACGGACTCCGAGTACCCGGAGTTCCACTGCATGGCGACCTCGACCTCGTGGCCGGTGCCCTTGCCCTCGAAGTACAGGATCGTCGGGTGGATCGCGGTCTTGGACTTGTTGATCGCCTTGACGTAGTCCTTGAGGCCGTCCGGGTAGTGGAAGGTCCGCTTGCGCTCGCGGATCTTCTCGGGCTCGGCCGCCTCGGCTCCGTCACCGGCACCCTCGACGAAGACCTGCTCGGCGTCCACGGCGCTGGCCAGATCCGAGCCCTCGTCCGAGCCCGGTGCGGAGTCCGGGCCGACGCCCTCGCCGTCCGCGATGGCGTCGAGCTCCGCCGCCTTCTCGGCTCGCGGCCGACGGTCGGTCAGCGTGATGGTCAGTCCCTTGTTGAGGAACGCCATCTCCTGCAGGCGACGCGCGACGATGTCGAAGTCGTACTCGGTGGTCTCGAAGATCGACGGATCGGCCCAGAAGCGGACCTTGGTCCCGGTGCCCTCGGCGGGCCCGGCGTCGACCAGCTCCGCCGGCACGGCCATGTCGAAGTCCTGCTTCCACAGGCGACCGTCGCGCTTGATCTGGACCTCGACGCGGGTCGACAGCGCGTTGACCACCGAGATGCCGACGCCGTGGAGACCACCGGAGACCGCGTAGGAATCCGAGTCGAACTTGCCGCCCGCGTGGAGCTGGGTCATGACGACCTGGACGGTGGGCATGCCCGACTCGTGCATCTCCACCGGGATGCCGCGGCCGTCGTCGATGACCTCGACGCCACCATCCTCGAGAAGGGTGACCTTGACGCCGGTCGCGTGCCCCGCCATGGCCTCGTCGACGGAGTTGTCGACGACCTCCCAGATCAGGTGGTGCAGACCCCGCGGTCCGGTGGAGCCGATGTACATACCCGGCCGCATCCGGACGGCCTCGAGCCCCTCGAGGACCGTGATCGATGAAGCGCCGTATTCCTTGGCTCCGCCGTTGTCGGCCGTGCTCCTGGCGTCCGCCACGTGCGATCTCCTCGCGTCTCGGGGGTCTGGGACCGGCCCAGTCTACCTGCGGGAACCGCCGCGCGGGCCGCGGGCACGCCCGGCCCTCACCCGTAGGTGTCCCGCGGGCCCCGACCCGACACGTGGAGGGGGCCCTTCCGCCAACTCGGTTTCTCCGGCCCCTCCACCTTGAGCCGACGGACGTGACCCGGTCCCATCGCGGCGGCGATCTTGCGGAGGATGTCCGCGGACATCAACCGCAGCTGCGTGGCCCACGCGGTACTCGACGCCCGCACGTGGAGAATCCCCTCCTCCAGACGCTCCGGCGTCGCGTGGCTCGAGACGTCCTCGCCGACGATCCGTCCCCACTCGGCGAACAGTCGGCCGGTGGCGACCTTGTCGTCCCATCCGCGTTTCTTGGCGATTTGGCCGACGAGCCGCCCGAGCGGCTGGGGGTCCCACGGATCGGCGCCGGCACCCGTCCAGCCGCGCTTGCGCAACCGACGTCCCGCGCCGACCGGGCCGGTCCGTCCGCGACCGACCTGCTTGCCTTCCGCACGGGCCTTCGCCCTGGCCTCCTCGAGCGCCTTCTTGGCGATGTCATAACCACGTTGTGGCTGGTCGGACGGTGTTATGCCGTCCCGTCCGGTCCCGCCCGTCATGTCGGGTCCCCACTTTCCGTATCGGTGTTCTCGTCGTCGTCGCCCTCGTCGTCCCGGGGTCGTGACAGCGTCATCCCGGAGTGACGCTCGCGCCCCTCGCCCGTCATCACGACGTCATGACGCACGCCCCGCAGCCCGGCCGGGACGTCCTCCCCGACCGCCGCGGTGATGAGGACCTGCTCGACCCCGGCCGCGACATCGGCGAGCGCGGCGCGGCGGTGGCGGTCGAGTTCGGCGAACACGTCGTCGAGGAGGAGCACCGGCTCGGCACCGTCGGCGCGGAACAACTCGAGGGAGCCGAGGCGCAACGCGAGTGCGAACGACCACGTCTCCCCGTGGCTGGCGAACCCCTTCGCCGGCTCGTCGCCGAGGGTCAGGAGGAGGTCGTCGCGGTGCGGCCCGACGAGCGACATGCCGCGGTCGATCTCGTCGCGTCGCCGCCGACCGAGCTCCGCGAGGAGCACCGCCTCGACGAGTTCGGGATCGGTCAGCTCGGACTCATCGGGGGTGTCGGCGACGCGGAACCGGTAGGCGAGATCGGCCGGGCGGGACTCGGGTGCCAGTCCGCGATAGGCGTCGACGACGAGGGGGCGCAGCTGCCGGAGGAGGTCGATCCGACCGGCCACGAGTCTGGCCCCGAGTTCGGCCAGCCGGCCGTCCCACACGTCGAGGGTGTCCAGCACCGCGGCGGATTCCTCGGGCCGGCCGCGCCGCAGCGCACCTGACGCGGACTTGAGCAGCGCGGTGCGCTGACGCAGCACGGACGAGTACTCGGCCAGGTCGCCACCGAGCGAGGGTCGGCGTTGGACCATGAGCTCGTCGAGCAGCCGACGCCGCTCGGCTGGCTCGCCGCGCACGAGGGCGAGGTCCTCGGGCGCGAAGAGGACGGACTGGACGACCCCGAGGATGTCGGAGAGTCGGCGGCACGGTGAGGTGTTGAGTCTCGCGCGGTTGGCCTTGCCGGAGTTGAGCGCGAGTTCGACGGTGAGTTCCCGCCCGGCGTTGTGGGCGAGTGCGCCGACGAGCGCGGTCCCGGCACCCGTCCGGATCATCGGCGCGTCGCCCGCGACGCGATGGGATCGGAGGCTGGCCAGCACGCCGATCGCCTCGAGGACGTTGGTCTTCCCGTGACCGTTGCGGCCGATCAGGGTAGTGACCCCCGGCTTGAGATCCAGTTCGAGCAGGGGCCAGGAGCGGAAGTCCAGGAGCCTGAGGTGACGCAGGTGCATACCGGATCGGTCCCGGGTCGCGGGCTCAGCCCGGCAGGCGCACGGGCATGAGCAGGTAGGTGTGGTCCGACTCGACGGGCGCGATGGCGCCGTCGGCGCCCGGCTCGGGGAGGGCCTCGGGTGCGGGTCGCAGGACGGCGGGGCGGCTGGGCTGCGTGAACCCGAACGCGACGCGGGCCGAGTGGATGCTGCCCAGGCCGTCGAGCAGGTAGCCGGGGTTGAATGCGATGGTCAGCGGCTCGCCGACGAAGTCCACCGGGAGCGACTCGTTGGCCTGCGCGGCGTCGTCCCCGCCGGCCGAGAGCGCGAGTTCGCCCTCGCTGAACGCCATGCGGACCTGGACGCCGCGGTCGGCGACGAGCGCGACACGCTTGATCGCCTGCGCGAGGGCGTCGACCTCGACGACCGCGACGGACGTGTGCTGGGGCGGCAGCAGCTGCCGGACCTTGGGGAACTCGGCGTCGAGCAGGCGGGTGGTGGTGCGCTGACCGGAGACCAGCACACCGAGGATGCCCTCGGCCCCGACGTTGGAACCCGCCCCGAGGCTGAGGTCGACTCGACCACCGTGTCCGGCCGAGCGGGTGACCTCGGACAGCGCCTTGGCGGGGATGAGCACCTCGACGGTGACGTCCTCGCGAGCCGGCTCCCAGTCGAACTCCCGGATGGCCAGGCGGAACCGGTCGGTCGCGATGAGCGTGACCCGGGTGCCCTCGATCTCCATACGGATGCCGGTGAGCATCGGGAGGGTGTCGTCCTTGCCGGCCGCGACGACGACCTGGCCCACGGCCTCCGAGAACGCGTCGACCTCGGCGGAGCCGGTGACCTCCGGCATGGCCGGAAGCTGCGGGTAGTCCTCGACCGGCATGGTCGGGAGGGTGAACTTCGCGGAGCCGCAGGTGATGTACATCTTCTGCGCGGTGACCACCACCTCGACCGGGCGGTCGGGCAGGGCGCGGGCGATGTCGGCCAACAGCCGCCCGGACACCAGCGTGCTACCCGGCTCGGACACCTCCGCGGGTACCGAGACCTGCGCTGACGTCTCGTAGTCGAACCCCGAGATCGTCAGACCCGAGTCCGCCTCGAGCAGGACGCCGCCGAGGATCGGCACCGACGGCCGCGAGGGCAGCGTGCGGGCGACCCAGGCCACGGAGTCCGCGAAGTCCTCGCGGGTGACGCGGAACGTCGGATCCGTGATCTCCATCGATGACCTCTTTCAGGCGGGGCGGATACCGGCTGCCGGTATCTGGACGAGTGGTCTGTTTCAGGGGGTCGTGCCGTACGTGCCCGCCGCGGTCGGCGGAACGTCTCCATGAGGGTAACCGCTCGCACCGACAGTGGGCACACGGAGTCGGCGTAACCGGTCAAGCAGGCTCGCCGTTCCACATCCCTACTTCTTACAAGAACTCTCAAGAGAGATAAGAGGTAGTAGTAGGTCCTGTGAAATTGTGAGCCGAGACCTGTAATCACAGGTCTCGTCGGATTTCGTCGTGTGAACGCGTCTGTCGTTTCTTGTGATTTGGTCGAGCGCCCCGGTGGAATCACAAGAGTCCGTCCACCCTCTGTCCACCGTCGGTCCACAAGATCCCACAGCTTTGTCCACAGCTGTGAACGATGTGACGAAGGGGGTCGCGGGGGGTCTCAGTTGTGTCGCGACGCGGTCGCGGGCGCCGTGACATGACGGCCGCAGGCACCGTGACACGACGGTCCCGGCCGGATGACAGGGGTCGCGGCGACGCGGCGACCCGCGCGCACGACGAATCAGCCCGTATGAGGGGAAGGGGGACGGTACGAGGGGCCCTCAGAGCGAGCGGGAGCGCTCCTTGATCCGGGCGGTGAGCTCCTGGATCTGATCGTAAGTACGCCGGTCGTCCTTGATCTCCTTGAGGATCTTGCGCTGGGCGTACATGACCGTGGTGTGGTCCTTGCCGCCGAAGGTGACGCCGATCTTGGGGAGGGAGAGGTCGGTGAGTTCGCGGCAGAGGTACATGGCGATCTGCCGCGCCCGGGAGAGCGACCGGGTCTTGGACGTCCCGCACAGTTCGTCGATGCTCGTGGAGAAGAACTCGGCGGTCACCGCCATGATGGTCGCCGCGGAGATCTGTAGCGAATCGTCGTCGGAGACCACGTCGCGCAGAACGATCTCGGCGAGCGGCACGTCGATCTCGTGCCCGTTGAGGGACGCGAACGCCACCACACGGATGAGCGCGCCCTCGAGTTCGCGGATGTTGCGCTGGACGCGGGTGGCGATGAGCTCGAGGACGTCCCGGGGGACGACGTAGTTCTCGGACTTCGCCTTCTTGTCCAGGATCGCGATGCGTGTCTCGAGCTCGGGCGGCTGGATGTCGGTGATCAGCCCCCACTCGAACCGCGTACGTAGTCGGTCCTCGAGGGGCTGCAGCTGCTTGGGCGGCCGGTCGGAGGAGATCACGATCTGCTTCTGCGCGTTGTGGATCGTGTTGAAGGTGTGGAAGAACTCCTCCTGGACCTGCTCCTTGCCGATCAGGAACTGGATGTCGTCCACCAGCAGGATGTCCGCCTCGCGGTACCGCTTCTTGAACATGTTCTGGCGGCCGTCGCGGACGGAGTTGATGAAGTCGTTGGTGAACTCCTCGGTCGAGACGTACTTGACCTTCTGTTCGGAGTACATGCGCAACGAATAGTGCCCGATGGCGTGGAGCAGGTGGGTCTTGCCGAGACCGGATTCGCCCCAGATGAACAGGGGGTTGTACGCACGGGCGGGCGCCTCGGCCACGGCGAGTGCGGCGGCCCTGGCGAACCTGTTGGAGTTGCCCTGGACGAACGCGCTGAAAGTGTAGCGCTCGTTGAGGCCGGGGGCCGTCGCGGCGGACAGCGCCTCGTCGCGGTCGCTGCCGTGGAGGAGTCGCTCGGCGGCGATCTGTTCCTCGGTCATCCGCCGGGGCCGTGTGGTGGCCGGCGGGTGCTCCTCCTCGGCGGCCGGGCGATGGATCTCGTCGGCGTCGATGACCTGGTCGTCCTGGTCGTCGGTGGGCGGTTGCCCGCCGGCCAGGGAGGTGTCGACCTTGACGGCGAGGTCGACGGGCTCGCCGAGCTGCGCGCTCAGGGCGCGGGTGATGGGTCCGCGCAGGACGGATTCGATGTTGTCGCGGGCGAAGGCCGACGGCGCGGCGAGCATCGCGAAGCCGTTGACCACGGCGATCGGCTGGACGAGCCGGAGCCACGCCTGCTGCTGGCGGGACAGGGCCGGGTTGTCGTCACTGGCCAACTCGGGATCGGTGAGCCTGTCGAGGACGGCACTCCACACGTGTTCGAGCTCAGGAGACACGGTGGGTGGTCTCCTCTCGTCAGCGTGTCGGGCGATCCCGGCGGGCCGGGGGGCCGGGGGGCCGGCCAGGCCGGACACCACACTCTATCCACAGGCTCCGACCCAGGTCCACTGAGGTATCCACATGGTTGTCCACAGCTGTGGGAAGACAGACTTCACCCATGGGCCGTTCGCAGGTGGAGGATCAGTGGCGAGGGATCGGTGGTACTGGTTCGGATCTGAGGTTATGTACAGCCCGGGGGGGCTTGTTGGTGAATGACCGTAACAACACGTCCCAGCCAGGGGCAACCCTCAAGATCGACTGGAGGCCGGAAGTCAAGCATCGCGGCCGTGGGCGTGTCGAGATGGCCTGCGAAGTGGTGACCGTGGGACGAATGGGATTACACGGTTTGGTGGCCGGCGCGTGGTGCGCGTAATCTTGAACAGTCTGTCGTGCGCCCGCGGGCGTACGGCGCGTCGTGGTGCCGCCGACCCCGGTGATTCGACGACGTCTCGTACTCGAACAGGCGCTGGTCACGGCGCCGACTTCACGTGAGGAGCCAACCATGGCCAAGGGCAAGCGGACTTTCCAGCCGAACAACCGTCGTCGTGCCAAGGTGCACGGTTTCCGTCTCCGGATGCGCACGCGCGCCGGCCGTGGCATCGTCGGCGCCCGTCGTCGCAAGGGCCGCGCCTCGCTGACGGCCTGATCCCGGCCGGGGTGGCGCGTGCTTCCCAGGTCGCACCGGCTCCACCGTTCCGCTGATTTCGCGACGGTGGTGCGCAAGGGTGCCAGGAAGGGCCGCCGCACCATGGTCGTACACGCCCACGTGGACTCCTCGGATGTCCGCGTGGGCGGTCCGCGTTTCGGGCTCGTCGTGAGCAAAGCCGTCGGGGACTCGGTGACACGCCACCGGGTCAGCCGGCGGCTTCGTCATATCGCCGCCGAGGTGCTGGCGGACGTCGACCCGGACCTCCTGGTCGTCGTGCGCGCGAACCCGGCGTCGGCGACGGCGCCTCACGCGGATCTGGTGCGGGATATGAGAACCGGGTTGGCCGCGGCGGCGTCGCGGGCTCGGGGGTCATCGTGACCCGGGGCCGGCCGGGACCCGTGGCACGGGTCCTGCTGTGGATGCTGGACTTCTATCAGAAGGGCATCTCGCCGCTCACCCCGCCGAGCTGTCGGTTCGAGCCGACCTGCAGCGCGTACGCCGTCGAGGCCGTGCGTGTCCACGGCGCCTGGTACGGCACCTGGCTGTCTGTGTGGCGCCTGCTGCGCTGCGGCCCGTGGACGCCGGGCGGGTGGGACCCGGTCCCGGAGCCACGCGCGCCCGATCCCCCGGACGAGCATGACGCGCACGACCACATTTCACGAACGTAGCTAGGACTCACACACCCATGTCGTTCATCACCAACCCGCTGGTCTATTACCCGATCTCCGGGATCCTCTGGTTCTGGCACAAGATCTTCGCCTTCCTCGGGGGGCTCCTCCCGTGGGTCGAGGCGCCGGACTCCAACGGCGTCATCTGGGCGCTGTCGGTGATCTTCCTCGTCGTCACGCTGCGCGCGTTGCTGTTCTGGCCGGCGGCCAAGCAGATCCGCTTTTCCCGCAAGATGCAGGAGCTGCAGCCCAAGATGAAGGAGCTGCAGAAGCGGTACAAGAACGACCGCGAGAAGCTCGCCGTCGAGACCCGCAAGCTGCAGAAGCAGGAGGGCTTCAACCCTCTGCTGGGCTGCCTGCCCATGCTCATCCAGATCCCGGTGTTCCTGGGCCTGTTCCACGTGCTGCGCTCGTTCAACCGGATGGGTGAGCAGTTCGGCGCGCTGGGGATGACGGCCGAGGAGACGCGCAACACGGGCAACTACGTGTTCAACGCGGACGAGGTCCAGAGCTTCCTCGACGCCCGCCTGTTCGGCGCCCCGCTGTCGTCGTTCATCTCGCAGCCGGTCGAGCAGTTCCAGGCCTTCGTCGAGCCGGGTGCCGCGCTGGACTTCGCCCGCTGGAACATCATCCTGGTCGCCGTCCCGCTGATGATCATCTCGGCGGTCACGACCCACTTCAACGCCCGTGTGTCGCTGTCGCGCCAGTCGCCGGAGGCGGCCGCGAACCCGCAGGCGAAGATCATGAACCAGCTGATGCTGTGGGCGTTCCCCATCGGCATCCTGGTGACCGGCGCGTTCTGGCCGATGGCGATCCTCGTCTACATGGTCACCAACAACCTGTGGACGCTGGGCCAGCAGTACTTCCTGTACGAGAGGATGGCCAAGGAGGACGACGCCGCCGCGCTGGCGCGCCGTGAGGAGCAGAAGGCCCTCGCCCCGCGTGTCGGGGTGAAGCCGGTCAACCCCAAGAAGGGCCGTGGGAGCGGGTCGGCCGCCGCCTCGGGTACCGCCGTGGCCACCGCGCCCACCGTGGGCGCGGATGAGGTGAAGGGGGACGACGACGAGGTGGTCCCGCCGAAGGCCGCTCCCGCCTCTCCCTCGCCGAGCGGGCCCCGCCCGGGGCAGCGACCACAGGCGCCGGGCGGTCAGCTAAGTAGGCCGGCCCAGAAGGCCTCCGGATCGCGGCCCAAGAACAAGAAGAAGAAAAAGAAGCGGTGACCCGGTAGGGCACGCAACTGGACGAGGTCCCCGATGCTCCGGCGTCGGGGACCTTGTCCCATACTTGGGGTAGATACTCGTCGGCTCATGTGGGTGCGGCGATCGGCGGTCACGACGGAGGCGGGTCCATGTCCAGAAGGAGCATCGAGGTGTCCGAGGAACGATTGGTCGAGGAAGGCGAGGTTGCCGGTGACTATCTCGAGCAGTTCCTCGACATCCTGGACTTCGACGGGGACATCGACCTGGATGTCGAGGGCGACCGCGCGGTCGTGAGCATCGTCGGGGGCGACGATCTCGACACGCTCGTGGGTCCGGACGGCGCGGTGCTCGATGCGATCCAGGAGCTGACCCGTCTGGCCGTCCAGCAGGAGTTGGGTGACCGGAGTCGGCTGATGCTCGACATCGCCGGATGGCGCGAGGCCAAGCGGGAGGCGTTGACCGATGCCGGTCGTGTCGCCGCCCAGCGGGTGCTCGAGTCCGGAGAGTCGGAGGAACTGGAGCCGATGACCCCGTTCGAGCGGAAGATCATCCACGACGCGATCGCGGAGATCGACGGGGTCACGTCGGACTCGACCGGCGTCGAGCCGAACCGCCGGGTGGTCGTCCTGCCGGAGTGAGGCGATGAGGACCCGTGCAGGGGTGCGAGTCGAGCGGCTCGCACCCCTGTCGCGTGTCCGGGGAAGAATGACAACGATGTAGTTCGATGTTTCACGTGAAACCGGGTCTGGGCCCGATGGAGGTAGCGCAACGCCATGACCGACGACACCACTAACGAAACGACACGTGACAGCGGCCTGGGCGGCGTGCCCGCAGGCGCCGCGGACGTGTTCGGCGAGCGTCTCCCACTGGCGATCCGGTACGTCGAGTTCCTCAGAACCGCGGGACTGGAGCGCGGTCTGATGGGGCCTCGGGAGCGTCCCCGTCTGTGGGATAGGCACGTCCTCAACTCGGCTGCGGCGGCGTCTGCGCTCGAGGACGGGGAGGCGGTCGTGGACATCGGCAGCGGCGCCGGCCTGCCCGGGATCCCGCTCGCTCTCGCCCGACCGGATCTCCGCGTGACGCTCGTGGAACCGCTGCTGCGGCGCGTCACGTTCCTCGAGGAGATCATCGACGAGCTCGGTATCGACGTGCGAGTGGTGCGTGGCCGGGCGGAGGAGAAGGCCGTCATCGCGACGGCGGGGAATGCCGACGTCGTGACGTCCCGCGCGGTCGCGCCGCTGGCCAAGCTGGCCGGGTGGTCCGCTCCCCTACTCCGGGTCGGCGGGCGAATGGTCGCGCTGAAGGGTGAGTCCGCGGCAGACGAGGTCGAGCGGGATCGCGGGGCGCTCGCCACGCTCGGTTTCGAGGGGCTTCGCGTCGAGACCGTGGCCGCCCCCGATGCGGAGCCGACGAGGCTGGTGATCGGCAGTCTGGCGACTAGGATGGGACACCGTGGCTCGCGATCTCGCGGGGGAGGACGACGCGTCCGGTGACCGGCCCGGGCATCCGGCCCGGGATCGTGTCGGTTTCACGTGAAACACTGACTCCACGGGCAGCGGATGCTGCACGGCCGGTGTCCATGATGGAAGTCGAAAGGTGACGGATGTCCGACGACGAGACCCCGATTTTCGCGGCTGCGAGGCAGGCGAACGAGGTGCTCCACGGGGATGCCCCCGCGCTCCCCCGGCCTGAGACGCCGCGCATCATCACGATCGCCAACCAGAAGGGCGGCGTCGGGAAGACGACGTCCACCGTCAATCTCGCCGCAGCTCTGGCTCTCGGTGGGCTCGGTGTCCTCGTCATCGACATGGACCCCCAGGGGAATGCGAGCACGGCTCTCGGTGTGGACCACCGCGAGGGGACGCCGTCGAGCTACGAACTGTTGATGTGGGAGGCCTCGATCGAGGACCTCATGCAGAAGAGCCCGCACGCCGAGCAGCTGTACTGCATTCCCGCGACCATCGATCTCGCGGGCTCGGAGATCGAGCTCGTCGGCCTACCCCACCGGGAGCGGCGACTGGCCGAGGTCCTTCACCCCGACGATCTCCGGCTGCTCGGGATCGACTACGTCTTCCTCGACTGCCCGCCCTCCCTGGGCCTGCTCACCGTTAACGCGATGGTGGCCGCGAGCGAGGTGCTCATCCCCATCCAGTGCGAGTACTACGCACTGGAGGGTGTGGGACAGCTGCTGCGCAACGTCGAGCTGATTCAGCAGCACCTCAACACCGAGCTCGAGATCTCGACCATCATGCTCACCATGTATGACGGCCGAACCAAGCTGGCCGAGCAGGTCGCGGGCGAGGTACGGAGCCACTTCGGCGACACGGTGCTGCGGACGGTCATCCCTCGGAGCGTCAAGGTGTCGGAGGCGCCGGGTTTCGGGATGACCATTCTCCAGTACGACGCGGGATCCCGAGGTGCCCTGGCCTACCTCGACGCCGCCCGCGAGATCAACGGCCGGCGCGTCACCAGCCGGCGCGCAAGCGACCGGGGGCCGGACGACCGGGGGGCGAGTAGCCCGGGTGGCGATACGACGACTGACGAGTTGGTGGGCACCCCCGCCCCCGGCATGAGCGCGGACGAATCGCGTCCGGAGGAGAGTCGATGAGTCAGCAACGCAAGGGTGGTCTCGGACGTGGGCTGGCGGCCCTGATCCCGACCGGACCCGAGGACGGCCCGCGGCTCGGTAGCGACGCGGCCGACGTGATCCTGGGCCCCCGCGCCGGCGGTCCCCGTACCTCTCCCCCGCGCCCCCGTCGCGCGGCTGCGGATACCGCGGCGCCGGCGGAGTCCGCCGGCGATGCCGGAGCGTCCCGTGCGGGCCGCGCCGCATCCTCGGCGTTCACAGGAGGGGGTCGTGAGCGGGGCGCTGTTTCACGTGAAACGCCGACCGGCGATCGCGGCGAGCGTACGAGCGAGGTTTCACGTGAAACCGCTGACCTGGTCGATCCGGGCGCGGTCTACCGGGAGATCTCGCCGAGCGACATCGACCCGAACCCCAAGCAGCCGCGGACCTACTTCGACGAAGAGGCGCTCGCCGAGCTCGCGCACTCCGTGAAGGAGTTCGGCCTACTGCAGCCGATTGTCGTCCGTGAGATGTCCGGCGGCCGGTATCAGCTCATCATGGGCGAGCGCCGCTGGCGCGCGAGCCAGCGGGCCGAGCTGGCGACGATCCCCGCGATCGTCCGTCAGACGGAGGACGAGGACCTCCTTCGCGACGCCCTGCTCGAGAACATCCACCGAGTGCAGCTCAATCCCCTGGAGGAGGCGGCCGCGTACCAGCAGCTGCTCGACGAGTTCAACGTGACGCAGTCCGAGCTCGCCAACCGGATCGGGCGGTCCAGGCCGGCCATCACGAACAGTATCCGTCTCCTCCAGCTCCCCACCGCGGTCCAGCGCAGGGTTGCGGCAGGCGTCCTGTCCGCCGGCCACGCCCGCGCGCTCCTCGGGCTGGAGGCGGGCGCGGCCGCGCAGGACGAGCTCGCCGCGAGGATCGTCGCGGAGGGCTTATCCGTCCGCGCCACGGAGGAGATCGTCACTCTGGCCAACCGTGATGCCGGAGATGCCGAGGAGAAGCCGAAGCCCGCTCCCCGCGGTCGTCGGAAGGACCCCGAGCTCGAGGCGGTGGCCGGTCGACTGTCCGACCGCTTCGAGACCTCGGTGTCGGTGACGATGGGTCGCCGCAAGGGCCGCATCACGATCGATGTCGGGGACGCGGACGACCTGGCGCGTGTCCTTTCTCTACTCGAGGGCGGGTCGACCGGTACGACACGATGATCTCGATTCGTTCGTTGGACCTGTCCGCCGTGGACCATCTCGGCCCGCGGGCCCGGCGTTGCGTCTATTGGCAGACGGACGGCGAGTCGACGAGTGGCCCCCCCGGGGATCCGGAGTTCGAGAAGGAGGCGTGGATTTCCCACGTCTCGCTCGAGTGGGGCGTGTGCGGACAGATCGCCCGGGCCGCCGACAAGCCCGCGGCGGCGGCGTTCTACGCGCCCCCGGGGATGATCCCCCGAGCGTCCTGCTTCCCGACCTCACCGGTCGGCGCCGACGCGATCCTCCTGGCGGGGATGAGCGTCGAGGATGGCGCCCCCGCCGGAGTCCTCACCTCGCTCCTCGACGCGGTCGTGGTGGACCTGCGGAGTCGCGGCATCAAGGCCATCGAGGCCTTCGGGGTAGCGTCCGAGGACACGGGCGAGATAGCGTCACGTGACACGTGCGGCGCGGACTCGTGCGTGCCGGCGACGAGCTTCCTCATCGAGCACGGGTTCACCATCATCGCGCCGCACGAGACCCATCCGAGGCTCCGGCTCGACATCCAGAGCGAGCACCTGTGGAAGGCGGACGTCGAGCGCGCGCTCGATCAACTGTTCGCGGAGCACGGCTTCGCCACCCGCCGGGTCGGCGTGTTGTCGGGGGCGTCGGCCCGGGCGTGAGGTCCGGCCGGGCGAGGCCGGGTCCGGGGCGTGATGCCGGCTGGGCCGAGGCCGGGTGCGGGTGGTGCGTATGCGGGCCCGGCCCGCCCGGCTCAGCTGCGCTGGCGCTGCTCGTAGTCGATGAGGTCGTCAACGGACATCGATCCGGTGGGATGGTCGTCCTCGTCGAGTAGATAGAGGCGCTTGACGCCCACGAGGATCGAATCGATGATCGTGTCCTGCGCGTCGCGGTCCCCCAGGATGGCGAGGTCGCCGGCGTTGTGTGCGTACCCGAGGTAGATCTGCACGGACGGCATACGGGTCATCCGCAGCAGTGGCCAGCTGCGGCCGTGGGTGCGGCAGTCCCGCAGCTCGGTGCGGCTGACGATCTCCCGCTGGATGAATCCCGACAGAGCCTCACCGAGCATGGACTCCGCGCCCAGCGAGTTACCGAAGTAGAAGGTCGCGACCCCGTTGCCCACGGGATTGGGATGCCGGTCGAGCCGCAGGGAGATCACGAGGTCGGCGTTGAACGCGTTGGCGATCTCCGCGCGTTCAGGATCGGTGGGGATCATCGCCTCGGGCCGCGAGAGGAAGACCTCCACGCCGGCCTGGTTCATCCGCTCGGAGAGGCGTCGCGTGATGTCCCACAGGAGTTCGGCGTCCGTGATCGTCCCGTAGGGCGTGTCGATGCGGATCGGGTTCTCGGAACCGCTGGGCCCGGGGTCGAGCACGATGCGCTTGCCGGCGAGCATCGGACCGGAGGTACGGGCGCGCTCCTTCTCGACGAGGGACGCCACGTCGCCGCCCTTGAAGAGGGTCGAGAAGCGGTTGATGGTGTCGAGGGTCTCGGCGCCCACGACGCCGTCCGCCTCGAGGGCGCAGTCCCGCTGGAAGTCGGTGACCGCAGCGTGGGTGAGGGCGCCGAAGGTCCCGTCGACGAGACCGGCGTAGAAACCGAGCTCGCCGAGCCGGCGCTGGAGCTGGGCGACGTCGTCCCCGGCCATGGGCTTGGAGACGATGTAGCTCAGATCCCGCGTCCCCAGGACGTGGCTGGCGTCGTCGAGGGCGGCCTGGGTCGCCGGACCCACGATCCCGTCGGAGATCAGCCCACGGGCCTGCTGGAAGGCCAGAACGGCCGTCTCGAGATCGGCGTCGAACACCGCGTCGGTCCGGGCGAGGACCGAGCCGGTCTCCGGCTCGGTGACCCCGACCGAATCGATGTTGTGAAGCAGGCCCATCCCAGCGAGGGTGGCCCGGATCGCGGCCACCTCGGGCCCGCGGTCACCACGCCTCCACGCCATGGGTTCCTCCCGCTCTCTCGAGTTACGTACTCGAATGAACTTACCGCCTCACCCACCCGAGTGCCGTTACCGCGCCGCGCGGCGGGGGACGGCTCAGGGGGTCTCTCAGCAGCTTCTTGCGGGACCCTCAGGAACCCAGGACGTCGCTGAGCTCCGAGCGCAGGGCCGACTTGGACTTCGCGCCGGTGAGGCGCTTCACGGGCTGTCCCTCGGAGAACAGCAGGAGCGCGGGGATCGCGGTGATCTGGTACTCGGCGGCCAGCTCCTGGTTGGCCTCGACGTCCACCTTGGCGACCGTGAGCTTGTCGGCCTCGGCGCCCGCGAGTTCGTTGAGGACCGGCGCCATCATGGTGCACGGGCGGCACCAGGTGGCCCAGAAGTCCACGAGCACCGGCTTGGAGGCGCTGGCGGCGAGGACGGCGTCGGCGAAGTCGGCCTCGGTGACGTCGACGATGTTGGGGGTGTCGGCCATGATGGCGGTCCTTTCGGTGGAGGTTCGGGTGGCTGGGTCAGGCCTGCTCGGCGAGCCAACGCTCGGCGTCGATCGACGCCGAGCAGCCGGAACCGGCGGCGGTGATGGCCTGGCGGTAGCGCTTGTCGACGAGATCGCCGCAGGCGAAGACCCCGGGGATGGAGGTGGCGGTGGTCTGGCCGGTGAGGACGTAGCCGTCCTCGTCCACCTCGACCTGGTCGCGCACGAGCTCCGACCGCGGGTCGTGGCCGATCGCCACGAACATCGCGGCGGTCTCGAGCTCACTCGTCTCTCCGGTGACCGTGTTGCGCAGGCACAGCTTCTCGACCGAGCCGGTGCTGCCGGCGACGACCTGGTCGACGGTCGTGTTGAGGATGAAGGAGATCTTCTCGTTCTCGCGGGCCCGCTCGAGCATGATCTTCGACGCGCGGAACTCCTCGCGGCGATGAACGATGGTCACCGAGGAGCCGAACTTGGTGAGGAAGGTCGCCTCCTCCATGGCCGAGTCGCCGCCGCCGACCACCACGATGGGCTTGTCGCGGAAGAAGAAGCCGTCGCAGGTGGCGCAGGAGCTCACGCCGCGGCCGAGGTACTCCTGCTCCCCCGGGACGCCGAGGTAGCGGGCGGCCGCGCCCATCGCGAGGATGACGGCGCGGGCACGGTGCTCCTCCTCGCCGACGCGGACGATCTTCACGTCGCCGGCCAGGTCCATCGACGTGACGTCCTCCATCCGGAGGTCGGCGCCGAACCGCTCGGCCTGCTCGCGCATCTGCATCATGAGGTCGGGGCCCATCATGCCCTCGGCGAAGCCCGGGAAATTCTCCACGTCGGTGGTGGTCATGAGCGCACCACCGAACTGCGACCCCTCGAAGACCACCGGCTTGAGCTCGGCCCGCGCGGAGTAGATGGCGGCGGTGTAGCCGGCCGGGCCGGATCCGACGATGATGACGTCGTGGACGGTGTCGCTCATGAGTTCTCGGGGCTCCTCGGGGTGGGCGGTCGATGGGGAGGGTGGCGGACCTGCACCACCGTGTCAGGCCTACTCACCAGGGCTCAACACGCGGGCGGGGCGGCTTGTTCCCCCAGTGTCCCCGGTCTCCCCCTCACGCGGTGAGGGTGACCCCCTCGAGGAGGACGGCGAGCTTGGCGCGGCCGCGGGCGCACCGGCTCTTGATGGTGCCCGGGGGGACGTTGAGCAGGTGGCTGGCCTCGGCCACGGTGCACCGCAACATGTCGACGACGACGACGGCGTCGCGCTGATCGTCGGGCAGGCCCGCGAGCGCCTCGGCGACGATGATCGCGTAGGCGGGATCCTGGTGGAAGTGATCGCGCAGGGTGACCTGTTCGTGCAGTGACGGGGTGAGCTGCGTATGGGTGCGCAGGCGTTGGGCGCGCATCTTGTCCAGGCACGCGTTGACCACGATCCGGTAGAGCCATCCCTGGACGGGGCAGGCGTGCTTGAACGTGTCCGCCTTGCGGTACGCCGAGACGAGGGCCTCCTGGAGGGCCTCCGCGGCGTCATCGCGGTTGAACGACGTCCGGATGGCCAGCCGCCACAGGTAGTCGTAGTGACGGCGGACGAGCGCGGAGAACGCGTCCGGATCGCCGGCGACGTGCGCGTCGATCAACTCCGAGTCCGTCAGCGGGGACTCCGCCCGCAGGGGCGCACGCGTCGTCGTCGGGGCGGGGGTGACGGTGGCACCGGTGTTCACGGGCGTCACGGTAACCCGGTGCCTCGGCCGGTGGGGGTGCCACCTCGGCGCCGGGCGGGTCAGCGGGTGAGCTCGACCTCGGTGATCTCGGCGTCGTAGGCCTGGGCACCGGACGTGCCGAGCCGGGTGATCCACACGAGGAGGTACCGCGACTCCTCGGGCTCGTCGATCGTCACGGTCGCCTCGCCGTCGCGGACGGTGCCCGTCCCGAGCCGGGTGGTCTCGTCGAGGGAGCTCGGCGTCGCGCTGGTCGCCGAGCGCACCTCGAAGCGCACGTCGTCGTCCTCGGAGTGCAGGACGACCCGCCGGACCTCCTGCTCGCCGTCGAGGGTGAACATCAGCCCGATGCCCGGCTTGTAGGCGGACGGCGAGTCGCCGATCTGCGCGCGGTAGGTGTCGCTCGACCACGAGGTGGACCGGTCACCGTCGGCCACGTTCGGCGCGCTCGCCGAGTTCTCCGCCGTGCCGGCCGAGGACGCCGGCTGCCAGGTCGTCACGGTCGAGACCTCGACCGGCGTGTCCGGGGTGTCCCGCTCGGTCTCCTCGGCGTCCGCTTGGTCCTCCGGCGCGGGTTCGGTGGTCTGGGACGCCCGGCTGGCCTGGGCGGCCCGCTCGATCGCGTCGAGCTGTTGCGACAACGGCGTGTTGTTGCTCGTGCCGCCGAAGCCGCCGAGCAACCACGTGAGGACCAGGACGATCACCACGACCGCCGCGGCGGAGGTGCCGGCCATGATCTGCCAGCGTCGCTTCTGCGTCTCCGGGTCCGGGTCGGAGTACGGCTCGGAATACGGCTCAGCGGTCCCGCCCGCGTACGCCCCGTCGTACGCCCCGCCCGCCGGGTCCGGGTCGACCGGGCGGGTGACACGCGCGGCGCGCACCGGCCCGCCGACGCGGTCGGCAACCATGGACCTCACGGTGGCCGCCGAGCTCACCGACGACCCGTCGAGCGTCCGCATCGTCAGCACGGCGGACTCGGGCGAGACCCCGGAGCCGACCGCCGTGGGATCGAGGACCTCGTCGTCGTCGCCCCTCGGGGCCTCCCCCGGGCGCCCGTCGGCCGGATCGTGCCGGTCGGACCCGTCGGGAAGGGGCAGCGGCCACGTCCCGGTGAGCAGCGCGTAGAGGACCGCGCCCAGTCCCCGCACGTCGGCGCGGGCGTCCGCGCCCTCGCGCACTCCGGGGAAGGACAGGACGGCGCGCCCGTCCTCGGTGAGGCGGACCCGGTCCGGCGAGTCCAACCCGAGGGCGAGGCCGGCCTCCTCGGCGCGGGTCGCGGCGTCGGACAGGCCCCACACCGCGCCCACGGCGGAGTCCGGATCGGGCTCCGCGACGGCGGCGGCGAGACTGCGGCCCGGGATCCACTCGGTGACGACGATGCCGCCCGCGCGGCCGCGGATGACGTCGAGCACGCGCGCGAGGCCGTCGGAGTAGACGGACGTCAGGGCGACGGTCCGGTCGAGGACCCCGGTGGCCGAGCCCGGGGGCTGCTCGCCGGGAAGGGGGTCGACGAAGGTGAGGGCGACGAACCTGTCGAGGCGCCGGTCGCGGGCCTTCCAGAACGCCTGCCCGGCGACGCCGCCGCACGGCTCGAGCAGCTCGTACCGGCCTCCGGAGACGAGGCCGCCGACGGTCAGACGAGGAGGAGTGGGGGAAGCGGACCCCACGGGGGCCCCGGTCTGATCGCCCACCCGCTGTCCTCCTCGCCTGGTGCGCCCGGCCTCCCGTCGGCCGCTCGTGACCCCTCGAGTGTACGTACCGCCCGCCCGGGGAATCGACTATCGCCTCAGACGCCCCACGAGGCCGCGGAGAACGGGGGTGATGGAGTCCAGTTCCGGCAGACGGGATCTCGACAGGACCAGCCCGGTGACCGCGAGGGTGAGGACACCGGCGAGCGCCGCGCGGAGCACGTAGCCGATGCTGCCGACGGCGTCGGTGAGCGCGTCCATCGGCAGCACCGTGTCCACCGCGAGGGCCACCAGGGCGCCGGCGACCGAGGCGCCGAGCGTCCACGCGGCGGACCGGAGGGTTTCCCGGCCGCGCAACGACCCGAGCTTCGAGCGGAGCAGGACGTACCCGGCCACCGCGCCGACGACCCAGCCGATGCCGTTGGCCAGGGCGAGGCCGATCACCACGTGCGAGCGCTCGTCCGCGACCGCGGGGACGAGGAGCGAGAGGACGACCCGGACGACGGTGATCGCGAGGATCATCACCGTGGGCGTCCAGTAGTCCTCACGGGCGTAGAAGACGCGCTGCTGCAGGAGCACGATCGCGTAGGGCACCAGGGTGAACGCGCCGGCGGCAACGGTGAGGCCGAGGACCCGGGCGCTGTCGGCATCGAAGTTGCCGTAGCGGAACAGGCCCGTGGCGATGGTCGGCCCGAACGCCGTCATGAACGCGATGATCGGCAGGAGGCCGAACAGGGACAGCCGGGTGCCCAGCGAGATGTCGCGCACGACCGCGTCGTTCCGGCCGGCGACGCCGTTGTCCGCGAGGCGGGGGTTGATCGCCGTGAGCAGCGTGACGCCGATGATCCCGTACGGGACCTGCAGCAGCAGCCAATAGGTCTGGTAGATCGCGATGGCGGCCTCGTCGGCGGCGGCGCCGATGCGGTTGGTCATGACCAGACCGACCTGCGAGATGAGGACGTAGGTGACGCCGGCCAGCGCGTGCCCGCCGAACTGCTTGATCCGCGGGTCGAGCCCCCACTGCGGGCGCAGGTCGACACCGGCGCGGCGCAGCGCGGGGACGAGGACGGCGGCCTGGACGACCACGCCGAGCGTCGTGCCCAGACCGAGCAGCAGGATCGGGCCGCTGAGCAGGTTGACCGGCGCCGCAGGGTCGATACCGCTGCCCACCACCGCGAACAGGGCGAGCGTGGCGATCGCGACGACGTTGTTCCACACCGGCGCCCACGCGCCGGGCCGGAAGACGCCGTTGTAGTTGAGCACCGCCAGCATCACGGAGAACACGCCGTAGAAGAAGATCTGCGGAAGCAGCAGGAACGCGAACGCGGTGGCCAGGTCGGTGTTGACCTCGCCGTCGCCGAGGTTGAGTTCGGTGAGCAGTGGCGCGCACGCCACGGCGAGCACCGTCGCGCCGAGCGCGAGCGCCGAGGTGACGGTGAGCAGGCGGCGGATGAAGGACACTCCCCCGTCCGCGTCCTCCTGCGCCGCCTTGGCCAGCAGCGGCATGAACATGGCCGTGAGCACCGAACCCAGCACGAGCTCGGTGATCATGTTGGGCAGCGTGTTGGCGGTGTTGAACGCCGACGCGACCGCGGGGCCCAGCACGGTGAGGATGAGGATCATCCGGACGAAGCCGGTGATACGGCTCGCGAGGTTGGCCACGGCCATCGAGCCCGTCGACCGCATCACGGACGCGTCGGACGAGTCGCGCGTGCGGCCCCCGGTCCCGCCCCCGGAGCGGGACTCGGAGGACCCGTCCGTGGACGTGCCGGGAGCCGGGGCCCCCGCGCCCACGGAGGCGGCCGTCATGGCCGGGGTAGGGATCGCGTCGGGGACGAACGAGTCGGCGACCGGCGGCGGCGACGCCGGGCCGGGCAGCACGCAGCTGCCCGACTCACGCCGCCTGGCCCTGAGGCCGGGATCCGGTCTGCGCAGTTCGGGTCCGGTGGACCCCTGCTCGTCGTTCACGGTCGGTGCCCTTCGTCCGCGGGGTCGAGGATGCCCCGACGGTAGCGCAGGTAGCGCCGACCCCCGAGGACGAGGGCGAGCGCCGCCGCGGCCAACGCGAATGCCTGCGCGACCGGGTACCCGCCGGTCTGGACGGACAGTTCCACCGGCTCCGACAGCGGTCGGCCGTCCGGTCCGGTGAGCATGAAGGTCACGGCGTGCCGGGTGCCGCCCTCGGCGTCGGACTGGGTGGGCACCTGCAGGGTGAGCGATCCGCTCGCCGGGATCTGGACGACCCCCACCGGGTCCACCCGGATGTCCTCCGGGGCGGTCACCGTCACGCCGACGCGGACCGGGAACGGCAGGGCGTTGCGCGTCACGAGCAGGAGCGGGCTGTTGGGGCTGGCCATCGTGAAGACGCTGCCCGGCGGCAGGAGGTCGACGCGGTCGAGGGAGGCGCTCACCGTCTCCTCGAGCCGGTCGAGTCGCGCGGCGGACCGGGCCAGCGCGTCCTCGCCGGTCCCGGATCCGGGGTCCACACCGTCGCCGCCGGCCCGCCGCCCGGTCTCCGAGAGGACCCGCAGCGCGTCGGTGACCATCGGGTCGAGGTGGTCCTGGGCGCCCGCGGAGGTCGGATCGGAGGTGTCGACCAACGAGCGGAGCGTGCTGACGGCCTCGAGGGCGGTGGCGATGCGCCGGTCCGCGCCGGCGGGGTCGGGCGCGCCGGGGTCGACCGCGCCCGTCGGATCCGGGGCGAGGGTCCCGTCGGGGACGGTCACGGGGCCGGTGAGGCGTTCGGTGAGCGGGAGCGCCCGCATGCGGCCGGCCGCCAGCTGGGCGCCGAGCGACTCGAGCAGGGAGCCGGCCGATTCCCCGTCGACGGTCCACACCTGCGGCGGCACGGCGAGGACGCCCTGAGCGTCCGCCGTGGTGTCCCCCGGGCCACCCGCCGCGTCGATCGCGTCCACCACTGGCGCCAGCAGGGCCGCGCGGGCGTCCTGGAGCCGGGCCGCCGGCGAGTCGGCCGTGAGCCAGTACCGGGTGTCCGGGTCCGAGTAGCGCGGGTTCTCCGGCACGTCGCCGGTCGCGGCCAGGGCCGAGCCGATCGTCGCGGAGTAGGTCAGCGCGCGTCCGACCGCCGTGCCGGCCAGTCCCACGACCCCGGGGGGCGGCACGAGGCCGGTGTCGGTGCGGGTGGACGGCGCGGCCACCACTACGCTGCCCGCGCCACCACCCTGCGGGGCGAGGGCCTCAGCGGTGCCCGGCGCCAGGGTGCCCGAGGCGGGCACGACCACGTCGGGGACGGGCGCCACCCCGAGGATCCGCTCGACGGAGCCCGCGTTGTCGAGCGCCGCACGCGTGAGGTCGGTGGACCCCACCGCCGCGACCGACTCGAGGCCCGCCTGCGCGGCCGGCAGGCTCACCACGCACGCGCCGTCGGAAAGGGCACGCAGCTCGTCCAACCACCGTGTGGCGTCCGCGGCGACGGCCTCCGGATCGGCCGGGCGCGTGGTGGCGCCGCCGTCCCCGGGGTCGTCATCCCCGCCGCGGGCCCTCGCGCCCCGCGCGGAGGAGTCGCGATCGGATCCGGCGTCGTCGGAGATCACGATGGGGCGGCCGCCCGCGATCTCGGACACGGTCCCCAGGAGCGACGGATCCACCGCCAGACACATCGAACGCCGCAGCTCCTGACCCCCGGGTCCGTCGAACGCCTCGTCGGCCGCGCGGACCAGACCGGTGAGGCGACCGGAGTCCGACAGCTCCCGCAGGAGGGAATCGTCGGTCAGCATCACCACGGGATCGGGACCCTCGACACCGGGCACCGCCGCGACCCGCGTCGGTGACGAGGCCAGCGGCCACAGCACCGTCAGCGGGACCGGCGCCGGACCCTGCTCGTCCGCCGGCGAGGGGTCGACCACCTCGTCGTCGTCGACCCCCGGCACTGTCGCCGGCCGCGGCGCCGCCAGCACGGGCAACAGGGTGCGGGCGTCGTCGAGGCGCGCGGGGGATCCGCCCGCGGGCGTGCCGTTGACGTTGACGAGCAGCGGGTAGACGCCGGGCTCGGTGAGCTGCAGGTCGGGGCCCGGATCACCGGGCACGGCGCGCGCGGGCATGGAGACCCGGTACGTCACCGACGCGCCCGGCGGCACGGCCTCCGCCACGCGGACGAACTCGCCGCGCACCCCGAACGACGGTTCCGACCACACCAGCGGTTCGCGCACCGACTCGGCGTCGGCGGACCGCGGCCCGCGCTGCAGGCGCACGTCGACCGCCTCGAGCGGGGTGTCGCCGACGTTGGTGATGGTCCCCGACACCGTGACGACCGGGACGCCGGCCTCGGTGCCGACGGCGGCCCCTCCCCCGCCCCCGGCGCCCGCCGGGTCGTTCGCGCCGTCGAGGACCCGAGGGGTGAGCTCGTCGATGCTGATCCTGGCCAGTGCGGGGGCCGGATTGGGGATGTAGCCGGCGGCCGAGGCCTGCTCGGGGGTGATCGCGCGGGCCGCGGCCGGGCCCCACGCGGTGCCGACGCCCCAGCCCGGTCCGATCGCCAGTGCCGCGCACAGCGCCGTCGGGACGACCGCCCGGACTGCGCGCCCAACCGGCCGCCCGATCACGGCCCTGACTCCTCCGGGGCGTCGTCGCGGGGCGCGGCTGCCGACCCCCGGGCGTGGCTGCGGCGGACCGGCTCCGGACCGTCGGCGCGGCGGGACGGGTCCACCACCTGCGCGTCGGCGGGCGGAGGGTTGTCGCCTGCGGCCTCGGCGCGGGCGAGCTGCGGCAACAGGGTGCGGGCGGCCTCGACCAGCCGCCGCTCGTCCGGATAGGCCAGGCGGCGGGGCAGGTCATCGAACGGCACCCACGCGACCTCGGTGATCTCAGGGTCCTCGTCGCACAGGTCACCGTGGTCGTAGCGGATGAGGTGGTGGTGGACGGTCTTGTGGATGCGCCGACCCTCGGCCACGAACCAGTAGTCGATGGTGCCCAGCGCCGCCAGGACCGTGCCGTCGACGCCGGTCTCCTCGAGCACCTCGCGCCGGGCCGTCTCCTCGACGGTCTCGCCCGGCTCGATGTGCCCCTTGGGCATGGACCACAGCATGCGCCCGCGCCGGTCGAGGCGACCGATGAGCGCCACCTCGAGCCGGGACAGGTCCGGCTCGGGCCCGCTCGCGGCGCGCTCGAGACCGCGCACGACCAGCCCGCCGGCCGAGGTCTCCAGCACGGTCTTGAGGCGCTGGCCCCCGCGGGGATGGCGCGCTCCCCCGCGGCCGCCGCGGGCGTTCTTGGCGCCGCCCTTGCCGCCCTGGGCGCCCGGCTTGGACGCCGCCTTGGCGCCGGTCTTGGGCGCGTTCTTGGGCGCGTTCTTGCCACCGGCCTTGTACCCGCCCTTGGCGCCGGCCTTCCCGGGCGGCGACGTGCGGGTGGTGTTGGCCGAGGCCGCCTGTCCCCCACCGGATCGGGATCGGGTGGAGGCGCGTGGGTGGCGGGGCGCCTGGCGTGAGGTCGCGCCGGCGGTGCCGTCGCCGGACTTCACGGTGTGGGTGGTGTCGGCGCCCTGCTGCTTCTGGGCCTCGGCCGCGCGGCCCTGCCCCCGGCCGCCGCGCCGTCCGCGGCCTCCGCGACGGCGTCGCCGACCTTGGCGGTGCTGTCCGTCATCGGGGGCGCCGGACTGTGCCCCCTGGGCGGCCTTCGGCCCGGACGCGCCACCGGCGCCGCCGGAGGTGTTCTGGGCGGCCGATTTCGGGGCGTCGCCGTGGCCGGACCGCTGCCCGTCGGAGCCCTTCGCGCCGCCGCGATCGGGGCGGTGACCTGCGGAATCACGGCCGGCCGAGCCGGGTCCGGCCGGCCGACGCGCACGACGACGCCGCGGCGCGTTGGCGCGCGGGTCGGCGGGACGATCGGCTTCGGACACCCATCGATGCTACCGGCCGGGGGTGACTTGACCGGAATCCACGGCGTGCCGTCGCCGGGCCGCGCACGGTCAGGCCCCGAGCGCCGGCCCGACGACCCGCCACGAGTCGCGCAGCTCGCGGGAGAACAGGCCGAAGGTGTGCGCGCCGCTGGGATAGCGGTCGTAGGTGAACGGCACGCCGCCGGCCCGCAGCGCGGCGGCCATGTGGCGGGTCCCCAGGTCGGCGGCGAGCTCGGTGGGGGCGCCGATCGCGAGGGTCGCCGAACCGAACTCCGCGGCGTCGTCGGGGCCGGGGTTGCCCGGTGCGGAGGCGAGATAGAGGGCGGTGCCGCGGAGTCGCTCGACGTCGTGCGACGGGTCGTTGTGAGACCACGCCGGATCGCCGGGGGCGCCCCACGCGTTGTGGACGTTGCCGCCGCCGCGGGCCACCATCGCCGTCATGGCGGCGCGGCCGAGCGGCGTGGAGACCTCGGGGAACCCGGACAGGGACGCGGCGGCCGCGTAGTGGTGTCGGCCGGTCGCGGCGAGGGTGAGGGCCGGGCCGCCGGAGATGGACACGCCGATCACGCCGCGGGTGCCGTTCAGTGCCCAGAGGTCGGCGAGCGCGGCGGGCAGCTCGGAGTCGAGGAAGGTGTGCCAGCGGTTGACGCCGAGGACGGGGTCGGGCCGTTGCCAGTCGGTGTAGAGGCTGAACCGGCCGCCCTCGGGGCTGGCGACGAGGACGTGCTTGTCGGCGAAGAAGTCGTGGTAGTCGGTGTGGTAGGCCCAGCCGACGTGGTCCTCGCCGCCGCCGACGCCGTTGAGCAGCAGCAGCAGCGGCGCCGGGCGCGCGCTCGGCGGGAGGAGGACGAACGTCGGCACCGCCTTGTTCATGGCCGGCGACCACACGTCGGCGAGGACCTTGCGGCCCTCCACGGGCTGGACGCGCAGGACCTGCGGGCGTGCGGGGTCGGCGGGCGGCGGGGCCGTGGGTCGCGGGGCGGTGGTGAAGCCCAGGGCGGTGGAGGTGTCGACGCCGCCGGCGGACTGTGCGGCCGCCGTGGGGACGGTCCCGGGGACGACCGCGGTCAGGGTGACCGTCGCGCTGGTCAGGGCCGCCACCGCCGCGAGGGTGACGGCGACCGGGGCGCCGGTCCGTCGGGTGGGTGACAGGCGTGGACGGGGGCGACGACGACGAGATACGCCCGTCACTCTAAGTCACTCCTGTCACAGGGCACAGGGTGTCGGGGTGGGCGTCACGTGCGACGGGACCGGCGACCCGGGCGCGGCTAGAGTCCGCTGTATGAGCTCTGGCCCGCCCGCGCACGCCCTGGTCCTGCGACACCGGGCCAAGCCGGGCCGCCGCGACGAACTGATCGAGGTGTGGCGGCGGCACATGCCCGAGGCGGTGCAGGCCAACGACGGGCACCGCGCCTACGTCCTGTGCGCCTCGTACGTGGACCCGGACGTGATGGTGGTGTTCCAGCACTACCGGGACGCGGCCGCCGCGCAGGAGTTCCTCGGCAACCCGGCCTACCTGCGGTATCTCGAGGAGTCGGGGGACCTGCTGAGCGGGCCGCCGGAGGTCGAGGCGGTCGAGTCGCTGTGGTCCAAGACGGCCGTGGCGGACGACTGAGACCCGCGGCGGGTCGCCAGCGCCGGTTCTCCGCCCGGCCGGGGGATGTCGGGCCCACTCGGTAAAGTCAGCGCCGTGACAGCCCGCAGACCGACCTCCGATCGCAGCGCCGCCGGCGATCGTGCCGCCTCCGACCGACACGATGCCGCGGTGTTCTCGGGTCTGCAGGACGGCCCCGGCGCCAGGCCCGATCCGGCGGAGGTCGAGGCCCGCAGGGTCCGGCTGTTGGCCGGCGCCCAGACCACCCTCAACCAGCTCGCCGACGTGCTGTCCCCGCTGGCGGCGGCGTTCGGTGAGGCCGGGCACGAGCTGTATCTGGTGGGCGGCAGCGTCCGCGACGCCGTGCTCGGGCGTCTCGGCACGGACCTGGACTTCACGACCGACGCCCGCCCGGAGACGGTCCGGGAGATCCTCGACCGCTACGCGGACGCGGTGTGGGACACGGGGATCGAGTTCGGCACGCTGTCCGCCGTCAAGCGGGACGGTGACGGGATCGAGCAGCAGATCGAGATCACGACCTTCCGCGCGGACTCCTACGACGGGGTCACCCGAAACCCCGAGGTCGTCTACGGGGACACCCTCGACGGGGACCTGGTGCGGCGCGACTTCACCGTCAACGCCATGGCGGTGCGTCTCCACCCCGACGGCCGGCACGAGTTCGTCGACCCGCTGAACGGGATGGACGCGCTGCTGGCCGGCGTGCTCGACACCCCGGCCGCGCCCGAGCAGTCTTTCGCCGACGACCCGCTGCGCATGCTGCGGGCGTGCCGCTTCGTCTCCCAGCTGGGCTTCACCCTCGCGCCACGCGTGTTCCGGGCGATGACGGAGATGACCGCGGAGATCGACCGCATCACCGCGGAGCGGGTCCGGGCCGAGCTCGACAAGACGATTCTCGGCGACTACCCGATCGACGGCATCAACATGCTGTGCGAGACCGGCCTGGCCGACCACGTGCTGCCCGAGGTGCCCGGCATGAAGCTCGAGCGGGACGAGCACATGCAGCACAAGGACGTCTACTGGCACTCGCTGACCGTGCTCAAGCAGGCCATCGACCTCGAGCCGGAGGGGCCCGACCTCGTCCTGCGCTGGGCGGCGCTGCTGCACGACATCGGCAAACCCGCCACCCGTGCCGCGAAGCCCGGCGGCGGCGTGACGTTCCACCACCACGAGGTGGTCGGCGCCAAGATGGTCCGCAAGCGCATGCGCGCCCTGAAGTACCCCAAGCAGATGATCGAGGACGTCTCGGGACTGGTGTTCCTGCACCTGCGCTTCCACGGGTACGGCGAGGGCCAGTGGACCGACTCGGCCGTGCGCCGCTACGTCTCCGACGCCGGTCACCTGCTCCCCCGCCTGCACCGGCTCGTGCGCGCCGACTGCACCACCCGCAACAGGCGCCGCGCGGCCAAGCTGCAGGCCAACTACGACTCGCTGGAGAGGCGGATCGCCGAGATCGAGGAGAAGGAGGACCTCGCGCGGGTCCGCCCCGACCTCGACGGCAACGAGATCATGAGCCTGCTCGGCCTCAAGCCCGGGCCTGACGTCGGCCGCGCGTGGGCGTTCCTCAAGGAACTGCGCCTGGACCGCGGCCCGCTCGACCGGGACGAGGCCGAGGCCGAACTCCTCCGGTGGTGGGCCGAGCAGAACGGCGGGGACCAGCCGGCCGAGGAATCGGACCCGGACCGGCAGAACGGCGACCCGGCGTGACCGGCGGAGCGGTCGACCGCTACCTCTCGTCGGCGGTCGGTCGCCTCGTCGTCGTCGTCCTCGCCGCCGTCGGCACGTTACTGCATACCGTCGGCATCCCCGGCCTGCAGCAGATCCCGCCGTACCGCATCGACCTCGACGTCTACCGCGTCGGCGGACAGGTGTTCCGCGACGGCGGCGAGCTGTACGGCGAACTGCCGCAGCTCGCGCAGGGCGCGCACCTGCCGTTCACCTATCCCCCGCTGTCCGCGCAGATCTTCTCGCTGCTCACGCTGGTGCCGCTGCCGGTGGCGTCCGCGCTCGTCACGCTGGCGACCATCGCGGTGCTGGCGCTCGTCGTGCAGCTGGTGCTCACGCGCACGTGCGAGCGGCCGGCGCGCGAGCTGTGGTGGCTGACGGCCGCCGTCATGGTGGTGGCGCTGTGGTCCGGCCCGGTCCGGGAGACGATCGGGTTCGGGCAGGTCAACGTGTTCCTCATGGCGCTCGTGCTGGTCGATGTCATCCTCGGCCGCGGGCGGTGGTGGGGCGGGACGCTCACCGGGCTGGCGATGGCCATCAAGCTCACGCCCGCGGTGTTCCTGCTGTACTTTTTCCTGCGGCGGGACTGGCGTGGGCTGGCCACGGCGGTGGTGTCCGCGCTGGCGTTCACCGGCCTCGGCCACCTGCTCGCGCCTGACGACTCCGCCCGCTACTGGAGCTTCGCCATCCGTGATCCCGAGCGGATCGGCGGCCTCGCGTTCACCTCCAACCAGTCGGTGAACGGCGTCGTCTACCGGCTCGGCCTCGAGGACACCGCCGCGTCGATCGTGTGGTTCCTCGTGGCCGCGACGATCGGGTTGGGGATCGCGTGGGTCGCGTGGCGTCTGCTGCGGTCTGGTCAGGAGGTCGCCGCTGCGGTGACGGTGGGTCACGTCGCGCTGTTCTGCTCGCCCGTGTCGTGGGGCCACCACTGGGTGTGGGCGGTGCCGGCGGTCGTGCTCGCGCTGGTGTGGGCCGACCGTGCGGGGCGGCGGGGCGACCGCGACGAGCGCCTCTGGCTGGGCCTCGCCGCCAGCGGCGTGGTGATCTTCCTGGCGACTCCCCAGTGGTGGGTGCCGAACAGCGAGGGCCGCGAGCTGGGCTGGAGCCCGGTCGAGCACCTCGTCGGCAACGCCTACCTCATCTGGGCGCTGGTGTTCCTGGTGGTGCTCGGGCTGCGGGCGGCCCGCCTCGGCCGGCCCGATCTGGGCGGCGACCCCCGCCAGCCCGTGGTGCTGGACCGCGCGCTAGCCCGTTGACCGCGCCTCCCCCGGGCTGCGCGGCCCGGCCGGTTCCGCCGGCTGCGCGCCGCTGGCCTGGCCCGGCCGGCCGCTGCTCGCCGCGCCGGCCCCCGGTCCGCCCGCCGCCGCGCCCGCCTGGCCCGGCGGCACGCTGCCGACTCCGCCCCGCTGCACGCCGCTCGGGGCGCCCCGCTCGCCGAGTGGTCGCAAATGCCGGTCGTCGGCCGCACTTACCTGGAGAAACGTGGGCGCTCTTGACCACTCGATGGCGGGTGTGCGCCGCGGCGAGCCGCCCAGCTCGCCGGGGCCCCCGTGGCGCCCCACCGAGCCAGCTCGCCCACTCGGGCTCCAGTCGGCCCGCTTCGGCAGCGCGCACCTCACCGCCCGAGCGCCGCTCGGAGCGCCCCGCTCGCCGAGTGGTCGCAAATGCCGGTTTTCGGCGGCGGTGACCTGGGGAATTGTTGCCGTTCTTGACCACTCGACGGTTGACCGCGATGCCGTAGGGCCCGAGCGAGCCTCCGCAGCGCCGCTCCTCGGGACGGCGTGGCCCCACGATCGGGCGGCAACTGCCGCGCGACGAGCGGAAAGGCGTCAAGCGCTCCGCGTGGCCTGTGGACAACTCGGTGGGCTCTCCACAGATCGGCCGGTGGCTCTGGTCGGTGCGGTTCGTGAGCGACACGATCGGCGCATGGACTACTTCTTCGGAGACGGCGTCGGTGAGCCGACGCAGTGGCAGGGCGAGCCCGACCTCACCCTCGGAATCGGCGCGCCGGACGCGCTGTGGCTGGACTTCGACGGCGACGGGTACGCCGATGACGCCCTCTGGGACTCGGACGTCGACGGCACCGCGGACCGTGTGGTGACCGACGTCGGCG
>NZ_JAHBAV010000158.1 GCF_018390595.1 Dietzia massiliensis
GTCCTGCGCCGTCGGCGTGAAGAAGCCGAGTTTGGCGCGCATCTGTTCGCCGTAGGCGCGCATCAGCGCCGGCTCATACGCCGCCAGCGCCTGCTGCAGCTGTTCGGTGGTCATCAGCCCCGATAGGGTCTGCGCCAGACGATGCAGGTTCCACAACGCCACCGCCGGCTGATTGTCGAAGGCGTAACGCCCCTGGTGATCGGAATGGTTGCAGATATAGCCGGGCTGGTAGTCGTCAAGGAAACCGTAAGGGCCGTAATCGATGGTGATACCGAGAATCGACATGTTGTCGGTGTTCATCACGCCGTGCGCGAAACCGACGGTTTGCCAATGGGCGATCAGGCGCGCCGTGCGTTCGACCACGTCGGTAAACCACAACAGGTAGCGCTCGGCCTGATCCTGCAGCTGCGGCCAGTGACGGGCGATGACGAAATCCGCCAGCTGCCGCACCTGCTCCGGCTGGTTACGGTAGTAAAAG
>NZ_JAHBAV010000159.1 GCF_018390595.1 Dietzia massiliensis
ATCCCATCCAGTGCGCGTCACGTAAAGATTCTGCCAGACGAATACCGACGGGCATCGCACCCATGATGGCCACATTACGGGTATTGAAGCCAATATTGCGCATGTATCCCAAGAGCAGCCGGATCACGCTGCGCGTAATGACCAAACCGCAGCAGACCAGCAGATACCATTGGATATAGACGGAATACTCGTTATTGAAGACATTTATCAACGCCACCGTTCCTGAGGTCAACAGCAGGCTCAGCGACCAGTTTTGCAAAATGAGCTGGATCTCCAGCCCCGCACGCACACCACGCCACGAACGATAAAAGTCAGTAATCCCACCAATCATTTGGAAGATAACGATCGATATTAATACCATAATCCAGTGTTGCACGCTAAATGCGGCACCGGAGATTAGGCAAGACAAGTACAGCCCGCTAAAGATAACGAAAATATCAGAGAAACGCTGAAGCATTGAAGTAAGAGACGCATTAGT
>NZ_JAHBAV010000160.1 GCF_018390595.1 Dietzia massiliensis
GCCTGGTGCCGCAGGCGCTGAGCGAAAGGCGCGCCATTCCGTTCGACGAAGCCCGCAATATCATTGAGCGGGAATATCAGGCGGTGCAGCACACCATGAACTGGTATTGCTTCGATTACTGGAGCGAGCGGTTGGATCTGGATATCTACCGCATGACCAGCGAAGTGGGCAGCCGCGCCCGGCTGCGCGAAGACACCGAGCCGTTTTTACAGGCGCTGCGCGACGCCGGCCTGCAAACCATTTTGCTGACCAATGCGCATCCGCACAGCCTGGCGGTGAAAATCGAGCATACCGGCCTCGATCGGCACCTTGATTTATTGTTTTCCACCCACACATTTGGTTATCCGAAAGAAGATCAGCGTCTGTGGCAGGCGGTGCAGCAGCACACCGGATTCAATCCGCAGCGCACGCTGTTCGTCGACGATGGCGAGCCGATCCTCGACGCGGCGCGCGCTTTCAGCATTCGTTACTGCCTGGG
>NZ_JAHBAV010000161.1 GCF_018390595.1 Dietzia massiliensis
GTCTGAAAGAAGCTAAAGACCTGGTTGAATCTGCTCCAGCCGCTCTGAAAGAAGGCGTGAGCAAAGATGACGCAGAAGCTCTGAAAAAATCTCTGGAAGAAGCTGGCGCTGAAGTTGAAGTTAAATAAGCCAACCTTTCCGGTTGCAGCCTAGTCTTTTAGGCTGATGGCTGGTGACTTTTTAGTCACCAGCCTTTTTGCGCTGTAGGGCGCCAGTAGCGTTTCACACTGTTTGGCTGCTGGTTTCGCCTCCCAATGTTTGTTTCTATTGACGACTTAATATACCGCGGTCTTTGCACTACCAGGAGTTCTGGGGGAAGACGCGATGAAATGGTTTAAGCGTGATAGCAAGAGACATTGCGGAAAGTGTTCCCGCTTTCCGGTCGACAAAACGGTGTTGCATGAACTGTCCCTAATCGGACGGACAGATTGGGTCACTGATCAGCGAGCTGAGGAACCCTATGGTTTACTCCTATAC
>NZ_JAHBAV010000162.1 GCF_018390595.1 Dietzia massiliensis
GACCAGGATCGACGTGTTCTTCCTCGACAAGGTTGCCCACATCCTCGAAATTGAGGAAAGGCTACGAGCCTGCCCCGATGACTCTGAGGCGCTATGGATTGCCAAGCGCAATGGCTTCTCCGACCCGGCCATCGCACGAATCTGGGGCGAGACCCCTGATGACGTGCGGGTTCGTCGGGTCGACAACGGGATTGTGCCAGTGTACAAGATGGTCGATACCTGTGCCGGAGAGTTCGAATCCTCAACCCCATACTTCTACTCGACCTACGAAATGGAGAACGAGTCGAAAAAGTCGCAGCGCCCTAGCGTTCTCGTCTTGGGTTCCGGGCCGATCCGCATTGGCCAGGGGATCGAGTTCGACTACGCTACCGTTCACTCCGTCAAGGCCATCCAGGCTGCCGGGTACGAGGCCATCATCATGAACTCGAATCCGGAAACGGTGTCTACCGATTTCTCCATCTCCGACAAGCTGTATTT
>NZ_JAHBAV010000163.1 GCF_018390595.1 Dietzia massiliensis
GTGCCTGATTCTTTTCACTTAAATCCAGCCGTTCGAGCAGCCCGTTGCGTTCCAACTGGCGCAGCGTTTGCGTCAGCACCTTCTGCGAAATGCCGTCGATGCGGCGCAGCAGCTCGCCGTTGCGCATCGGCCGCTGTGCCAGCACGGGCAGGATCAGCATCACCCACTTGCCGGAAATCAGCGCCAGCGCATCGCGCGCGGAGCATTTACTCGAATAGACGTCGCCGGGATAGGCCATGGGGGGTTACCTTCAGGTGCGTAATTGCCAAGGGGGCGATAAAGCCACAGCATAGCAGCACCACCTTACAACGGGAGACACAGGATGAACGTGCTGATTGTGCTGGCTCACCCCGAGCCGCATTCTTTCAATGCCCATTTGGCCGAACAGGCGCGGCAGGCTTATCTGGCGCAAGGGCATCAGGTGAAGACGGTCGATCTGTATCAGGAGGAGTTTGATCCGCGCGAGGGTGCCGGTC
>NZ_JAHBAV010000164.1 GCF_018390595.1 Dietzia massiliensis
GAAAGGGTATTCCAGCTGGGTGTGTACCAGCATTGGCAGCAGCACCAGAAACAGCCCGACGCGCGCACCGCCCGGCTGTTCGCGATCCCGTTGCCAGGCGCGTTTCAGCAGCAGCGCGCCGGCGACGAGGACGATAACGATCCCCGCCAGCGCCGGCAGGCCGCCCTCAACCCACCACAGCAGGATTTCATTGTGCGGATGCCCGGCGACTTCCAGCACTTCTCGCCAGGGCATTTCCTGCAGACGGAAGTGCGCGAAGCTGTATTCAAAGCCGCCGTAGCCCCAGCCCAGCAGCGGTTTGGCCAGGATCATGGCGCCGACGTCATGCAGCATGGTCAGGCGCGCGCTGTTGGAAAGCTCCCGCCCGATCAGGCCGGCGCGGCTATCCAGGCCAAGGCCGGTGAACAGCACCGTGAGACCGGCCGCCACGCCCAACAGCAGCGCGCCGCCGGCCCAGCGGCTTGCGGCCGGGCGC
>NZ_JAHBAV010000016.1 GCF_018390595.1 Dietzia massiliensis
GTGCTACGGCGAGCGGGCGGGGGCCGACCGGCCGACCGGTGCCCGTTTCGCCCGTCGGATCCGGCCGCGGACCGGATGGAATGCGCCCGGCTCCGCGGACGACCCGACGTCGCCGGGGAGGACCGTCGTCCCGGCACACTCTCTCCGCCCGGCGCGCGCTGCGATCTCATCTCGGCTGACTCAGGCCAGCGTGGCGCGGTTGAGCGTGCTCAGGGGCTCGTTGACGTCCGAGAAGGTCGCGCTCACCTCGGTGATCCCGAACCCGGCGAGACGCTCGGTGTGCATCGCGACATAGGCTTCGGCGTTCTCGCGCGTGTCGAAGAGGTAGATCCCTCCGGACCGGCCGGCCGACTCGTCCTCGATCCACACCTTCCAGAGAAATCCCGGCTCGGTGTTGATCGACTCCGCCAGCCCGCGAAACGCCTCCGCCATCTCCGCGCCCCAGGGGCCTCGCATCGGAAAGTTCACCTGTACCACTACAGCCATCGTCGCCCTCCCGGTCCGTCTCGAGACACCAGGATACCGCTGGTGGACGGATCAGCTTTCCGCTGGAGCGCCGCCATCCACTCGCCCCGGGTGCGGCGCGCGCGCCTGCACCGCAGCCCACACCTGGCGCCAGTACTCGGCGAGCGAGTCGACGGTCTCGTGGGCGTTCAACCCACTGGGCTGCGGCACGACCCACAGCTCGACGTCCTCCGGCCACCCGGGCAGTGTCGTGCCGTCCTGCCTTCCCGTGGTCGCACCGGGGCGGGAGAACGCGGCTCGGAACGCGGTGATCCCCACGATGGCCACGACGCCCGGGCGGAGTGTGCCCGCGCGCTCCGCGAGACGCGCCCCGCCTTCCCGCAGCTCCTCGCGGGAGAGCTCGTCCGCCCGCGCCGTGGCGCGTCCGACGAGGTTGGTGATCCCGATGCCGGCCGCGAGGAGTTTCTCCTCGTCCGCGTCGGAGAGTCCGGTCGTGGCGTCGACGAGGTCATCGGTGAGTCCGGCGCGATGGAGGGACGGCCAGAAACGGTTGCCGGGCCGCGCGAAGGGCGCGTTGACGGCCGCGGTCCACAGGCCGGGGTTGATGCCCACGATGAGGAGCCGCAACGCGCCGGGGTCGGCCGGCAGGACGTCGTCGACGCCGTCCTCCTGCAGGTCGGCGAAGGCGGCGAGATCCTGCTTCGTAGGTCGCCGACCCCGCAGCGGGGCTGGACGCCGGGGCCGGCCCCTCACGCCCACGGCGACCGCACCTCACCCGTCGTGGGCGCCGCCGGACTCACGCCTCGAGCACGTAGCGCAGGATCTCCACCACCTGGTCCGTGGTCGTGCACCAGGCCTGGGCCCCCGCGTCGACCTCCTTGAGCGGGTGGACGATCTCCGCATCGTGGAGCGTCACGTAGGGCTTGCCCAGGGCCGCGCAGTAGCCGGCGTCGAAGGCGGCGTTCCACTGCTTGTACTTCTCCCCGAAGCGCACCACCACCAGGTCGCTCTGTTCGATCAACGTACGCGTACGAATCGCGTTGACCTTCGCCGACTGGTGGTCTCGCCAGAAGGGGTTCTCGGTCCCGCAGAGGTGGTCGCCCGCGGCATCGCTCGCCGGGTGGTCGGTGACCGGCTCGGTGAAGGTGACATCGAGGCCTGCGGCCGTCGCGCCGCTCCGGATCTGGTCACGCCAGTCGGTGTGGATCTCGCCGGACAGGTACACGGTGAAACTCATGACCTCACCATCCATGAGTGCGGCGACCTCGGCAACTTCCCCGCGAGCCACGACTGTCATGCGCCGGGGCCGGACTTCCACGCCGCGATGACGCGGTCCACCTCGCGCGCCGTGCGCACCCGGTGGATCCGGAGGTGACCGTTCGCCGGGTCCCTCATGGCCGCCTCGTAACGATCCCTGGTCCGGGGATAGAGCGCCCACGCGAGCCAGAGAAGCGACTCCTCTCCTCGCCAGAACATCAGCGACGACCAGCGCTCGCGGTTCCCGTTCCACAGCTCCTGCCCGGTCGCGACACGGCGGATCGTCCTGGTCAGCGCGCGCCACACCGCGACCGGGCGGGGCGGGCTCACCCAGACGACGGTGTCCGCACGATCCCACACGAGCGTGCCGATCTTGGACCGGTAGTTTCCGTCCACCACCCAGGCGTCCGGGCGGATGGCCTCACGCACCCTCTCCTGCATCTCCCCCGCAGTCGCGGCCGTCCAGTCAGGCCCCCAGTGCAACGCGTCGAGCTCGATGTGGGGAACACCCAGCTCGCCTGCGATCCGCCTCGCCGTCGTCGTCTTACCCGAACCGGAACTCCACCACCAGCACGCGACGCACCACCGTCACCACCGCCGGCGTCCGGCGGTGACGGCGAGTTCGCCGACACGCGCGCCGAACCCCGCGCACAGGACATGAGCCCGCTCCACCGGGATCCAGAAGCACGTCCATTCCTGACGCTCGCCGCCGCCCGACGGCCTCGGCTCGCCGGCCGGCCAACGCTCGGGGAACGTCAGGTCCTCGGGCTCGAGGTGGAAGAAGTGCCGTTCGTGGATCTCGGGCTTCGACGGCCGCATGTCGTAGCGCTCCGTGCCGAGCGAACGGACGACGCGAGCACGGATCCCGGTCTCCTCGGCGACCTCACGGACAGCCGCCTCCTCGGGGGACTCCCCGTGCTCGATCATCCCGGCGGGCACCTGGACGCCAACCTCGACGAGCGGGAACCCGTCATGCGTGAACACCAGCAACCGCCCCTCGTGGACGACGTACCCGACGACCTTCCGCACTATCCTCGGCGCGGACGCAGCACTCGTCACGGGATCTCGGGGCACTCGATGACGTCGATCGATGTCCCGGGGGCGAGGAATGTGGTCACGCGGGAAGCGTAGCCGCGGGGTGAATGTTGCGGCGCAGCCTGCACGACTCCCCGGGCACGACGGTCGACCCGGGAAAGCCGTGATGCCCGCTACCCGATCAGGTACGCGAAGCCCCGGCCGGACTCTACGAGTCCGCGGAGAAATCGTCTCGTCCGGTTCACGTAGTGGTCCACGTACTCCGCTTCCGACTCGTTGCCCGGCTCATCTCCGTCACGCGGGGGCAGACAGGGAACGAAGTCCGCACGGGTGAGTGTGTCCGGATCATCGGCGATCGGGGCGACGTCCTCTGGCGGGATCGCCCGAACCCACGGCAGCCACCCTTCCCAGTTCGCGAGCGGCGTCACGTCGCCCTCGAACATGCGATACGCCGGGCGGGGCTCGTCAGTCGGATCAGACGGTGACGTCATCAACTGCAGATTTCTCCACGCCTTGTCCAGGTAGAGCATGTCCTCCTCCCGAGGGCCCTGTCGAAAGTCGGTCGCGGCGACCGTGGACCCGGGCGGAAAACCCCAGGCATCCGCCAAGGGGTCGGCGCTGATGTAGGCGCGCGGGTCGGCGAGCACGGCCTGGGTGGCGTCGGCGTCGAAGGCATATGCGTAGTAACGGATTCCCATGAGCCCAGCATCGCGGAGAGCGACGTGCTGAGAAGCTCGTGCGCGGCCACCTGTGGATGAAGGATCCGGCTTCGGCTCGCCTGTGGAGAACCAGCGGGCCGGTCACGCGGTGGTGTAGGCGACGAGCGCTGAACAGTAAGCCGAGACTCCGACCCGCGTCACGGCGAGTCGAGTAGGTCGATTCCGTAGTCCGCGACGACGGCCCGTACCTCGGCCAGGTAGCGCAGCGCCTGCTCGGTGAGCGGAATGCCGGAGTGGCTGATCCAGCCGATCTCGATGCTCTCGTCCACGTCGAGCGGGATCGCCACGATCTCCGGGTCGAGGTCGTCACTGATGATGCCGGTCGAGATGGTGTACCCGTCGAGTCCGATCATCAGATTGAAGATGGTCGCGCGGTCGGCGACCCGGATCTCCCGCTTGCTCGACAGGGTGGAGAGGATCTCTTCGGCGAAGTAGAACGAGTTGTTCGCCCCCTGGTCGAACGTGAGCCGGGGCAGGTCGGTCAGGTCACCGAGCGTGACCCGCTCGCGGGCGGCCAACGGGTTCTTCCTCGAGATAAAGATGTGCGGGACCGCCGCGAAGAGCGGGTGGAAGACGAGACCGGAATCGCGCAGGAGTTTGTCGATGACCTTCCGGTTGAAGTCGTTGCGGTACAGGATGCCCACCTCGCTCCGGAGCGTCCGGACGTCCTCGATGATTTCCCAGGTCCGGGTCTCGCGAAGAGAGAACTCGTACTGCTCCACGTCAGCGGACCGCACCATCCTGATGAACGCCTCGACCACGAAGGAATAGTGCTGCGCGGAGACCCCGAGCAGTCGGCGGGACGGTGGCTGGCCGAGATACCGCTGCTCGAGCAGGGACATCTGCTCGACGACCTGTCTGGCGTAGCCGAGGAACTCCGCACCCTCCTCGGTCAGCGTCACACCCCGGGCGGACCGCGAGAGCAGCGTGCGCCCGACCCTGGACTCGAGGTCCTTCATCGCGGCGGACATGGTCGGCTGGGCGACGTAGAGGAGCTCCGCCGCGCCCGTGATCGACCCCTCCGCCGCGACCTCGATGAAGTACTCCAACTGTTGCAGCGTGATGCCCCTGGATGCCCTGCCCATATGCACAGACTATAGAGACGCATAGCAAACGGTAGTTACCCGATGCCTGAACTGGGGCTGCAGGATGAGGGCACAGATTTTCCGCAAGGCCGAGCCCGGCCGATCGAGACCCGCATTGGATGTACATGTCGGACGACTTCGCGTTCAGCATCACCACCACCCGCTTCGACGAGGACTACTCACCGTCGGAGAATTCCCGCACCACCACGAACTTCGCCAACCTGGCACGGGGCGAGCACCGCCGGCAGAACCTCCGCCGCGCCCTCGCCATGATCGACGACCGGTTCAACGGACTCGCCGGCCGGCACGACCCGAGCCGGGACCGCTACACCGTCGAGCTGGAGATCGTGTCCGCGGATCTGCAGTTCACCTCGGCAGGCGAGAGCCAGCGGTTCCCGCTGATCGAGGTCCTGGACGTCCAGATCCTCGACCGGGACACCGGTGAGCGTCACCCGGGCATCGTGGGGAACAACTTCTCGTCCTACGTCCGGGACTACGACTTCAGCGTTCTCCTGCCGGCGGCCAACGAGAACACCGCTGAGTTCACCGTGCCCGACGACTTCGGCGACCTGCACGGCAGACTCTTTCAGCGCTTCGTCGCCTCGGAGGCGTACCGGGAGCGCTTCTCCGCGGAGCCGGTTATCTGCATCAGCGTGTCGACGAGCCGGACCTACCGCCGGACCGGACACCACCATCGCGTCCTCGGTACCGAGTACCAGCAGGACGACTTCTCGCTGACCGACGAGTACTTCGCCCGGATGGGGCTGGAGGTCCGGTACTTCATGCCACCGGGCGGCGTCGCGCCGCTCGCGTTCTACTTCCGCGGTGACCTGCTCCACGACTACACGGACCTGCAGCTCATCGGCACCATCAGCGTGATGGAGACCTTCCAGAAGATCTACCGTCCGGAGATCTACAACGCTCAGTCCCCCGCCGCGGACGTCTACCGCCCCACTCTGGATCACGGCGACTTCTCACCCACCCCGATCGTGTACGACCGCGAGGAGCGCAACCGGCTCGGCAAGGCGCAGGGCAGGTTCACGGAGGAAGCCCTCATGAAGCCGCACCGAGCACAGCTCGAACAGTGGGCCGCCCGCTACCCGGTGCTCGTCGGATGAGCACCAGAGGAGAGTCGATCATGTCCCCGATCCTGCCCACCACCACCGTCGGCAGCCTGCCCAAGCCGTCGTGGCTAGCACAGCCGGAGACCCTCTGGTCGCCCTGGAGGTTGGAGGGCCCCGAGCTGGCCGAAGGTAAGCAGGACGCGCTGCGTATCGCCGTGAAGGAGCAGAGCGATCGCGGCATCGACATCGTCAGCGACGGCGAACAGACCCGGCAACACTTCGTGACGACCTTCATCGAACATCTCGACGGGGTCGACTTCGAGCAGCGCGAGACCGTGCGCATCCGGAACCGCTACGACGCCAGCGTGCCCACCGTGGTGGGCGCCGTCAGCCGCGAGAAGCCGGTCTTCGTGGACGACGCGACGTTCCTGCGGCAGCAGACCGACAAGCCCATCAAGTGGGCTCTCCCCGGGCCCATGACGATGATCGACACGCTGTACGACCGCCACTACTCCAGCCGCGAGGCGCTGGCGTGGGAGTTCGCGGCGATCCTCAACCAGGAGGCGCGAGACCTGGAGGCCGCGGGGGTCGACATCATCCAGTTCGACGAGCCCGCCTTCAACGTCTACTTCGACGAGCTCAAGGACTGGGGCGTGGCGGCCCTGGAACGCGCGGTCGAAGGCCTGCGCGCCGAGACCGCCGTCCACATCTGCTACGGCTACGGGATCAAGGCAAACACCGACTGGAAGGCGTCGCTCGGCTCGGAGTGGCGGCACTACGAGGAGTCGTTCCCCCTCCTGCAGCAGTCCGGTATCGACATCATCTCGCTGGAGTCCCATAACTCCCGCGTCCCGATCGACCTGGTCGGGCTACTGCGCGGCAAGAAGGTCATGCTCGGGGCGATCGACGTGGCCAGCGAGAAGGTCGAGACTCCTGAGGAGGTCGCGGACACGCTCCGCAGCGCGCTCGAGTTCGTGGACGCGGACAAGCTCCTGCCGAGCACCAATTGCGGCATGGCGCCCTTGTCGCGGGACGTCGCACTCGCGAAGCTCAGCGCACTCAGCGCTGGAACACGCCTCGTCCGCGAGGAGCTCGTCACCTCTCACGCCTGACGGATCGGGCCGGGTCTGCGAGCGCCGGCCCCGCCCTGCATGCGATGCCCGCGACCGCCCCGATCCCGGACCACCAACGACCGCCGCGGCACACCGGTCAGCGCTCCGCCCGATCGTCGGAGAGGTCGAGGCCGCCGAAGTAGTGCGCGAGGACGAACGCCATGGCGACGCCGCCGGTGGCTGCAGCGGCCCTGTCCCTCGGTGACTCCACGCGACGCGCCAGCGCGCCACCCGCCGCGAGATTGAGTAGGCCCCAGGCCACGTTGTGCAGTGGCGGGGACAACCCGACGCCCGGGTGCGTGGCGAAGGGCGTCGGGAACCGCTCGCCGGTCAGTCCCTTGACCGTGTGCGGCACGGCGTTGGTGAGCAGCGCGCCGCACAGGCCCGCAGCGATCACACCGGTCACCTCGCGTAGAACAGTCACTGGCTCCCCTATCGGTCGGCGCGACCGGCTCCGCCCTCCCTGGCGGCGCTCTACCGCGTGCGCTGCCACCCGCTGTACGGGCCGGCCTTCACGAGTCTGACAGAGGTCCCCGGACGCCGTACCGGGCAACCACGAAGTCGCGGTTGCGCTCGCACCCCTTCAGCTCGAGGTCGAACGCGCCACCGAACAGCGGCTTGCCCGACCCGAGCGTCACCGGCGCGATCGAGACCACCACCTCGTCGAGCATCCCCGCCCCGGCGAACTCGGCTGCCAGCCCGCCGCCACCCATCACCCACACATCGCGACCACCGGCCGCGGACTCCAGCGACTCGCGGTGATCAGACGGGGCGCCCGCGACAAAGGAGACGTGGTCGTTCACCGCCTCCAGCTCCCGGTGGGTGAACACGAAGGTGCGGATTTCGGGCAACCAGTCACGGTCGTGTTCGAGCACCCACGCGTACGTGGACGCCCCCATGACCTGCGCCCCCACCTCCGTGAGGAACGCGTCGGTGCTGCCCGGCCCGTTCTCGTCGATGTCCTGCTTGAACAGCCAGGCCAGCGAGTGGTCGTCGTCCGCGAGGAATCCGTCGAGGGTCGTGGCGGTGTAGTAGCGGTAGCGGGTCATGAGGGTCCTCCTGAGGCGCGGCGATGCCACATGATCGGGTCGGGATCGAGATGCCTGATGTCGACGCCGGCCTGCGCGAGCATCCAGCGCGCGAGCTGGCGGCGGTGGGCCGAGAACGTGAGGGTGTGGGCGACGATCTGCGACAGCAGGAACGACTCGGGTGGGTCACAGAGCGCGTCGACCACCCGGTCGCCCCACGCGCCACGGCGTTCCACATCGCGTGTCATGGCCAGCCACCGCGCGGCGATCTCGGAGTGCCGCCTGCGGAGACTCGCGACGTCGTCCTCCACGCCGAGGTCCGGCTCGTCCTCCCCCTCGATGCACGCGAGCCAGGGCAGCTTGTCCAGGGCCAGGTGACGCAGGACGTCCGCGAGGGTCGTCTCGTCACCCGCCCACTCGAGCACCCTGTGTCCCGGCAACCTCTCGCGCCGGAACTCGTCGTCGTCGACCCCCTCGGCGGCGGCGAGCACCGCGGCGGTGTCGTCGAGGTCGTGCCGGATCATCAAGGCGACGACGTCGCCGGCCGAGATCTCCCGTCCCGCGTCGACGTAGAGCACCGTCGGGGAGTGGAAATGGATGCCGTTCGGTGCAGGCAGCCAGTGGCCCCGGTCGTGTCGCGGCGGCATGGCGCCAGGAGGGCACCCGAACGCCCGCGAGAACGCGCGCGAGAATCCCTCGACCGAGTCGTATCCCGCTGCGAACGCCGCATCGGTGACGCTGCGTCCTCCTTGGATCTCCCAGGCCGCGCGCTCGAGGAGGACACGCCGCCGCATCGCCGCCGGCGCTTCTCCTGCCGCCCGGCTCACCTGACGACTGAAGTGGAACGACGACGAGTGGGCGTCCGCCGCGAGCGTGTTCAGGACTGCGCCGCCTTCGTGCTCGGCGAGAACGGCGTCGAGCAGCTCGCGGATGCGATCTCGTCCCGGGCGTCGTGCGGTCATGCTGTGATTATCAGTGGAACGGGGCGCCATCGACCCGACCGTTCTTGCTCGATATCAGGCCGGGGCCGCCAGAAGACTCGGCGTCAGGGCGACGGGCGGGAAGGACCTGCTGACCCGCCGGCTCGCGGCGGCGCTAGACGGCGTCCCCTTTGATGAGCCACCGGCGCCCGCGCGCTCCGCGAGAGCTCAGCTCGCCGGCCCGTTGACGCTCGAAACGGTCATACCGCGGGGCCAGAGGTGCAGCCAGGTCGTCCGGGCGTGGTTCGTCGAGCAGGTGGGATCTCACTTCAGCTTCGATGCCGAGATGCGCGCCTTCTTCGCCGGAACCGACGGAACGCACACGATGCAGGACGCACTCGATCACTACCGATCGACCCGCGGACGGGACGCGAAGCCGATCGACTCGCAGTTCGAGTACAACCGGTTCACCCGCGCGTGGCACGAGACTCACCCGACCGGAACCCGCGACAATGCGCGTCGGGCCTGGCGCGACTACCGCGAGCGACCGGTGGACCAGCGCGGACGGGCCTGACCCGCCGGTGCTCCCGGTACCCGCGGCCCCGCCACCGTTGCGCGATCTCAGACGTTGAAGCGGAACTCCACCACGTCGCCGTCCGCCATGACGTAGTCCTTGCCCTCCATGCGCACCTTGCCGGCCGCCTTGGCCGCGGCCATCGAGCCGGCGGCGTCGAGGTCGTCGAACGAGACGATCTCGGCCTTGATGAAGCCCTTCTCGAAGTCGGTGTGGATGACGCCGGCGGCCTTGGGGGCGGTGTCGCCCTTGCGGATGGTCCAGGCGCGCGACTCCTTGGGGCCGGCGGTGAGGTAGGTCTGCAGCCCGAGGGTGTGGAAGCCTGCGCGAGCGAGCGCGTTCAGGCCGGGCTCGGTCTGGCCGATCGACTCGAGCAGCTCCATGGCGTCGTCCTCGTCGAGCTCCTGCAGCTCGGCCTCGACCTTGGCGTCGAGGAACACGGCGTCGGCGGGCGCGACGGCGGCGCTGAGCTCGGCCTTGCGCTCGTCGCTCGTCAGCACCGACTCGTCGGCGTTGAAGACGTAGAGGAACGGCTTGGCGGTCATGAGGTGCAGATCGCGCAGGAGGCCGCGGTCGATCTCGTCCTGGGCCTTGAACAGGGTGCGCCCGTCCTCGAGCACGGCCTGGGCCTTGCGGATCTCCTCGAGCTGCGCCACCAGCGACTTGTCCTTGCGGGCGTCCTTCTCGATCCGCGGCAGCGCCTTCTCGATGGTCTCCAGATCGGCGAGGATCAGCTCGGTGGCGATCACCTCGATGTCGGCCATCGGGTCGACCTTGCCGTCCACGTGGATGACGTCCGGGTCGTCGAAGACGCGCACGACCTGGCAGATGGCATCGGCCTCACGGATGTTGGCGAGGAACTTGTTGCCCATGCCCTCGCCGGTGCTGGCGCCCTTGACGATGCCCGCGATGTCGACGAACGACACGACGGCGGGCAGGATCCGCTCGGAGCCGAAGATCTCGGCGAGTCGGTTGAGGCGGGGATCGGGCAGGTCGACCACGCCGACGTTGGGCTCGATGGTGGCGAACGGATAGTTCGCCGCGAGGACGTCGTTGTTCGTCAGGGCGTTGAACAGGGTCGACTTACCGACGTTGGGCAGTCCGACGATTCCGAGGGTGAGGCTCACGAGGCCACAGTCTACGGACCGCGGCCTGCGGCCCTCCCCCGCGGCCGTCGGGCCGTCACAGGGAGCGCACCGACGCGGCCTCTGACAAGATGACTCCCATGAGCGACGAGCCGAAGCCGCATCCCCCCGTCGAGGATCAGGAACAGCACGTCGACCGGTCCGTACTCATCGGCCTGGGTGGGCGATGGGTCACCGACTGGGCCCTGCGCCTGGCCATCCTGCTGGTCGCGGGATGGCTCATCTCGCGGATCGGCGGCGCGCTGTGGGTGGGGATCCTGCCGATCCTGTTGGCGCTGATCATCTCCACCGTCCTGTGGCCCGTGACGGGCTGGATGGTGCGGCACAAGGTGCCCAAAAGCCTGGCCGCCATGCTGTCGATCATCGGCTCCCTGGGGCTGCTGACCGGCGTCATCGCACTGATCGCCCCGTCGATCGTGGAGCAGAGCGTGCAGCTCGCCGACCAGACGTCCGAGGCGATCACCGAGGTCCAGGACTGGCTGCGGGGGCCGCCGCTCAACATCCGTGACGAGCAGCTGGACCGCCTGCTGGACCAGCTCAGCTCGACGCTGCAGGACCGGGGCGACCAGATCGCGTCCGGCGTGTTCACCGGAGTCAGCGCGGTGGGATCGTTCGTCGTCACCCTGGTCCTGGTGTTGGTGCTCACGTTCTTCTTCATCAAGGACGGGCCGCGGTTCCTGCCGTTCGTGCGTCGCAACACCGGCCGCACCGCCGGCCGCCACCTCACCGAGGTCCTCACCCGGGCGTGGAACACACTGGGCGGCTTCATCCGCGCCCAGGCGATCGTCTCGTTCGTCGACGCCGTGCTCATCGGCCTCGCGCTCGTGATCCTGGGCGTACCGCTGGCGTGGGCGTTGGCGGTCATCACCTTCATCGCGGGCTTCATCCCCATCGTCGGTGCGTTCACCGCCGGAGCGCTCGCCGTGCTCATCGCGCTGGTGGCCAACGGGTTCACCACCGCGATCATCGTCCTGGTGGTCATCATCGCCGTACAGCAGCTCGAGGGCAACGTCCTCCAGCCGATCCTGCAGTCGCGCGCCATGAACCTGCATCCGGGCGTCATCCTCCTGGGTGTGGCCGCGGGCAGCACGCTCTTCGGCATCATCGGCGCGTTCCTCGCGGTGCCGATCCTCGCCGTGGCCGCGGTGGTCATCCGGTATATCAACGAGCAGATCGATCTGCGCACCGGCGACGTCACCGCCTCCGATCTGGCCTCCGCGACCGACGAGGGCCGCCTGACGGCCTGGCTCGGGGAGATGTCCAGCTCGCGGTTCGCTCCGCTCCGTAAGAGCAGCACCGCGATCATGGCCGGGATGATCGACGAACGGCCGGACATCGCCCCGCCGCGTTCGGCGACGCCCGGAGCGCGCACGGCGGCCGTCGCCGCGTCGGCGCCGGGTGGTGCGGGGGTCGCCGCGACGGGTGACGACGACGAGGTGGGCGGTGACGCCGGCCTCGCCGCTCCGCCGTTATCGGATCAGCTCCCGCCCGAACCCGGCATCACCGACCCGATGGCGGTCACCGGCACGCGGCCATCCCCGCGAGAGGAGGCGGCCAAGCCCCGTCCGCTGCGTCGTTTCGGCCGTTTCCTCGCCCGTCGGCTGGGCGGTTAGAGTCATCTTCCGTGAGTAGACGCAGGAGTGGCCGGGTGCCCGCGGACGAGAGGTCCGTGGTCTCCTCGATGCGCGGGCTGCCCGCCTGGACCGCGGTCCTGCTGGCGGTGGCCATCACGCTGACCGGCGTGGCCATCGACTCGGTCTCGGGCGAGCTCGGCGTCGGGTTCACCGTCGCGTTCGTCCTCGGGTGCGTGGTGTCGGTGCTCGCGATCTCGCGCCGCTCGCTGTTCGTGGCCGCGGTCCAGCCGCCGATCATCATGACGCTGCTGGTGCCGCTGGTCTACGTGATCTCCGGGGCGGGCTCGGGCGCGGACGTGTTCTCGCGGACGCAGATCGTCTCGGTCGCACTGCCGTTGGCGACCCGGTTCCCCCTGATGGTCGCCACGACCGTCGTCGTCATCGCGATAGCCCTGATCCGGGCGTTCGTTCTGGAGCCGCGGCCCGCGCGGCCGGCGGCCCCCTATATCCAGCGCACCGCCCCGGCACACGCCCGCCGCTGAGGCGGGGCGTACCGGGGCGGTGAGTGCCCTCCGGCCCGCGGGGAGCGGGCGGTCGGGTCAGGCCTTCTGCGGCATCCGCAGCTCGCGGGGCAGGGCGAAGGTGATGGTCTCCTGCGCGGTCTTGACGGTCGACACATCGCTGTACCCGTGCTCGTCGAGGAGCTCGAGCACCCCGCGGACGAGGATCTCCGGAACGGACGCGCCGGACGTCACCCCCACGGTGGTGACCCCCTCGAGCCACGCCAGGTCGATCTCGTCGGCGTAGTCCACCAGATGGGCGGCATCCGCGCCGGCCTGGAGGGCCACCTCGACCAACCGCACGGAGTTCGAGGAATTCTTCGAACCCACCACGATCACCAGATCGCACTGGGGCGCCATCGCCTTGACCGCGCTCTGGCGGTTCTGCGTGGCGTAGCAGATGTCATCGGACGGCGGGTCGATGAGCGTGGGGTACTTCTCCTTGAGGCGGCGGACCGTCTCCATGGTCTCGTCCACGCTCAACGTGGTCTGGGACAGCCAGATGAGCTTCTCCGTGTCCGTCGGCACCTCGAGGGTGTCGACGGCGTCCGGCCCGTCGACCAGGGTCACCACGTCGGGCGCCTCGCCGGCGGTGCCCTCGACCTCCTCGTGGCCCTCGTGGCCGACCAGCAGGATCTGGTAGCCCTCCCGGGCGAAGCGCTTGACCTCGGTGTGCACCTTGGTCACGAGCGGGCAGGTGGCGTCGAAGGTGGTGAGCTCCAGCTGCTTGGCGCTCTCCCGGACCGCGGGCGAGACCCCGTGGGCGGAGAACACGAGATTCGCGCCCTGGGGCACCTCGTCGGTCTCGTCGACGAAGATCACCCCACGCTTGGTGAAGGACTCCACCACGTACTTGTTGTGGACGATCTCCTTGCGCATGTACAGCGGCGCCCCGTGCTTCTCCAGGGCTTTCTCGACCGTCTCGACGGCTCGGTCGACGCCGGCACAGTAGCCGCGCGGTTCCGCGAGTAGTACCCGCTTGGTTGCCGGTTCGGCGATCATGTCGGTCTGCTCGGTCATGTCACCAGGGTACGGTTCATACTGGATTTCGACCATTACGCCTCCCGCACGCCCCCCGGCAGAGAGGTCCGCATGCTCCGACCATTGTTTCTGACCCGTGCCTCGATCGGTCTGGCCGCCACCGCGGCCGAGCGCGTCGTGGCCCTGCCCGGCCGCGCGATCGAGGCGGTGTCCACGCTGCCCGGCGTGCCCGTGCGGGTCGCCGGCGGCCTGGTGCAGTCGTACCTGCACGCGGGGCAGACCCTCACCGACCTGGCCGTCAAGGGCGACAGGGTGCTCGCCTCGGTCTTCCCCGCCCGGTCGGATCAGCCGGAGTGGGCGACGTTCGACGAGGACGAGACCGAGGAGGTCCTCGACGTGTCCTACCGGGTGTACGGTTCGTCGCGGGCGCCCCGCGGCGGCGGTGACGACGATGACGATCCGGACGTGCCGACGGGCCGCGTCACCCCCCGCGACGCGTGAGCGCCTCCTCCCCCGGCACCCCGAGCAGCCCCGAGTCACCGTGGCCGGTCCGGGTCGTCTCGGACCAGATCGCCGCGTGGATCCACCGCCTGGGCGCGGTGTGGGTCGAGGGTCAGATCACCCAGTTGAGTCTGCGCCCGGGCACCCGCACGGCCTTCCTCACGTTGCGTGACCCGTCCGTCGACAATTCGCTGACGCTGACGTGCCCGCCCCGGCTCATCTCCGAGTCACCCGTCCCGGTCACGGAGGGCAGCCGGGTCGTGGTGCGCGGCACGCCGCGCTTCTACACGGGCCGCGGCTCGTTCTCGCTCCAGGTCTCGGAGATCCGCCCGGTCGGCGTGGGCGAGCTGCTGGCGCGCATCGAGCGGCTCAAGCAGGCCCTGGCGGCGGAGGGTCTGTTCGATCCCCGCCTCAAGCGACCGCTGCCGTTCCTGCCGACGTGCGTCGGTCTGATCACGGGCCGGGCGAGCGCCGCCGAGCGCGACGTGGTCGAGGTCGCCCGTGGCCGCTGGCCGGACGTGCGTTTCGCCGTGCGGAACACGGCCGTGCAGGGCGTGTCGGCCGTGCCCCAGATCCTCGACGCGCTGGCCGAGCTGGACGCGGACCCCGTCGTCGACGTCATCATCCTCGCCCGCGGCGGCGGCTCCGTCGAGGACCTCCTCCCCTTCTCCGACGAGGCGTTGATCCGCGCGATCTCGCGGTGCCGCACGCCGGTCGTCTCGGCGATCGGACACGAGCCCGACTCCCCGCTGTCGGACCTCGTCGCCGACCTGCGTGCCGCCACGCCCACCGACGCCGCCAAGCGCGTCGTCCCCGACGTGGTCGAGGAGCGGCGCCGCATCGCCGAGGCGCGCGCCCGCACCGCCCGGGCCCTGCGCGGCTGGGTGGAGCGCGAGCGCAACCAGCTCGCCGCGGTGCGGTCCCGGCCGTGCATGGCGAACCCCCACGGGATCGTCGACTCGCGCGCGGAGGTCGTCGCCGAGGCGCTGCGGGCCGCGCGGCGCGACATCACCCGGATCATCGACTCGGAGTCCACGTCGCTCGGCCACCTGTCGGCGCGCCTGACCACCCTGGGCCCGGCGGCCACCCTCGCCCGCGGCTACGCGGTGGTCCAGTCGGTGGCCGGGGTGCACGACGGCCGGGTGGTGTCGTCGATCGCCGACGCCCCGCCCGGCTCCCAGCTGCGCATCCGGGTCTCCGACGGCGCCCTGTCCGCGGCGGTGCTCGGGTCGACGCCCGCCGCCGGCCGCACCGCCGCCCCCGCGCCGACCACCACCGGGTCGCACACCACCGACACCCCCGAGTCCGACACCCCCGAGTCCGACACCCCCGAGGAGCAGTCCTGATGTCCGACGAGCAGACCCCCGTCTCCGAACTGGGCTACGAGCAGGCCCGCGACGAGCTCATCGAGGTGGTCCGCATCCTCGAGGCCGGCGGCCAGGACCTGGACGCCTCCCTCGCCCTGTGGGAGCGGGGCGAGGAACTCGCCGCGCGGTGCACCGAGCATCTCGACGGCGCCCGTGCGCGCATCGACGCGGTCCTCGGCGACGACGACGAGGGCGGCGCCGCCCGGGGCTGAGCCCGCCGCCCGGTCATGCGGGAAGGCTCACCTCCCCGCGCGGGCGATCACTGCGCGGGGAGCGGCTCCGCGTCCTGGACGGCGGCGGCGAGCGTCTCGAACTGATCGGTGGGCGCCGAGCCGGTCACGGCCACGCGGACGTCGTCGAGGTCTAGCACCCACACGGGGCGGACGTCGTCGCCGGTGAGGACGGTCCATTCCCGCCCGGCGATCGGCACCATGGTGCGCTCGGGCCGCGGGCCGCCGTTCAGCGAGCGGAACGCGTCCTCCGGTGCGTCGGACTGGACGAGCTCGACGTAGCTGCGTTCGCCGGTCACCCAGCCGACGTGGCTGGAGGTGGTGCCGGCGAAGCCCTGGACGCGGCCGGAGTTGGCGGTCCAGTCCGCGGGGACCTCGGGCGAGCGGATCGGGTACTCGAGGCTGCGGGCGTCCTGGCGCAAAGACGCGTCGGCGTCGAACTGCGGGATCTGCCCCTGCTCGGGGCCCGACGGGCTGAAGGTGCACAGTCCGGCGACACCGGCGAAGAGTCCGCAGATGACCATGAGCACCACCACCGACCAGAACATGTCGCGGTTGCCCTGCAGGATTCTCGGTTTCGCCTCGGCCACGCCTGTGAGTATCCCACCCACCCGGGGCGACTCCGGTGCGTGGGCCCCGGCCCGGTGGCGGAGGTGGAACAATGAGCGCCGACAACCCGCCGCACGCGCGTGACCCCGTCGCGCCCGCGCCCGCCTCCGAGGAGCCAGACCACCTATGTCAGACGCCAAGCGCCCCGATCGTAACCTCGCCATGGAGCTGGTCCGTGTGACCGAGGCCGCCGCTCTCGCCGCCGGGCGCTGGGTGGGCCGGGGCGACAAGAACGGTGGCGACGGTGCCGCGGTCGACGCCATGCGTGAGCTCATCTCGACCGTCGACATGGACGGCACAGTGGTGATCGGTGAGGGCGAGAAGGACGAGGCGCCCATGCTCTACAACGGCGAGAAGGTCGGCACCGGTGACGGGCCGGCGGTCGACGTGGCCGTGGACCCGATCGACGGCACCCGCCTCATGGCGGAGGGTCGCCCCAACTCGATCGCCGTGATCGCGGTCGCCGAGCGCGGCGCGATGTTCGACCCGTCGGCGGTGTTCTACATGCGCAAAATCGCGGTCGGCCCGGACGCCGTCGGCCGGATCGACCTGTCCAGGTCCACCGAGTGGAACATCCGGTCGGTGGCCGAGGCCAAGAACATCGACGTCGGCGACATGACGGTGTGCGTGCTCGACCGGCCCCGCCACGCCGAGCTCATCGCCGAGATCCGTGCGGCCGGCGCCAAGGTCCGTCTCATCATGGACGGCGACGTCGCGGGCGGCGTGGCGGCGGCCTCCGACGACAGCTCGGTGGACATGCTCATGGGCATCGGCGGTACGCCGGAGGGCATCATCACCGCGTGCGCCATGAAGTGCATGGGTGGCGAGATCCAGGGCCAGCTGTGGCCGCAGGACGACGCGGAGCGGCAGAAGGCCGTCGACGCCGGCCTGGACGTCGACGCCATCCTCGGCACCGACGACCTCGTCAAGGGCGACAACTGCTTCTTCGCCGCCACCGGCATCACCAACGGCGACATGGTCCGGGGCGTGAGCTACCGCTCCAACGGCGCCGTCACCCGGTCCCTGGTCATGCGGTCCAAGTCCGGCACGGTCCGCCACGTCGAGGGCCGTCACAAGATGGAGAAGCTCCGCGAGTTCTCGGCCGTCGACTACGGCCAGGCCGCCGACGCCCGCTGACGGCACCCGCGCTCGCCGGGCCCGCGCCGTAGTTCCTGCACGGCCCGGCGGGCGCGCCTAGTCTGGCCCCATGGCCGATCAGACTGAATTCCGTATCGAACACGACACGATGGGCGAGGTCCGGGTCCCGGTCGACGCCCTCTGGCGTGCACAGACCCAGCGCGCCGTGGAGAATTTCCCCGTTTCGGGCCGGGGCCTCGAGCGGACGCAGATCCGCGCGCTCGGGCTGCTCAAGTCCGCCTGCGCGACCGTCAACGGGCGCCTCGGGCTGCTCGACCGGGAGAAGGTCAACGCGATCGTCGCGGCCGCCGGCCGTATCGCCGAGGGCGAGGTCGACGACCACTTCCCCGTCGACGTGTTCCAGACGGGGTCGGGCACGAGCTCCAACATGAACACCAACGAGGTCATCGCCTCGCTCTGCGCGGCCGAGGGCGTCACGGTCCACCCGAACGACGACGTGAACATGTCGCAGTCGTCCAACGACACGTTCCCCACGGCCACGCACGTCGCTGCGACGGAGGTCGTGATCGCCGACCTCGTGCCGGCCCTCGGCGTGCTCGCGGAGTCGTTCGAGTCGAAGGCCGAGCAGTGGCGCGACGTGGTCAAGCCCGGCCGCACGCACCTCATGGACGCCGTCCCCGTCACCCTCGGTCAGGAGTTCGGCGGCTACGCCCGCCAGATCCGGGCCGGCATCGAGCGTGTCTGCGGCACCCTGCCCCGCGTGGGCGAGCTGCCGATCGGCGGCACCGCAGCGGGCACCGGGCTCAACGCCCCGGACGGGTTCGGCTCCGCCGTCGTCGAGGAGCTGCGTTCCCTCACCGGTCTCGAGGAGCTCCGCCTGGCCGTGGACCCGTTCGAGGCCCAGGCCGCCCGTGACGGGCTCGTCGAGCTGTCGGGCGCACTGCGCACGGTCGCGGTCTCGCTGACCAAGATCGCCAATGACATCCGCTGGATGGGGTCCGGCCCCATGACCGGGCTCTCCGAGGTGCACCTGCCGGACCTGCAGCCCGGGTCGTCGATCATGCCCGGCAAGGTCAACCCGGTGCTGTGCGAGACGGTCGCGCAGGTCGCCGCCCAGGTCGTCGGCAACGACGCCGCGGTCGCCTGGGCCGGCGCGAGCGGCGCCTTCGAACTGAACACCGCCATCCCCGTGATGGCCCGCAACGTGCTGGAGTCGGTCCGGATCCTGTCCACGTCGTCGACCCTGTTCGCCGAGCGGTGCATCGACGGCATCGAGCCGGACGTCGACCGCATGCGCCGTCTGGCCGAGTCCTCCCCCTCGATCGTCACGCCGCTGAACTCGGCGATCGGCTACGAGGAGGCGGCCCGCGTCGCCAAGCACGCCCTCGCCGAGGGGCTGACCATCCGCGAGGCGGTCATCGCGCTGGGCTTCGTCCCCGACCCGCTGTCCGAGGAGGAGCTCGACCGTCGTCTCGACGTCCTCGGGATGACGGGTCTCGATCGCGAGCGCTGACCCGCCGCCACCGCACCCGGACACAGGCGCAGGGCCCCGGCGACTCCGCCCGGGCCCTGCGCCGCTGCCGTCCTCTCTCCGCTGGATTCCTCGCCCCGAGGGGCGGGCCCGGTCCCCGACCGCCCGCCTCAGGCGGCGTGGATGCGCCGCAGCGCACCGACCGAGGCGTCCGGCTGGAACTCCTCGAGCATGGTCGTGACGAGCTCGGCGATGGCCGAGCGCTCGGACCTGCTGAGCGTGATGTGGGCGAACAGCGGGTGGCCCTTGAGCTTCTCCACCACCGCCTGGATCCCGTCGTGCCGGCCGACCCGGAGGTTGTCGCGCTGCGCCACGTCATGGGTGAGCACGACCCTCGATCCGGTGCCCAGTCGGGACAGCACGGTGAGCAGGACGTTGCGCTCGAGCGACTGCGCCTCGTCGACGATCACGAACGAGTCGTGGAGGCTGCGGCCCCGGATGTGGGTCAGTGGCAGCACCTCGAGGATGTCGCGATCCATCACCTCGTCGATCACGTTCTCGCTGACGAGCCCCTCGAGGGTGTCGAACACGGCCTGCGACCAGGGAGACATCTTCTCCGACTCGCTGCCCGGGAGGTAGCCGAGTTCCTGACCGCCGACGGCGTACAGGGGCCGGAAGACGACGATCTTGCGATGTCGACGTCGCTCGAGCACGGATTCGAGCCCGGCGCACAGGGCGAGGGCGGACTTGCCGGTGCCGGCGCGGCCACCGAGCGAGACTATGCCGATCGACTCGTCGAGCAGGCAGTCGATCGCGATACGCTGCTCGGCCGAGCGGCCCCGCAGGCCGAAGACCTCGACGTCGCCGCGGACCAGCCTGAGGCCGCCGTCGTCGGTGACACGGGCCAACGCGGAGGACGAGTCGGTCTGTACCCGCACCCCGCAGTGGACGGGCGTCTCGGCGTCGAGGCCGGCCGCGCGGGCGGCGAGCGGTGAGACACCGCCGGTCGAGAACAGGGTGTCTACGAGCTCCTGGGTGGCGGGCAGGTCCGAGACGCCGCTGTAGCCGGTGAGGACGACGTCCTGCGCGTGGTACTCGTCCGCGGGCAGTCCCACCGAGCCCGCCTTGACGCGGAGCGGGACGTCCTTGGAGACGAGGACGGTGTCGTCGCCCTCGGCCCGCAGGTTGAGCGCACAGGCGAGGATCCGGGAGTCGTTGCCGGTGTCGCGGAACCCGGCGGGCAGGACCGACTGGTCGGTGTGGTTGAGCTCGACCCGGAGGGTGCCGCCGGTGTCGGTGACGGGCAGGTCGCCGTCGAGGCGGCCGTGGCGCAGGCGCAGGTCCTCTAGAAGCCGCAGTGCCTCGCGGGCGAAGTAGCCCAGCTCGGGGTGGTGGCGCTTGGCCTCGAGCTCCCCGATCACCGCGATGGGTAGGACCACCCGGTTCTCGGCGAAGCGGGTGACGGCCCACGGGTCGGACAGCAGAACCGAGGTGTCGAGGACGTAGGTACGGACGGTGTCGGTCACGGCGCGCTCCTGGACCGCGGCACCCGCGGTCGTGTCGGGATGGACCGGTCGGCCCAGGTCGTCCGGAGACGACAGGGCCGGGTGCCGGCCCCCTCCCGATCGCGGAAAACGATCATCGGCTGGGACCTCCCGACGGTCGGCTTCCCCACCGACCGTTGGCCCCGACGCTACGCCCCGAATCACATCGCTGTAGTTAAGTCGACGTGAATTCTCCGCGACCTCCCGCGTCCGCCGTCTCCGGCCCGCCGGGGTGTCCCAGCGAGATCCCCGTGCCGTGGACGTTGGGTCGCTTTCTGTCAGCGGTGCTGAAGCCGTGGAAGGCCTCTCACTCCCGCCGGCGCGCGAGCACCTGAGCGGCGAACGCCTCGTTCAGCTCGAGGAGGTCGACGTCCGCGAGGCTCAGGTCGAGCTTGCCGAGCAGCTCGGCCGTGGCCGCGGTCCGTCACTCGACCATGAGGCGGATGGCCTCGGCGACCACCGCCGGCCGGTCGCCGCCCTCGATCTCGACCGTGACGAGCGTGGTGAGCTGGGCGCCGGAGGGCTTGCGGTCGAGTGAGGTCAGCTCGACGCCGGCCCGGATCCGGGATCCCACCGGGACCGGCGCGGGGAACCGCACCTTGCCGAGCCCGTAGTTGATCATCATCGAGAACCCGCGGATGTCCATGACCCGGTTCCCGAGTACCGGCAACAGTGACAGGGTGAGGTACCCGTGGGCGATGGTCGTACCGTAGGGCCCCTCCGCAGCTCGGGCGGGGTCCACGTGGATCCACTGGTGATCCCCTGTCGCGTCGGCGAACGCGTCGACGCGCTCCTGCGTGATCTCCATCCAGTCGCTGTATCCCACGTGCTCGCCGATCGCCGCCGACACCTGGTCCAGGCCCTCGAACACCCTCATTTCAATCCTCTCCTCATCCCGGGCCGTGCTCCACCACCACGATAGACATCCCCGGGTGCCGCGGGGTCGCCTCCGGATCGGTCTTGCACGGCAGCGCGATGAGACCCGAGCGACGGGCGTCGGTGATGAACGTCGTGGCACCGGTGATGACCGACCATCAGCCGGGCGGAGCTGACGGTGCTCGGGCGGCGGCACCGCACTCGATCTGCGCGCGCGGGTGCGTGCTCACCGACCCGACGGCAACGCGGACGTCCTGGACTGGGCCTTCACGGTCCTCATGCCGTGAATGCAGGATGATGGTGCACATGGATACGACAGGCGATACGCAGCGCGGGCCCGGCGGGATCTCGCGTCCGCAGAAAACGGCGCTGCTGGTGGCGAAGCGGATCGTCGAGGACATCGCCCGGCGCGGCAACACCGTCGGTGACCGGCTGCCGCCCGAGCACCTCATGCTGGAGGAGTACGGCGTCGGCCGGGGCACGCTGCGGGAGTCCCTGCGGTACTTGGAACTACAGGGGGCGATCACCCTGAAGCCCGGGCCAGGTGGCGGCCCGATCGTCCAGCAGCCCGACGGCGGGACGCTCGCCGCCGCGTTGAGCCTGCTCATGCAGTTCGAGAACGCCCCGTTCTCCACGATCATGGAGGCGAGGGCGGCGATGGAGCCGTCGATCGCGCGACTCGCCGCCGGGCGGATGAGCCGCGAGGCGCTGGAGGAGCTCCGCCTCAACGTCGAGGCCACGCGCGAGGGGGCCGAGGGGGGTGAGTACTTCACCGAGGACTCCGAGCGGTTCCACGCCCTCATCGCGTGGGGGTCGGGCAGCGTCCTGTTCGGGTATCTCTTCGACGCGCTGCTCGGGATCCTGGCGGGCGCATCCATGGGGGTGGCCTACCCGAAGCGACAGCGCGACCACACGTGCGCGATCCACGAGGACATCTACCGGGCGATCGCCGACCGCGACGCCGTGGCGGCCCACGACCTCATGGCGCAGCACATCACGGACCACCACCACTATCTGAAGAAGAAGTTCCGCGCGGCGTTGGAGCAGCCGATCCGATGGGACCTCGCCTGGTGACGGGCGCGGCGCGGTCTCAGATGTGCCGACCGCCGGTGATCTCCAGGACGGTGCCGGTCATGTAGCTCGACATGTCGCTGGCGAGGAAGAGCACCACCTGCGCGACCTCGCTCGGTTCGGCCGCCCTCCCCATGGGGATCTCGGCCATCTTCTCCTCCCAGATGTGCTCGGGCATCGCGAGCGTCATCGCGGTCCGGATGAGCCCGGGCTGGACGGCGTTGACGCGCACGCCCGCGAAGGCGACCTCCTTGGCCGCGGCCTTGGTCAGTCCGACGATCCCGGCCTTGGCCGCCGAGTAGTTGGTCTGGCCCACCAGCCCGACCTTCCCGGAGATCGAGGAGATGTTGACGATCGCCCCGCCCCCGTGGCCGCGCATGCGCCCCGCCGCCGCGCGGGTGCCGTTCCAGGTGCCCTTGAGGTGGATGGCGATGATGTCGTCGAACTGCTCCTCGGTCATCTTGCGCATCGTGGCGTCGCGGGTGACCCCGGCGTTATTGACGAACACCCCGAGCGGCCCGAAGGCCTCCTCGGCGACGTCGATCATCGCCTCGACCGCGGCGCCGTCCCGCACGTCGCAGTGCACGTACCGTGCGTGGTCCTCGCCCCCCAGGTCGGCGACCGCCGCGGCGCCGGCCTCGTCGTCGATGTCCCCGACCACCACCCGGGCCCCGTTCGCGATGAACGTCCGGGCGATCTCCAGCCCGATCCCGCGCGCGGCCCCCGTGACGACCGCGGTCCGACCCTCGAGCAGTCCCATCATGTGTCCCCTTCGTCCAGTGCCCCGGCCAGCTCGGCCAGGATCGCCTCAGTGTGTTCGCCCAGCGCCGGCACGCGTCCCATCGGCAGTTCGACGTCCGAGAACGTCATCGGCGGCAGCAGTCCGCGGACCGGCCCGGCCGGGGTCCCCACCCCGCGCCACCGGTTCCGGGCCGCGAGTTGCGGGTGCTCGACCAGCCCGGCGACGTCGTTGAGCCGCGCCGCCGGCACACCGAACCGGTCCAGACTGTCGGCCCGCTCCGCCGAGTCGGGCGAACCACCCACCGACCCCGCGGCGGTCACCGGCTACCCGCCGCCCGCGTGGCCACCCGGACGAGGCCGCCACCGATGATGAGCCTCTGGATCTCGCTGGTCCCCTCGTACAGGCGCAGCAGCCGGACGTCCCGGTAGATCCGCTCGACGGGGACGCCGCGGATGTACCCGCTGCCACCGTGGATCTGGACGGCCAGGTCGGCGGCCCGACCGGCCATCTCGGTGCAGTAGAGCTTGGCCGCCGACGGGGCGATCCGGCGGTCCTCACCACAGTGATACTTCGCGGCGGCCTCGCGGACCATCGCGCGACCCGCCATCACGCCCACCTGGATATCCGCCAACATCGCCTGTACCAGTTGGAACTCACCGATCACCGTCCCGCCCTGGGTGGCGGTGGAGGCGTGCGCGAGCGACTCGTCCAATGCGCGCTGCGCGGCACCGACCGCCAACGCGGCGATGTGCACGCGGCCCCGCGCCAGCGAGGTCATCGCGGCCCGGTAGCCCGCGTCCTCGTCACCGCCGACCAACGCATCGTCAGGTACGCGGACGGCCTGGAAGCTGACCTCGGCGGTCCAGGCACCCTCCTGGCCCATCTTCTCGTCCTTGGGCCCCACCGTCACGCCCGGCGTGTCCGCGGGGACGAGGAAGACGGCGACGCCAGTGCCGTCGGCGTCGGCGGGACGGGTCCGGGCGAACACGACGAACAGGCCGGCGAGCGGCGCGTTGGTGATGAAACGCTTGGCTCCCTCGATCACCCAGCCGGCTCCGTCGCGCACCGCCTTGGTGGTCAGCCCAGCCGGGTTCGACCCGGCGCCGTCCTCCGTGAGGGCGAACGACGCGATCACCTCCCCTGAGGCGATCGGCCCCAGCCACCTCGCCTTCTGCTCGTCCGTCCCGAAGTTCACCAGCACCTGCCCGGCGATCCCGTTGTTGGTGCCGAACAGGGACCGCATCGCGAAGGTCGTGTAGCCGAACTCCATCGCCATCTCGACGTCCTGGGTCAGGTCCAACCCCAGGCCTCCCCAGCGCTGCGGGATCGCGTAACCGAACAGGCCCAGGTCGGCCAGCCCCGCGCGGATGTCCGCCGGGACCTCGTCGGCGTCGGCGATCTCCTGCTCGCGCGGCAGCACCACCGTACGGATGTAGTCGCGCGTCGTCGCGAGAATGTCCGCGAAATCGTCCCCGGAGACCTCCGGGTCCGCCACTGTCGTGTCCATCGCCCGCCTTCCGCCGCTTCCAGCGCGTCGCCTGGATGCTACCAACTATGATCATCGTTAGCGGGGAGCTTCATCCGCCCCTGAGTCCCACCAGATCTGCTGAGACGGACAGCGGTGCCTGAGTACAGTCGGCGCCATGAAGGCTGCCGTGTGTGTCGAGACCGGATCCCCGCTGGTGATCGAGGACATCCCGATCCCCGAACCGCGGGAGGGCGAGGTTCTCGTGCACAACCACGCCTGCGGGGTCTGCCACACCGACCTGCACGTCATGAAGGGCGAGGTCGGATTCCCGCTCCCCGGAGTGCTCGGCCACGAGATCTCGGGCGTCGTGGCCGAGGTCGGCCGCGGCGTCACCACCGTCCGCCCCGGCGACCGGGTAGTGGGCTCGTTCATCATGCCGTGCGGCTACTGCGAGAACTGCGCGCGCGGCATGGAGGACATCTGCTCCACATTCTTCGAGTACAACCGCCTGCGCGGGACCCTGTACGACGGCGAGAGCCGATTGCGCCGCGCCTCCGGTGAACCGCTGTCCATGTACTCGATGGGCGGGTTGGCCGAGTACAGCGTCACGCCCGCCACTGCAGTGTTCGCCCTCCCGGACCCCCTCGACCTGACCGACTCCGCGATCCTCGGGTGCTCGATGTTCACCGCATACGGGGCGGTCCGCAACGTCGGCGATGTCCGCACCGGGGAGTCGGTCGCGGTGGTGGCGGTCGGCGGCGTCGGCCAGAACATCGTCCAGTTGTCCGCGGTGAGCGGCGCGGAATCGGTCATCGCGATCGACGTCGACGACGACAAGCTCGCGCTCGCCCGCCGTATGGGCGCCACCCACACCATCAACTCGGCGCAGACCGATGCGACGGCCGCCGTCATGGAGATCACGGGTGGCCGCGGGGTCGACGCGGCATTCGAGGCGCTCGGCTCCGCGGTCACGACCCGCCAGGCCACCGAGATCGCCAGAGAGGGCGGCCGCGTCGTGGTGGTGGGCATCCCGCCGGCCGGGACGTCCCTGGACGCGGACCTCGCGCGCATCGTCCGTCGGAAGATCCAGATCAAGGGTTCGTACGGCGCGCGGGCCCGGCAGGACGTGACCGCCCTCATCCGTCTGCTGGCCGCCGGCAAGCTGGATCTCGGCCAGGTCATCTCGCGGCGCGTCCCGATGGCCGAGGCGCCGCAGACCTACGAGGCGCTCGACCGCGGCGAGGTGCTGGGGCGCGCCATCGTCCTCACCGGCGACTGAGCGCCCTCGTCGAGAAGAGCGTTTCGCACAGATCCACTCGACCGATACGGGCGAAATCGTCTTCTCGATGGTGACGGCAGCAGGCCCCGCCGAACGACCCCCACTCGCACCGACCCCCGGCCCGCCGCCATCAAGGCGAGGACCGGGGGTCGGGGGCGCGCTGATCGGGCAGGTCAGAGCAGTTCGATGATGGTGGCGTTCGCCTGGCCGCCGCCCTCACACATCGTTTGCAGGCCGTACTTGATGTCCTTGTCCTTCATGTGGTGGACGAGGTCGGCGAAGATGCGCGCGCCGGAGCCACCGAGCGGGTGACCGAGCGCGATCGCGCCGCCGTTGGGGTTGAGTTTGGCCGGGTCCGCGCCCGTGTCGGCCAGCCACGCCATGGGCACGGAGGCGAACGCCTCGTTGACCTCGAACACCCCGATGTCATCGATCGACAGACCCGACTTCTGCAGGGCCTTGGCGGTCGCAGGGATCGGCGCGGTGAGCATGATGACCGGGTCGTCACCCGCGAGAGTCGCGGTGTGCACGCGAGCCAGCGGGGCGCAGCCATACTTGGCGGCCGCCTCCTCGCTCATCACCAGGATCGCCGCCGAACCGTCGGAGATCTGCGAGGCGTTGCCCGCGTGGATGACGCCGTCCTCCTTGAACGGCGTCTTGAGCCCGGCCAGTCCCTCGACGGTGCTCCCGCGGCGGATACCCTGATCGGTGTCGAACACGCCGTCCGGGGTGGTCACCGGCACGATGTGCCCGGTGAAGAACCCGGCGTCCTGTGCCGCGGCGGCCTTCTCGTGCGAGGCCACCGCGAACTCGTCGAGCTGGGTGCGGGAGAAGCCCCACCGCTCGGCGATCATCTCGGCGCCCACTCCCTGATTGGGCGCGATGCCGTCGTACCGGTCCATGAAGTGCTGCCCGTAGGGGAACGAATCGGCGGACACGTGCGAGCCCATCGGTACGCGGGTCATCGACTCCACGCCGCCGGCCACGACCACGTCGTGGTACCCGGACTCGACGACCGCGACGGCGAAGCTCAGCGCCTGCTGCGACGACCCACACTGCCGGTCGATCGTCACGCCGTTGACCGTCTCGGGCCACCCGGCGGACAGTGCGGCGGTCCGGGCGATGTCGCCGGCCTGCTCACCGGCCTGCGTCACACAACCCCAGATGACGTCCTCGACGACCGCCGGGTCGATCCCCGCCCGCTCGACGAGCCCGTTGAGCACCACGCCGGACAGGTCAGCCGGGTGCATCCCGGCCAGGCCGCCCTTGCGCTTGCCCACCGCGCTGCGCACGGCCTCCACGATCACTGCACCCATGTGCTTCTTCCTTCACTCTCGTGCGTCCCCCGGCGCCGGTCACCCCGGCTACTGGTGGGACATCCTAGGGTTATCCGATGTACGGCGGGGTCTTCTTCAGTTCGCCTCGCGCGATCGTGCGGCGGTGGACCGCGTCCGGGCCGTCGACGATCCGCAGGGCCCGCGCCCACGCGTAGAAGTACGCGAGCGGGGTGTCGTCGGAGACGCCGGCGCCGCCGAAGACCTCGATGGCCCGGTCGATGACCGCGCACGCCACCTGCGGCGCGATGACCTTGATGGCCGAGATCTCGAAGCGGGCCTCCTTGGCGCCGACGGTGTCGATCATCCACGCGCAGTGTTGGACCTGCAGGCGCGCCTGGTCGATCTCGATCCGCGAGTTCGCGATGTGCTCCTGCACCACCCCCTGGCTGGCCAGGGAGCCACCGAAGGCGTGGCGGGACTTGGCCCGGTCGACCATCAGCGCGAGCGCCCGCTCGGCCATCCCGATGGCGCGCATGGCGTGGTGAATGCGGCCCGGACCCAGGCGCGCCTGAGCGATGGCGAATCCGGCGCCCTCCTCACCGAGCAGGTTGGAGGCGGGCACCCGCACGTTGTCGAACACCAGCTCACAGTGCCCGTGCTGGTCCTGGTAGCCGAACAGGGGCAGATTGCGCTCGATCCGTAGCCCCGGGGTGTCGCGCGGGACGAGGACCATGGACTGCTGCCGGTGGGTCTCGGCGTCGGGGTCGGTCTTGCCCATGACGATGAGGATCTCGCAGCGGGTGTCGGCGATGCCCGTGATCCACCACTTGCGACCGTTGATCACGTACTCGTCGCCCTCGCGGCGGATCACGGTCTGGATGTTGGTCGCGTCGGAGGAGGCGACGTCGGGCTCGGTCATGGCGTACGCCGAGCGGATCTTCCCCTCCTTGAGCGGCTCGAGGTACCTGGCCTTCTGCTCATCGGTGCCGAACAGGTGGAAGGTCTCCATGTTCCCGGTGTCGGGGGCCTGCGAGTTGATCGCCTCGGGGGCGATGACGGGCGACCATCCCGTGATCTCCGAGACGGCGGCGAACTCGAGGTTGGAGATCCCCGACCACTCGGGCAGGAAGAGGTTCCACAGGCCACGACGGCGGGCCTCGGCCTTGAGGTCCTCCATGATCGGCGGGTAGGCGTTGTCGCCGTGCTCGCGCAGGTAAGCCGACCACACGGGCTCTGCCGGGAAGACGTGCTCCCGCATGAACTCCCACATGTTCTCCTGCAGCTCGACGCTGCGCTGGCTATGAGCGAATTCCATTGTTTCTACTCCTGTAGTGGCTGTCGGCGCGGACGCGGTCAGTGCAGGGTCATGCCACCATCGACCACGAGGGTCGCGCCGGTGATGAAGGACGAGGCGTCGGAGGCGAGGAAGACCAGCGCTGAGTCGAGTTCGGGCTGCAGTCCGAGCCTGCCGAAGATGGTGCTGCCGGTGATGTCGGCGAGCATCTTCTCGGGGATCTCGTCGGTCATCTCGGAGGCGAAGTACCCGGGGGCGAGCGCGTTGACGCGGATGCCACGGCGGCTGCCCCACTGGTGGGCCAGGTCGCGGGTCAGGCCGAGAACGGCCGCCTTGGTCGCGGAGTACGCGGCCTGCGGCGCGAAGCCGGCGGTCAGGCCCAGCACGCTGGCGACGTTGACGATGCTCGAGCCGGGCTGCATGACGGCCGCGCACTCCTTGGCCGCCCAGTAGGCGCCGTTCAGGTTGACGTCCACCACGCCGCGAAACTGCTCGGGCGTCTCCTTGAGGGCGGGCACGGCGGTGCCGAGTCCGGCGTTGTTGACGAGGATGTCGATGCGCCCGTGGGCGTCCATCACCGCGCGGACCATCGCCGCGCAGGCCTCCGGGTCCGCGACGTCGCAGGCCACGGTCATCGCGGTGCCGCCGGACTCACGCAGGTCGTCTGCGAGCGCCTCGAGCCGGTCCCGGCGCCGGGCGGCGAGCACGACGGTGGCGCCGGCCGAGGACAGCGCGCGGGTGAATCCCGCCCCGAGGCCGGAGGACGCGCCGGTGATCACGGCGACGCGGCCGTCCAGGCGGAAGCGGTCGAGAACGGGCACCGCCGACTGCGGTCCCGTGCGCGGATCGACGGGCGACGGCGCGGCGGTGGTCGCGTCGGTCATCACTTGGTCCCCTTCCGGGAGTCGAGGATCGAGTGGCCGTGGTCGACCAGCTCGCGGATCTGCGGGCCGATGTCTCCGAAGTCCTGTCCGGCCATGTCGCCGGCCTCGGAGCGGGTGGCCACGCCCTGGGCGATGGCGGCGAACTTGAACGTGGCGAACGCCAGGTACCAGGGCATGTGGGACGGGTCCGTGCCGGTGGCGTCGCAGTACCGGTCGAGGAGGCGCTGCGGCCCCGGCCACCCGGGTTCGGTGGTGACGGTGGGGATGAGCGGCACCGTCGGCCCGTCGGGATCGCCCCAGTACAGGACGGTCTGTGCCAGGTCGGCGACGGGGTCACCGAGCGTGGACAGCTCCCAGTCGAGGATCGCCTTGATGCGCCCCGGGTCGTCGGGGTCGACGACGTAGTTGTCCAGTCGGTAGTCACCGTGGATGATCCGCGACGACGGCGAGGTGGGCATGCTCTCGCCGAGACGCGCCGCCAGGTCGGGCAGGCGCTCGGCCCGGACAGAGGCACTGGACTTCTCCGACTGGCCCAGCCAGCGTCGGAGTTGTCGCTCCAGATAGCCCTCCGGGCGTCCGAGATCGGACAGGCCCACGGCGTCCTGGTCCACGGCATGGAGCGCGACCAGGGCGTCGATCTGGGCGTCGGCCATGGCCGCCTTGTCGTCGTCGGACTCGGCGAAGCCCGGCGGTAGCACGTCACGGATGACGTGGCCGACCACCTTCTCCATCACGTAGTACGGCACGCCCAGGTCCTCACCGGTGGTCTCGTTGAGCACCACCTTCGCGACCGGCACGTCCGTGTCCGCGAGCCCGAGCTGGATGCGTGCCTCGCGACCCATGTCGTGGGCGCTCGGCAGGAGCTTCCCCGTGGGCGGCCGCCGCAGGATGAGCTCGCCGGCGTCCGAGCGGAGCGTGAACGTGAGGTTCGACTTGCCGCCGGCGATGAGCTCGGCGTCGAAGTCGGTCCACGCCCGGTCGCCGGTGGCCTCGGCGATCTTCGGACCCACGATGTCGGGGCGGAGCAGCTGGTCGAGCGACAGGCCCGTGGCCTCTGACGATGATGGGGTCATGGAGTTCGATCCTCGCTGTTGATGGGCGGCCGGGTGAACGGTTCGGAGCGGATCCGGGCTGCGTAGTTCGGAGACGCCTGATCAGTGCTGGCCGACCCGGTGCAGGTCGTGGCCCCGGGTCTCCTTCATGAAGGCGGTCGCGACCATGGTGCAGACGCACAGGGCGATGATGTACGCGCTGATCATCCAGTACAGGTCCCACTCGATGAACTGGGCGTTGAGGTACGGGGCGCTGCCGCCGAACACGGCGACCGAGAGCGAGTAGGCGAACCCGATGCCGGCGGTCCGCATCTTCGTGGGGAACGCCTCGGACATGAACGAGGACAGGATCGACCCGGCGGCGGCGACGAGCGTCATCGCGATGAGCGAGGCGACGAACAGCGTCCACGGGCGCTCGTCGATCATCCCCATCAGCACCGGCGTGGTGATGATGGTGCCGACACCGAAGATGAAGATCACCGGGCGGCGGCCGATGTGGTCCGAGAGCAGACCCCACAGCGGCAGGGTGCCCAGCGCGATGAGCTGGCTGGCGAAGATCATCCAGAACGCGGACTCGGAGTCCATGCCGCGCTGCGTGATGGCGAACGTCGACGCGTAGGAGCTCCACGTGTAGTGCGCGACCGTCATGCCGGAGACCATGGCCACGACGAGCGCGATGGCGCCGGCCAGCTTGCGCCGCGAGAACGTGACCGCGGTGCCGGACGCCTCGGCCTCGGCCGCGGCCTTGTCGAAGACGTCGGACTCCTCCATGCCGCGACGCAGGTAGAGCACGAACAGGGCGAACACGGCGCCGAGCAGGAACGGCACGCGCCAGCCCCACTCGCCCACGGCGCTCTCCGACAGCACGGCGGTGATGCCGCCGCCGATGCCGTAGGCGATCACCGTGCCGCCCATGATGGCGACAAAGACGAGGCTGCCCCACATGCCGCGACGGTGCGGGGGCGCGATCTCGGCCACGTAGCTGTAGGCGGTCGCCGACTCACCGCCGTGCGCGAAGCCCTGGACCATGCGGCACAGCAGCAACAGGCCGGAGGCGACGATCCCGAGTGCTCCGTAGGTCGGCAGCAGGCCGATGAGCAGACTCGCGCCGGCCATCATGAGCATGGTGGTGACGAGGACGAACTTGCGGCCCTTCACGTCGGCGATCCGGCCGAAGACGATCCCGCCGAGGGGGCGCATGAGGAAGCCGACGGCGAAGACGGCGAGGGTGGCCAGCAGCGCGGACACCGGGTTGTCGTTGTTGAACATCGCTGCGGCGATGTAGGGCGCGAAGACCGCGTAGGCGGTCCACTCGTACCACTCGAACAGCTGCCCGGTGGTGCTGGCGGCCAGGGACCGGATGCTGCTGCGGTTTCCCCGTGCCGTCTGCACGGGTGGTGCGGCGTCGGCGGTAATGGCGCCGTTGTCGCCGGCGTTCAGGGTGGCCTCGGCCATGTCAGTGTCCTTCGGTGTGAGGGGAGGTTCGGGGCGCGTGGTCAGGGCTGGTCGGGGGCATGCGCGTCTCGGAGCTCGCGACGGCGGATCTTGCCGGTCTGGGTCTTGGGAAGTTCGGGGACGAGGTGGATCTCGGCCGGTCGCTTGTAGGCGGCGAGCCGAGCGGCGGCGAACGCGATCAGCTCGTCCTCCGTGGCGGTACCGCCGGCCTTGAGCGAGACGAACGCGACGACCTTCTCCCCGCGGTACTCGTCGGGCAGGCCGACGACAGCGGCCTCGAACACGGCGTCGTGTTCGTAGAGAGCGTCCTCGACCTCGCGCGGCCAGACCTTGTAGCCGGAGGCGTTGATCTGGTCCTTGAGCCGGTCGACGAGGTAGACCCAGCCGACCGCGTCCATGACGGCGACGTCACCGGTGTGCAGACGCCCGCCGGGCATGGTCGACTCGGTCGCGGCCTCATTGCGCCAGTAGCCCGAGACGATCTGCGGCCCGGACAGCACGAGTTCGCCCTGCTCCCCGGGCGCGACAGGGGCGTCGTCCGCGTCGACGACCTGGGCATCGATCCCCGGTAGCGGCACGCCGATCGACAGGGTGCCGCTGGCGGCGTCGACCGGCGCCCGCAGGCCCGGCGGCACGGCGATCACACCGGAGGTCGTCTCCGTCATGCCGTAGCCGTTGTGGATGTAGTGCCCGAACCGCTCGGCGAACCGCTCGACCGTCGACGGCGGGATGGGGGCACCACCGCTGTAGAGGGTCTTGACCGCGGCGAAGTGTTCCGGGCCCGCGCCCTCCAGGCGCATGAGCGCGTTGTACGCGGTTATCGAGCCGATCGTGAACGTGACGCCGTGCTCACGGAACGCGTCGAGTACGACCTCGGGCCGGAACCGGCCCGCGAAGACGAGCGTCGCGTCGCCGATGAGGGCGAGCGTGGCGTTGGCGACGGCGCCGGTGATGTGGAAAAGCGGAGCGATGGCCAGGACGACGTCCCCCGGCGCCACATCGACGAAGTCCGCGAGACTCCGGGCGACCGCGACGACGTTGCCGTGCGAGTTCATGGCCCCCTTCGGCGGCCCGGTCGTGCCCGACGTGTAGGTGAGCAGCGCCAGATCGTCCGGCGTGACCGTGACCTGCTCCGGCGTGCGACCCTCGAACCGCCGGATGAGCTCGACGAGGTCCCCGTCCGCGGAGGGCTCCGCCGGCTGCTCGTCGCCGAACGCGCGGGGATCGTTCCGCGTCTGCAGATCCCGCTCGCTGGTGCTGACGACCCAGGCCACGTCCGTACCGCTGACGGCGTCCCGGATGGCGGGCACGTCCCTGTCGGTGGCGATGATCCCGACGGCACCGGAGTCGGCGACCGGGAGTAGGAGTTCGCGTCCGAAGTACATCGGGTTGAGCACCACGGCCGCCGCGCCGATCTTCCACAGCGCGAGCATCGCCAGCGCGTACTGGGGGATGTTCTGCAGGTGGATGCCCACCCGGTCGCCCGGCGCCACGCCGCGGACCTGGAGCGCGGTGGCGAGCGCGTCGGACATCTGGTCGACCTCGGCCGCGGACAGCTCGGTGTCGAAGTAGGCGATCGCCACCCGATCCGGCGCCGCGGTGACACGCTGGCGCCACGCCTCGACCAGGCTCGATCGTCGCGCCACCGCACCCTCGTCCAGCCCTGGACGGTATAGCTCCCGCCATGGTCGCAGCTCGCTCTGACTCATCTCGCTCCTCCCGTCGCCGCCTGTTCCGGCGTAGCCGACCGAGCGATCGCTCGGTGTGCCATAGTGTTGCGTACACCACATGGGGTGTCAAGCGGAGGGCGGCTATAGGGTGATGGAGATGAGTGAGGAGATCGCGACCACGGCGGATTGGCGCGAGTTCGGAGACGACGCGCTCTCCCCTCCCCTACGCGCCGCGCTGGGCGTGTTCGCGCGCCACGGCTACCACGGAGCCTCTATCCGGATGATCGCCGAGGCCGCCGGACTGTCGGTGCCCGGCCTGTACCACCACTACCGCTCCAAGCAGGCGATCCTCGCCGCCCTGGTCGACACCGCGATGGCCGAGATGCTCGCCAACACCGCCGCTGCCGCCGACGATGCCGGCGACGATCCGGTGACCCGCTTCGAGAACGTGGTGGAGTGTCTCGCCCGCTTCCACATGGCCCGGCGCGACCAGGCGTTCGTCGCCTCCACCGAGATGCGCAGCATGGAGCCGGAGGTACGCGCCCACCACGTCGGCCAACGCGATGCCCAGCAGGAGATGATCGAGGACGCCATCCGCGCGGGCGTCGAGTCGGGCGACTTCGCATGCGAGTTCCCCGAGGACGCGGCGCGGGCGATCGCATCACTGTGCGTCTCCATCGCGAACTGGTACAGACCCGACGGCCCGCTGAGCGCTGACGACGTCGTGTGTCGCCACGTCGAGTTCGCCCGCCGGATGGTCGGGGCGACCGCCCACTGACCAGCGGCGGTCAGCGCCTCCGCTTACCCTTCGCCGGGGACACGCCCCGCTCCGCTGGCCGCACCCCGCGCTCGGCGCGAGCCCGCGCCTTCGCCGCCGTTTTCTCGCGGGCCGTGCGCTTCTCGCGCGGTGGCTCCCCCGCACCCCGCGACGTCGATGCCGTTCGGCCCCGCACGATCCCGACGAACTCGTCGATGAGCTGGTCCCCCTCCCGCGCGGGCGACCACGCGACTCCCACGCGGGTGGTCGCCACACCCCCGAGCGGCCGGGCCACCACGTCCCGACGACTCAGCGACCGTGCGTACGGCAGCGGCAGCGCGAGCAGCCCGACCCCGGCCGCGACCAGGTCGACGGCGGCGGACACCTCCTCCGGCGTCGCCGTGACCGCGTCGACCGGATCGAGCCATCGCTCGGCCTCGAGGTCCTCAGGGCTCAACGAGTCGAACGCCCCGAGCTCGTGATCTTTCCCGGCGAGCACGGCCATGGTCTCGGTGTACAGGGGGATCCGCAGGAGTCCAGGCGGCGCCGACCGCGGCGCATCGTCGGCCTCACGGAGAAAGATCACGTCGAACCCGTCGTCGCCGGCGGACCGGGCCAGGTCCGGCCGCGGGTCCCCCACACGCCGAGCCGTGATCGGCACATCGGGGTTGCGCTCGCGCCACCGGGTGAGCCACTTGTCGGGCTGGACACCTGGGACGTATCCCACGCGCAGGCGGGGGCCGATGCCCGCGCTCTCGTCGGTCACCGGCCCCCGCCTGTCGTCGTGTGTCTAGGAGTCCTCAGCCCAGGATCGTCCAGTCCTCGAGCCCCTCGTACAGCGGCTTGGCCTTCGCCAGGGCGGTCACCCGCTCGCGCAGGCCCGCGGTGTCGGCGTCCTTGCCGGCCGCCAGGGCGGCGCCGATGATGTCGGCGACCTCACGGAAGTCGTCTGCGGTGAAGCCGCGCGTCGCCAGGGCGGGCGTGCCGATCCGCAGGCCGGAGGTGACCATCGGTGGCCGGGGGTCGAACGGCACGGCGTTACGGTTCACGGTGATGCCGACCTCGTGCAGCAGGTCCTCGGCCTGCTGACCGTCCAGCTCCGAGTCACGCAGGTCGACCAGGACCAGGTGGACGTCGGTCCCTCCGGTGAGGACCGAGACACCGGCGTTCTTGCAGTCCTCGGCGGTGAGCCTCTCGGCGAGGATCTTGGCGCCCTCGAGGGTGCGCTGCTGCCGCTCCCGGAACTGCTCGGTCCCGGCGATCTTCATGGCCGTGGCCTTGGCGGCGATCGCGTGCATGAGCGGCCCGCCCTGCTGGCCCGGGAACACCGAGGAGTTGAGCTTCTTGAAGAGCTCGAGGTCGTTGGTGAGGATCATGCCGGAGCGCGGCCCGCCGAGCGTCTTGTGCACGGTCGTGGAGACGACGTGTGCGTGCGGGACGGGGCTCGGGTGCAGGCCCGCGGCGACCAGGCCGGCGAAGTGAGCCATGTCCACCCACAGCTTGGCGCCGACCTCGTCGGCGATCTCGCGGAACTTCGCGAAGTCCAGCGTCCGGGGGTAGGCCGACCAGCCGGCGATGATGACGTCAGGCTTCTCCGCCAGAGCCATCTCACGGACGGCGTCCATGTCGACGAGCATCGTCTCGGCGTCGACCTCGTAGGCGGCGACCTCGTACAGCTGGCCGGAGAAGTTGAGCTTCATGCCGTGCGTGAGGTGTCCACCGTGGGCCAGGGACAGCCCCATGATCTTGGAGCCCGGCGCGGCGAGCGCCATGAGCACGGCGGCGTTGGCCTGGGCCCCGGCGTGCGGCTGGACGTTGGCGTACTTGGCGCCGAAGACCTCCTTGGCGCGGTCGCGGGCCAGGTTCTCGATGACGTCCACGTGCTCGCACCCGCCGTAGTAGCGGCGTCCCGGGTAGCCCTCGGCGTACTTGTTGGTGAGCACGGAGCCCTGCGCCTGCAGCACCGAGCGCGGCACGAAGTTCTCCGACGCGATCATCTCGAGCGTGTCCCGCTGACGGGCCAGCTCGCCGGCCATCGCCTCGGCGACCTCCGGATCCAGTTCGGACAGGGAGGCGGAGAACACGTCGGTGTTCGGGTCGGTCATCGTTGCTCCTCGCGCGTGGGCTTCTCGCTTCGTACGAATCGTGTGGGCCACGGCTCGTCTCGTCGTCGTCGTCAGTCTAGTGCCACGCACCCTGACACCCTCTCCCCCGTGGCCACCTGCCACAATCGGAACCCGTGAGCAGACATGCCGGCGACTACACGCCGTACGTGGAGTTCGACCGCCGGAGCTGGCGGCGGCTGCGGCGTGCGATGCCCATGGTCCTCACCGAGCAGGATCTCGAAGGGCTCCGCGGCCTGGGTGAGCACCTCGACCTGGACGAGATCGCGGAGATCTACCTCCCGCTCAGCCGCCTCATCCACCTGCAGGTCTCCGCACGTCAGCGGCTGTTCCAGTCCACCAACCTGTTCCTCGGTGAGACCGTCGACGCGCCGATGCCGTTCGTGATCGGTGTCGCGGGCTCGGTGGCGGTGGGCAAGTCCACGTCCGCCCGTGTGCTGCGCGCGCTGCTCACCCGCTGGGACTCGCACCCCCGGGTCGACCTGGTGACGACCGACGGGTTCCTCTACCCCAACCGCGAGCTCCAGCGTCGCGGGCTCATGCACCGCAAGGGGTACCCGGAGTCATACGACCGCCGCGCGCTGCTGCGCTTCGTCACCGAGGTCAAGTCCGGCGCGCCCGTGGTCCGCGCGCCGGTGTACTCACACACCAAGTACGACATCGTGCCGGGTGAGCACATCGAGGTGCAGCGGCCGGACATCCTCATCGTCGAGGGCCTCAACGTCCTGCAGACCGGCCCGCGGCTCATGGTCTCGGACCTGTTCGACTTCTCGCTCTACGTGGACGCGCGGATCGAGGACATCGAGCAGTGGTACATCGAGCGGTTCCTCGAGCTGCGCAGCACGTCGTTCTCCAACCCGGGGTCGCACTTCGCGCACTACGCCGACCTGTCCGACAACGCGGCGCGCCTGGCCGCGCGCGAGATCTGGAACTCGATCAACCGGCCGAACCTCGTGGAGAACATCCTGCCCACCCGGCCGCGCGCCACGCTGGTGCTGCGCAAGAACTCGGATCACTCCATCCAGCGGCTGCGCCTGCGGAAGATCTGAGGCCGCGCCCGCGCGCACTCCCCGAACCCCGCCTACACCGGCGGCGCGCCCGTCTCCCCCTCTGGAACGCCCCGCCGCCGCAGCTCGGCCTCGGCCCGGTCGAGACCCCCGTGTTCGAGCGCGGCCAGCCAGCTGCGATCCGACCACACGAGCCGCCCTCGCCGTCGTACCTCCACCTCGAGCTCCCCGGTCAGGTGCTCGATGGACCCTGCGGAGTTGCGGTTCTCCGACGGCAGCGGCACGGGCAGGACGTGCGCGCGGTCGAGCGGCGACCGCCCGCTGACGCGGATGTCCCAGCCGTAGCCGCGTCCCTCGAGCTCCCACCTCTCGTCGGTGACGTCGGCGCGCACGGGCGAGACCACGGGGTTGCCGAGCCGCACGACGCGCCCGCCGGGGAGCCGCACGACGAGCGCGGTGACCTCGGTGCGTAGCGGGCCTGAGTGGATCTGGCCGCCGGCGAACGCGACGCAGGTGTGGGGCTCGGAGAACGCCTGCGCCTGCCCCCACCACCACGAGTCGGGGAAGCCCTCGGCGCCCCAGTTCTTCTCGCCGTACACCTCGGCGTCGTCGAAGTCCCAGCGCCGGCCGTCGAGCTCGGCCCACCCACTGGCGCGCCCACCGAGCAGCCAGGGGTGCCAGTACTGGTTGAGCGCGGGGACGGACTGGAAGATGCTCGACCCGCCGACGGCGCGATGCGGCCACTCCACGGGGTCGGTGATGTCCACGTGGAGCCGCGCGCCCTCCCCCATGTCCACGCGGATGCCGTCGCGTCGGTACTCGAACTGTCCGCCGGACCGGGCGCCGATGCGCGAGGGGTCGGCCCACCCGTGCGGCGCGGCGGCGAGGCGGAGCGTGGAGACCGCCGCGGAGGACGACGACGAGGAGTCCCCGTCACCGGGCCGGCGGGCGCCACCGGCCTCGAGCGGGATCATCACCTCGTCGGAGGCCAGGCCGAGCGTCGCCCAGTGCCCGTCGGGTCCCCGGTTGACCCCGATGAGCGCGATGGCCACGCGCCCGCGTTCGCGGTCGGTGATCCGGAGGAAGTACCCCTCCATGGCCACGCCGTGCGCGCGGAGCGGATCGCCGAAGGGCAGGTCTGCACCGGTCGCCCGGTATCGCCGGAGGAGTCCCATGCGGATCAGCGTCCCATATCGGGCCGGGTCCGGGGTCGCGCCGGCCGTGGCGGCATCGTTTCCGGGGTGTGGTCGACCGCCGACGACGTGCGGGACCACCTGGCCACGCCGCGTGACTGATCCGGCCGGCCGGCGGTGTCTCAGTCCGCGTCGACCGGGCGGTCGTCCGTGGCCGGATCCAGCTTCCGGACGAGGCTCGGGGCGAGCTCCGAGAGGTCGTACTCGGCGAGGAGGCGGCTGACCTCGTCGTCGTCGACCCCGGACAGCACCCTCCCGATGGTGACACCGTGCGTGGGCTCGCTGACCACCCGGATCTCGTCGCCCGCCCCGACCGGCCCCGGGGCGAGGACCCGTGCGTACGCGCCCGGCCGCCCGCCCTCGGTGAAGCGACGCACCCACCGCGGCTTCCCGACACGGTGGGCGAAGGTCTGGCACGGGATACGCGGGGTGGTGACCTCCATGCGCAGGCCGGGGGCCCCGGCGGCGGCGCCGGCGGCGCCTGCAGCGGCCACCTCCAGCACGGTGCCGATCTGCAGCTGCGAGGTGTCGATCCCAGTCACGCGGAGGTTCTCGCCGAAGTATCCGGGCGGGATCGGGCCGCCGAACTCGGGCTCCCACTGCTCGACGTCGGAGTCGGAGAGCAGATAGACGGCCTTCCACACGCCGCCGTGGTGCTTGCGGTCGGCCTGGACGTCACCGTGGAGGCCGTACTCGCGGACCTGGACCGGGCCCTCGACCGGGCGCTTGTCGATCGCCGTCACGCCGACCCGGCCGGGCACGGTCAGAAGCTGGTCGACCACGCACACGGCCCGGACGGTGAACGACGCGGGCACGGAGGACCCCGCCGGGGTGCTCGCCGGAGTGCTCACTGCCCGAACCGGCGATTGCGGGCGCTGTACTCGCGGAGTGCGCGCAGGAAGTCCACGCGGCGGAACGCCGGCCAGTAGGCCTCGGTGAACCAGATCTCCGAGTACGCGCTCTGCCACAACAGGAAACCCGACAGGCGCTGCTCGCCGGACGTGCGGATCACGAGGTCGGGGTCGGGCTGCCCGGACGTGTAGAGGTGCTCCCCGATGCCCTCGACGGTGATCCCGTCGACGAGGTCCGCGCCCGTCCGGCCCTCGTCGATCAGCTGCTCGACCAGTTCACGGGCCGCGTCGGCGATCTCCTGCCGCCCGCCGTAGCCCACCGCCACGTTGACCTTGACGCCCGGTCGGCCGGTGCTCACCTGCTCCGCGTGGCGCAGGCGATCGGCCAGCCACTCGGGCAGGAGCTCCAGCCGCCCGACGATGCGGACCTCCCAGTTGCGCTCCGGCCTGGTGATTTCGTCCACGACGTCGGCGATGATCTGCAGCAGCTCGCCGAGCTCGTCGGCGTCGCGGCCGAGGTTCTCGGTGGACAGGAGGTAGATGGTGGCGACGTCGATGCCGAGCTCGTCACACCAGCCCAGCATCTCGGCGATCTTCACCGCGCCGGCCCGGTGGCCGTGTGCGACGTCGGTGAACCCGGCCTCCTTGGCCCACCGGCGGTTGCCGTCGCACATCACGGCGACGTGCCGCGGCAGCCTCTTGCCCTCGAGCGACGACCGCAGTCGGGACTCGTAGAACTTGTACAGGGGGGAGGTGGCCACGCGGGAAAGAGTACCGCGCGGCACCGCCTCCTCTGTGGTGCCCCTGACCCGCTGCGCGCTCAGCTCCGTCGGCCGGCGGGAGTCAGTCCCGGCGGCCGGCGCGCACCGCCGCGGCGAGGGCACGCAGCCCGTCGGCGGTGGTGTCCCATCCCATGCAGGCGTCGGTGACGGACTGCCCGTAGACCAGTTCCTCGGCCCCGACGGACTGGGCGCCGGGCTCGATGAAGCTCTCGATCATCAGCCCGGAGATGCCCTGCTCTCCCCCGCCGATGCGCTCGGCCAGCTCGGCCACGACCTCGGCCTGGCGCTCGTGCGACTTGCCCGAGTTGGCGTGGCTGGCGTCGACCATCACGAGACCCGGCAGCCCGACCTTGCCCACGGCCGCGACCGCGGCTGCGACGGACTCGGCGTCGTGGTTCGGCCCGCGGGTACCGCCGCGCAGGATCACGTGACAGTCCGTGTTGCCCGCCGTCTCCACGACCGCCGCCCGGCCGTCGGCGTCGGTGCCGAAGAACACGTGTCCCGCCGCCGAGGACCGGCACCCGTCCACCGCGACCTGGACCTCGCCGTCGGTGCCGTTCTTGAAGCCGACCGGCATCGACAGGCCCGACACGAGCTGGCGGTGCACCTGGCTCTCCGTGGTGCGGGCGCCGATCGCGCCCCAGGACACGGCGTCGGCGATGTACTGCGGGCTGGTCGGCTCGAGGAACTCGGTGCCGACGGGAAGTCCGAGGTCGAGCACGTCCAGCAGCAGCTTGCGGGCGGTACGCAGGCCGCGCGGGATGTCGTAGCTCCCGTCGAGCGCGGGGTCGTTGATGAGGCCCTTCCAGCCGACCGTCGTGCGCGGCTTCTCGAAGTACACGCGCATGACGATGAGCAGGTCCTCGGACGTCTCCGCGGCGAGCTCGGCCAGCCGTCCGGCGTAGTCCAGCGCGGCCTCGGTGTCGTGGACCGAGCAGGGACCCACCACGACGAGCAGGCGATCATCGCGGCCGGCCAGCACGTCGGCGATCTCGGACCGACTCCGCTCGACCAGCGCCTCGCGGGCCTCTCCGAGCGGGAGCTCGCCGAGGATCTCGGTCGGGGTCGGCAGCGGTGAGTACGACAGGACGCGCCTGTCGGCGGTCTGGGTGGGGTTCTCGGCGGTGATGGTCACGGCGGTCGCTCCTGACGATTCGGTGGTGGCGGGCCGGGTGCCGTGATCCTCTTCGGTGCCCATGTCGCCCCCGGATCCGCCGCTGTTGAAAGGCGGAAGGCGGCGACCATGGTGGTCACCGCCTCTGGGCTCCGGGTGTCGACGATCCGTCTAGCGGACGCGTGCGCTCGCGGCGCGGGCTCCACCCGGAGCCCACATAAAGCGCCAATATGCGCGAGCGATCGACATGCGGACCACCGTAACAGAACCCGATCAGCTGTGGCCATTCACGCCCTCGTGATCACCACCCGCTCATCCTCCCTCTCCGCCAATCGAACCCTTGTGCTATGAGTGACACGCCGGTAGAATCGATCGCAGGTTCGATAAGGGTGCGACGCGGGCGGGGGGTGACCGGGTGGATACGACGACGACGAGGGCGTTCGGTCTCGGCGCGCTGCGCGCGGTGGACGAGCCGTTGGAGTCGTTGGACGCCTCGGCGCTGAGCGAAGTGGCGCGGTCGGTGACGCTGGCGCAGAACCTGGCCGGGGCCACCCGGCTGCATGCCGCGCACCTGCTGGTCGAGAGCTTCAAGGCGCTGGACGAGGCCGCCCACGGCGAGCCCGACGCCGATACCCGTCCCGCGCACGCCCGCCTGGACCCGGCCGACCGGGCCCGCCACCACCTGGCCGCGGCGATGGCCCTGACCGGCTGGCACGCCCGCCACCTGGTCACCGCCGGCGTGCAGATCCACACCCGCCTGCCCCGCCTACGCGACGCCGTGGAGCGGGGGCTGTTGCCCGAGCAGTTGGCCATCGACGCCGCCTGCCGCCTGGCCGGCATTCCCGACGACATCATCAGTGGTGTCGAATCCGATGTCGTGGCCCGGCTGACCCGCGACCTGGCCGGCGGTCACCGACCCAGCCGCACCGCCCTGGACACCACCGTCGACGCCTCCCGCGAGCGCCACGACCCTCAGGGCGCCGGCGACGCGGTCGACGCGGCCGCCGAGAAACGCACCGTGCGATTCCGGCCCGAACGCGACGGCATGACCAGCATGTGGGCCCACCTGCCCTCCGGCGACGCCGAGAAACTACGCCGCCGCATCGACGCCGCGGCGGGCCGTGCGCCGTTGGGGGTCTCGTGGGGCACCGACCAGCCGATCCGGATCTCGGTGATCAACAGCATCACCCAGGGCCTGCCCAACCGCGTGGAGTTCGTCACCGGCGCCTACGCCAGCTTCGACTGGCTGTGCGAGGAACTACTCTCCGGCGGCGACGCCAAGGTCCGGTTCGAACTGCTCGACCCGCAACCGGGCACCGAAGACACCCCCGAGGCCGCGCTGAAGTACCGCATCAGCCCCGCCCTGGCCGAACGCATCCGCCTGCGCGACGGCACCTGCCGCCACCCGGGGTGCACGGTCGATGCCCACGACTGTGAGATCGATCTCGTCATCGCCTTCGACCACCAACGGCCCGAGCTGGGCGGGCCCACCGCCGAATGGAACCTGGTGTGCCTGTGCCGAAAACACCACCGGGAGAAAACCTTCGGCCACTGCGCCTACCGGCCCGGACCGCTCGGCGAGCTGACCATCATCACCGAGACCGGACACGAACACCACACCAGACCCCACGGCCCCCTGGCCCAGGCCCGCGACCGCATCCTCGACCACCGCTGGCACCAACACCTCGACCGACTCATCGCCGACGACGGCCACCTCACCAACCCACCCGGCGCCGAACGCCGCCATCGCTCGTCATAGGCCACGCCGCCAGACCACATCCCGCCCGGCCCCCGGGCGCGCTCAGCGCTGCCAGGTACTCGATCGCCTGGCGACCTCGTGGATCGCGTCGATCTCGCGAAGCCCCAATCGCGATGGCCGGGACTGCAAGAAACGGCGAATACCGCGCCGCGGCACCACAACTACCGCGCCATCCGCCGGCTGAGCCTTCACCGTGAACCCGCGCCGCGCACCCACCACCGCGATGATGCCCGTGACCGGCACCGGGAAACCGACGTGCTCCGCGAGCATCCGGGACGCCCGCTCCGCCTCAAAACGGCTCTTGCGGACATAGTCGTGGCGCTGGCCGTTCACCAGGAAGACGTCGCCGCCGACCCAGACTGACGCCTTCGGGTGGTTCTTCGCGTTCACGGTGAACACCCCACCCGGGCCGACCACCACGTGATCGATGTCCGCCCCGCGATCGCCCACCCGCACCGCATGAAGAACGCGCCAGTGCACGCCCAGCCCGGCCAACTGCTCAGCGACCGCCTCCTCGCCGTCGGCGCCGATCCGCCACGCTCGCTCGTCGGTCCTCGCGTCGACAAGCCGGGCGAACAGGTGGCGAATCGTGCCCTGCGCCGCACGCTCGGCCACCGCGCGTTCGCGTGCGGAGGCGCCCGCCCGCACGTCCGCGAGATCGTGCCACCTCGGTCCGGTCGGGCCCGGCGACGGCGACTGCGACGGCGAAGGAGGCGGAGGCGGAGGCGGCGAAACCCGGCCATGGACTACCGCATCGGGCGTGTCCGTACGCGCCAACTCCGGGGACCGCGTCGGCGCCGGGCCAGGAGCTGCCGACGGGCCAGGCGCCGGGGCCGGGGTCGTTCCGGGGCCCTGATGCGGCGGTCGCTGGGCGGCGAGGTGGTCCTCGATCGCCCGGCGCAGCAATGGCAGGTTAGACATGTCGTCGGAGCGGTACCGGCCCGTCGTGAGGTCGAGATAGCCGAGGTCGGTGCCACCGGGCGTCGACGCGTAAAGGCGGTCGTGGCCGTAGCGACGCCACCGCCGGACTTTCCACTCGGTCACTGGCCCTCCTCTGCCGGATGCCACGAATCGTGACATCGCTCCGGTGCGGATAGCGACGAATCCGTCGAATGCCGCATCCACGACGGGGGTTGACCGGAGTCACTGCGAACGGCGATCGCCACGCCTCCGCCGCAGCCGCTCGCGGATGTGGTGACTCGCCACTGATCGTGCCGCGCGCTCCCGCGGCCGCCCCTCGCCATGGCGTCTCGCGCGCACCGAAGCGCAGGCCAGGCGCCATGGCGAGGGGCGGCGGCAGTGTCGGCGGGCATCCCCGCGCGCGGGTCGCCACGGCACCGCCGGATGAGGGGAATACGGCCGGCCCCCCTTTTGTTTGACATGTCAGCAACGTACGCTGGGCGCATCGACACACGGCTGGGCGTATCGACAACGAGAGGGACCACCATGCAGTTCGGAATCTTCAGCATCGCGGACATCACCCCGGACCCCACCACCGGGCGCATACCCACCGAGCACGAGCGGCTCGAGGCGATAGTCGAGTACGCCAACCTGGCCGAACAGGTGGGTCTGGACGTGTTCGCGCTGGGTGAGCACCACAACCCCCCGTTCGTCACGTCTTCTCCCACCACCACGCTGGGTTACGTCGCGGGCCGCACGAGCGAGATCATCCTGTCGACGGCCACGACGCTCATCACCACCAACGACCCGGTGAAGATCGCCGAGGACTACGCGATGCTGCAGCACCTGTCCGGCGGGCGCGTCGACCTGACGATGGGCCGCGGAAACACCGGCCCGGTGTACCCGTGGTTCGGACAGGACATCCGGCAGGGCCTGCCGCTGGCCATCGAGAACTACGAGCTGCTGCACCGCCTGTGGCACGAGGACGTGGTGGAATGGGAGGGCAAGTTCCGCACGCCGCTCCAGCAGTTCACCTCGACGCCCCGCCCGCTGGACGGCGTCGCCCCGTTCGTGTGGCATGGCTCGATCCGCTCGCCGCAGATCGCCGAGCAGGCCGCCTTCTACGGCGACGGCTTCTTCCACAACAACATCTTCTGGCCCATCCACCACACCAAGCAGATGGTGGAGCTGTACCGCCGCCGCTACGAGCACTACGGCCACGACTCGGCTGATCAGGCGATCGTCGGACTGGGCGGCCAGTTCTTCGCGCGTGCCAACAGCCAGGACGCCGTGAACGAGTTCCGCCCCTACTTCGACAACGCCCCGGTCTACGGCCACGGCCCGTCGCTCGAGGACTTCACCGCACAGACCCCGCTCACCGTGGGTTCGCCGCAGCAGATCATCGACCGCTACATGACGATGCGCGAGCACGTGGGCGACTACCAGCGCCAGCTGTTCCTCGTCGACCACGCCGGCCTGCCGCGCAAGACGGTGCTCGAGCAGATCGAGATCCTGGGCACCGAGATCGTCCCCACCCTCCGCCGTGAGCTCGACGCCCTGCGCCCGGCCCACGTGCCGGACGGCCCCACGCACGCCGCGCGGGTCGCCGCCCGTGACGCCGAGCTGGCCGCCGCCGGCGAGCCCGCCTACTCCGACGCCTACCGCTTCGGCACCGGCGACAACTGGACGGGCCTCACCGCCGAGGGCGGGCAGCGGGCACAGCAGGAGTCGCTGGCCCGCAACCGCCGCACCCAGGCCCGCCTCGCCGAGGCGCCGGCCGGAAAGGAGTCCAAGTGAGCTCCGAGCACCTGACCGACCACACCGCCCCTGACGAGCGGTCGCTCAACCTCGTCGTCGTCACCGCGGGCACCTCCGTTCCCTCCAGCACGCGGATGCTCGCCGACCACCTCACCTCCGCCACCCGCGACGCCCTCGCCCGCCACGGGCAGCGCGTCGAGGTGACGGTACTCGAGGCGCGCGAGCTGGCCCACGAGGTCGTCGACGCGACGTTCACCCGCTTCCCCGGCGAGAAGCTGAGCGCGGCGATCCGACGCGATCGGCCGCGCGGACGGGCTGATCGCGGTGACGCCGATCTACAACCAGTCGTTCTCGGGCCTGTTCAAGTCGCTGTTCGACGTCATCGAGCCGGGCACCCTCGCCGGGGTGCCGGTGGCGCTCGGCGCGACCGGCGGCACGGCGCGGCACTCGCTGGCGGTCGACTACGCGGTGCGGCCGATGTTCGCCTACCTCAAGGCCGACGTCGTGCCCACCACCGTGTTCGCGGCCGCCGAGGACTTCGGCGCCGTGTCCACCGCGGGCGACGAGAACTCGCTACGGACGCGCGCCGTCCGGGTGGGGACCGAACTGGGCGACTACATGCTGCGGTTCGCGGGGGTCACCGCCGGCGCGGTCGAGCCGACGCGCGCGGATGACAAGCGGGGACGACGGGGCGACGACGACGAGTTCAGCGACTTCGTCCCGATGGGCGATCTCCTGGGACGCTGAACCGGCAGCGGCACCGGGCACCCGGCCGGCCCGCCTGACGCCGCGGGACGTCAGCGCGGGTCGCCCACCTCGTCGCTACCGGGGGCACCGATCACTCCCGAGCGGTCGGTGCCCTCGTCGGCGAGCTGGTCCGGCGCCGGGTTCTCGACGTCGAAGCTCTCCGGCAGGTTCTTGATGTGCTTGTTCATGTTGCGCACCAGCAGGACCGTGGCGATGAGCAGCAGCAGCACGAGGGGGATGCCGAGCGGCGAGGCCTTGCCGAACTCGGGGCCGACCGGGTTGTCGTTGTACCCGGGGGTGCCGGGCGACTGGTTCTGAGCGAAGATCATCGCCGACTCGTACGCCAGGATCTGGACGTCCGGTCCCAGGGTGATCATCTCGGGTCCTCACTCGTGCTCGGTCCGACAGGGAGCTCGACCGACGGGTCGACTCCCGCGAAGAGGTCTGTCTCGTATTCTCCCTCACCGAGCTGAGGAAAGCCCACCCGACTGGCTGCCAGTTCGAACTCCTCGGTCGGCCACACCCGCTGCTGCATCTCCACCGGCGCGGCGAAGAACCAGCCGTTGGGGTCGATCTGGGTGGCGTGCGCCAGGAGGGCCGAGTTGCGCTGCTCGAAGTAGTCCGCGCACTCCACCCGGGTGGTCACCCGCTCCATCACGTCCGGACGGTCCTTCCAGCGGGACAGGAACTCGTCGAAGTGGCGGACGCCGTCGCGGGCGTAGAGCTCCTCGTCGAGCAGCTCGAGGCGGCGCCTGGGGAAGCCGTGCGTGTAGTAGACCTTCGCGATGGCCCACGGCTCGCCCGCGTCCGGATACCGGGTGGGGTCCGCGGCGGCCTCGTAGGCGGCCATCGACGCCGAGTGCACCTTCAGATGATCCGGGTGGGGATAACCACCGTTCTCGTCGTAGGTGATCATCACGTGTGGCCGGAACTCACGGATCCTGCGGACCAGGGCCTCGGTGACCTCGTCGTCGTCGGCCAGGGCGAAGCACCCCTCCGGCAGGGGCGGCAACGGATCCCCCTCGGGCAGCCCCGAGTCCACGTAGCCCAGCCAGTGGTGGTCGACGCCCAGGATGTCGGCGGCGCGCGCCATCTCGCGCACGCGCACCGCTGGGAGATCCGCGACGATGTCCGGGCGATCCATCGCGGGGTTGAGGATGTCGCCCCGCTCTCCCCCGGTGCACGTCTCGACCAGCACGTGGACACCCTCCGCGACGTATTTGGCCATGGTCGCCGACCCCTTGGACGACTCGTCGTCGGGGTGGGCGTGGACCGCCATCAGCCGCAGACCGGCCATCGGGTGCACCTGCCGTTCTTCTCGAGTAGGTGGAGGACCGCACCATTCTATGGGCGTCGTCGCGCGGCGTGCCCCCGGCCCGTGCCCCGGTGGACCCCCGACCGTCGTCGCCGACGCGCCCGGATACCCTGGCCCCCATGAGTGAGCCGAGGTCGGACGCCCCGTCGCAGCGCCCCGTGGGGCCGCCCGCCGACCGGTACGCCGACGCCGACCGCGGCTCGGGCCTGGCCGGCAAGGTCGTCGCCGTTCTCCTCGTCCTGCTCGTGGGCGCGCTGCTGGTGGCCGGCGTGGTGACGATGTACCGCCTCAACCAGACGCCCGACATCTCGGGCGAGGCGACCGGCGTGGAGGTCGTGGACTCCGGCCGGGTCGACCTCACGTTCACCGTCACCCGCGAGGAACCGGGCACCCCCGCCTACTGCATCATCCGGGCTCAGGAGGAGTCCAAGGGCGAGCTGGGCCGGCGTGAGGTCTACGTTCCTCCGTCCGAGAACGGCACCGTCGAGATCACCGCGTCGGTGTTCACCACCGACCGTGCGTTCATCGCCGACGTCTACGGTTGCGGCGAGGACGTCCCGGACTACCTGCGCAGGTAGAGCGCCCGGGAGCCCGACCGACCGCCGCCCTCGCGCGGCGGCGTCTGTGTTAATATTGGCGCTTCAGCACGGCTCCCGGTTTCGCGGGGCCGTGTTTTTCTTAACTCACGCACGCGAACAGATTGGAGTGCGCTCATGGCGAACGACACCCAGGTCCACTGGCTGACCCAGGACTCGTACGACCGCCTCATGGCCGAGAAGGAGGCGCTGATCGCGAACCGTCCGGTCATCGCCGCCGAGATCAACGAACGGCGCGAGGAGGGCGACCTCAAGGAGAACGCCGGCTACCACGCCGCGCGCGAGCAGCAGGGCCAGGAGGAGGCGCGGATCCGCACCATCGACGACCTGCTGGCCAACGCCCAGGTCGGCGAGACGCCCACCGAGTCCGGCGTCGCGCTCATCGGTTCCGTCGTCCGCGCGTACTACAACGGCAACGAGGACACCAAGGAGACCTTCCTCATCGGCACCCGCGGCGAGGGCTCCGGCAAGGACGACCTCGAGATCTACTCGCCCGACTCGCCGCTCGGCAAGGCCGTGCTGGGCGCCAAGAACGGTGAGACCCGCGAGTACACCGCCCCCAACGGCAAGAAGGTCTCCGTCACCGTCGTGACCGCGGAGCCGTACCAGAGCTGACCTGCTCCGTGGAGATCCCGGTGGTAGGTTCTTCACGAATGTCGGGTCGCCCAGACGCGCCCGACTCAGCGCCGGCGTAGCAGGAGTTCCAACGTGTCAGACGGTTCCCAGGACAGGCCCCACGGCCCTGCCCCGACGATCGAGGCGGCCGCAGCGAGGGTCCTGGGTCCGGCACTCCGGACCGGCCAGTCACCCTTCGAGGACGATCTCTACACCTGGACCCCCGAGGTCGCGGAGGAGCTCGCCCGCCGCCTGGACGCCGATCCCGAGGACGGCGCCGCCGGCGGCGGGGCGGGCCCGACCGGGGCTGCGGCGCCCGGGTCGACCCGCTCCCCGGTCATGCAGGCGCTGCACGACCAGCTCGAGGGCGCCCCGCGGCCGGTGGTGCTGCTGGCCGCCGAGCTGCTGTACATCCAGCAACTTCCGCTGAGCACCGTCACCGCGCGCCTCAAGCGGGGCCGCGTCCGCGACGTGCTGTCCTGGATGGACGAGGCGCCGGAGATCCCCGCCGACCTCGACGAGGTCCTCACGGAGAAGGGCCCGCTGACCGGCGGCCTGGGCTTCAACGTGCAGATGCGGGAGCACCTGCGCTGGCTGTGCTCGTTCATCGTCCACTGGGCCGAGCTCGACGCGTCCGTCCGCGACGCGGCCCTGTCCGACCCGTGGGAGTTCCAGCGGGCCGCGCGCTCGACGCCCGGCGACTGGCGGGCCATCCGCTACAGCCTCCAGTACCTGGTGTGGCCCGGCTACTTCCAGCCGATCGTCAAGCACGAGCACAAGACGCGGATCCGCGACGCGTTCGCCGACCTCATCGGCGGGCCGTCCGGTATCGACGAGCTCGACATCGACCAGGACCTCCACCGGATCTCGGAGGTGCTGTCCGCGCAGCTCGGTCAGCCCGTGGACTGGTACCGCGGCTCCGTGGCCAACCAGTGGCAGCGGCACCGCGACGACCACTCCCGCCGCGCGTGGCTCGTGCGACCCGGCAGGGGCGGCGTCGGCCAGTCCGGGCAGTGGGTCGCGCAGAACCGCATCGCGCTGCCCGCCTCCCACCTGCCGCGTATCCCCGCCCACGCCAGCCGGCTAGAGGTCTCCCAGGCCGTCGAGCAGGGCTACCCGCACCTTGACTACCAGGCGCGCTTCCAGCTCACCGCCGAGCTGCACACGTTCCTGTCCCGGATGAGCCCGCAGGACGTGGTGGCCACCGTCGCCGACGCCAAGCTGCACCTGGGCACCCTCACCGACGACCTCGGGTACGTCGAGGACGGCGGGCAGCAGCTCGAGCGGTCGGTGCTGTGGAGCGCCGTCACCCTCGATCTCGAGTCCCTGCCGAGCCCCCTGTCCGAGCTGATCGGCGAGCCCGGCACGGTCGTCGACCTCACCGACGGGCTCGACGCGCTGCTCTCGGCCATGCACCCGGGGCGCCACTCCACCGAGTCGCAGGTCGCGGAGGCCCCCGCCGCGGGCGCGGTGCCCACGCTGCCCGAGGTCACCGACGAGCTCGCCGACGGCCTGCACATGCCGCGCAAAGAACTGCAGGAGATCGTCGACACGCTGCAGCAGCGTCAGCAGATCGTGTTCTACGGCCCGCCCGGTACCGGCAAGACGTATCTCGCCCAGGAGCTCGCGCGCTTCCTCGCCGGTCCCGACGACCCGAGCCGCGTCCAGCTGGTGCAGTTCCACCCGAGCTACGCCTACGAGGACTTCTTCGAGGGCTACCGCCCCACCCTCACCGAATCCGGTCAGCCGGGCTTCGCGCTGCAGGCCGGCCCGCTGCGTCGGCAGGCCGCGCGCGCGACGTCGGAGTCGGGCCGGGAGCACCCGAGCTTCCTCATCATCGACGAGATGAACCGCGCCGACCTCGCTCGCGTGTTCGGCGAGATGTACTTCCTGCTCGAGTACCGCGACCGCACGGTCCTGCCCCAGTACTCCCCCGACACGTCGTTCCGGCTGCCGCGCAACCTGTTCATCATCGGCACCATGAACACCGCGGACCGCTCGATCGCCATGGTCGACGCGGCCATCCGCCGCCGCTTCGCGTTCATGGAACTGCACCCCGACACCCCGCCGGTCGCCGGTGTGCTGCGCCGTCACCTAGAGGCACGCGGCGCGTCGACCGAGCCGGCGGAGCTGCTCGAGGCGCTCAACTCGGAGATCGACGACTCCGACCGCGACCTGCGGATCGGGCCGTCGTACTTCATGAAGGACCAGGCCACCGAGCCCGGCGGCCTCGAGGCGATCTGGCGGTACGACCTGCTGCCGCTCCTCGAGGAGCACTACTACGGGCGGCTCACCCGCGCCGAGGTCCACGAGCGGTTCGGCCTGGCGGCGCTGCGCCGCAAGATCGGGCGGGCGTGACCGCGACCTCGACGGGTCCGGGGGCGTCCGAGCTGATGTCCCTGGAGTTCGACGAGTTCGACCGTCGGGGCAGGCTCGTCACCCTGAGCTGGGAGGGCGCGCAGCACCTGTCGCAGACCGGGCTGGTGGAGGTCCTGCCCGCAGGCCGCGACACGTGGCGGCTCATCCCCAGCGGTGCCGTGGGGTCGGTGCGGGTCGAGGGCCTGTCCGTGCGGGTCCTGCCGGCCGCGAGCCTCGGGCTGACGCAGCTGTTCTTCCTGCTGGATCACGCGGCCGACGACGCGTTCCTGGCCTCGGCCGTCCAGGCGCGGGACGACGACGAGCTGTGGTCCTCCGTCGCCGAGTCGATGGCGCGGCTGGCGCACCAGGCGTTGGCCGCCGGGCTGCTGCGGGGGTACCGCAGGGTCGACGAGGCGCTGACCACCGTGCGCGGCAGGATCCGGCTCGGCGACCAGATCCGCCGCCACCCGGGCATGACCATCCCGCTCGAGGTCACATACTCCGAGTTCACGCCGGACATCGCCGAGAACCGCATCCTGCGCACGGCCGCACACCGCCTGCAGTTCCTGCCCGAGCTGCCCGACGCGACCCGCCGCCGGCTCGCCATGGTCGACGCCAGGTTGTCCGACGCCTCGCTCATCGGCCAGGGGGCGCCGGTGCCCGCGTGGACGCCGAGCCGGCTCAACGCCCGGTTCCAGGACGCGCTGTCGCTCGCGGACCGCATCGTGCGGCGCATCTCGGTGGAGGTCGAGGACGGCCACGCGGCGTCGGCCGCGTTCGTCACCGAGATGCCGGAGCTGTTCGAACGGTACGTGGAGGCCGAGCTGACCGCCGCCCTCGACGGGCGGGGCGGGCGGCTATTGCACAACCCCGTCGTCAATCTGGACTCCGGTACCGAGGCCGACGGTGACACCCCGTCCGGCCGTCACCGCGCCGCCGCGGGGGACGGTGACCACATCTCGGTGCGGACCGGGTTGGTGTACGAGGTCGACGGCGAGCCGGTCGCCACGTTCGTACCGACCTATCCCACGGACCGCCGGACCCGCGCGGCCGAGCACTACCGGCTGTTGGCCGCCTGCACGGCGCTCGGCGTCGATCGCGCGTACCTGGTGTACCCCGCCCAGCGGCGTGACGATTTTCCCCAGCCGCGGCGGATCGTGCACACGGACATCTCGATCGTCGAGTACCCCGTCGACCTCTCCGGCGGCCCCGCCGACAGCCGTCGGGCTATCGTCGAGTTGGCCGAGCACGCGCGCACCCTCGCATGTGCACCCGCCGCCCGCCACCGCACGGAAGGGAGACGACACGCCAGATGAACGACGCCGATGATCCCGCCCGCCGACTCATGGTGAGTCTCGCGCTGGCCGCGGTGGGGACGGTCGGCGCGTATCGCGGCGCGTACGAGGTGCTCGCACAGCAGGCCAGGATCGCCCGCCGGGTGATCCCGAAGCCCACCTCCCGCCCCTACGACGGCGACGGGCTGTACCGCCCCGGGGCGGCGTCTCCAGATCCGTGGCGGCCGGGCATGACGTGCGACGTCCACATGATGATCTTCGGCGACTCGCTGGCCGCCGGGCTGGGCGCCGACTCTCCCGACGAACTACCGGGTGTCCTGCTGGCCCGCGGTCTCGCCGAGGAGGCCGGTTGGGACGTCCGGTTGAGCATCAAGGCGATCGTCGGCGCCACCTCCAAGGGGCTGGCGGGGCAGGTCGAAGCGATGCAGGTCGCGCACGGTCGGCCGGACATCTCCGTGATCCTCATCGGCGGCAACGACATCACCTCGCGCAACGCGATCGGCCCGTCGGCCCGCCGCGTCGGGGAAGCCGTGCAGGCTCTGCGTGACGGCGGTTCCCACGTCGTGGTGGGCACGTGTCCGGACCTGGGCATCATCAAGCCGGTGCCGCAGCCGCTGCGGTCGGTCATGGCCACGCTCAGCCGGCGACTGGCCGCCGCGCAGGCCGTGCAGGTCCGCCGGGCCGGGGGCGTCCCGGTGTCGCTGGCCGAGACCCTGGCCCCCGAGTTCCACCGTCGCGGCGAGAGTCTGTTCTCCCCCGACCGCTTCCACCCCAACTCGGCCGGCTACGAGCTCGCCGCCGGCCTGCTGCTGCCCGCGGTCTGTGTGGCGCTGGGCGTGTGGGACGAGGTGCCCGAGGAGCATCTGCCGCACGATGCCGCCGAGGCCGCCGCGTCACTCGAGGCCGCGGACGTCGCCGCCGAGGCCGCCGAACCGGCCGACGCCTCCGGCCCTGCCGAACACCGTGAGTCCGTGGTCGCCCGCCTCACCAAACGCCTCACCGACTTCGTCCGCACCCACGAGGACACGGGCGACGAGGGCGAAAACGCGTTCCTGCATAATGAGGACGTGGACGCCGATCCGGAGAGCACGGGGGATGCCCGCGAGGCCGCGGACACCCTCCGGCGACGGAGCCGGATCCTCCGGTTGGCACGCCTCACCCGGGACGACCCCCACCCGGGCGAACCGACCGACCAGACCTGACCCTCACCTGCCACACACGAAGCAGCCACCAGACACGAAGGAGCCTTCCATGCCGGAAGCCGTGATCGTCTCTTACGCCCGTTCCCCCATCGGGCGCGCCAACAAGGGGTCCCTGGTGGGCATCCGCTCGGACGACCTCACCGCCCAGATGGTCAAGGCGGCACTGGCCAAGGTGCCCGAGCTCGACCCCGCCCAGGTCGACGACCTCATGCTGGGCTGCGGACTGCCCGGCGGCCAGCAGGGCTTCAACATGGCCCGCGTCGTCTCCGTGCTCGCCGGCATGGACACCGTCCCCGGCACCACGGTGAACCGCTACTGCTCGTCGTCGCTGCAGACCACCCGCATGGCGCTGCACGCGATCAAGGCCGGCGAGGGCGACGTGTTCATCTCCGCCGGTGTGGAGACCGTCTCCAACTTCCAGTACGGCACCTCGGACCACATCCCGAACACCCACAACCCGATCTTCGCCGACGCCGAGGCCCGCACCGCCCAGCGCGCCGAGGGTGGCGCCGACGTGTGGACCGACCCGCGTGACCAGGGCGTCCTGCCGGACGTGTACATCCCGATGGGCCAGACCGCCGAGAACGTCGCCCAGATCACCGGCATCACCCGCGAGGAGCAGGACCACTGGGGTGTGCGGTCGCAGAACCGCGCGGTCGCGGCCGTCGAGCGTGGCCACTTCGCCAACGAGATCACCCCTGTGACCATGCCCGACGGCACCGTCGTCACCGCTGACGACGGCCCGCGCCCCGGCACCACCTACGAGAAGATCTCGCAGCTCAAGCCGGTCTTCCGTCCCGACGGCACCGTCGCGGCCGGCAACTGCTGCCCGCTCAACGACGGCGCCGCCGCCCTGGTGATCATGTCCGACACCAAGGCCAAGGAGCTCGGTCTCACCCCGCTCGCGCGCGTCGTCTCCACCGGCGTGTCCGGCCTGTCGCCGGAAATCATGGGCCTCGGGCCGATCCAGGCCGTCAAGAACGCCCTGCGCATCGCCGGCAAGTCGATCTCCGACATCGACCTGTTCGAGATCAACGAGGCGTTCGCCGTCCAGGTGCTCGGCTCCGCCCGCGAGCTGGGCATCGACGAGGACAAGCTCAACGTCAACGGCGGCGCCATCGCGCTCGGCCACCCGTTCGGCATGACCGGCGCCCGCATCACCGCGTCGCTCATCAACAACCTGCAGGCCGAGGACAAGCAGTTCGGCGTCGAGACCATGTGTGTCGGCGGCGGCCAGGGCATGGCGATGGTGCTCGAGCGCCTGAGCTGATCCCCCGCGGGCGGTACGCCCGAGCCCCGCACCTGTTCTGAGCAGGTGCGGGGCTCGTCGTCTGTCCGGTCGCGCGGATGTGGGCCGTGCCGTCTCAGATACCGGCCTGGTCCAGCAGGCCGCTGCCCACGGCGAACGGGATGAGGGCGATCCCCACCGACGCGTTGTCGTACACGACCTGCTCGAAGTCGCTCCCGACAGCCGAGCTCGCGGCGGCCAGGCCGGTGACGGCGGCGTCGAACAGGTCGGCCAGGAAGCCGCCGAGGGGGCCGGTCGGACGCGTGGGCATCATGGTGAGTTCCTCTCGTCGCGGGATGTGACGGGGCGCTACTTTACTCCGCGAGCGGCCACGACGGGGTCGCTTCCGCCGGTCGCCGGTCGAGCGCGTCCGGCCAGGGGGCTTCTGGCAGTTGTGCTTCCGATTCGTCGGCACCCCGCCCGGTTGCGCTTCCGTTCGACGACATAACGGATGCACAACCCCGGCGCCAGGCGACGAAAGGGGTGCACAACCACCGCGGGACGGCCTCCCCGACCCCAGAATCGCCGCGGCCCCGGCCTCCCTGGGGCAGGGTGCCGGGGCCGCGGACGCGCTGCGCGCGGGGTGCGTGCCGACCGGGTTGTCAGTCGCGGAAGTAGCTCATGAGGCGCAGGATCTCGATGTACAGCCAGACCAGCGTCACGACCAGGCCCAGGGCCACGCCCCACGCCATCGTGGCCGGGGCGCCTGCACGGACGAGGCGATCGGCGTTGTCGAAGTCCAGCAGGAAGCTGAACGCGGCGAGGCCGATGCACAGGAGGCAGAAGCCGATGGCGAGCGGGCCGCCGTCGTACAGCGGGTTGCTGCCGCCGGTGAAGAAGCTCAGGACGATGCTGCCCAGCGCGGCGAACAGGACACCGACGATGCCGGCGGTGATGAAGCGCGTGAACTTGGGGGTCACGCGGATGGCGCCGGTCTTGTAGACGAACAGCATGCCCACGAAGACACCGATGGTGCCGAGGATGGCGCTACCGACCGCGCCCAGGACGCCGCCGGCGTCGAGGCCCGCGGTGAAGAGGAACGTGGCGGCGCCGACGAACAGGCCCTCGAGCGCCGAGTACGTCAGGGTGATGGGCGCGGAGTCCATCTTCCTACCGAAGGTGGCGATGAGCACCACGACGAAGCCGCCGAGGCCGCCGACGAGCAGCAGCGGGAGGGTCAGTCCCGGGTTGAGGGAGGCGAAGTAGAAGGCGACGAGGCCGACGACGCTGAGCAAGCCCAGGCTGACGGCGGTCTTGGTGACGATGTCGTCGATCGTCATGGGGCGCATGTCGGCTCGGGCCTGCGGCGCACCGAAGCCCTGCTCGTAGCCCGGCTGGCCGAAGCCCGGCTGGCCGTACTGGCCCTGCTGGAACGCGGCGCGGTTGGCGCCGCCGAACTGGGTGGCTCCGCGCGCACTGGATTCGGACAGTGAGCTGAAGACCGGGTTGCTGCTGCTGCGCATCGAGGTCCCTTCGAGTTTGTCGGGGAAGGTCGGTATCGAGAGTCCCCGCCGGGTCACCGACGAATCACTCGTACATGTGGAACGCGCCGGAGTTGACGGATGTTCCCGATGGTCAATGATTTCTCAGGAAACGTGCCGCCTCCGGCCCTCAGTGCGCCCCGGCCCCTCACTCCGCCATGTGCAGGTAGTCGCGGAAACCGGAGGGGTCGTGGCGGCCCATGGAGGCGTGCTCGAACATGCCCCAGCCCTCGTCGCTGCCGAGCCGGGCGCGGGCGATGTGGTCGAGCACGCCGTAGGGGAACATCGAGACGTGCTCGGGTGCGGTGAGGTCGTACTCCACCGACTCCGACCAGCCGCGGCCCTTCCACTGCCCGTGCGTCCAGCGGGTGTCGCCCACGTAGCCGCAGCCCTGGGCCAGGGGCACGAAGCCCAGGGTCTCCACCTCGAGCAGCAGCGGCTCCCCCGCCGCGATCGTCCGTCCCGGGATGCCGTCGATCATCCTGTCCGATCCGCAGGCGCCGCTGCCGGTCCGCGAGGGGCTGACGTACACCGTGGAGGCCGGCGACTACACAGCCACCTTCGAGACCGTCGAGCCTCTACGGACGTATCGCGTCGTCGTCGACGGCACCGCGCACACCTACCCGGACCCCGGCGCGATCCTGCGCGGCGAGCCCGGCACGCCCACCCGGGTGCGCGCCGAGCTGACGTGGGTCACCGACGGCATCGACTACCAGTGGACCGTGACCACCCGCTACGAGATGCCGTGCCGCGTCACCGGCACCGTGACGATCGACGGCGAGGAGGTCCCCTTTGCCGGCGACGGTCAGCGCGACCATTCGTGGGCCAACCGCGACTGGTGGGGGCTGCCGTGGATGTGGAACGCCTTCCGGCTCGATGACGGCGAGGGGTTCACCGCCGGGACCAAGGTCCATTCGGTGGTGACGCGCGACATGCCCTTCGCCTTTGGCTACGTCCAGAAGGGCGATGCGATCACCGAGCTCGGCGAGGGGTCGAGCATCGAGGAGTACGACGGCGACGGCCGCCTGACCCGCGCCGAGTTCACGCTCGCGGACGTGGACCTGAGCTTCACCGTGGAGCCGCTGGCCTACGGCAACATCCTGCTGGTCTCCGAGGAGGGCAGGGTCGCCCACTTCGTGCGCGCCATGGCGGACTTCGCCGCCTCCGACGGGCGCCGCGGGCGCGGCTGGATCGAGTGGGAGTTCGTGCTGGACTGACTGGAGCCAGCGGTGTCCGACCGTCGTGGAATGATGCGGGACATGAGCACTGAGCGCACCGGAGAAATACTCTTCTACCAGCGAGAAGACGGCCTGCCCGCCGTCGAGGTGACGTTCGAGGCGGACACCGTCTGGCTCAGTCAGCAGCAGATTGCCGAGCTGTTCCAGAGTTCGCGGACGAACATCGTGGAGCACATCCAGCATGTCTACGACGAGGGCGAGCTCATCGAAGAAGCAACCTGTCGGAAATTCCGACAGGTTCGACTCGAGGGCCCGAGGCGGGTCGCTCGTGACGTGTCTCATTACAATCTCGACGTCATCATCTCCGTCGGATACCGGGTCAAGAGCCGCACGGCCACTCGGTTCCGGATGTGGGCGACTGCACGTCTGCGAGAGCATCTTGTCCAGGGATACACGCTGAACTCCCGGAGGTTGGAGCAACTTGGTTCCGTCGTGCAGATCCTGGCCCGTTCCGATGACGCGCTGGTCGCGGGTGTCGCTGACGTTCTCGCCGCTTATCTTCCTGGGCTCACGCTTCTGCGGGACTACGACGAGGGCTGCCTCGACCCGGCACCGAGTGCCGTGCCGGAATGGACGCTCACGCTGGACGAGGCTCGTCGGGTCATAGACCGGGTCGCGCTCCAATTCCCTGAGGACCGGCTCCTGGGCAACGAGCGTGGCGACGCACTGGACGGCATCCTCGCCGCCCTCTATCAGAGCTTCGCTGGGCAGGACCTGTACCCCACGGTCGAGGACAAAGCCGCCCATCTCCTGTACCTCGTGGTCAAGGACCACCCGCTCTCCGACGGGAACAAGCGAAGTGCGGCAGCGCTGTTCGTCACCTTCCTGGAACGCAACGGGATCCTCGACCGCGCCCGGGGCAGTCCGGCGATCTCGAACAACGCGCTCGCGGCGATCACACTTCTGGTCGCCATGAGCGACCCGCGCGAGAAGGACCTCATGACGGCTCTGATCGTCAGGATGATCACCGAGGGTGGAAACCACGCGACCCAGTCCCGCTAAGGGCCGTGTCGCGAGCCTGGAAGTCGGCCGAGCACCCACGCCCAGTCGATCCGCTCCTGCTCGAGCCGGATCCTCTCGCCGTGGCGGTCGGTCACCAGGTCGTCGTAGACCGCGGCCTCGGCGGGCGTCAGTAGTCCGAGCGCGACGTGCGTCGGCGCGGACTCGCTGCCCCACCGGTCGCGGTGCGCGAGAAGGGTCTTTTCGTCCATGAGGAAGGACGAGACCCGGGGCAGGTGGGCGCGGAGCCGGTGCAGGATCGCGAAGCCGTGCGTGTCCAGGTCGCCCCAGTAATGCACCTCGGCCCCGGCAAGCGCGGGCCAGCGGCCGAGGCGGGCCACGTCGAAACCGGCGCCCCGGATCACCACACCGTCGCCGGGCACGGGCACGGTGAGGTAGGTGACCTCGTTCTCCACGATCACCGCCGTGCGGATCGGCAGGTCGAGCCCGGGCAGCTCCTCGCACCGCAGGGACAGCTCGGTCGCCGGCAGGTCGAGCAGCCCTGGGGCGACGCGCAGTCGGAGGTACTCCGGCTTGACCGCCAGGCCGAGGTCGCGGAGGAACCCGGCGGCTGTGCCGGACACCCCGAGCAGCGCGGCCAGCACGCCGCGGCGGTTCTCCACGAACTTCGTGTCCACGCCGGGCGCGTCGATCTGCCGGAGGTACCTGCCGCTGTCGCGGGCTGCGCTGAGCCAGTGATAGGCGGCGAGGATCTGCGGCCACTCCGGCGCGTAACGGAGCGCGGTGAGCGGCTTGGCCAGCAGCCAGGCGCGGACCGCGGGGTTGCTCTCCTCGTCCGCGGCGGCGAGCATGCCCTCGTAGGCCGCCACGTCGTCTCGGACTCCGAGGAGCGCCCAGGCCTGCGCAAAATCGCCGATCACGGCCCGGGCGGGAAGGCGGTTGCGCCCGACAGCTCGCCCACCGACCTCGGTGTGGACGAGCCCGTAGCGGGTGCCGGCGCGGCTGCCGACTTCGAGAGAGGTCATCCACTCCTCGACCTCGCCGAGCCGGTCCCCGATTTCACCTGCCCGCGGCCCGTTCAGGGGGAGGTCGACGACGGGGAAGGCCTCGCCCCGCGCGTGGGCCCGCAGGAGCGACCCGTCCTTCCAGCGCCGCTCGACGGCGGCGCAGATGTCGGCGGGCGTGCGCCAGCGGCGCGGGGCGGTGGGCATCATGACCGGCCGCTCTGCTCGAGGTAGTCCTCGGTGGTCATGGTGACCACCTGCGAATAGCGCCCCTCGATGTTGTTGACGAACCCGATCGCCTGCACGTACGGGGCGATCACGTGCACCTTCTGCAAGGGGGTCACGATGAGCAGCTGGAGGCCCAGCTTGGCGAACAGGTCCAGGGCGTAGCGGGTGGAGGCGTCGGAGCCGCGGCCGAAGGCCTCGTCGATCACGGCGAAGCGGAAGTCGCCGGCCTTGTCGACGCCCCAGTCGAGCCCGAACTGGTACGCCAGCGAGGCCGCGAGGATCGTGTACGCCAGCTTCTCCTTCTGGCCGCTGGACTTGCCGTCCGAGTCGCGGTAGAACTCCCACACCTCGTCGGTGTCGCGGTCGCGTTCGGTGGCGGAGAAGGTGAACCAGCTGCGGACATCGGTGACGCGGGCCCGCCAGGTGCGGTCGGTCTCGGTGTGGCCCTCGCGGCCTCGGAGCCTCTCGAGGATGCGTCGCACCTCCTCGTAGCGCGCCTCGGAGTACTGCTCGTCCTCCCCCAGGACGTGGTCGGTCACGGCGCGGAGGTCGGCGCGGAAGTCACGGACGTCCTGGTTGACCGTGTTCTCGGGGTCGAGTCGCACATACCGGCCGGGGTTGAAGTCGATCGCGCCGAGCGCCTCGTTGATCCGGTCCAGCTTCTCCCGGATCTCGGCGGCCTGGTGTTGCAGCCAGCTGTTGAACGCGCCCAGTTCGCGGATCGCGTTGGTACGCAGCTGCCGGGCGAACTCGCCCTCGAAGCGCGGGAGGTCGTCGCCCGCCACCTGTTCGTGGAAGCGCACGTACTCACCGCGGGCCTCCACCGACTCGTCCATCTCGGTGGTCTGCTCGGGCCACCGGCGGCGGACCTCCCCCATCCGCTGGAGCAGGCCGGTGGTATGCCCGTTGATCTCGCGTTGCGTGGACTCGGTCTCCCTTGCCACGGCGTCGCGGATCCGGGACTCGGCGTCGGTCGCGTCGTCGGCAGTCGCGGGGACCGAGCCCAGCCGGACCTCGATCCGCGGGAACACCGCACGCGCGGCGTCGAGCGCCCCGGCCTGGGCCGCCTCGAGCTCGGCCAGCACGCGGCCGTCGCGCTGGATCTGCGTGGCTTCGTGCGCCTCGCGGGTCTTCAGACGACTCACGGCGCCCACCTGCTCACGCTCCCGGTCGGTGAGTTCGCCCAGGCGCCGGCCCACCTCCTCCATGCGCCGCTCGATCTCCGCCAGCTCGTCGCTGCCGTCGAGTAATCGTGCGCGCTCGGCCTCCGCCGCCTCGGCCCGCTGTAGCGCCTGGGCCCAGTCCAGGTCCCGCCACGAGTCGTAGGCAGCCAGCGTCGCCAGAGCCTGCAGTCGGCCGGTCACCACCCGCTGCACGTCGGCGAGCTCGTCCACGACCTCGGCGAGTTCGGCCACCAGTTCCGTGAGCTCCTCCCGCCGCGCGGTGAGCGCCTCGATCTTGCGCGCATTACGCCAGCCCATCACCCAGCCGCGGGGGTCGTCCACGCGCCGCCGGTCGTCCTTGACGTGGTGCTCCCGCGAGCGCACCTGCCCTCCCTGGTCACGGCGCGGTCGGCTGCCCGGAACTCCTCGATCGACTCGGCGCACCGGTGGTCCGCACGCCTGTAGAGCTCGGTGCGAAGGTAGTCGCGCCAGGGTGTCTCGGCGATCTCGATGGTGTCCGCCAGCAGCAGTCCGGCTGCGTCGGGTAGCTGGAGCGCCACGTGCCGCTCGGGGACGCGCAGGTAGTCCAGCCGCACGCCGAACCTGGAGCCGTCGCCGCGCCGCGCCGTGAGGTGCCGACCATTGACCCAGCCGGCCACATCCGCGTATCGACCCTGTGGCACCAGCAGCGAGAGTGCGAATCCTCGCAGCACCCGCTCGGCCGCGCCGCGCCAGACCGCGTTCTCCTCCGCCACGTCGAGCAGCTCGCCGGCGAACGGCAACTCGTCCTCGTTCATCCCGAGGTCTGCGCACAGCTCGGCCCGCACCTGCAGCTGCTCCCGAGGCAGGTTGCTGCGCCGCGACGCCAGCTCCTCGAGCTCTTCGGCGATCTCCCTGCGCTCGGTGTTCCGCCGCCCGTGGTCCAGTACGGCGGCACGATGCCGTTCCTGGATCTCCGCGGCCTCCGCCTCCAGCTCCGCGCGCCGCCGCTCCACCTCGGTGGCCAGGGAGGCGAAGCCGCCGGCGTCGGACACCTCGCCCAGGCCGGCGTTGGTCACCGTCGCGTCGAACCCCTGACGACGGCGACGTCGGTCCTCGGCCGCAGCGCGCGCCTCCCGGGCTTCGCGCTCCAGTTCTCCGATGCGGTCCCCGCCGGCCCGGGCCTTGGCCTCGATCAGCTCGTCCCGTTCCACGGTCAGTGCGACCTGCTCGCCGCGGATCCGCTCCAGGTCCGCCGTGGCACCGGCGATCTCCGCCCGGAGTCGCTCCCGTTCCGCGGTGCGCAGTGCGATGCGCAGGTCGGCGAAGAACGGGCGCACGGCCACGGATTCCTCCTGCAGCGAGGTCCGCGCCGCCACCGCCGCGTCGTACTTCTGCGCCGACTCCACCAGCGGGCCCAGCAGGTCGAGCTGCGCGCGGGCACGCTGCACGGCCTCGTGGGCCTTGGTCAGGTCCTCGAAGTGGGCGAGGATCTTGTCCACCTTCTCGTCTGCGTCGGCCGGCTCGAGCATGTGGACGCGGACGAAGTCGTTGAGGTCCCCGACCGCCTTCATGGAGATGGTCTGGTGGAACAGCTCGATGGCCTGTTCGGATCGGATGCCCAGCAGCCGCCGCATGGTGCGCCCGTAGGCCGGGAAGTCCTTCTCCACGCTCGCCCCGCCGGCGCGCAGACGCTTGACCAGGTCGCCGAGGTCGGAGCCGAAGTCCGAGAAGTCCGCGCTGATCGACAGCGCCCGCTGTGCCGTGACGAACCGCCGCCAGGGCTGACACTGCGGCCCGGCTGACTCGGGCCAGCGGTCCGGACAATTCCGACGCCGCCGTCGGTGCGGACCTGGTGACCACAGATCCCACCACTACAGACGTCGAACACATTGAAGTGCTCGGAGACTCGGCGTACGCCACCGGAGACATGCTGGCCACCCTCGCCGGAAAGCAGTGGCTGCCCCTGGTCAAACCCTGGCCGACCAGGCCCGCTGTGGAGGGCGGGTTTGGTCTGGATGACTTCACCTTCGATGCCGCGGCAAACACGTTGACCTGCCCGGCTGATGTCACGCGGACAGTGTCGCCGCAGGGCCGGGCGAAGTTCGGTGCGGCCTGCCGGCAGTGTCCGCTGCGCCAGCGGTGCACCACCTCACAATCCGGCCGCTCGGTGCTGCTGGGCGAGCACCATGTGCTGCAACGCCAGCACCGCCAGCGCGCACAGGGCGAGGACTTCCGGGCCACCTACCGGCAGCATCGCCCGATGGTGGAACGCTCCATCGCCTGGCTCACCCGAGGCGCCCGACGAGTGCCCTATCGCGGGGTGGATAAGAACAACAGCTGGCTCCACCACCGCGCCGCCGCCCTCAACCTACGTCGACTGCTAGCCATGGGCCTGACCCACCAGAACGGAGCTTGGGCCCTGGCCTGACCAGCAGTTAGGGAGCCGCCTCTCGCCGATGGCCGGTGAGACCGCGCATAATCACATCAAGTGGACCGAAGGCCCTCGGTCGTCGCACCCAGAGTGCTCACCTAAAACGCCGCTCGCCATCCCACCGGTGACGCCCGGGCCCGCCGCTCACACGACCGCCAACCCCAATAGCGCCTTGTTCAGCAGTCTCCTAGCCCAGCCCGCCCCCTGGCTAGCTC
>NZ_JAHBAV010000165.1 GCF_018390595.1 Dietzia massiliensis
GGTCACCAGCGTCGGGCTCATCGACGATAGTGGGCGCTTACCGGGGGCAATGCTGTTGGCGGTGCCCTGCACCAGCCCGTACAGGTTTTTCTCGCCCACTTTGACCGTAAAGTCGTCCATCTCGTCGTTGAGGAAGAAGCCGGTGCCCGGTGCGATCACCACGGCGCCGAAGCGGCCGTTGACGGTATAGGTGGTGGAGACCGCGTTGCCGTCGTGATCGACGATCGAATAGTGGGTGGTTTCCGGCTTCTCATGCGGTTCCATGCCGGGCTGCACGTTTTCCGACGGCGTGGCCTTGTCCGCGACGATTTTCTTGCGGATCTGCTCGGCGTAGCTCTTGCTCACCAGCCGGTCGATCGGGTTCTTGATGAATTCCGGGTCGCCGAGGTAGGTGTTGCGGTCCATGTAGGCATGGCGCATCGCTTCGGTCATGGTGTGAATGGCCGCCGCCGAGTTGAAGCCCATGCTTTTCAG
>NZ_JAHBAV010000166.1 GCF_018390595.1 Dietzia massiliensis
CTGCAGAAGGTGGCGGAGATCGACAGGCACATCAGCGAACTGGGCGAAATGCGCCAGCGCCTGGTGACGCTGGCCGACCAATGCCCGGGCGACGAGGGGGCAGAGTGCCCCATCATCAACAACCTGGCGGGATGCTGTCGTTCTAATTAACGGCCGATGGCGCGGATCACCAGCGTGACCCCTTCCACCGCCACCACTTCCACTTCGGTGCCGGCGGGCAGATCTTCCGCCGCCTGCGCGCGCCAGCGGCTGGCGCCGATATTGATGCGCCCCATGCCGTTGTGCATCGGCTCCGTCAGCGTAGCGCGAGTGCCGATCAGCTGGCGGTTGCGCTGGTTGAGCACCGGCGAACCGCCGGATGCGGCCGCCGGGCGCCGGCGCAGCCAGTACCACCACAGATAGGCGACGACGACGGTCAGGACGGCGAAGATCATGCCCTGCCACGCCCAGGAAAGCGGCGGCAGCAGCCAGATC
>NZ_JAHBAV010000167.1 GCF_018390595.1 Dietzia massiliensis
CAGATACAGTTACGCCATTGCCTGATAAACCAAAATATTTATAAAGTTCATCTTTGATAGTGCCTGATTCCATACAGATAACGAACTTGATTAATTCATCAAAAGAAAGTTTTCTTTTTCTCGTAAAATCAACACGAGGATTGAAAAGGAACTTTTCTTTTTGTTGGGAAAGTGTGGAAATAGATTGTAATAAAACTTTTTTTAAATGTCTTGCATTGTTCATAAGCAGTACCTCCAAAATTCTCTACCTATAAACAAAAGGCTTATTATCAATTCTTTATCGTTGATAATAAGCCGCACATATGTGAAGATTTGTCAATACTTTGAACAGAAAAAAATCAAAAAAAGAGCGGCGGGATTTATTATTAAATCTTCCGCCTCAATATATCCTTAACTTAATGACATTGTCTTTTAGGCGTGGTTATGATTTTATATAAATATGAGGGATTTATTCCTCTTTATTAGTAGAAAAT